>JAYTOY010000097.1:0-54819 GCA_043747555.1 Pseudobdellovibrionaceae bacterium | reverse complement strand
ATGACGTCGTTATGTGAAGTTGTTTCGGAGCCTTTGCTTGGAGAATCGAGCAGTTAGGTAAATCGCTTCACATAACGGAGAACTCAACATAACGGCAATTATGTGTAGCTACACATAACATTCGGGTATCAACCCGTATCCGCAGAAGTTCATCAAAAATGGCGTCAGTCTTTAGTGGCATATTGTCAAAATCGCTGCATCGCCATTGCTTTCGTTAATCATGATCCTCATCAAGTCGCTGAACTTAAAAAAACGGCGACTCAAACTCATAACTTTTTTATGGATATTAATGAAGCTTATGTGTGGCTTCGCGAAACTCATCAAGGGCTATAGCTTTTAAGCTGACTATTATTGTTTTTCCCAAACTTCTAAACTGCATTGATCCGAATACACTTTGTGCCACTGCCCTGCAGGACCCGCATTAACATCTGTTTGATTCAGAAAACTCATATAAAATTTCTGCGTTGTGCTCCAATCAGAATTTGTCAGCTGCACATATTTTGAAACGTCTAAAGAATCTGTGTATCTAGCGTAGTAAGACCTGTTAAAGACTAATAGCTTTGGCTGTAACTTGGTCAGCGTTTCAAAGTTAAGCTCCCAGTTAACTTTGACTAAGTCTGTTTCAAGCGGCACCGGAGTGTAAGGGGTAGAAATAATCGATTTATTATCTGCTAAAGCCTTTTTGCTCAAGCTATAAACTTCCTGAAAATGAGGTCGGCAATTCAATAAGGATTTCTGTGTCGCCGCAGCTGTCGTGAATTGAAATAGATTAAAATGCGACCCAAAAATGAATATTAAAAATAAAAACGATTGTAAAAAAATCGGCGGCCTTGAAGAGAAAATGAAACTGTGCAGACTTATTTGATTCAGCAAAATGATCATTGCGATTAAAAGAGTGCCAACAAAGGGCATCACATAATAGGCATGGGACAGCTCTAAGGATCTTAAGGTTAAAATAAAAAGTCCCAAATTCATCAGCAAAAATAACAAGACCTGCTGCTTGAAATTAAATTCTCGAATTTTAGAACCAAAAAAGATAATGCCAATGACGATGACAATACCAGGCCACATGATTTGCCCACCAACATGAGTCCACCAATCAGCAAAGGTCACCCAAGTTGGAGTTGAACTAAATTCAGAAAGATTCAGCATCTTTTTCAGCGAACCCCAAATATCTATATTTTGCGGAAATCCAATTAAAAAATATCCTGCCACTGCAAACAGAACCAGTTTTTTTAGAGCTGCTTTAAATCGAAGCCGATCTTTTTGAAAATAGAACAGCAGTGCAATCCATCCAGGAAGAAAAAATAGAGACGATAATTTTGTACAAATTGTTAGGCCCCAAAAAAACCCCGCAAAAGCCAAACTTTTTTCATCAAATTTCTTCTGAAAACAACGAATCGTTAGAAGCGTCGAAAGCGCAACAAGACCTGTTAAGAGGTGATCTGGATGGGCTGTAAATAGATACTGCGCCCACACAGGATGATGCAGGAATGCCGCCATTAGAAAAAGGGTCAGCAAAGATCGTATCTCCCACTTCTCTGAAACCAGGTAAGCACAACAAAAGCCCAACAAGAATAAACCCATCAAGGATGTTAACAAGACATAGAAATGAATCGATTCCTCGCTAGCTTCCGCAGAAGCAATTTCATATCGTCCCGAACTTGCGGGCACGATCGAATGAAATGTATTAGCAATTCGAAAGTAGAGGGGCCCATAGTACCGGAAATTATTGTCATTGTACCAGCGCGATCGCAGCGCCACTTCGACCATCTTTCCTGCATCATTATCATGGGCTTCAACAATCGATCGATGATCCATAAAACCTGAAATCAGTGGCAAGGCGCTAAAAAACTGAACCCCTAATGCCAGCGCAAAAAGAACTGTGTTTATCTGTACACAGTATTTTTTTAGAAAGGACCAAATATCAGTTAACAACTTTTTCATCAATTTCTCCTGATCACTTCTATAATTTCTCGCCAAAGATAAAATTCAAAAGGCGAGTTAATAAAGACGCAGCCACCTAAATACAGATACAGACCTAAATGCCAATAATGATGGGATAAATATTTTTTTTGGGAAATAAAAAATAGCGGCAAAAGAAATAAAATATACCAAGATTTTACAAAAGGCATTTTGGTTAATAAGAAGGTCATCCACAGCACACAGGTTATCGACAGCCATTGTTTTTTTCGAAACATCACAAAACAAAAAATTCCTACAAGCAGCAACCATCCAACAAAGATTTCAGGTTTCAACGCGGAAAGTCCGGTCAAATAGAAAGGATTATTCTTCATTTCCAAGTAATCGATTTGTAAGGACTGGTATGTCAAAGTGAAAGTGTAAAGCCCGGTCAATGCTGCCAATAGGCCAAAGCTTAGAATTAATTTTTCAGAGAAAGGAATGGATTTTATTTTACTGATGAACCCAGGTCCCAATGGCCACCATTGAATAAGCGCAATGATTGGTATCGGAGCCCAAAAAAGACTGCGATAGTGCAAAAAAAATGCAAAGCAGTAAAAGCTCACACACATCAGCCATTTTCTATGAATTAAAAAAATAATAGACTGCACAAGGACAAACAAAGCTAAGACATCGTACATTCCCGATAAGCCCCAAAGAATCAATTCTTGATACAAAAACAAATTTATCAAAATTAAAAAACCTCGCCTAAGCCAATCTTTTTCGTCATCAAAATGACCTTCTAATTCATCTTTTATTTTAAAAAAAGTGAGATGGCTAAAAACTAAAAGCGTAAAAATGCAGAATGCAAAAACAGCGTACGCTGAAACGCCGACCTCTACGAGCAGTCCAAAGGGCGTAAAAAATAATGCCGACCCCGGGGGATAGGGCCTTGGCATCCAAGGCCAAACAATAATCCAAGGTCTTGGGTTTTCAACATTGCGTTTTTTCAGAATATCATCGTGAGGAATTCCTAACTCATCAGCCCACTTCAGGGATTCAGGTCGAGTGTCCAGATCGAGAAATTCTGAAGGGCCTTTGCGGTAAATCTCAGGTCCTTCGCTCCATAAAAGGAGGCTGGAATAGATATTTGAAACATGATCCTGCAGATTGGCTCTTAAATTAAAAATTGGGCTTCCAAAAAAGAAAAGAAAAATGCACCAGGAGGCACTAAGAAAGACGGAACGTTTTAACTGTTTCATGTTCGAATCCAGATTAGCGTTCGATTTTAAGAATGTCAAAATGCAACGATTGCAGTGAAGCGTTTAACGAGTGATATGGTGTTTTCGTCAAATTCAAAGTTTCTAAGTGCAAGTTTCCCGCGGCGCTTTTAATAATGAAACCCTAATTGGAGGATGTAATGAAAACCGATCTGCAAAAAAAATCAGATGTCGATCCCATCGAGAAACTGAGCGTATTAGTGAAAGGGATTAAATTTGCGATGATGACGACCGTCGACCCTGATGGGTCTTTAACCAGTCGGCCGATGGCCTGCCAGCAAACTGATTTTGATGGCGACATGTGGTTTTTTGCTCAAAAGTCTTCAGGTAAGATCCTATCTTTAAAGAAGGATCAACATGTCAATTTGGGGTACGCGTCTCCTGCCGACAATCGTTATGTTTCGGTTTCTGGGCGCGCCGAACTTGTAGAAGATGTTCACAAAGCCAAAGAACTTTGGAGTCCATTTTACCGCGCTTGGTTTCCTAAAGGGGTTGATGACCCAAATTTAATATTAATTCGAGTTCGAGTTGAAACAGCCGAGTATTGGGATTCGCCCTCTTCGATGGTGGCTCAGCTTGTCGGCTTTGCAAAAGCCGTCTTGACCGATCAGCCCTACGAAGGTGGCGAACACGAACGGTTGAATCTCCATTAATTTTTCGGCGCTGATCTTTAGGCCATGGCGACACCATTCTCCGCCCTCTCCCAAAGAAGTTTAGGGATCAGCGCTTTTCTACCCACTCCATAGAAATTTCAATCAACTCTTTTTCAAGCTGGATCGGCTTTCGTCCTTGGCCTTTCTGTGCGCCCGATTTTTCATAAAATGAAATTGTCGGATTGTTTTCAATCACCCAGCAGTAGTATTTTTCAAAATCACGAGATTTTAAATTCTCAAAAGCCACTTCTAGAAGATTGTGACCGATGCCTTTATTTTTAAACTGCTTCAAAACGTAAATGGCTGCTAATTCGCCCCAGCCTTCATAATCGGGGTCACGAGCTTCGCCCACAGAACTAAATCCAATGATTCCGTTATCAGCAGATTCTGCAACAAAAGTGGCCGCATCCTTGGCTTCATTAAAAAGATATTCCCAGAATTTCATGCGTCCGCGAAAACTTAAAGGCAAGCGATCCAAATAGGTATCAGGGACTAAGCCTTGATAACTTTCGCGCCACGAATTTAAATGGGCACTTGCTAGCTCGGGGGCATCTGATGTGACTCCGGGACGAATCAATGTCTCCCCGACTAACTTATATTTAAGTGGAAAAGAAAACGGCTTTGCAGAAAAATCCATTTCAAAAGTGTCATTCACCGAATCTAAATTCAGTGACCCATACAAATGTGGAAATTTATTATGTTCCGAACCTTCGTATTTCAGTTCGCCCTTCATTAGTTCTTGTGCAATCTCTAGCAAAACCAGATCTTTTGCTGCTTTAAAATGTCTTTCACTGACTCCTTGGACCTGATGGGGCCTGGAAAAGTGAATGAATCCTTCTTTTTCAAGGCTGCCCGTCCGGTAAAATCCTTTTTGCTGAGCTTCAGCCCATTCTTTTTTCGTGGCAATATGGAAAATTGTTCTCATGCCCGGTTCTTAGCTTGGAACCAGTGAAAGAGGAAGGCCAAAAGCAGGCAAGGCGCCCAGATGTAAATTATCTCAGATTGAAGAACCACCCAAGCCCGGGTGCTTAAAAAATTCTTTAACCCGATGGGCGACACCACAATTTCATGCCAGGGAAAAAAGTATCTGCGGTCTGAAAAAGGCCAATAGAAAGCAACGCCCAATCCTCCATTCGTCATCGCATCTAAAAACCCATGGGAGGCCATACTGATAAAAGTGAACAGACCGACAGTGCTTGGCTGAGACCGTAGAAATTTTGAAAATCGACTTGAAATGAAAGCAACCACCGCCGCAAAAAGGAGCGAATGGGTCATTCCGCGGTGCCCGAGGTTCGCACCGTATTCAATATTAAACTTAAACCCTATAACATCTAAATCCGGAGCCATAGAAAGCAGAATCCCCGTCACAAAAAGCCGCGCCGAAATTCGCTTCTGCCTTTGGAGGCAAAATAAAGTGATAGGAATCGCCGTATGAGAGATGATTGTCGCCAAAAAAGCCCTCGTTTGCTGACAGTTTAGATGATATGACGTCGTATGCCTATTTTTAATGTCCATAATCTTGAGAAATCTTTTGCCGGAAAACTATTGTTTGAATCCCTCAATTTCGGACTGGATGAAAATGATCGTGTCGGGCTAGTCGGTCCTAATGGCGCCGGAAAATCAACTTTGCTGAAGATGATTTGCGGACGAATGGCTGCCGATCAGGGACAAGTGACTTTACAGCGTGGTTTGAAAGTTGGGTTTCTTGAACAAAATCCTGTTTTCGAAGACTCAGAAACAATTTATTCCAGCATTATTTCTAAATCCGAAGATCCTCATGAAGTGATGGCGTTAGCTTACGAGTGGATGGGTCGCCTTGAATTGAATCAATTCGGAGAAGATTTTTTAGTTTCAAAACTTTCTGGTGGTTGGAAAAAGAAAGTGGCTCTGGCTCGTGAGCTAGTGAACTCTCCGGATTTACTGTTAATGGATGAGCCAACGAATCACTTGGATATTTCCAGCATCCTTTGGCTTGAAGAGTATTTGAGAACCGCGCCTTTTGCATTGTTGATGATCACCCATGATCGTTTATTTTTACAGCGAGTCGTGAATCGAATTCTTGATTTGGATCCGAAAAATCCAAATTATATTATTTCCGTTAAAGGCGATTATGCCACTTATGTTGAAACCAAGGAGCAATTGCTAGAAGCTCAACAAACGCGAGAAAAAGTTTTAAAAAATACTCTTCGTCGTGAAACTGAATGGCTCAGACGAGGTGCTAAAGCCCGACAGACAAAACAAAAAGCTCGTATTGAAAGTGCCGGCGCCTTGGCTGAGGATGTTAGCCAACTTTCTCAGAAAAATCGAGACCGCCAAGTCGGCATCGACTTTGGAGAAAATGACCGCAATCCGAAAAAATTGATCGAAGCCTTAAATATTACGAAAGCTTACAACGATAAAATTCTTTTTAAGAATTTAGACTTACTCATTCGCCCTAACACTAGATTAGCTTTATTGGGCGATAACGGTTGCGGAAAATCGACTTTAATTAAAACTCTGATGGGACAAGTGGCTCCAGATTCTGGGAAAGTAAAACCTGCAGATGGTTTGAGGGTGGTTTATTTTGAACAAAGCCGGGACACCTTAAATCCGAAGCTGAGTGTTTTAAAAAACTTGGTGGCCGATGGCGATTATGTTTCTTACCGAGGACAGCACGTTTATGCTCGAAGTTACTTGGACCGATTTCATTTCAAAGGACAAGCTGCTGATCTAGCTGTCGAGCGTTTATCTGGTGGTGAACAGGCTCGGCTAAGAATTGCACAAATGATGTTGCAAGACGGACAAGTTTTAATCTTGGATGAGCCTACTAACGATTTGGACGTTGATACCTTAGCCGTTTTAGAATCTGCTTTGGCTGAATTTAATGGCGCTGTTATTTTAGTCACGCATGATCGCTATTTTATGGATGCTGTCTGCACAGATATTTTAGCTTTTCCGGTCACACCAGGAGATGACCAACCCCTTGAAAGATTCACTGGTTATTTGCAGTATGAAAGCTGGTTTGAGGAACAGAAGGCTAAAGAAAAGAGCAAAAATTCTCCGGCTGCAATTAAAGCTCGCAATGAAAAGTCCACAAAAATTTCTTTCAAAGAGCAATTTGAATTAGACAATATGGAAGCTGTGATTCAATCCAAAGAAAAATTACTCTCAGAAGCTCAAGAAAAAATTCAAAATTCAAAAGTGATTTCAAATTCATCACAACTTGTTGAGCTATCAACTGAAATATCCAGCCTTCAAAGTGACCTAGAAAAACTGTATTCACGCTGGAGTGAGCTTGAGGCAAAAACTAAGGCCTCAAAATAAGTTGTGACGGAAAGCCCATCCCATGAAGCTGATAAGCTAACTCATGAATTTGTTGTGTCTGTACTCCTTCATGCGAAGAGTGAAGAAAAAGGCCTTTACGACATGATTTCCAGCAAGAAGGAAGAATTTAAGGACTTCACTCTGGAAGGAACTCTCGAACATAGTCTTGTCGAAAATACTTTAAAACGACTACTTGCTGTGAAGCCTGGGGGCAATGGTGAATTTAAAGCGGCTCTTAGTGTGACAAAAGAATTGCTAGAGCACCATACTAAGGAAGAGGAGGAAGAAGAACTTTTTCCAAAAATTAAGAAAACTTTCTCTTCTGAAGAGCGCGACCAGATGGGCCAACTAATGATTGAAGCTAAAGAAAAGTTGCGGCCAGAAATTGAAAAAATGGTTTTAACTCAAAGCAAAACAAAGAATGCTGAAAAAACTAAGACCAAGATGCCGATGGCGGTGGTCAAAAAAAATTCGGGAAAATCAAAAGAATCTCGAGTTCAATAAGTATTTAAACTACAAGGGCTGAAGATTTCAGCCCTTGTTATCACTAATTAATGCTTCTCAGTTTTAGTTGTTGTGTCTGAATCAGCTTCAACTGTCTTCTTAACAGTTCCGTCTTTTTTAGTCTTAGTAGTCTCTGTTACAGTTGTATCAGCTGACTGACCTTTTTCGTCATTGGCTTTGTGCTTGTAAGTTTTCTTAACAGTTTTAGTTCCAGTGATAGGATTTGTGTGCTCGTTCATTTTAGAATCTTCTTTGTGTTCTGCATCAGCAGCAGCAGCCATTGAACTTACGAACATTGCACTTGCTAAAACCATCATCAATTTTTTCATCATCATTCTCCTTAGTTGGGCAGATCATCTGCGTTTAAATTAAATATGACTCTTTTGAAACATTTAGGATTGGTTTGGTCAATAAGGGTCTGAACCTTTGACAAAAGTGTCATATGTTGCAAGTTGTTAAAATTTTCCGCATTGAAGAAGAATTAAAGTACATGCTTCAACGACTTCAATTCCTGCCGCTTCTAATATTTTTTTTAAAGTTGGATTTTCGCTACCTGGATTGAAAATAATTCTTTGCGGCTTTAACTGCAGAATTTGTTTTTGTAGTGCTGTCGATCGGTCTGCTCCAACATACATTGTCAAAGTGTCAACGGGCTCAGTAATCTGACTGAGCGCTGCCACAACGACAACACTATCTAACGAAGCCATTTTTGGAGATACCGGAATAATTCGATGCCCATAGTCCCGCAATAACTTAAAGGCTTTATAAGAGTATCGCTCCGGATTATTTGATGCGCCTAGAATCGCTACTGTTTGTAACATCGGTGGCTTCCTTCCAAAATTTAATTCGAATTAAATAAAGCACAACACCAAAATTGACTGAGGTCACCAGTATCCGTGGCCAATTAATCAGCTTCGACATTTCATATATTTCAATTGGTAAATAGGCGGCACCAGATAAGATGGCCATCCACTCGGCCCAAGCTCGTTGCTTCCAAAGACCATAGGCTTCTGCAAAGCGAACTATTGAATATAAAAAAGCGCCGCCTGCTAGCAATAAAAAATTCATGTCTGAAACTTTCTCAAGAAAAAGAAGGAATATTCTTGGATAATATTGAGCCGGATTTAAATGGAGCAGTTTGATAATGCTTTCGCCAAAATCTTGCAAATCTTTATGTATTACTGTCAGTAAGCCTAGGCCAACAAACAGAACCAAAGCGCCTTTCATCAGCTCAAATAATGCAATAATATGGAGGCCTGTTTTTTTTGGGACTTTTGACAATGTCGTCATAGATAAAATGCAAATTGCAACATTCTTAGCCCCCATTAACAATGATACCCTATGAAAATTTTGATCGCTGCGGCAACTGTTTTGTTTTGTGTTATGATTTATGAAAACCTTATAACTCCACAAGAGCGGGTCGACCATCAACCTGAAATATCCTACAGTATTGATGATGCCCAATTTCTTCGCTCCTTGGGGCATCTTTTAGGACCCCCTATTATTGGCGGCAATAAAGTTCGGGCGTTTTACAACGGCGATGAAATTTTTCCTGCCATGCTTGGGGCCATTCGTTGAGCAAAAAAATCAATCTCCTTTGAATCCTATATTTATCTTTCTGGCGAGGTTGCTGATCAATTTGTCCAGGCCCTTATCGACCGAGCCAAAGCAGGTGTTCAAGTGCATGTCCTGATTGACTGGGCCGGCGATGGCAAGAATCCTGAAAAATGGCGGGATTCGCAATTTATGCTGGACGGCCCTGCCGTGCTTTATTTGCAATCTGCCTTCTCCCAGGTCTTTGTCAGCTCTCCAACTGAAGGTAATGGAAGTATGCGACTGATGTACTTAATGGTATTGGCTGCTGCGAAAAAAAATATACGCCTTTCCATGGCTTATTTTGTGCCGGATGAATTAGCCATTAAAGAATTAATTCGAGCCCAAGAACGAGGCGTGACGATCGAAATTATTGTCCCGGGGCCCTATACAGATTCTAAAATCGTCAGCCAAAGTTCAAAATCACTTTGGGGAGATTTATTAAAATCTGGAATAAAAATCTATCGTTATCAAGCTGCAAAATATCATTGCAAAGTTTTGATTGCAGACGATATTTTTGTCAGTGTTGGCTCAACTAATTTTGACGACCGTTCTTTTCGCCTTAATGACGAAGCCAATTTAAATGTTTTTGATCCTGTTTTTGCCGCTCACGAAGTTGCGACTTTTGAAAAAGATAAAGCGCTTTCCAAATTATACACCTTAGAGGATTGGCAAGATCGCCCATTTACGGAAAAGGCTCTGGATCAGATTTCAACGATGTTTAGATCCCAACTTTAAGTGATTTGTGTCTGGAATGTCATTCAACTCTGAGCAAATTAAGGCAAACTAAGGGTCTGGAGGATTTATGTCTAACACAGAAACAGGTCGCTTAACTAACTTAGAAACTTCTGACATTTTAGAAAATGCAGACGACGAAAGGGACATTATTTTGGATCAAGACGAAACTGCTCTTTCAAATCGACAATCTATGGATGAAAATTTAGGGGCCTTCGGTTTGGACACTCCTCCCTTGTCTGACGATCCAAAATTTATTCGCGGTGAATTAGACGTAAAAGATCAAATGGATCGCGCTATCCGGGCTAAAAATAATGCTGCTGGTGCAGATCCTGAAAATGATATTTTACCCGATGAAGAAGATCTTATTTGATCGATGGGCTTTAATCGATTTGTTGAAGCTGAGCTAAAATATCCCAACCGAATTTTTCAAGCTTCATATCTCCGATTCCATGGACTAATTTCATTTCGTCTAGATTTTGCGGATTCTTAACCGAGAGATGTTTTAAAGTTTGATCGCTGAAAACAACAAAGGCTGGCAAATCTAATTCCATGGCTTTTTGTTTCCGCCAAGCTTTTAGGCTTAAGAAACGTTTTTCTTGTAACGTGTCCATTGTCACTTCGACCATTGAAGGCTTCTTTTTGACTTTGCTTCGCAACTTGACTTGGCTGGCTGCAGATATCACCGCTGTTTGTCGCGACGTTTTAACAATTTTTCGATCTGACTTGGGTTCACAAGCGTCGCAATGTCCGCAAGCCTTCAATCGTTGCGAATCTCGGTAATAGGTTAAAATTTCGCCATGGCGACACTCGCTGCCTTCTGCGTAATTGACTAAGGCCTCTAGATTTCTCCAGCGTGAATCTTTGATCGCCTTTGGGGCATCAGAATTCATGATGAAAAAAGACTGCAGCCCTTTGTCGGCTTTAGCATATAGCAACAAGCAGTTTGACTCTTTTTCATCTCGTCCCGCGCGACCCATTTCTTGATAAAGGGAGTCAATATTGGCAGGCAGTTGATAATGCACGACTAAACGTACATCTGGCTGATCAATACCCATTCCAAAGGCATTGGTCGCTACTAAAATTTTAAGCTCGCTACGAATATACTGCTCTTGCACCCGCGTTCTTTCGCCCGTTGACAGTCCGGCATGATAGTAATCGACGCCATCAAACTTTTTTTCTAAAAATCGCGCGAGCTCTTCAGTCTGTTTGCGTGTTCCACAATAAATTAATTTTCGCCCTGTCGGAATTTGTCGCAAACTTTGAGTTAAGTACTCCAGTTTATCTTCGTCATCCGCACAAGCTTCAACTTGATAGAAAAGATTGGGCCGGTAAAATCCATGGACCATTTTTTCAGGTTTGTTAAGCGACAAATTTTTTGAAATGTCGTTGAGCACAATTGGTGTCGCTGAAGCCGTCAATGCCAAGATTGGAATATCTGGACGCAAAGTCTTTAAAATATTGATTTGAGTGTACTCCGCCCGAAAGTCATGTCCCCATTGAGAGACGCAGTGGGCTTCATCCACCGCAAATAAAGCAATTTGCCGATTCATAATCCACTTTTTAAAGCCTTCTTTTTGAACTCGCTCAGGTGATAAATAAAGGACAAAAGGACCGCCTTCGTTCATCTCTTGAAATAAAGATCGTTTTTCTTGATCTGTTTGGCCCGAATAAAGACAACCTGCTCGCAAGCTCATGCGATGTAACGAGGCCACTTGATCTCGCATCAGGGCGATCAGGGGCGAAATAACGATGACCAGTTGCTGTGTCCATACGGCCGGGAATTGATAACACAAAGATTTTCCTCCACCTGTGGGCAAAACGGCGAGGACATCTTTTTTCTCAAGCACTGCTGTTATAATCTCGCGCTGCCCCTTGCGAAATCCTGGCAAGGAAAAGTTTTTTTGCAGTGCTTTTTCAAAATCAGAATTTTTCAAAGTTGATCCTTAGGGCAAAAAATACTGCAATTAAAAATCCGGCACCAAATGATTGGCAGGTCATTTTATCGCATTGCCAGGTCGGGCCCTCGGACGCTTTTAAAATACTGTAATTCCCAGACTCTCACAAGCCTGATCCAAAGGGTTTTGAACTATTCCTATCTAATCATGTCAGGCGCTGTTAACCTGCAAAGGTCGCTTGTGTTAAGTAAAGAGGTCCGATGGAATCAAGAACTCGCTGTCCAAATATGAATCATGGAAAATCAAATGCCGCTGTCAAATTTTGCCCAAGTTGCGGGGAAATTGTGAATAAACTTATTCAAACTAAATGTGACCTTCGAAAACACGCTGAGCAAAGAAAATCCCGCGGAAAATTTTGCGTTGATTGCGGTAAAGGTCTTTAGGCAGCGGTCCCGCAGCATTTTTTATATTTTTTCCCACTTCCACAAGTGCAAGGATCATTTCGACCAATTTTAGGCTCTTCTCGCACCATAGTTTCGGGCCGGGCATGATGTTGATGTCCTTGACCTTCTTCATGAGTGTGCGATTCGCCATCAACAAAATGCCATTTACCTTGTGTCTTTCGAAACTGCGCGACCTCGTGGTGTTCCAGCGTTTTCCCTTCAAAGGAATATTTTGCCGTAAATTCAACGGTGCCGTCTTTATCATCGGCTTCACCTTTTTTGACTTCCATAATCTGTAAACCCAACCACTTGGATTTTTTTGACCAATCAACAGTCGATTTCATATCAAATGTTTTTTGTTCCTCCGGGGCGAGTGAGTCCTTTAAATATGAAATTTCACCAGCGGCAAAAGCTGTGTACCTAGATCGCATCAGCTCGACGGCAGTTTCAGGATTTTTAGTTCCTTTAATAAAGGGCTCACAGCAGTCTGTATATTTTTTGCCAGTCCCACAGGGACAAAGTGACACTGAATCCATGAGCTCTCCTTGAACGATGATTTATGCGGCAATTAAACGATAAATTACGATAAAATGGAAGACGCTGGCGATCATGACCAAGATATGAAAAATTTCGTGATAGCCGAAAGTCACTGGATAAGGGTTCGGCCATTTAACAGAGTAAATAACTGCTCCCAACGTATAAATCAAACCACCGGTAATTAAAAGTACGGTGCTCAAAGGGCCTAAAGCCTGCAAAAATTCAGAAATAAAGGGTCCCGCCAGCCAACCCATACCAACATACAAAATGGCTGACACCCATTTTGGAGCTGTGACCCACAGCAGTTCTTTGCTGACGCCGACAACGGCCGCCACCCAGAACGTCGCAAAAAGTTTTATCCCTGTCTCTTCCGGCAATCCAATAAGACATATTGGCGTCACTGTTCCCGCAATAAAAATAAAAATCATGGCATGATCGAGTCTTTTTAACAGCCTATAGCTTTTTGGCTTCCAATCAATTCGGTGATACAGACTGCTCACCCCAAAAAGACCGGCTAAGCAAATGCTGTAGATAATGGCGGCCCATCGGGCGCTGCTATCGTGTGCGCCTGCGATCAATAAAGTTGAAGCCCCTAAGCTATAAAAAAAAGCGGCTTCGTGAAATCGTCCTCTTAAGAATGGTCGAACTTTAACTTCACTTGCCATGAGCCCTTATCCCTTAAGCTGATTTAATTCATCCATGCATTTGTCGCGATTTTCCGTTAAAACCAGCCATTCTTCTTCCAACTTTTCAATTTTTTGCTGGATCTCAGTTAAATCGCGGATCGCTTGAGGAAAATTTCCGGTCGTTCGATTTGCGATTTGATCATTTAATAAACTCAATTTCCCTTGATGTATTAAAATATTTTTATCTAAAACCTCTAGGTTTTTTTCATTTTGCTTGATCTTTTTTTCAAGATTTCTCTTTTTTTCTCGAAGATGATCTAATGACGGCGCCACCACGGCCTTTTTTTCTACTGGGACCTCGTGATTTTCAGCTCCTCGAGTCGAAAGAACACCTTTTTCTAAACTCCAGACATATTCATCATAAGTTCCTGGATAAACACTGACTTGCCCATGGTTAACTTCAAGGATCTTAGTTCCAACCCTGCGAATAAAACTGCGATCATGGCTAACTACGGCCACTGTCCCTTCATAGTTCATCAATGCTTGAGTCAGTGCCTCCACAGTTTGAAAATCAAGATGATTGGTGGGTTCGTCCAAAATCAGACAAGGCGCTTTCTGCAAAAGAATTTGGCCTAAAGCCACGCGAGATTTTTCACCACCTGAAAGGACAGAAATCTTTTTATAAATATCATCACCGCCAAATAACAAGGAGCCGGCCATATTCAAACCCTCTTGCCGGCTGACTTCAACGTGCGCTTTTTTTGTCATCTCATCAATGACGTTACTATTGGCATCCAGATTTTCAGCAACGTGTTGAGCATAATAACCAATTTTCACCTGATAGCCTGTTTCGATTTTACCTTTGAGCGGAATCATCACGTGAGCGAGTGCTTTTAAAAAAGTCGATTTGCCAGCACCATTTAAGCCCACGACAGCAATATGATCCCCATTTTCAAGGTGAAAATTGACTTTTTTTAAGACCGTTTTTTCGCCGTACCCAAGATCCGCATCTTTCATACTGACGATAATTTTTCCCGCTTTCACCGGCCGCGGAATTTTGATCGAAGCCGTTACAGGCAACGGACGAAGTTCAATATTTTCCATCCGATCTAAACTTTTTAATCGCGATTGGGCTTGCCTTGCTTTGCTGGCCTTAGCTCCAAATTTTGAAACGAAATCTAAGACCTGTTTGCGTTTTTCTTGAATAGACATCGCTCGGGACTCTAATTGTCCCCTGAGCATTTCCTTTTGTTCAAAATAGTCATCCAGATTGCCATTGTATTTCGTGATTTCCCCTTGTTCGACTTCTAAAACATGGTCCGTTGTTCTGCGAAGGAATTCGCGGTCATGAGAAATCAATAGAAATGCCCCCTTGTAGCCTTGCAAAAACTTTTCTAAAACAAGAGTGGTTTCCAAATCTAAGTAATTCGTGGGCTCATCCAGAAGCATTAAATTGGGGTCTTGGCCAATGAGATAAAGTAGTTTGCAGCGCATTCGATAGCCACCGCTCAACGACATCACCGGTCTTTTATAAAGATCTTCGCTGATTCCCAATTCACGACCTAAAGCCTTTAACTCCCATAAAGGCATTTCACAGCCCTCAGTTAAATAATCTTCGATTGTTTGCCCGTCACGCCACTGATCATGTTGTGGCAGATATCCTAAGCGCAAACTTTTAGATTTAACTAAAACTCCTGAATCAAAGGTATCCAGCTCGGTCAAAATTCGGAACAAAGTTGTTTTCCCGGCTCCATTGGGACCGATGACCCCTACGTGCTCGCCTTCATTGATAGAAAACTGGGCTTGATCGAATATTTTCTTAGGGCCAAAAAACTTAGAGCCCTGCTGCAACTGCAGTAGATTTGACATCCTTATCAGGTGCCAGAAATGACATGAATTGGCAATGAATACGTCATGAATCCGAACAAAGCTTTCATTAAGCTCATCCCTTCTACTAAGGAGAATCTTTTATGAAGAATAATTTAAAAAGACTTTTCGCAGGGGTTGCTTTTCCATTATCAGTTTTAGCCGCCGAGACGCCCCAGGCTCCAGTGGCAGCGCAAGGCCCAGGTGATCCACAAATTGCCGCGATCGTAATGACCGCTAACAATGTCGATATTGCAGCAGGAAAGATGGCAAAATCCCAAACAAAAGATACCGAGATAAAAATGTTTGCGGAAAAAATGGTCGTTGATCATTCGGCTGTTAATAAGAGCGCCACTGATTTAGCTTCAAAATTAAAATTGAAGCCCGAAGAAAGTGACACCAGTCGTGGCCTTAAAAAATCAGGCGATGAGGCAATGCTGAAAATGAAATCTTTAAAGGGAAAAGATTTTGATAAAGCCTACGTCGATAATGAAGTGACCTACCACCAGGTAGTTTTGGATGCGATTGACAATACCCTTATTCCATCAGCGAAGAGCACTGAACTTAAAAACTTATTGAATCAGGTTCGACCTAATATCGCGGCTCATTTGGATCATGCAAAACATTTGCAATCTACAATGAAATAAGGAAGACGTTTTATGCAAAACAACGATTTTGTAGTTTTTGGGTATTATAGAACTCGGCAAGAGGCTCAAACAGCCGTCGACTCCTTAGATAAAGACGGCTTTGAGCCGGAGGATATCTCGGTTCTGACAGTTGGCGGGGTCATGCTCGTTGTGCATACAAGAAATTCAGCATGGCGGGATATGGCTGAATTGGCTTTAGAATCCACCCACGCTGACTCGATTTCGGTGATTGAAAATCCTGAGAAAAACTGGCGACTAGCGCCTTTACGGCACAGACTTAATCTTGTTTATGCCAAACCTGAGTCCGTCCAAAAAGACTAAAGCCGATATAGCCTCGAACTTCTAACTTTTTGCCGCCCTCTTTAGGGCGCATTAAACAGCGATATGTTTTTCCATTGTTTGGATCCAGAATTTGGCCGCCACTCCACTCTTCGCCTTTTGTGGTTTCTTTTAAGCCTGACAAAATTTTCATTCCTAAAATGGGCTTATTGGCCATATCCCCTTTGCATTTTTCACAGACGGCGCTGACTTTTTCAGGATCAAATATTTCAATCACCTGGCCGGTGGCAGAATCCCCGTTCAAAGTGATTTCAACGATCGATTTAGCTTTACCTTCTTCATCAATTGTTTTCCATTTTCCATAAACAGAGCCATCGGCCAAAGATTGCAAAGATAAAAAAAGACTAAAAACAAAACCAAATACTTTCATATTATTTCTCCAATTATTCGTGATCGTGATGTCCGCCAGGACCATGTGCATGACCATGGTTTAATTCTTCTTCAGTGGCGCTGCGCACTTCTGCAACTTCCACATCAAAATTTAAATTCTCACCCGCTAAAGGGTGGTTCCCGTCCACCAAAATATCTGTTTCACCAACTTCAATGACTGTTAAAACGATGGGTCCTTGCGGCGAGTTGGCTTGAAATTTCATTCCGGGCTGCAGATCTTGCCCAGGAGGAAATTGATTTTTTGGAATATTTTGAATCATTTCTTCCATGTGTTCGCCGTAAGCTTTTTCAGCTGTAATTGACACTTTAAATTTGTCACCCTGTTTTTTGCCTTCAAGGGCTTCTTCCAAACCTGGAATAATATTTTGCGCCCCATGAAGGTAAACTAATGGCTCGCCACCCACCGAGGTGTCTAAAGTTTTATTTTCATCATCAGTTAATGTGTAATTCAGTGTGACGATGCAATTTTTTGAAATATTCACAGGGAACTCCATGAGGGTTAGCATTAAATTGAGCGTCAAAAATAGCGTAAGTGAGAGGTTGAGCCAAGGAAATTAAGAGGGACTTTACTTTAACCATATGCGATCAAAGTTTTTCCGGTCAACCGGCCAACAGACCCAGTTCTTTTGAAGCTCAAGACTTAGTTTAAGGTTGCTCAGAACCTGTTTAATGTCGTTTAAATGCCAGATATCTTCATCCGTTTTTTTTGATGAGTTTTTTAAAATTTGATGACTCACCGAAGAATACACCATCCCACTCATTGGTGGGATTAGAAACCCCAAGGTCGAAAGCACCCCCTGCAGACGTGAAAGCACTCCTTTTCCACCTACAGAATGCATTAAAATAAAGACAGCGCAGGGTTTTCCAACGATCGCTTTTGTACCTTCAAGGCCGGTGGCTTTTTCAAGAAATTCTTGCATGGGACTGCCCCACGAATCCCAATAAGTTCCAGACACAAAAATAACCCCATCGGCCTTATTAATTTCAGACTTCAAAGCCTGTGAATAATTTTTTTGACTGAGGTGAACACATCCCGCCTGAACTTTTGGACCCAGCTCTTTAATGATTTTTTGAATTAAAATCTGACTGTTACTTCTGGGCCCCTGAGGACTGCCATTTAAAATTAATATTTTCTTTTTAAGAATTTTTTGTTTTGCCATTAGGCGGGCCTTTGACTCAGCCTTCGGTAAGTGGTGGAACGAGGCAATTCTCTGGAGCGATCAATAAACTCCAATTGCTTTTCAACCATCTTATCAAAGACAAAAAGAAGCTTATCATGGTTCTTCAATAAAAGATCTAAACCCTGGGTGGGTCCGAGCAGTTCCAATGTATGATGAATGGCTTCAACCGTCGAATAGCAACCCGGCGCTGGCTGTTTGCGGACTCGAAAATTGGAAGGTGCCGGCGGCGTAAAACAAAGTCTTGGCAATGAAATTAAATTTTTACTTTGGTGCACCATTTTTCCAGCTGTCGCCCAAGTTCCATCAATGACAAAAATTACTAACTTCTTATTTTTTGGAATTAAATCTTTTCTTGCTTCCATATCCAAAGAAGTAAGGTCAGTCGAAGTTCTGCCTGGATACAAAATCACACAATAATTCTGCGGATCGCTCAGAACTCGATTAACAAATTCATTGTTGGAATAATTTTGCCCAATGATTAACTCCGAATTTTGCAAACATAAATGCGACATTCTCCCTGTTGCGATTCGCCTTTTGAATTCGATAGGATGAATTAAAATCATAAACTTAATTTTTGGGTCAAACTTTTGGACATAACTGCAATAGCAACCAAACTGTGGTTGGCGGCAGGTCAGGCAAAGATTTCGATACTGAGGCAGTTCCTCAGATAATTTTTGCCGTTTTTGAAGGTAGCTTTCTATATTCACAACAAGAGTATAATAGATGGTGCTAGGCCTAGCACCAGATGGATCACAAAAAAGCCAACTTACGGACTTTGAGCCGGGTTGATTTCTTTATTCTTTGGTTTTTAACTGAGCATCATTGTCATCGATAAATTTTTTGATCTCATCGGTGATGCTTAAAAGTTTAAGCCATTGTTCTTTATAAAGCGTCACAGGAAAACGGCCCATTCCATAAACCGAAAGGGCGCCCTTTTCACTGACTTTCATCGACAGCGTTCCTCGCGAATTTTTTTTATTTTTAAGAGCTTCGTTTTCAGCTTTCAGACGTTCGATTTCAGCTTTCATATCCTCAGACATGCATCACCTCATAGGTTCAATTAGCTGGTATTATCATCTTGGATTTGCCCCAGGGTCAATCTGCAAGCCAAATCTTATGAAGGACGTGCTTTATGGAGGGCGATTTGCTAGGATTTGCCCTATGGATCCTATTCAAATCGCAGTCCTGTACCAGGACAAAGACTTTCTGGCTGTTTCGAAACCCGCAGGAATTTCTGTTCATAATAACGAAGATCCGCAAAACTTGTTATTACTGCTTCAAAAGCAATTGGCGGTGGCTAAACTTTATCCTGTTCATAGATTAGATAAGGAAACTAGCGGCATTCAACTGCTTGCACTGAATGAAGTCTCAGCTCGAAAATTAGCTGAAGAATTTGAAAAAAGAAGCGTTGGTAAGATCTATACTGGCGTCTTGCGTGGCGAGGTTAAAGTACCCAAAGGTGTTTGGAATCAAGCCCTCACCGATAAAGCCGAAGGTCGAAAAAACCCTGCGGGAATGTCTCGGGATCGCATCGCTTGCGAAACTCAGTTCGAAGTTCTTAAGTCTAATAAGTTTTTTTCTTATTGCCAATTTAAACTGATCACAGGACGGCAACATCAAATTCGCAAACATTCGGCCCTTGTGAATCATTCGCTGGTCGGAGACCCCAGGTACGGCGATCCAAGATATAATAAAAAAATGGCCGATCTTTATAAGACCGACCGAATGTTTCTTCATTGTCATCAAATTCAGATTTTAGGACATAATTTTGAGTGCTTGATTCCCGATCATTTTAAAAAAATTTTGATCTAGTTATTCAAAGCACCACTATCAATCCAAGTTTTGATGGCGTTCAACTGAAGCGTAGTCAACTTCGCGGCTCCTAATGGCATTGATCCTTCAAATGATGCCATATAAAATCGACTAGCCGCTGAACTGAATTTTGTAACGAAACGCAAAGTCCCCGTGTAGGTACTAACATCGTATCCAGCCGAGGGACTTCCACCGGAATGGCACATCACACATTTCGGCGTAGAGACATTGGCATTGATCCAAGCATAAGTTCCAAATGTTGTGACTGCCATTGCAGCTGTTGGTGATGATGAGCTCGTCGCATTAAAAGAAGTCACACGATAATAATAGGTCGTAACAGCAGATAACCCAGAATCTGCAAGCATAGTCACATTCGCTCCGACTGTCCCAATCAAAATGAATGGTCCCGTCGCAGCTAAAGCTCGCTCAACTTTAAAACCTGTTTCAGTTGTCGAAGAATCTGTCCAAGTCACCGTAACCTGGGCCGCTGATGTGGCCATTGCTGAAACACTTGCAGGCGCGGCAGGAGTTCCAACGACAGCCGCTGCTGTTGCGGCCGAAGCTGTACTTGTATAAGCAGATTTGCCACCTGCATTTGTAGCTGCGACTCGGTAATAAAAAGTTGTTGAAGCCGCTAAGCCGGTATCAGAGTAAGTTTTAATATTAGGCGCCGTTGTCAATAACACCGTAAAGGGCCCGCTCACCGAAGATGCTCTTTCAATAATAAATCCAGTCTCATCTAATGAGTTATCTGCCCAAGTTAAATTAATTTGAGTGGCGGAACTTGCCAATGCCGTCAGACCACTTGGATTAGCGGGCGGAAATGGCAGCGTCATAGCGCTGGCCACGACTGAATAAGGTGATGAACCAAAAGAATTGACCGCTTTAATTCTGTAAGAATAATTTAAATTGGCAGTTAGAGCCGTGTCTGAATAAGTAGTCACATTTCCTGCAAGTGTGGATATGACGGCAAACGGCCCGGCTGAACTAGCCGCCCTTTCAACATTCAAACTAGCCACTGTGCCTGCCGGCAAAGCCCAAGTTAAATTAATCGCGGACTGGGAGGTCGCGCGAGCAACCAAAGTCGACACTGCGCCAGGAGGCAAATTACTTCCAGGCACTAAATTTAAAGCTCCCCCTTCAATCCAACTTTTAATCGCAGCCGCATCAGTTGAAGATAAGGGCTGACCGCCTCGAGGCATTGCACCGGTCAAAATCTGCTGGTAAAAAGTACTTCCAGCAAGATCTCCAGCGATGACGGTTCCGCTGGCCATGACAGCACTATAGTTAGAAAAATTATGAAGTCCCGCCGAGTGGCACGACACGCACTTCGGCGTGATGATCTTTTGTTGAAGTTCAGAATAGGCGGGATTCGCAGACAAACTAGAGAGCGAACTTAACCCTAAAGACCCTGGTATCTCCTGAGTGGGTGCTACAATACTACAGTTTTGAAAAAATAAAATAAAGATGGCAGAGGTAAAGGCTAAAATAGAAAATGGTGCCGACCTACTTGATTTCTTTGATGTCATGTTCAACCCCTCAATTTCAATATGTCCCCACCTTTATGCTACATTAATCGTAAGTCAGACCCCAGTTAATCCCTTAATTTGACTCAAATTAGGACTGGTAATGCAGGCCTGTTTCATATTAGAACCTGCTATGTCAAAATTGAACGTTTATCTTCATCGTAATTTGCGCCGGTCAATCCTTCGGGGGCACCCTTGGATTTATCGCGAATCCGTCTCAAGCCCGCCGCAGCTTGAAAAAGCGCAACTAGCCCAAGTCTTTGATAGTAAAAAAGAACCATTAGCATGGGCTCTCTACGATCCTCACGCACCCCTTAGCCTTCGAATCCTTAGTCTAGAGAAAAAACCCCCTCATTTTGAAACCTTTCAAAAAAGATTTGCCGAAGCTTTAGCTCTTCGTCGAGCTGTTGTTTCTAAAGACACGACTTCGTATCGATTATTTAATGGCGAAGGTGATCTTCTTCCGGGTCTGATCTGTGATATTTACGGATCAACCGCCGTCCTTCAATTTGATGGCCAGGGGCCCAATGAGTTTTGGGATAAAAAAGGTATAGCCGATTGGTTGGTGCAAGAAAAAGTTGTTACCAGTGTCGTTGAAAAATTTCGTCGCAACACTCAAGGTGGAATTCAGTTATTAGCCGGAGAAAAATCCGAAAATGAAGTCATCATTTTAGAAAATGGTGTTCAGTTCGAAGTGGATTTACAAAAGGGCCAGAAAACAGGCTTCTTTCTAGATCAGCGTGATAACAGAAAATATATTCAATCCGTCACGCGTGGAGCTTCAGTATTGAATTTATTTAGTTATTCCGGTGGATTTTCTGTTTACGCTGGTCTTGGTGGTGCGACAAAAGTAGCAAGCCTAGATGTGGCCGAAGGCGCGATACAACTAGCCACTGAAAACTGGCGCTTGAATGGCTTAGATTCAGAAAAACACCAAGGCCTTTGCGTTGATGTTTTTGATTATTTGAATGGTGATAAAGAAATTTGGGATCACGTGATTGTTGACCCACCATCAATGGGGCACTCGGAAGATCAAAAGGATCGAGCTCAAGCTAAATACATTGAACTTTTTGCGGCCGCAGCAAAGCGAGTCCGATCGAAAGGTCAACTTTCTCTTAGCTCGTGTTCAAGTCATATTTCATTTCAAGACTTTTTTGAGATCATCAATGAGTCTATTTCAAAAGCCAATCGTCGCGGGCAAATTTTAAAAATTTCAGGTCAAGGCCCTGATCACCCTTTCCCGCACAGCTGCCACGAACTAAGATACCTTAAGTTTGTAAATTTAATTCTGAATTAAGTTGGCAGCGTTGAACCCAGCCAGTGTATTTCAACAGCGCGGGCTTGTATTGGTCCATGCGCTTTGTTAATTTAAGAAGATGCTTGTTCACAATTTACTGCTGCTACAGCTGATCGCGACCGCCATGATGACGGGCATCTTATGGCTTGTACAGCAAGTGCAATATCCTCTTTTTTTAGGCCTCAACGACGGCCAATTTTCTAAATGGCACGACTTACACAGCTCCCGTATAACTTGGATTGTGGCTCCTTTGATGGTCTTGGAATTAGTTGTCAGTATCGCTTTATTTTTTTTAAACGAGCCTTATTTTTGGCAAAATATTTTTGTTTTCATTTTAACAACTTTAATTTGGGCTATGACTTTTTTTATCAGCGTTCCCAAACACGAAAGACTGGCACAAAAGGGTTTTGATGAAACTGTGATTTTATCTTTGATTCGGACTAATTGGGGACGAACTTTGGCTTACACATTGAAACTTTTCTTAGTTATTTACTTTGCTGAACAGTCATAGCACTTAAGGGGGCTTTATCGGAACCATTCCTAAAACCAAAGTTTTCGTCGACGGAAACTGTATTGTTTGCGATATGGAAATTTCACATTACAAAAAAATTGCGCCAACGCTTTTTGAAATTGTCGACATTTCAAACCCACAATTTAAGGCGACCGAATTTGGTCTTACTCCAGAAGCTGTGGACCGCCATATGCACGTGCAAACGCCCGAAGGGAAAATCCTCATCGGAGTCGAAGCTTTTGCCCATATTTGGAGCCGGATTCCCAAGTATCACTGGGCCTCAAAAGCCATCCGCTGGCCCTTGGTTCATCCCGCGGCCTTAGTTGGTTATGAAGTTTTCGCTCGCGTCAGACCTTATTTGCCAAAACGTAAAAATCATATAAGTTAACTTCATGCCCGAAGTTGGAGTTTCTGAAATTGCTGCAACAGTTATCTTTGCCTTAGCAATATTCCATACTTTTTTAGTTAAATGGGTTCAAAAATGGGCCCATCGGTTCCCTCAAGGCTCCTTCTGTGAAATGATTTTTCATTGGCTGGGCGAGGTTGAAGTTGTCTTTGGTGTTTGGTCATTCATCTATCTTATTTTCTTAAGTCTCAATTCAAATCTTGCGACCGCCTTTAATTACTTGAGCGGTCGAAACTTTACCGAGCCCGCTTTTGTTTTTGTGATCATGACTATTTCTGCCAGTCGACCCATTCTTTCTGCTGCAAACTACCTCATTGATTTTATTTCGGGACTTCTTCCATTTAAAAAATCAGTGGCTTTTTTTGTTTCTGCTTTTATCATTGGGCCGATTCTGGGAAGTTTAATCACTGAACCTGCCGCAATGACTGTGACAGCTTTAATTTTGCTGGATCGTTTTTACAATCAGAACATTTCGGAACGCCTAAAGTACGCCATGTTGGGGCTACTGTTCGTCAATATCTCAATCGGAGGAACCCTGACCCCGTTTGCAGCACCCCCGGTTTTGATGGTCGCTCGCCAATGGGGATGGGATTTATTTTTTATGCTGACTCATTTTGGCTGGAAGGCCTTCATCGCTGTCACAATTTCGACTTTAGCCATCAGTTATAGGTTTCGATCTGAATTAGCGAAAGTCCCATTTTCAAAAACACAGAATTCAGATGATAATTACGCACAGAAAAAAATTCCAATTTGGATTTATTGTCTTTATATCTTTCTTTTAATTTTAGTCGTCGTCAGCGCCCATCAGCCGGTTGTTTTTGCAGGGCTATTTTTGTTATTTTTGGGACTGCACTCTTTGACGGGCAAGTATCAAAATAAAATCCATTTGCGCCAAGGATTGCTGGTGGGTTTTTTCTTAAGTGGACTTGTTATTTTAGGGGGACCGCAAAGATGGTGGCTGGAACCCATGTTGTTGAATTTAGAAACTTGGGCGCTTTACCTAGGTGCTGTGGGCTTAACGGCTTTCACAGACAATGCGGCATTAACCTATCTAGGTTCACAGGTGCCAAATTTATCTGAAGTTTCCAAATATGCGCTGCTGGCGGGAAGTGTTGTGGGCGGGGGTTTAACAGTGATTGCAAATGCTCCGAACCCTGCCGGTTATGGAATTTTAAATTCATCTTTTGGCGACAAAGGTATCAGCCCCGGGTCACTTTTTTTATCAGCCGCCTTGCCAACTTTAATTGCGATGATTTGTTTTTGGTTCTTAAAATAAAAAATCAGCCTTTTGAGCTGATTTTTTACATTTAACTTTTAGATTAAATTTCGGTTCAGTTACTAATTAGTAACGTCCGCCGCCGCCGCCACCGCGACCGCCGCCACCGAATCCACCGCCACCAGAACGACCGCCGCCGCCTTCGCGAGGAGCCATTGGTTTTGCTTCGTTAACAGTCATAGGACGTCCGTCCCAGTCTGCACCGTTGAATTTATTGATAGCTTCTTGAGCCTCAGTATCATTAGACATTTCAACAAAGGCGAAACCTTTGCTGCGTCCAGAATCACGGTCAGTGATGATTTTTGCTGATTCAACAGTTCCACATTCTGCGAATGTGTCTACGAGCACTTGCTCTGTTGCTGAATAAGGAATATTTCCTACGTACAATTTCTTTCCCATAATAACCTCCAAAGGCCAGGGGCGCCGTCTCTGAGGCTATCGGAACAATTACCCTCACACTCGAAACAAGCAGTTCAACTTGCGCGCAGTATACACATTTTTTTTTAGAAATCTAGGTGCTTCAATGGAAACGAGCACCAGTGTCGACTTCGATGCAGCCAAGCTCTTCAAGGGTGGCCGCTCGAGCCTCGGTGGCTTCGATCTCAAAAACCAAATCTTGCCCAGCTAACGGGTGGTTAGCGTCGAGCGTCACGGAATCTGAGGATAACCCTGTCACCCGATAAGCGGTGCGTTTTCCATTTTTTACATAGGTGACGTTTTCGCCCAATTTAATGGGCGTTTCGGCAAACATTTCTTCTAAAGGGCAGGTAATCACAAGCTTCGGATTATAAAAACCATAGGCCTGATCGGCCCTTAAGCTGATCCTACGTTTTTCACCTTTTTCAAGGTCTTGAAGACCTTCTACCAAGGCTGTCAGTGTATCGGCATCGCGAGGACCATCGGTCATCACGTTTTGATTGAACGTCGAACTGATGATGCGGCCCAATTTATCTTTCAGAACACAGTGAAACGAAACGACTTGAATACCCATTGCTCATCTCCTAGTTTGAAGGCCAAAAAACCAATCACTTACCAGACAGAGACAGAACAGAATCGAGATCTAGAGACTTAAAGAACCTGACCCCTAGATTCGGGTGGTTCGAACTTGATATCTAAAGGATATCTCCAGATTTTAATAAAAGCAAATTTTCAATCTATTGTTATATCAAAGGCTTGGAGTCCAGGCCTTGAGGGCCTGAATCATCCCTCGCCTGGCTAAAACCTGTGCTTTTCGGCTATATTTACTCAATGAAGATGGTTTGGATTATTACCTTAATGCTTCTCAGTCCTGTTTTGGGACACGCCACGGAGGATGAATTTGATTTACGCAAAGTCGATCAACAGGCTCATTTTGCTGTCAGTTACGGATTAGCCATGACTTCAACTTTGCTTTTTGAAAAACATCAATATCCTAAAACAGAATCCATCTTGTACGGAAGTTTAATAACGATGTCGGTCGGTTTTGCGAAAGAGTATGCCATCGACAAAAAACCTTCTGAAGGAGATCTGATCGCAGACGTCTTAGGAACTGCTTTAAGTGCCGGCGTGATCTTTGGTTTCGATTTCTAGATTTTTTTTTATGATATTTAAAGCCACTTTTAAGCCGGCCTCGCTCAAGTCAGGTGATGCCACCAAGCCAAAAATAACTGCTGCCAAGGCTTCAACCTCTTCATTTTTTGCATTGGGATAAGCCTCTGAAATTTTTTTTCGAAAGCGTTTTTCGAAATCGCGGAGTTGTTCGCCTATTTTTGAATCCATATGTCTGCGGGTCATATAAAAAAAATGGACAAAAGGAGCTCGCTGACACAGCCTTCTCGTTTCCTCTAGGCTTTCAAAAATTTGGCCATCTTGCCAAAGTGATTTGCGCGCCTGACTAAGGCCAAAATATTCTTCGCCTAAAAAATCGATGGCCGTTTGCATGATGTGTTCTTTTGAATTTCCGAAGTAGTAATAAATCAAAGTTCTTGAAATCTTTGAAGCTCGGGCAATATCTGATATTTTCCAGGACATGGCGCCTTTTTGAAAGTCTAAACGTATCACCGCTTCAAAAATAGCCCAATAATTTTCATCTTTTGATTTTTGAACTTTTTCTTTTGCCATAGCGGCAAGTCTAATAAAATTAAAAACCTTGTCACGACAAATACTCAAAGCCGCATCCTTGCAGCTTGAGCCTTCTATTCCTTTTTTATTCTTTTTTTTATTCAGCCGCTTCGATTTTCATTCGATTTAAACCGACTTGAAGGCCAACGCCTTTTTCAAGACTGACACCCAAGTTTAAAGTGAGGGCTTCAGCTCCACCATGAACGGCTAAGTTTGTTCCAGCGCCGATAATAAAAGCAGCTCGGCCACCTGCAGTATAATAAGTTCCTAGCAAGGCCTCTGGACCTGTTGCAACACCAATACCTGAAGCCACACCAGCGACTTTAAAAGTTCCGATAGCTAAATTTGCTGCCACTGGTGATCCGCCCATAGTTACTTTAACGTTCATTTGCTGTTTGTTTCCTGCGATATCTACGCAATGAATTTGACCGCGGCCTTTTAATTTAAAAGATCCTACGATGAATTGAATGCCACCACCCTGAGCTTTAAAAGTCAGCGCACATTCAAACAAAGGTTGCTTTAATTCGTTAATTTCGGAAGCTTGTGCTGTGACTCCTGTTGAAACGACGGCCATTAATAAACCTAAAATTGCTTTTTTCATTTTGTTCTCCTTCATTGTCGCATAATCGCGAATTTTTATGTTTCTGCAATGAGGTGATTAAACATGGAAACGGTAAAAACAGTTAAAGGTTCCGTTGTCAGAAAAGTCGGAAATCTGTCAAACAAGAATTCAGCTGGCCTTTAATTCAAGCCAGCTAAATAGAGTCTTTACTTTTTATAGGGCATTTCACCCAAGTAATCTTTTTTACCAACATCAACACCGTTATGGCGCAAAATAGCGTAGGCTGTTGTGATATGAAAATATAAATTAGGCAATGCGTGCTGAGTTGCGAACTCGAAACCTAATAAATATTTTCCTTCCCACCTTGGCTGGGTGATTCTTTTATCGTCAGCGCCATCGAAATCTTTGGCAGTGAAGTTATTTAAATAGGATACTGTTTGCTGAATGCGAGCTCGAAGGTCTGACAAAGTTTTTTCATTATCCTCATGAACAGGAGCATCTTTTCCAGTCAAGCGCGACGCTGCCAGCTTAGCCGTATCGCAAGCAATTTGAACTTGTCGGATCAAATTGAATTGATCAGGTGCAAGCCTAGAATTCAATAAAATTTCAACCTCAAATTTTTTAGCTTCGGCATGTTTTGCCGCTTTATCTAAAATCATATTTAAATTGAGGAGCATTTTTGCGAATTGTGGAATCGTCACTTCATATAACATGGGTTCTCCTTCGGGTTTGTGAGGGAACTTTACCTCTTCCAATTAGAATATTCATTTGTTTTTATCCAGCTTTAAACTGCGCGTTCTAGTCCTAAGGCTTAGGAAGCGACTCCGCTGAGAGTTGCTAAGTATTTTTTGAGGTGAATGACAATTTCCTGGGGGGGTGCAATTCCCGAATCAGAGATTTGGGCAAAAGCATCTGCAACGTTTAACCTGGCTTTCCCGACCTGCATTGACGTTAATTCATCAAACTCAGCGGCCAGAGCCAAGAGAGAGGCTTCAGTGCAAACTTTATGCTGCGGAAGTCCTTTAGGATAGCCCTTACCATCGGGGCGCTCGTGATGCTGAAGAATTGCGTTTTGAACCTCTTGACTTTGCTTGGCCCAATTGTTGGCAAATCAGCTTGATCGTTATCCAAAATTTTTCGGATCTGATCGCAGCCTTTCAAAAAATAATCGATCAAGTCATGGGACAAAGTCCCTTTTTCTTTTTCCTGTGTCAGTGTCGTTTCAATTTGGTGCATATATTCTTGCAGTCGAGTCAGCTCTAGCATGCCGGCCGATCCCTTCAGATTATGAAAGGTCCGAAAAATAGAATCGTATTCCTTTTTGAAATCGCCGCCCGAATCCAATGCCAGCAGACTTTTTTCTGCGCCATCGATCATTTCGAGAGCTTCAAGTTTGAATTCGTTCAGTTCTTCGGTTGAAAGCTGCATTTTATCTCTTTTGAAAAAAAATTTACGACCTTTTCTATTCGGATAAAGAAAAGGAACCTACATAGTCTTGTTTAAAATTTAACAGACAGAGCCTAAAGCGGTATCTTTGTTTACAATACTATAGGCTATTGAAATTGTTTATTTTTAATGAAAGTCAAAATGAGAACTGACTAAATTCGAGGCAATTTCCCAAGCACCATAACTTGAAATTTATTATAAATAATTTGTTTTAGAAACCAGACTCTATTTCTAAAAAACAACTAGAGCTTATTTATATTTTTGTTCTTTGGCAGGGGAAACTAAGAATTTTTCTTTTCTTTCAGATAGATCTTAAAAAGCTCTTCGACCTGAACTCGTGCCCATGGAGTTCGCCTTAAAAATTTCAGACTGGAGTTAAGACTAGGTTCAAAAAGGAAGCAATTGATGTGAATTTCTTCGCCTAGACCTTCCCAACCATAATGCTCAACCAGTTGTTGCATCATATTTTCTAATGTGATTCCAATTAAGGGGTCATTTAATTTTAGAAATGGGTAATCAGTATATCCTTCGGCCCCGCCACAATAAAGAAATTCGGATCGTAATTCATTCAAAGGCGCTCTTTTTTTAAGCCGCTTCACCAAATCAGGGTTTGAAATAAATGGTTTTCCAAAACAAATCAGATCTGCCGCTTCATTGTTACGCGCTTGGATAGCTAATTCTAAAGTGTAGCCGTTATTTGCCATGTATTTTGCTTCAAACTTTCTTTTCAAAGCTTGAAAATTAAAAGCAGGATCAATATTTCGATCGCCCCTTGTGGCGCCCTCGACAATATGAACATAGGCCAAGCTCAATGGATTTAATTGCTGTGCAAGATAAGAGTATATCGGAAACGTGTTTGTTTCATTCATTCCATTGGCTGGACTGACAGGAGAAAAACGAATACCAACACGGTCACCGCCCCAAATCTCCACGACGGCTTTTGTGACTTCGATAACTAATTTAGCTCGATTTTCAAGATTTCCACCGTATTCATCGTTTCGAAGGTTTGTTTTTTCTCCTAAAAACTGCTGCAATAAATAACCATTAGCTGCATGAATTTCAACTCCGTCAAAACCGGCCTCTTTGGCATTCCTTGCGGCTTTTCGGTAATCTTCAATCAATCTTGGAATCTCTTCAGTTTCTAAAGCGCGAGGAGTCACACAATCTTGCAAACCAGTTTCAGTAAAAGCTTTTTGTAATGGCTTGATCGCAGACGGTGCCACTGGCAAACCACTATTCATTTGTAATGACGGATGAGAAATTCGACCAACATGCCAAAGTTGACAAAATATTAAACCTTTCGCGCGATGAATGGCCTCAGTCACTATTTTCCATCCTGCGACTTGTTCGGCTTTATAAATTCCGGGAGTGAAGGCATAACCCTTCCCTTCTTGCGATATATTTGTGGCTTCACTGATGATCAGACCAGCTGTTGCCCGCTGCACATAATATTCGGCGTTGAGAAGCGTGGGAACATCACCCTGTCCTGCCCGACTGCGAGTCAATGGCGCCATGACAATTCGATTTGCTAATTTGTATGGCCCAAGCAGAAATGGCCTAAAAAGATCGTTGCCTGAATTGTCCATATTAAAATTCTTTTCTAGCTTTAAAAATTTAAGCTGATGCCAAACGAGATCCCCGGCACTCCCGTAAAACTATTAATCCTATCAAAACTTAACTGGGGAGTGATGGAGTAATCAAGGATCTTGTTATACAGTGTGTGGCCCCAACTGACGGCAAAAGTATACGATTGCAAGTGATAATTTGGCTGATTATTTGAACCTACGTAAAAACCATAAGAAAAAGAAGTTTTTTTGGTCAGGCTTTGGCCTAAGGAAATCCCGTTAGTCACAGAGTATAAATGTTTTTTATCTTCGTATTCACCTTCGTTAATAAGGGTCACTGAAAACTTTTTCGAAAGTCTGAAGTTAAAATTGACCGCATGAAAAATACCGGTCCCTTTGCCGGGATTGGCATAAAATTCAAGTCGTGGATTTACTCGGTACGTCTTAAATTCAGCTAAACTTTCAAAAGCTAATAAATGCCCAACCTGTAAGGGATCGCGCAATTCTATTCGGGGCTGGAAGGACGTACGAACATCACCTAGTTTTCGAAAAAGTCCAATGCTCGCCCCATAGTTTTTTTCTTGTGGTGTTGTGCGAAGTTGATTGTTACGAACTCCACGTTCTTTTGTTTCATCATAACTCGTGAATTTCAAATTCCAATACTCTTCAACGTTCGGCAGGCGCAAGTTCACACTGATGCTTGGGGAACTCGTCAGCCCTGAAATTTCGGTATAATAAGTTGAGTTGCTCAGTCGCACGTTGGTCTCATTGCGCCTTTTTGTGATGCGCTTGCCAACTAAAAATAGATCTATCCCTTCAGCGATTCCATCAAACCATTCCGACACTAAGATATCGCCTTCAATAAATTTTTCTTCTAAACTTTCGCCCTCAGCTTCGCGGTCAGGATCCTTTGGCGTTTCTACGGCCAACACTTGTGGACAAGAAAAAATCATCGTCATCGCTACGAATAACTTTTTGATGTGCATAATGTTAGTTTTTGAAAAAAAGTGAGGCAAATTTATCCTTTATCGATTTTGATTGAATTTTTTAAACCAGCTCTTACTGTTAGACAATGTTAAAAGCTTTAGTGGCCCTGATCCTTATTTCAATATTTTTTATTTCTGAGAAGACCTTTGCCTATACTGCAAAAGAAGGCAACGTTTCGGCGATCTTTGGGCCTTTTTTTTACAAGACAAGCTTTGCAGGCTCTACCTCTAAGGCGACTTCTCCTGATTTGTCTGGCCTAACCTTGATGGCGATCGGCGACATCAGTGATCATGGCAGCCTTGAAATTGGAATTTTTTACCTTAATAAAATTTATTTACGCGAGCGATACAGCAATTATTTGGCTGAAAAAACACAACTTATTCATATCACTATGGGCTACAGATATTGGTTAAATTCTTATTTATCGACTTCGCTTTCTTTTTACTCGGCCTATTCCCTAGGAGATGTTGAAGTCACTTATAGCGATTTTCGAGGGGTCAACGAGCCAACAACCTCGGCTCGAGATAAAACTGAGTATGGCTTTGATGGCGCTTTGCAGGCCGAAGTCTGGAGTAGTGACCGCTATGCCGCAGTTATAGATCTGCGCTATTCGCGGTCTGTTACAAGCCAAGAGCACGAAAATGCCGACCACTATGGTGCTTTGGTCGGCCTTCGCTATTTTATTCAAGAAAAGCAAAAAGTAGAAAGACCTAAACGATAAGACTTTTTTGTCATAACTCCAAAACTTTCTCATCTAAATAAGATTTACATTTTTCCAAATAAAATCCAGAAATGGCACGCATTTTTACTGGTTCAATGGCGTTATCAGCAATAGTAAACATTTCTGTTTCTTCTTCATTAATATGACCATGGACCAGGCTTGCTAAAACTTTTGCTTTCGCATCGATCTCTTCAGACCAAAAGACTTCGAAATTCATGTCTTTTAATTCGCGAGCCATCTGAAACGCGACATCGTGTTCATCTTGACCAGCCATTCCTTCTATTCTGGCTTCTTTTTCTTCACTATGCTTAAGACTTTGATACAAAGTCTCTTCTTCGGCTCTGCCGTGCATATTCAAAAGATGAATGAAGCGTGTAAGGTGACTTTGTTTATCCGAAGATAGTGCATTTCTGTTAGTTAAAACAGAAATAGATTCCTTTAAATAATCATGATGTTTTTCTAATAAATCAATAAAGTCGTACTTTGTATTCTGATCTTCAGAGATTTCATTTCTGATTTCTTGCAACGATAAGGGCTGACCTTCAAAAGTTGTCTTAAAATTTTGAAGCATCCCTTTGATTCCTGTGATTGACACATTGTCATTTTGCATACGAGCTCCCTTTTAGAATTGTTAAACCTGATTTAGTTTTTCTGCAAAAGCAGGGCCTAACCAGATCTACTGATTCATCAAAGAGGCTGTGTACTCAGGGCAGAAAGTCGCCATGAACGGGGTGTAATTACTTGATAGGAGTGCAGGTGATCGAAGTTGTGAATCCGCGATTTAAAACTGAACTTGAAATACCCTCACTTGTTGGACCGAAAGATCCAATGGCTTCAACGATAAGCCCTAACTCGGCCCCTATCATTTTTAGCGATACTTGTGAGGTGTTCGGAATATCTGTTAAAATCACTGTCAATTCGTTGATAGCTCCAAATTCTGCGCGTGTGACTTTTTCATTCAACTCAATATCGACTTTATTTAATAAGTTATTATTTTCAAAAACAGCGCAGGTCATTTTCTTTGAGCTGGCGGAAGCGCCCATCGACAACAATACGATAAAAATTGATAAAATGGCTTTCATAAAAACTCCTTTGACTGTTTACGCTTCACCTTCGAAATAATCGACCGACGGCTGCTCTTTAATGATCATTCTGACCCAGGCACTATGAGGCGGCCACTCATTCGGATTTGGGGTTGCCATAACAGCCACCTTCTTAGAATCCGGATACCCCACAACATCTACCGAGCTCTTATTAGAAATAACAAGGTATTGCAAAGGATTTTCACCGGTATTTTCCAATGAATGGGCAAACTGGGGACCCGCCGGGAAGGCAATATAATCACCTTGTTTGACCCCAATTCTGTCAGCCCCAATTCTTAAAGCTCCAACCCCGTGAAGGATAAAAATATTTTCTTCGATTCCAGCGTGATAATGGTAAGGGAAAGCTGTCTGGTGAGGTGCCAGCTCAAACCAATTGCAACCGATGGCTTGAGCGCCAGCATGGGCAGCAAGCCTTTTCGATTTAAACCCAAAGCGGCCTTTACCAAATTCGGTCACTTCAACTTCAGATAGATTAACGATTTGCGAATGGTTTTTTTTCATGTATCAACCTCTCCTTATGACAATTTTGTCATCTCTGGTCGCCCGCTTGTTGGAATGAACATCACATGGTATCTAGTTATCTATGTCAAATATTCAAAGCAACTCAAAGCCGTCACTTTTCTTCAAATTGGTTAACCAGCTACAAAACAAGCTGGCGTGGCTGAGCAAAATGGCTCAGAAAGACGATCAAAATACCGGTAAAAGTCCAGGGCATCGAAAAATGAATTTGAAGAAAAGCACCTCTGTAAAGATGAAAGCTAAAGCTAAATCTCAGAAAATTTCTGAAAGCAAAAGAAACGAAGCTGCTCGCATCAATAAACTGGAAAGTAATCAGCGCGGCATCCAAGGAAAACGGCATTGATCTGACCCTTATGGAGGAATCTTACAAGTCCCAGCATTTTTTAATTTGTCAGATCTGTTCACAGCCCATTCCAAGTCCACAGGGGTTAAAGAAAACACTTACCTGCAGCCGGTGCGGCCATAAACATGAAAAACTAAAGCCAAAGTCGGCTCGGTTGACCTTGGCTTTTTCAATGACGGCTTTAATTTTATACATTCCTGCCAATATTTTTCCGTTCATGACCATCGAACTTTATGGCAGTCGAAATAGCTCGACAATCTGGGGCGGAATTATTTCATTGGCGGAATCGGGCTCGGTCGCTATCGCTCTGATTGTGTTCTTAGCCAGCATGCTGATTCCGTTCGTGAAACTTGTTATACTGTTTTATCTAACAAGTTTTGCTCGGCAAAAAAACCCCAGATTTAATACGAAACTTTACCATATGGTTGAATCAATTGGACGCTGGTCGATGTTAGATATTTTTTTATTGGCGGTGTTAGTTGCAATTATGAAATTAGGCCCATGGACCGCTGTCGAACCGGGCCTAGGATCTTTACTTTTTGCAATTGTCGTTATTTTTACGATGCTGGCTTCTGCTTATTTTGATCCTCAACTGATATGGGAAAAAGAAAATGAAAAACTCGGTGAATGAAAAAATGCAATCATTGCGAACCGGCTGGTATGTTTGGCTCTTTCCAATATTTGCCATCATCATTTCAGGCTGGTTGTTTGTTGATTATTTCAAACATCGCGGAGCAACGATTCGTATTCTTTTTGACGATGCGTCGGGGATCCAAGCGGAAAAGACCAAAGTACGTTTCAGAGGCGTTCCTATCGGCCTGGTTAAAAATGTTTATATTTCAGCCGAAAATAAAGATGTTGTTGTTGAAGTTTCCTTACGTAAGGATGCAGAGCAATTTGCAGTAGCCGGATCCAAATTTGAATTGGTGGTTCCTAAAGTCGATTTTTCTGGAATCAGCGGATTAAATACACTGTTTGAAGGCACCTATATTGCGGCATTGCCCGGCCCCGTCGAAGCTGATGAAAAATTTGAATTTAAAGCTCAATCAGCAACAGGATCAACAGACACTCACGATGATACTTCATCCTATATTCTTGAAACAACAAACGCTGAATCTGTAAGCGCCGGCGATATAGTCACCTTCCGGGGAATGAAAGTAGGCACCGTCACTAAGCTAATCCTTTCAAAAGATTCCCAAAATGTGCATGTTCAAATAAATATTGAGAATAAGTATGTGAAGCTTGTGCGCACCAATTCAGTTTTTTGGAGAAAAGTCGGTGTTCAAGCGAAATTAGGACTTTTTGGCTCGTCTTTGAAAATCAGCTCGATGGATTCGCTGTTGCACGGGGGAATTGATTTTTTTACTCCGGATAATGCGGGCGGAATCGCAAAACCTCAAAGTAAATTTCCTTTAGTGGCCAGTCCTCCAAAGGATTGGGAAAAATGGAATCCAAAGTTAGAATTTTAATTTAGTTTAATAGTGAAAAACCCATATTAAGTAAACTTTCGCCTTGGATTTTATCAATCACTCCATCTTTGACAGTCCAATCCAAAGCGGGACAGCCTCGGCTGCGGCCTTGAATCTCGGCTCGTTCGTGAACGTTGTCCCATCCGTGGACAACGATGGCTCGTAATCTTATGTTTGAATTTGTAGGTGATAGGCCATCGATTCTGATCGCTCGATTAAATCTTCCCGAATAGACTTCTGCAGTTCTGGCAAAGCCAATCGAGCTTTTTCCAGAGTTATTCACATTCCCGAAAATTGTTGCATATCCATCATCGTCTTCATCGGAATAAAATCCATGTGCCGTGCGAAACTTTTCTACAACTCCCGTTTCCAAATTAATTACAAAAAATCTAAATTGGTCCGAACGAGCCGCATAGTTAATCACCGAAAAATAATTATGATTACCAAATTTTTCTTTATTCAGGTCAAAATACAGGATCGTATTTTCAAGTAAATCTTTAGGTACATCATGTTTCGGATCTAGATGCTGATATTGACTTAATATTTTTCTTTTTAATCTTAGACTGATGGAATCAGGATTTTTTGCGTCTGCAAACTGTCGCTGAATTTCTCTTCGCGCGCGTTCGACTTCTTCGGCTGTCTGGTGGTCAAAGTTTTCTTCGGGCTCTTGTGCTAGAGTTGCAGATCCAGAAAATACCAAAAGACATACCAGAATAACTAAGAATGTGGATTTCAAAGAATACCCCTTTTACCTACCTATCTTTTCACGACCAGGCGTGAAGGAAAAGCTGAAAATTTAAGCAGCCAGCCTTAGATCCGCATTTTTCGCTGCTCAATGATATCGGCAGTTACAAATGTGCCCCCACGGACATAGGTGACCTTAAGGATGTATTCCAGTTTATGATCGCAAATCAGGATTAAATCACTGCGCTTCGGAATCGGCTTTGGGGAGGTAAAGGTGCATTGGTCTTTGGGTTTTGGCATAAGCACTTCTTTTCCAAGGACGTTCTTAACTTGCGCCGGTCTTTCAATTAAAACCCATTCAGAAATCTGGCCAATTTTCTTTCCTGCTTCAAATAGGATACAGGCCATAGAAATCTCCCAGTTTCAGTTTTCGTCTATTTCGGTCGCAAAATTTGATTTTATAACGCTTTTTTCGGAGAAAGCTTGGCTGCTCACTTTAATCAAAAATGATTTTAGAATGGCTTTAGTTCCAGGCAACTCAAAATCAAGCGCCGGCTGAACACAGTTAATCTGAAGAAAGGAAATTTGAAGAGATTTTTGAACCTTCAGAATTGTCCTACGAATATCATCCATAAAAAAGCCTTCAAAATTTGTTGAAAAAAGAAGACAGCCTTCTTCATCTAAACTTTTTAAACAATTTGAGAGCAACAATTCAAGACTAGTTTGAATTTTAAAAACACCTTTTTCACCGCGTGAAAAAGACGGCGGGTCACAGATAATTAAATCATATTTAGTATTTTTATGAATACTTTGCTCAAGAAAACTAATGCTGTCCCGGCAAAAAAATTTGCATTTTTGATCGTCCAAACTATTTACTTGAAAATTTTTTCGACCCCAGTTTAGAACATTTTTGCTTGTATCCACGGAAGTCACGTCTTTGGCTCCGCCTAAGGCCGCTGCCACACTAAAGCCGCAAGTGTATGAAAATAAATTTAATACGGCTTTGTCTTTAGAGTTATTTAAGACCCAGCTTCTTTGCAATCGCTGATCTAGAAATAATCCAAAAGATTGGCCGGAATCAGAACGTATTTCGTACTTGATATTATTTTCGTTGGCCACCCAGGCACTGTCTTGCAAATCTTGGCTTGAATCCCCTGCACCTTCTATTAAAAATTGCGACTTATTCAGCGGGTCTTTTCCGCGGTTGTGCATCATCCTGACAATCATTGGCATTTTCAACCACTGGGAAAGGTAGGAAAATGTTTTTTGGTGGGCCTCTGTCCAATGTTCATCATAACAAGAAAAAATAAGCTTTTTGCCAAATTGATCAATGCTAAGGGCCGAATCCTTTGTTTCATTTTTATTATGAACGATTCTAAAACATTGATCCGTTAATTTTGAATGACCAAATAAACGTTGCCTTCGATCTATTTCAAATAGGGCGTTGGACAAATTTTTATTTTCTAGCAGATGCAAGTTTTCAAAATAGTGGGGCGGCTCGGACTTAATCAGAATCCCATTAGGAAATTGAATTTGATGATTATGAAGACAAATAAAGTGGAACGGCTTTCCTTCATACTTTAGATCACCTAGAATTGAAATTCCAGCAGCTAGGGCATGAATTCTAATTTGATGATTTCGTCCCGTCAGTGGGCGAGCCTGCCAAAGTTCAAATCTTGATTGTTTTTTCAAAAGCTCAAGCTCGGTTTTTGCTTCTTGATCTTTTCCCTTATGCACAATGACTTGGTCGATTGAATATTGATCTTTTTTTGATCTCTCAGCTGTTACAAACCAATATGTTTTTTTGACTTGCCGTTGGAAAAAGAAATCGGCATATTTTTTGGCGGCCTCAGGGGATTTTCCAAAAATAATTACGCCTGTTGTTGTTTGATCCAGCCGATGAACTATATAAAACCTTCGACCAAAGTTTTTTTCGCAGATCTCTATCAAACCATCTTGAGCAAAATCGCCATGCTCTGCTTTTGACTCGTTTGTATGGCTATTGATGCCGTAGGGCTTATCAACAGCTATGATCTCATCGTCTTCAAAAAGGACGGTTAGAAGAAAATCATTCAGTCTTAAGAAATTCAAAGTCTTCGATCCCTTTACGTGTCATTAAGGCCAGATCTAGGTTTAGAATAGCAACCATACAAAATCAAGCTTCTGATTCTCCCCTAAGTCCTATAGCCTTATTAGAGATGGCAAAAATTCGATATCTTACAAAATCAAGGTTCAAGGTGGGTCACGATTGTGCCACTAAACTTTTTTATGAAGGTGATTTGGATTATGCCTCCAATAAATTAGACGATCCGTTTTTAAAAAGCCTTGCCGATGGGGGCTTACAGATTGGCGCTCTGGCACAACTCTATTTTCCAGGCGGGATCGAGATTAAAGAAATAGATCATGATACCGCCGTAGCAAAAACGGTAGAAGCCCTTCAACACGACGAAATTATTTTATTTGAAGCCGCCTTTCGATATCAAAATCTGTTTGTCAGGGTTGATATTTTAAAAAAGAAAGGCTCTTTCATCGAGTTGATCGAGGTCAAAGCGAAGAGTTATAAAAAAGATGAAATTAGTTTTTTTAATAAGGCCAAAGATGGTTTTGATGGAAAATGGGAATCCTATATTGGTGATATCGCTTTCCAGATTTTTGTTACCAAAAAATCATTTCCAGATTTTACGTTCACTTCAGCCTTGATGCTAGCCAATAAGGGAAGTTTTGCGACTGTGGACAAACTTCACCAAAAGTTTCTATTGAAAAATCAAAATGGACGCACAACTGTTGAGATTCCTCCAGACACGACTTTAAAAGATCTCGGTGCTGAAATTTTGATCGCGGTTCCCACAAACGATGAGGTTAAGTTTTTTTTAGAACAATCCTACGATGGGAAAGAGTTTTCAAATTACGTAAATGACCTTTCCGCTGTTTGCGCCGATCGAAAATGGGTTCAGCCAAAGATCAGCCGGGCTTGTGGCGCTTGTGAGTTTAAGGTTGATCGTGCTACATTGGGGACCAGAAAAAGTGGCTTTGAACAATGTTGGACATCGGCGACGTCACTTAAGGAGTCTGACTTTGTAGAACCTTTAATCTTTGATTTATGGTCGTTGGACTTTAGAATTAAAGATCGGCTACTGAGTGAGAGCCGATACTTTTTAACTGAAGTTGAGCTTGATGACCTAATCCCCAAAACAAAAACATCTAAAGTCCTCCCGCGATTTGAACGTCAATGGAGACAGGTCGAGCTATATCGAAACAAAGAAAAACGTCCCTATTTTGATAGAGAAGGATTTTCCTCAGAAATCTCGACTTGGAAATATCCCCTGCATTTTATCGATTTCGAAACGATCACTTCCGCTATTCCTTTTACAAAAGGTCTTACTCCCTATGAAACTGTGGCTTTCCAGTTTTCGCATCATCAAGTTGATCAAAATGGTGGGGTTCATCACCAAGATCAATTTCTTTCTAGTGCGCCCGCGGAATTTCCAAACTTTAACTTTGTTCGTGCTTTACAAAAGGCCCTTGGCCAAGATCGCGGTACAGTTTTAAGGTATGCATCCCATGAAAACACCGTTCTTAATCACATAAAATGGCAATTAGAAAAATCGGCCGAAGCGGATCGTTATGACCTTATCGAGTTTATTAATGATCTAACGATTGAAAAAAATTCCAACAAGATTATTAGGTCTGGAAATCGGAAAATGGTCGATCTATTAGAACTTGTAAAGAGTCTCTATCTATCACCAAGGATGGGGGGATCTAATTCTATCAAGTCTGTTCTACCTGCAGTTCTTTTTGAATCTCAGTTTTTACACAATAAATATTCCAAACCAATTTATGGAGCTGAAATAAAAAGTTATAATTTTAAAAACAAAATTTGGTGTGAAAAAATAGAGGGTGAAATAAAGGATCCTTACAAGACTTTGGAACCAATTTTTCACGATGTCCCGGCGCCGACCTTGGCGCTGCTTGATCGAATGGCAGACTTCGATGACATTCGGGAAGGCGGATCGGCTTCGATGGCTTATGCCCGTATGCAGTTGACCCAGATGAGTGATCAAGAGCGTAAATACATTGCAGACGCTTTGCTTAAATATTGTGAGCTAGATACCTTAGCAATGGTCATGATCTATGAGTATTGGATGGACTTAATTTCTTAAATTTCAATATTACGAAAAGCGGCAGAGTCTTCGTCGTATTCAACAAGCTGGCCTGATTCTAGGTCAAAATAAATTCCCATGACCACAAGTCCTCGATCAGTGATTGCCGCTTGTACAAAAGGAAAGGTCCGTAAATTATTAAGTGATGTAATGATAGCCTCTTGTTCGCCATGCCGACAAAGAGCCTCTTCGTCTTCACCTTTATGTTTTGCTAAAACACGTTCTTTTGCGTCTTGAGCGATGCGAACCCATTGCTCGACGAAGCTATCTTCTTTATTGGGATCATTTTTATCGGATTCATTCAGCATTAACGCTCGAATTCCACCACACTGGCGGTGCCCAAGCACGATGACATTTTCAACCTTTAAATTAACAACCGCAAATTCAATGGCCGCGCTGATACCATGAAAACCGCCACCTTTTTCAAAAGGGGGAACCAAGTTTGCAACATTTCTAACGATAAAAAGATCGCCCGGTCCGGCCGACGTTATAATGGCAGGATCAACTCGGGAGTCGCTGCAGCCAATAATGAGAGTCTTTGGACTTTGGCCCCCTGAAGATAGGCGTTGATAAAGCGGATGTTCGTTTGCAAAATACTTATCGTGAAACTTCCGGAACCCTGCCATCAACCTAAGAATTTCAGTTTTGCTCATAAGGTCTATTACCTTAAAAAATAAAGATAATGAACAAAATTTTTTGTTTTCCCAACTCCAAAGGGTTGGACTCCACTAAATGAGGTGAAATGCCTACTAGACGCGAAAAAATTGTACCCGACTGGACTGCCTGCTGAAATATAAACGCTCCGGCAATGGTTTAAAAATTGCTTTTTATAAGGTCAGTAAAAAGGAGGCCTTATGATTCCAGTTCAAAATATTATTAAAGCCTATAAGTCGACGACTACTGCTGGCAAATCTCCACAGCCTAAACTTGATATTAAGACAGATGGTGACTCCTACCTTAACAAAGTATCTAAAAATGCGAAAAAAAGTTTTGCAGACGTCCTTCAGCAAAAGTTAAAACCTTGATCGATTCATTTTGAATCTTATTGTTACTCTTACTATCACACCCTCACCTTTTGATCCAGAAAGTGGGTATTTTTTTTAGGGATTTGCCTCTTTATCTGTGGACTTAGAGATTTCTGTAGGGCCCTGCCTTAGAAAAAGGTAGAGTGCCCGCCATGAACACATTTTCAGATTTTAATTTGCTTCCGTCACTGACTCAGACTTTGGTGAAACAACGTCTTTTTAAACCCACCGAAATTCAGATAAAAATTATTCCTGCCATGATGGATAAAAAATCCGTGGTGGGAATTTCTGAAACAGGCAGTGGCAAGACCCTGGCCTATGCACTTCCCTTATTACATATGTTAAAAAATTTAGAAACCCGAGATAACCCCGTCACCGAGCACAGTTCGCCCCGGGCCATTGTTATGGTTCCGACTCGCGAGTTGGGTGAACAAGTTTCGAAAGTCTTTAAAACGCTGACCCACGATACACGGTTACGAGTGCGTCCTGCTTTGGGCGGTATGGCCTTAGAACAAGCCCGAAGAAATGTTGCTAATCCTTTTGAAATCTTACTAGCGACACCCGGTCGTTTAGTGCAATTGATGGATATGAAACTGATTCATTTGACTGATGTCCGAATGCTAGTTTTTGATGAAGCTGACCAAATGTTAGATCAAGGATTTTTACCAGATTCAAATTTTATTGTTGCTGCATGTCCGAGTGTTCTTCAGATGGGACTATTTTCTGCGACGGTTTCTCCTTCGGTCCAAGAACTGATGAACACTCTATTTAGATCCGCTGAAGTTGTGCGCAGTTCAGGAAGTGGCAAAGTCGTAAAGACTTTGGTCACAAAAAATTTAATGGTCCAAGATGGCAAGCGATGGCCTCTGTTTGAAAAAATTCTTGGTCAACGAGTCAACGGCGGCACTTTAGTTTTCACTAATACTCGTGAACAGTGTGATAAGCTCGCCAAAGAAATTGCGGAAAAAGGTTTTCTTTGTGCCATTTATCGCGGTGATATGGACAAAAATGAGCGTCGCCAAAATTTTAAAAAGTTCCGCGATGGAAAAATAGATCTGTTAGTTGCTACTGATTTGGCGGGACGCGGACTTGATCTTGAAGCTGTATCAAGGGTTATTAATTACCATTTACCCCAACAGCTTGAAAACTATCTACATCGCGTGGGAAGGACAGCCCGCGCTGGAAGAGCCGGCGAAGTGGTTAACCTTGTCACCGAACGGGATTCCAGGTTGATGGCTGAACTTGACGGCAAAAAACCCGCTCCCTATAAAAAAGAACAGCCCCGTAAAAAAGAAGAGCCTCGATTGCAAAAAAAGCCAACTGACAAGCGAACTGAAAAAGAAAAAACCACAGTTCCCGCAAAAAAAAATAAGTTACCTGGTCGAGGAACACTTCGTCAGCCGGCCCTAAAGAAAAAAACCTTCGGAAAAAGAAAATAGCTTTCCTTAATGTTTTAGTCCCATGTTGAATTCGGCATCGTGATGAGGTGTTTGATTGTAGTCATCTTGCACTTCTTGGGCTTTGCGCTGTAAGGGCTTAAGAAGTCGATTCTGATAAAATCGATTATCGCTATCCGCCCCCGTTTTACGAGTCGCAGAATCTTTTTTAGGCATCAGCCCAGCGATCATTCCCATAAACGCATTCATTGTTTCTGGAAAAAATGTTCCTAGTAACAGCCGAGCTTTTGCCGGTACTGAAAGAATCACTTCGCTTTTACCATCAGCGACAGCTTGCAAAACTTTTTTAGCCGCTTTATCCGGTGACATTGAAATTAAAGGCAAATTGTCGATGGTTTCAAACCACTCAAATTCTTTGCCGTGATCCCCTTTAAAGACAGCTTGAATGGGTGACCCCGTTCGCATGACCGTCGGATATGCTGTCGTTACAACGATATTGTGCGGAGCAAGTTCAGCGCTAACACCTTGGGAAAATCCCGCCAACGCAAACTTAGAAGCATCATAAGGCAGCATATGTGGAACCGCTACTTTCCCACCTAATGAACAGATGTTTAAAATTCGACCCTGGCCACGATTTTTAAAATGAGGAAAAATTAAACCCGTCGCTTCAACCACTGCATATAAATGAAGATTCATCTGCGCTTCGAAATCTTCTTTTTCCATAGATGTGAACGGACCGACTAAGATTGACCCTGCATTATTAATCAGTAAATCAATTCCGTTCATTCTCTCAATCGCTTGATCTAAGCTTTCGGCAAGCTCGTTAACATCTGTAATGTCGCAAACACTGATAAAGACGTTGGCATCGGGAAATTGTTTTAACAAAATATTTTGACCCCGAATTAATTCATCCTCATCGCGCGCAACTATCGTCACGTCAGCACCTTGATCTAATAAATTCCAAGCCATTGAAAGACCCAGGCCTCTGGAGCCGCCCGTGATATAAACTTTTCGTCCCGCAAAGCTGTAATTTTTCTGTAACGACGAGAAGACAAGTCCCGCTGCACCTGCAGCGAAAAGGCCTGACCAAAGTGGTGATTTGGATTTTGCACTGATCATGGACGCGAAGGCTGCTAGAACTGCTAATTCTTTTTTTAAAGCGTTTTTCATGAGGTCTCCTGTATCCTTTAAAATAAGCAAAAACACAGCCATCCAGAATTTTCTATCCAGACGATTTCAAAGCAGCCGAAGTCCATCCTTTGCCCAACAACAAAGACTCTCTGGGTCAAATGTCCCCAACTTTTATTATGTCGTGAGTTTTAAATGGTTCTGCCATTAGATTTGTATCTATGCCGTCTGATTTTAAAAAGCTGCTTTGTGCTCGGTTTCTTTTCACTTTTGCAGTGCAAATGCAGGCTGTTGTTTTAGGCTGGCGAATATACGAACTTTTAAAAGATCCCTTGTACCTTGGTTTTATTGGCCTCGCTGAAGCGGTTCCTGCGATCGGCCTTGCACTTTACGCAGGATATTTGGTGGACCGGGCCCGGCCACTTTTAATTTATCGCCGAGTTATGCTTGTCAGCCTGGTTTCAGGCTTAGTGGTTTTATCAGAACATCTATTTTCTTTAAATTTTCCTGTTGAATTGCAAGTTGGACTTTTATATTCCGCCGCCTTTTTGACAGGCATCGCACGTTCTTTTTCACAGCCAGCAATTTATGCGGCGGTCCCTCGGTTGGTTGATCGCAAAGATCTGCTGCAAGCCTCGGCTTTGGCAAGTTCAGCAATGCAAGTTGCAAGAATTGCGGGGCCTGCTTTTGGTGGTTTGGTGTTTGGATTTTTTGGAGCGATTACGTCTTCGACGATCGTTTGCAGTCTTTTATTGGTTGGTGCTTTTTCAATGCTACTTATTCGAAAGGACGTGGCCCCTCCCTCGACGGGTCCGCAGCATGCGTCGATGAAAGATGAACTGTTTTCAGGATTAAGATTTGTATTTAAGCATCCGATTTTATTTCCTGCCCTTTCGTTAGATATGATTTCGGTTTTATTTGGCGGCGTGACAGCACTGCTGCCTATTTTTGCCAATGAAATTTTATTTGTGGGCCCCAAGGGTTTGGGTGTGCTTCGGGCGGCGCCTGCGATCGGCGCGACCCTTATGAGTTTGTATTTATCCAGGACTAAAAATATGCGGACTGGAAGCTGGCTGTTGTCTTCAGTTTTGGGTTTTGGACTTTGCATTTTAGTCTTTGGAGCCAGTCGAAATTTTTATTTGTCGCTATTTGCCTTGGCGCTGAGCGGCTCTTTTGACAGCATCAGCATGGCGATTAGATCTGCTGCTGTTCAGCTGACATCACCAGACCACATGCGCGGAAAAATTTCTGCAGTCAATTCGATTTTTATTGGGTCTTCCAATGAAATTGGCGAACTTGAATCGGGAATTGCTGCAAAAATTATTGGCACTGTCCCCGCTGTCTACTTTGGCGGTATAGCCTGTTTATGCACAGTTGCCATTATCACTTATTTATCACCTGCTCTGCGCTCAATGGATTTAGAAAAGTCTAGTCTTGGTTTTGACCAATGACATTACGACCACCGCTGACTTGTCCTTGAAAAAATGAAAATTTATTGTAGCTTTGTAAAACACATTATCACTAGGAGTTTTTAACATGTTTAGAAAGTTAGTTTTGAATTTAGTCATCGCCTTTTCACTCATTTCAACAGTTGGATTTAGTTCAGTTCAAGCTGCAACAAAGGAAAATAAAAATTCCGACACAACAGTCGTTCTTATTCATGGAGCTTTTGCTGATGGCTCAAGCTGGGATAAGGTAATCCCATTTTTACATGCTAAAGGTTTCAAAGTTGTGGCCGTGCAAAATCCATTAACTTCACTAGCAGATGACGTTGGTGCTGCTCAACGAGCGATTGACGCTCAAACAGGTTCAGTTATTTTGGTAGGCCACTCTTGGGGTGGAACTGTCATCACTCAAGCTGGCACTAGCGAAAAAGTAAAAGCTTTAGTTTATGTTGCAGCCTTTGCTCCAGCTGAAGGTCAAACTTCAGGCGAATTAGGTAGAGACCTTCCTGCGACTCCTGGATTAGAAAATTTGAAACCCGATGCAAGCGGTTATATGGCATTGACTCAAGAGTCCTTGGCTAAAAACTTTGCCCAGGATGTTAGCCCTGCAATGACTAAGATCATGTTTGCAACTCAAGGGCCTGTTGCCGCGAAAGCTTTCGGCGAGGCTGTGACTGTTGCTTCTTGGAAAAATAAGCCAAGTTATTATATTGTTGCTGATCAGGATCGTATGATTCAGCCTGAGCTGCAAAAATCAATGGCTAAAAAAATCAATGCAACAACGACCGTTTTAAAAACAAGTCACGTTCCAATGCTTTCTCAGCCAAAAAAAGTGGCTGATGTTATTATCTCTGCTGCGACTGCAAAAAATTAATGTGATGTGAATCGGGGTTGAAATTTTAAGGCCCCGATTTATTTTTTCTAATTAAAGATCTCTTTTAAATTTTGCTTAAATTGAATTGAAAGCGTCGACTCTAAGTCATCAAGAAATATTTCTAGTTTTTTTTCCTGAAGGCCTAATTTTTTTAGGCAGGGATCACTTAAAGCCGTTGTGATAAGGCTAAAAATAGTTAGCATCAATCCAACGAAAAGAGTGGCTAAAACGATCTGATACCGCGAAGGATGCGGCGGAAACATTTTGTAAAAGCCAGAGCCAAGGCCCTTTCCAAGGAAAAATTTATCAGCAGCCCTATCTTGGGCCAAGCGGGATGCAATTCTATTTCCTAATCCCAAAAGACCAAGTGTCTTATCGCCAAAATAAATCCACCCTACCAATAATGTAAGGACAGATCCTGACAAATCAGAAATCATGGCCCGCCCCGCAGAATATCGATCGAGAACATCACGGAAATCATTTGTCATTGAAAAGATATGATGATTTTTTGAATCCAGCACCGCTGACAGGATAGAATTTTGCTGGATCAAAGATAACAATCCGTGATCTGTTTTCTTTGAGTCAGGATCCCACTCTAAAAATTCAAGCGCCACCACTTGTTCTATTTTTTTTTGATATCCAGTCTTGATTCCCTTAGGAATTTTTAAGAATAGAGCACCTAACGAGGTCCAGCCTATTTTTTCAAAAATTTCGATGGTTTTTTTATCGCCAAATATAAAAAAGACCAAAGTGCGTTGATCGGATTCGAAAGGAGATCAACTAAAAAAGTCTTTTTTTGAATAAGCAGGGTTTTTTTATATGAAAAATTTTGACCTACAAAGGGTTTTATTCGATCCCGTTTTTCAGAAATATATTTCTCGAGGCATTCTTCAAAGGCCACTGAAATTTGAATTTTAGTGAATGGAACGTTTTTGTTCAAACGAACTTTTCCTTAATTTTCTCCAGCTGTGCAAGTTGGTAGGTTCCGAACTGACCGCTAAAAAGAGTGCGCACTAAAGGATCTTCGATAATATCAACATCGACAATTTCTTTTTCAATTTGAAGATTAAATTGGACGTCATTGATCCTTAAATACATCGAAGATAAGGATTCGCCATGCTCTAGTGCAGTATACAGCTTGTATATTGGAAGTTCCGTCGTCCAAGCCAATGGTTCAGCTGCATTTGTAGCTACTTGAATTGTTTTACCCTCAATATTGAAATAGAAATGAGTGGCTGTCCCAAGATGATCATAAATAGTTAACCGCCAACACCTTTTCTTTTTAAAGTAGTTTTCAACCGAGGTCGGTAAAGATCGATACTTTTCAAGCAACCCCATATGACAATATTTAGAAACTATCTCTGACTGATGCGGTTCTAGAGCTTTAAAATGCTGCGCAATTTCCGAGGTTAGGGGTGCTTTCAAGACACTGCGATATTCATAATCAACATCTTGTTCGCCAATAGGTTGTATCCAACTTATCGGCGCCGCAAAATTAAGCGACCTTTGATTAAGCAACACCGAAACAGATGGATTTAACCTTAAAACCAAAACTTCAGGAATTTCTTGTTCAATTTGTTTTTGAAACAGTTTGTAGGAAATTGGAAAAAACGCGTGATTATACCATGACCAACTTTCATGGATAAATTGACAGGAACTTGGCACAACATACCTTGGATTTAATATTTTTAATTGTTGAATCCACTCGTAGGGTAAATCCACAACTGCAGGTTTGGCTCTTAAAGGTGAAAGGATTTCTATTTCGCGCATTGTTTGGAAGGGCCATAGAATGAGGTCCCAGGGACCCGCCTGGGCCAGCATTTGTAAAGTCTCATCATCAATCCAAGAATCGACAACGTTTAAGATATTCAAGCTGCCGACTCTAATTTGAAAGATTGAATCAACATCGGCATCCAAGGCCCGACGCGGAATTATCTGAAATCCATGAATGTTGATGGGTCTGTCAATTTCAAGTGGATAAACATTAGTAAAACCTAATTCTTTAATCATTGAAAAAAGCACTTCAAAGAGGCAGAAAATATAAATAGGAGTTTTACGATCTAAAAGATCCAGTGAGGCCAATGAACAGTGATCGTCATGAAAATGTGAAATAAAGATCGCCGAAAATGGGACAGATTTTATTTTTTCTTGGTCAAATTTAACATCCGGAAAGGCATAACAGTTTTGACTGAATGGATTTTCAAATATGGGATCAAAAAGAATTTGCGAGCCATTGTATTCAAAAATATAACCGGCATGAAGGATTCGAGAAATCTTAAGATCAAAATCCATTCATTTCATCAGCTTAACGAGTTGATTGAAAGCCGTGCCCCAACCTTCGTGGAAGCCCATCTGTTCATGCTTCTTTAGCCCTTCTTCATCGCTGTGTCTGACGATGGCTTGATACAAACTTCCCTGATCAGTTTTGGAAAAAAGAATTGTTCCAACAAATGAAAATTCCGTGGTTGACGGAGGCTCGGGGCGGTATCCTTTTGACATCATATTGGTCCAAACAAGTTTTTTATTTTCTTGAACTTCTAGGTAACAACCATGACCGGGCATTTGTTGATTATCAGGTCCTTGCATAACAGTAAAAAACTCTCCGCCGGGTCGAAGATCAATTCGACACTCGGTGACCTTCCAAGGCTTTGGACAAAACCACTTTTTTAATGTTTCCGGATCTGTCCAACCTTTCCATAATTTTTCAATAGGAACCGTAGTTGTGGCTTCAAAAATAAGATCTAATTTGGGGTCTATTTTGTTATCATCAGTCATTAAGTTCTCCGGTGTTCACGTTGCCATCCAAAATAGCTATGCTGATAAAGAATTCCAATAAATAATCCATTAAGGTATTAGCATTGGTGGCTAACCAGTTTAATTTGCCCTATTAGCGTCCCTTTGAGTAGGCCGGCATGACATAGAGACCGATGTGAGTTATCCCACTGCGCCAAACAATCATTCTGCTGAGAGATATGTTAGCTTACAATTCGATTTTTGCCGCTAACAAGTCCAAGGAGTGCTCTTGCAAAAAAATTCCGCACCACCAAATTTGAAAAAAGAACGGGCCCAAACTGACAATAGCCTGAATGTTGAGCGTGGAAAAACAGATGAGTCCTTTGATGCGATGAAGGGACAAGCCGAATCTGCAACAGATAAGGCGCTATCGCAAAATCGACTGGAAGCTGATAAAGCAAGAATGCATCGTCGATCTGAAGCAGATATCAGAAATGAGAAAGCACATTTAAATAATGTCTTGATACAAAAAGACAGAATTTCAGAAGATAGTGCGATCAAAAAAGAACGCTCAAAAAATGACTTAGCGGTAGGGCATGAACGCGGCGAAAGAGAGCGGCTTTTAAACAGGCTGGTCAAACTTGAAAGACAAACCACCGATAAAAATCTTTTACTTGAACGGTCGAAAACCGACTTTGATTCTAGACTTGCAGAAAATCTTTTATCCGCTGAACAGACCGCTCACTTAGACACTAAATCAACTCTTACGACACGGGAAGAGTTCGTGGCCATTGTCAGCCATGATTTGAAAAATCCTATTGGTGCCATTTTATCTGCCTCTGAAATGCTGCTAGAAGATCCGTCTCTTATTAATGTCGGAGAGGACGCAAAGCGCTGCCTAGAAATGATTCGTCGAAACGCTGATACTTCACTTCGACTGATCAGCGATATTTTAGATATGGAAAGAATTGTAGAAGGTAAGCTTCATTTGGAAACGGCGTCTTGTCGATTGAGTGATCTTATTAAAGAGGCCCTAGAATGCTGTGCTCACGTGGCGGCTAAAAAGAATATGACTTTAAATTCGAATTTTGCAAAAGAGGAAAGCCTGATCGATTGCGATAAGGACCGAGTCTATCAGATTATCATGAACCTCATTGGCAATGCCCTTAAGTTTACCCCTGACGGCGGGTGCGTTACAGTTGCGACGGAAGAAAGCCCAACTGAATTCAAGGTTTCTATCAGTGATACCGGACCCGGAATTCCAGACGAACAAAAGAATCTTATTTTTGAAAGATTCGCCCAAATTGGAAATAAAAACCGAAGTGGATTAGGACTTGGCTTATATATCTCCAAAACTTTGGTTGAATCGCATGGCGGAAAAATTTGGGTTGAATCGTCCCTTGGAAAAGGCAGCACATTTTATTTTACGCTGCCAAAAAAATAAGTACATAACAGAAACCCTGCGCACAAAAGAATCACTGAAAAAGTGGTGACCATTCCTGAGACGCGAAATTTGAAGTTTTCTTTTTCCTGACTTAGACCATAACCATGTGATAACCGAGCCATCAATAAACTAAAACCCAAGGCATGAATTAGATATGGATGCCCGCCACTGACTTCAACAAAGTAAATCAACAAAAGACTTAATGGAACATATTCAGAAAAGTTTGCATGCACCCTCATGGCCCGAATCATTTTTGGATTTCCGGCATCACCAACAGCAATTCTTAAACTTCGTCGTAAGCGGATTGTTCTTATGCTAATAATAACAAACAAAATAGCTAATAAGGCTGCATAAAAAAATGTTATCTTCATATTTTCTTTCCAATTAAAAAAGCCTTGTAACAGATAAGCTACAAGGCTTTTGAATTTACATCTTTTTCATTAAAAATTACATGACATCATAACGATCTAGCATCATCACTTTGTTCCATGCATTGACGAAGTCGTTGACGAACTTTTGTTTTCCATCATTTGAAGCATAAACCTCTGACACTGAACGAAGTTCTGCTAACGAACCAAAGATCAAATCAACAGGCGTTGCTGTCCATTTAACAGCACCTGTTTTGCGATCAAGACCTTCATAAAGTCCTTCGGCTTTGGCAGACTTCTCCCACTTGGTCGACATGTCTAACAAGTTAACGAAGAAATCATTACTTAGTGTGCCTGGCTTACCTGTGAAAACACCGTTCTTTGATTGTCCAGCGTTAGCATCTAAGACACGAAGACCACCCACAAGGACAGTCATTTCAGGAACTGTTAATCTTAATAAGTCAGCTCGGTCGACTAGCATTTTTGTTGGCGACATCGGATTACCGTCGCCGTAATAATTTCGAAAACCATCGGCTGTAGGCTCAAGCACCGCAAATGAACTGACATCCGTTTGTTCTTGAGTTGCATCCATACGTCCCGGAGTAAAAGGCACTGTGACCTTATAACCACCGGATTTAGCAGCTTGCTCGATAGCTGCAGTTCCACCTAAAACAATTAAATCCGCCAAAGAAACTTTTTTGCCACCGGCTTGCTTATTAAAAGTTTTTTGAACATCTTCTAGTACTTTAAGAACTTTAGTCACTTCTTCAGGATTATTAACCGCCCAATCTTTCTGAGGTGCTAGACTAAGACGTGCACCATTAGCACCGCCCCGTTTGTCGGTTCCACGAAAAGATGCCGCCGAAGCCCAAGCTGTGCGAACCAATTCTGAAACAGTTAATCCAGATTTTAAAATTTTTCTTTTTAGACTTGCGATATCGCTCGCATTAATCAATTTATGATTTATAGATGGAATCGGATCTTGCCAAATCAGTTCTTCTTTTGGAACTTCTTTTCCAAGATAACGAACACGAGGACCCATATCTCGGTGAGTGAGCTTGAACCAAGCCTTTGCAAACGCTAGCTCGAATTCCTTCGGATCTTTTTGAAAACGTTTTGCAATCTTTGAATAACTTGGATCAAATTTTAGCGCAAGATCCGTGGTAAACATAATCGGGGCATGTCGAACACTTGTATCATGAGCATCCGGGACCGAGTTCGCAGCAACTCCATCTTTTGGAATCCACTGTGTTGCACCCGCTGGGCTTTTTGTTTTAACCCATTCGAAATTAAATAAGTTATCCAAATACTGAGTCGTAAAACGAGTTGGGTTTGAAGTCCAAGCGCCTTCTAAACCACTGGTGATAGCGTCAACACCTTTACCAGTCCCACATTTGTTCTTCCAACCAAAACCTTGTTCTTCAGTGCCAGAGCCTGCAGGAGCTGTGCTTACACATTTTGAAGGATCGGCTTTCCCATGGGCTTTACCGAATGTGTGACCGCCAGCAATTAAGGCCACAGTCTCTTCATCGTTCATCGCCATACGACCAAAATTTTCGCGGATATCATTTGCTGATGCGATGGGATCTGGATTTCCGCTAGGGCCTTCTGGATTAACGTAAATTAAACCCATCTGAACAGCGCCAAGTTGTTTGTTCAACTTGCCGTCAGCGCCATGACGTTCATCAGCCATAAATTTTCGTTCTGGACCCCAGTAGACCAGTTCAGCTTCCCAGTCATCGTTTCGTCCGCCACCAAAGCCGAAAGTCTTAAAGCCCATCGATTCTAAAGCAACATTTCCAGTCAAGACCATCAAGTCCGCCCAAGAAATTTTATTTCCATATTTTTGTTTGATGGGCCATAGCAAGCGTCGCGCCTTATCAAGGTTAGCATTATCTGGCCAACTATTTAAGGGTTCGAATCTTTGCTGACCACCACCGGCGCCACCGCGTCCGTCATAAATTCGGTAAGTCCCAGCACTGTGCCAAGCCATGCGAATAAAAAATGGACCATAGCTTCCGTAATCTGCAGGCCACCAGTCTTGTGAAGTTGACATTAATTTTTTGATTTCTTCTTTGAGGGCTTTCAGATCAAGCTTTTTAAATTCTTGAGCATATTTAAAATTTTTGTCCATTGGATTGGACTCAGTCGCACGTTGACGAAGAGGCGCAAGATCAAGTCTGTCGGGCCACCAAAATTGGTTGGTCACCATGCTTTGATCTTTAGAGTCTTTAGCTGGCGCGACAGTGTCTTTCGCGAAAATTGGTTGAGAAAAGCAAAGTGCCGTAAGCACAACGCATGCGAGTTTTAACATTTTATACTCCCTGAAAAATTAGTTGTTAGAATTGTATGCTGTCAAAAGGGATACCTCAAGCATTACGGAAACTAATTTTGTCAAATAACAGGACTAGGTTCGCCAAGAAGCTTTGCTAAAGTCCTTCCGAACCTTAAAAATTTTAGCTGTTCTTAAATATAGCGACTTGACAGTTTTTTACCAATTCACAATTTAGGTTCAGAAATGTCAACCACAGGAGGTACAAAATGAGAATGTTCACACCTATTTCTACAGAGTGGTCATGGCCACGTCGCAATTTATCTCCCGCGAATTTGGGAGAACTTTTCGAAGACTATGATCGACTTGTTGAAAGTTTCTTGCGCCCCAGCCAGGCAACATCCGTTAACTTCCAACCCACTTGTGACGTCAATGAAACTAAAGAGCATTTTTTAGTCAGCTTTGATATGCCTGGAGTTAAAAAGGAAGACCTTAAGATTGAGGTTCAAGATAATCAGCTCGTGATTTCTGGGGAGCGCCACCGTGAGGTCAAGGCAGACAATGGAGAATCTACTCTCCATACCGAAAGAACATATGGCCGCTTTGCCCGAACCTTTACGTTACCAACAAATATTGCGGGTGATAAAATTGAAGCCCATTTCGAAAATGGGGTTTTAAATATCGCGTTACCAAAGGCTGAATCCGCAAAAGCTAAAACGATTCAAATCCAAACCGGCCAGGGGAATTTGATAAGCAGGATCCTTGGATCAAAAAAAGAAAATAGTAAGGAATTAAAAGATATCAAAGTGTCTTCCTCCCCTATCTAATCTAATGCCTCGGAACAAGAGGCCCTCCCTAAGTGGCTGTCTTATTTTAAGGCGGCCACTTTCTATTTCAAAATGAAACCAAAATCCATCAAGTCTAAATTTTTGAATTTTCATAAATTTTTTAAGCTTAAGTCTAGATCTAATAAAATTCTATCTTCCCGACCCTTGACTTTTTTTTGCAAAATCCGAAAATTATATAAGAAACGGCAAGGGTCAGCTCGATATAGCTGTAACTTCTTTATTTAATTCGTGCGCCTTGCCCGTATTAAAGGAGGTACAAAGTGAGAGTTCCTTCAGGAGTTCCACCGAACAGGTTTCGGTAAACAAATCCAATTGCGAAAAAACCTAAATTAAAAAACGGAGGAGATTTATGTATGAATTTCATGCAAAGGATCTGACGCAAACTGAATCATTGAAACAATACACTGACCATGCTGTGACCGAGATTAAGTCGAATTATGGTTGGGACACTGAAGTTCAAGTTCACATTGCGTCAGAGTCCAAGGACAAACATTTATTTTCTGTTTCAATGAGCGTTTTTGGTTTAAGCGAACCGGTTGTCATTAAAAAGGATGGCAAAAATGTCATGGCAGTTTTACGTAAAGTCCGTAAGTCTGTGATGCGCCAGATCCACCGAATCAGTGACAGGCAAAAAAGATATCGCCGAAAATCATTTTTCAAAGAACAACTAGCGTCCTAAGGAGGGAAAAATGTATATCGATACAGCAATAAAGCCAGTTCAATCAAAATTTTTAAGAAATAACTCGACTGATTTTAACGACATATTACAGCGTTTGCTAAATAATAAATCCAGTTCGCGCCCTCCCCCGTCAACCCCTTTATTCCGAACAATTTATGCTGAGACAACATAGTTTTTAATTTCCCCAGCTGTAAACTTTTTGATAAAATTTACAGGACTTAG
>JAYTOY010000096.1:0-14103 GCA_043747555.1 Pseudobdellovibrionaceae bacterium | reverse complement strand
GTTGAGAGGCCCCAATTTAAAAACTAATTCAGATTTGAGATTATAGATGGTTGGGATGTGCATTCTACTTTATTGCGCACATTTGTGTGGGGGAGTTTCTATCTCTTTAAGGGGTTCCGACTTTTCCTACAAGTTCCCTATGAAGTTCCATGGTAATTGCAAAAATTTTGGATTCTGTAAGTGAGCTAACAGATTTAAACATAACTCCAAGAGCCTGTTTGCCTAAGGGATCGGTCAGCGTTCGAACACTTCGTATATCCGCAACCAAAGTGATCGCATCTCGACGTCCAATATATATATCTATGAAGGGAGTTTGATTGATTTCAAGCAAAGAGGGCTTATCTAGCAAAACTTTGCATCCACCGCTGCTGATATCACTTATGATACCACTGCAAATTTTTGAATCACTTTTGGGATCTCTGAAAACAGCTTTGGATTTATAAGCAGGTGGAATATTCACCCGATAATGTTGCCGTCTTTGCAGTTTAAAAATGTCATTAAGGCCGTCGATGATCCAAGATTGACCTTGAGCTGATGGTGTAATCGTTGATTGGATAAAATATTTATCACTATTTATATTGAAACAGATAATAACGTTTTCGGTTCCTGTAACCGGAATGGCTTCGGCTTGTCTTTCACAAATTAAATATCGATCGCCTTCAATTTTTATGGGTTTGAGTGAATACAGATCGTCGCTACCAAGACATTTACAATTAAGAATAATCTTTTGGAGCACCATATTTTTAAGCAATGGATCGCGTTGATCAGGTTCTATTTTTGAAAAGATGGAAGCAGGAAGGCTTTGCACAACCTAACTATAAGGGGCCCCCTAATGAACTGCCAACAGGTGTCAGTCGATGCTGGACCTTCGGAGGGCTATCGAGTAGCCTGATTCAGAGGGTATCTATGAATCAGAAAGTTAAGAAAATGTTAATTTTTTTAGGCTTAATAGTTTTAACCATTATTGGCTGTTTCTTTTTTATTCTGCCCAAAGCAGTTGATCACATCGTTAATTCAATTTTCCTCCAAAAAAGCTCAATTGAAGATATTCTTGTGCCGGAAATTCACAAATCTTTGTTTATTGCTGACCTTCATGCGGACACTTTACTTTGGGATCGTCCGCTTTTAAAAACTTCAGCTTGGGGCCACGTTGATCTGCCTCGTCTGCAAAAGGGTCATGTTGCTCTTCAAGCCTTTTCAGTGGTGACGCAGACGCCGCTTTTCCCGAATGTGAATAAGAATTCCAAATCAGACCTTGGAACAAGGGCCCTTAGTGTATCCCAATTATGGCCGATGAAAACTTGGACTGATGTCAGCGAGCGGGCCCTGTATCAGTCATCTAAACTGAAAAAAGCCATTGCAGAATCCAACGGTGAATTGCGTCTGATTCTGAATCATCAAGATTTAATAAAGTTTCGAGAGGACTGGCAGAGAAATCCTAAGCTTGTGGCGGGATGGCTAACTATGGAGGGAACCCAAGCCCTTGAAGGCGACCTGTCTTTTTTAGGAAAATTATTCGAAGAAGGTTTTCGAATGATTGGTCCAGCCCACCTTTTCGATAATGAGTGGAGTGGCTCGCAGTCAGGGGTTGAAAAGTATGGTCTGACGGCGATGGGGAAAAAATGGGTTCTTGAAATGAATCGCAGAAAGATGATCATTGATCTTGCCCACCTTTCACCAACAGCTTTTGATGAGGTTTTAGAATTATCTCGGCATGCTCCGATAGTTTCTCATACAGGCGTTCAAGCGATCTGTGCGATTCCTCGAAATCTTTCTGATAGCCAAATTAAAAAAGTAGCGGCCCATGGTGGCCTGATCGGTATCGGATTGTGGAAAGAGGTTTTGTGCGGGGAGAATTTGAGTCGGGTTGTTAAATCAATTCGACATATCTGCAACCTTGTTGGCTGTCGGTCCGTTGCTATTGGATCTGATTGGGATGGATTTGTTTCGACAGCGACCGACGCTGAACATATCGGTTTATTAACCGCCGCATTGGTGCAAGACGGATTCAGTCAGCACGAAATTCAAGGAATCATGGGTGAAAATACGTTCCGATTCTTAATAGAAAATCTGCCCTAGTTTTCTTGGGCCCACACAAAGTTAAGGTAGGTTAAGTTAAATTGATAAAAAATTATTGCAATCAAGTCTATAGGATTACTGGTCTTTCTTTTGTACCTAGAAGTGTCTCATTTTGGACTATCTAATTTAGCTTCAATAGTTCGATAAGGTAGGGTGTATTGAGGGAGAATGAATGGCAACAATCCTACTTGTGGATGATGATGAATTTTTTAGAAAGGCTGTTCGACTTATTTTAGAGCAGGAAAAATGGGGGGTTGCAGAAGCCCCCAATGGAAAAGTGGCAAAAGATATCTTATCCGCCGGCAAATTTGATATCGTTGTTTCTGATATTCAAATGCCTTATTTAAATGGTGTTGAGCTTCTTGAGTGGATCGTTCAATTCAAAAAAACTCCCGTGATTTTAATGACCGGCTTTTCCCATATTTTAGAAACACAGAAGGCCTTCGAGCTTGGGGCTTGTTCTTTTATTCCCAAGCCTTTTACAGACACTGATATCGTAACTGCGATTAAGAAGATTCTTCAACCGAATCAAGAAGAAGAAAAGGGTCAAAAGATCTCACATGATGACCTATACTGTAAAGTCTCTATTGATGATTTTGTAATGGGAAAGCAAATTTCTTTTGCCCTATCAATTCGATTGTCTTCCACAAAATATATCAAGGTTGCCCACAAGGGCGAAAATGTCGACCTCGAACAAATTAAAACTTATAAAAATAAAGGTATTAATTTTTTATATGTAAAAAAAGAAGATTATGCGTCTTTAGTAGGATTTAATTTAAAACTAGCAAAATCAATGAAAGACGTTGGTGCTATTTCTGCTGAAAAAAAGAAAGCTTTTTTGCAATACACAGGTGAGAGCGTTCTTGAACAAGCCTTTGTGGGCGGTTTGGATGAAAAGGCTTTTCGATCAGCAAAAGATTTTGTGGAAACAAGCCTTTCGATTGTCGCTGAAGACGAAGATTCGTTAGCTCTATTAATGGGTTTGAATGAACACAGTGATTATCAGTATGCCCATGCCCTTGGAGTTTCAGCTATTTCTGTAATGATTGCTAAAGAAATGAAGTGGGATTCGGCTGCAAATATTTTTAAGATCAGTATGGCGGGCCTATTTCATGATATTGGGAAAAAAGAAATTGAAAAAGAGATCGTTGATAAACCTAGGCACTTATTAACAGCCAAGGAAAGAGCGATTATGGAAACCCACGCCATGCGTGGGAAAGATATTTTGCAAGCCCTTCGAGCTATGCCAACAGACATTATTCAGGTCGCCTATCAGCATCATGAAGATTGCCTGGGTCACGGATATCCCCGAAGGCTTAAAAAAGCGGATATTCACCCTTTTGCGCGATTAATCTTTTTAACGGACTTATTCTGTAACTACACGATCAAAGGGCCCAACTCACAAGCTTGTAGTGCCAGCGAAGCCATTGCTAAAATCAATATGTATCATAAAGAAGAAGTCGACGAGGCCATGTTCACAGCATTGAAAATTTTGACAGCCCCACCTAAGTCCGTGGTCGCTTAGATTACAATTTCATCTAAAGACGATCCCCAGTTAAGATAGTAGGTCTCTATGGCAAAAATTTTGGTTGTCGACGACAGCGAAAGCATCTTGAAAATTGTTACTTCGGTGATGGCAACAATTAATCATGTCACGGTCACTTGCCTTGATCCATTAGACGGCTTAGAAAAAATATCCGGCGAGCATTTTGATCTTATTATTACCGATCTAATGATGCCCGGTGGAATTTCTGGATATGATTTTATCAGAACAGTTCGGGGGCAACCCAAATCTAAAGATTTACCAATTATAATTCTGACTGGGCGTCGAGAAGCTAAAGACATTAAAAGAGGAGTCATGTCGGGAGCCGACGACTATATCGTCAAACCCATTGATCCTGACATCCTCACTTCCAAAGTGACCACCTTATTAAATAAAAAAATGAAAATTAAAGATACCTTTGCAGTAGGATCTTTAAAGGCTACAGCCGAGATAGATCTTAAAACAGAAATCGTTCAAATTTCTGAAGTGGGATTAAAAATTCAAACAGGGATGCCTATGCCAATAGGTATGAAAATTCGTTTGAAAAGCTTATTTTTTGAGGAGTTAGGGATTGCGCCTCCTTTTATGCGTGTTGTTGGATGTGAGGAAGATAAAACCGATGCCGTTTTTAATATTCAAATGCATTTTATGGGTTTATCAGAAAAAGAAATGACGCCCATTCGCCTTTGGATCAGGGCTGCAAAAACATCTAAGGGCTAATATGAGGTTGAGCAACGCTCACGAAGTTTTTCAGCATATTGAGATAATAAGAAATTCGACACATCTAGTTTTTTAGAATTAAAATCCCGACAATCCATCCATGCTGGGAACGCCATTTCGCCAAAGTACAAATCATTATCTTCTTTTAAAATTTCAGGAATTAAATTCTGAATAAAAGCCAGATAATCTTTTTCAGAAAGTAAATTAATCTTTTTAAGCTGAAAGGCTAAATCAACAGAAGTCACATAAGGGACTTGCCCTGGTTGAATCGGTTGTCCAACCTCTAGGAAAGCTTTTACAGAATATAATTGATGAATAAAAATTTGTATTTTTAAGCCGGGGAATTTATTTTTTAGGTCAGCATAAATCTCAGTGTCTCTTTCGCTATTGTCTCCTATGAGGATGACATCAGTGGGATGAGTTTGCGTGATAATTTCTGAGATTGTTCTTATTTTATGATTTTCATCCCCGAAGTCCTTTCGCAGCAGCACTGGGCCCATCGGGTACTTATGAAGTTGAATAAAGTCTTCATGTAAACCCTGAATGTAATCTAAAGCATTGCTGACGTAATAAAACTGAATTCCACCAGACGTCTTTAATAAATTAAATAAATGAGACATTCCCAAAAAATGATTTTCAAGATGAAGGGAATTCTCAATCAAAGCAATGGTGTCTAAAACGTGGGAAATCTTAAGAGTATCATCAACGTCTGAAATAACAATTGTCTGCGCTTGGCTTGGCAGCGCCAGAAACAGAGACATGACTGCTACAAGTAATTCTTTTTTCACAGGTCGAAAGCTATCACGACGAGCTTTAACGTCAAGTAAATTAGGTCGTTTAAGACGCTTTAGATGTAGGTAGATTATCTTGAAATCCTTTTCTTTGCATTTTTCCCCAGGCTTTATTCCCTCGCCAGTAGTCGTACAGGCCTTCAAGCCTCCAGATAAGGTTTAACTGGCGATAACCGAAAGCTTCTAAAAAACTAATTGATAGCAATTTTAAAAATTGCCTCACCTGAGGATATTTAGGAAAATAAATCTCGCTCATAACCAGAGCGGCAATATTCATTAAAATTCCATAAAATATTCCTGCAACAAAATAAAGGATTAAGGTTTCACGTTCTAACACACCAAGTAGACTACCGATAATCAAAGCTGCATAAGAAAGCAATTCAATCAAAGGTCCTAAGAGTTCAACGAAAAAAAAGTAGGGGATAGCAAATAAACCAAGAAATCCATATCTAGGATTTAGAAGCATATCATTATTTTTAAAAAGGGTGTCTGCAAGCCCGCGTTGCCATCGATTTCGTTGGCGGCGCAGGGTGCTTAAGTTTTCAGGAGCCTCGGTCCAACACACGGGATCAGGCACAAAAACGACTCGGTAATCTTCATCGCGATCACGATAATGTCGATGAATGCGAACGACCAATTCCATATCTTCACCGACGGAACCTTCAAGGTATCCACCAATTTTTTGAATAGCTTGCTTTGAAAAAAGACCAAACGCACCGGAGATGACAAGGGTTGCGTTAAACGCATTCCAGCCAATACGTCCACAAAGAAAAGCACGGGTGTATTCAATCACCTGAATCAGCGGCAGAAATGTTCGAGGCAGTTGAGGCGTTTGAACACGGCCATGTTTGATTATCGAACCATTAGCGATTCGGATGGTGCCGCCACTGGCAATCGTTCGTAAGGGATCTTCGATAAAAGGCACAACAATTCGAGACAAGGCATCAGTTTCTAGCAAGGAATCAGAATCGACTGTGCAAAAAATATCAAGTTGTGAAAATCCAATTCCAACATTTAAAGCGTCAGCTTTCCCGCCATTTTCTTTATCAATGACAATTAGGTTCGGATGTAATTTGGATCGATAAGTTCCTAAAATTAATGTCTTTGAAAGTCTTCCGTCATAAAAAAAAGAATCAGGTTCAAGTAAAAAAGTTTCTTTAAGGCGCTGAAGAGTTCTGTCCTTCGACCCATCGTTGATAACGATGACCTCGTAGTTTGGATAATCTAACATAAGAAAAGATTTAATAGATTCACTGATGGTGGCTTCTTCATTATAGGCCGGAGCCAACACCGAAATTCCTGGGGCAAAAACTGAAAATCTGTGCTTCATGCTGTCAATTAAGAGCCTTGATTTCATTTGCTTTCGAATTGAAAAAATAGCAATCAACAAAAGAATTAGGTAGATCGAATTAACGGCAAAATAATAATAAATTGAGTAAATGAAATAAGTTAAAGTGGTTGAGCTGATCCAATCCATAAGCATTAGACCACTCTCTTTTCGATTTTTTTCAAGGCGCGCTGAACCTCAAGTTCTGAATCATTTGTACGAAGTATTTCTATCTCTTGAAAGAATTCATTATCCCCCAGAGCATTCAATGCAAGGATGACGCGCGCACGAATCTGAGGTGATTTATGCTGTAACAGCTTTCGAAGAGGCTGAATCGCATCCGGATCTGCAATGAGGGGAATCGCCTCTAAAACCTTGATTAAAAAAGCTTCGGAATGGGCTGACGGTGACTCCAACGCCTGTAAGAAAATAGGCATTGCTAAAGGGTCTCGCAACTCTCCTAGAACATGGGCGCAGGCCATAGCCATCTCTGGTTTTTCACAGATTTTTAAATAATCACAAATAATCTGCGCGCCATGATGAAAGCCAATATTAGAAATGACCTCAATCAACGCTGTTCGCCGCTCAAGGCTGACTTGCTCTAAAGACTTCAATAATACGTTTGGATGAAATAAAATTGTTTGCGCAGGCTCAAATTTTTTCCCGAGGCGGCTTAAAGCGCGAATGGCAGAAAGGACAACTAAAGGATGCGAATCATTTAGGGAACGCACAAAGACATCATTAGTTTTTGTTAATGAAAGAGCATCAAGACGAATAAGTGCCAATAGGCGACGGGCCCATGATCTAGACCCAGCTTGCTCCTGATCTTTTTCTAAAAAGCCACAATCCACATATTTGGTCACCATCTTGTCACGCTCTTGCCCAGCCAGAATATGAATTTGATTAAGGATCGTATCTCGGTAAATATTCTTTTGCCAGGGCCAAACTTTAATTTTAGCTTTTTCCTGACTGAAAAGAAAATCAATAAGGCGTTCACTTAGTTTTTCTTGAATTTTTTTTCTGTAATCAGTCAAAGCATTTCGTGATATCAGCAAAATAATCGTCATAAAGATTCCAAAAAAAAGAAGCAAAGTTTGTACAAGGACAACTTTGCCGATGAAACTCTTTAATAGAATATCCAACGTCGAAGAAAACATATCAGGGGGCTTTGCGATTAAGAACCAATTGCACTCTGGCAAGAACAACAGATGGACTAAACGGTTTTTTAATATAATCAAGGGCACCGCATTCTAACCCCCTTAAAACTTCTTCTTCTTTTTGAACTCCTGTTAAAACAATTGTTGGTGGAAGAATTGTTTCCGCACTTAAACGAGTTAGTAATTCAAAACCGGACATGCCGGGCATCATAACATCTGTGATTAAAAGATCAGGGCGAAACCCATTTCTGATCGCCTCATAAGCTTGAACGCCATCCATGACCCAGCTCATTTTATAGCCGGCGCGAACAAGAATTGCTGATAAAATTCGAGCATGAATTTCACCATCTTCAGCTAGCAAGATATGGCGTTCGCCAGCGGGTGAGATATAGTTTGGATCAAATTTAAAAGCGTCCATTGACACGGCGAATCCCCCTTAAGCTTATCGGTGAAAATAGGCGGTCCTGAAGCTTATGAAATGTTAAAAAACTTAAAATGTTTTCTCTATTCCAATGGAAAAACTCTGGTCTCGTCGGACAACGCCTTCGCGAATTTCATCTTCACTGTCCCCAAGTCCAGCGGTCGCAACCCAAGTAGGGATAAATTCAAATTGGGCATCCAAAGACAGGCGTTTTGAAACCAAAATTAAGACTCGACTATCATTAGCCACTTGAGTGGGTGATCGTCCAGATCCTGCGGAAATCCCGACATAATCATGATCTCCAAAGTATCGTCGTATTTGGGGTCCATAGGACATTGAATTTCCTGTCACATCAGGAACTGAGTTAACTCTTAAAATCAAATAGTAATTCCCGATGTACTTGGCAATAGTGCCAGTAAAAATCGTCACGTTTGAATTTTGAAAAATAAGTCTGCGAAAACCGAGGGATCCTTCCCAAGCTTGGCCCAATGTTTGGTAAACTTCTGCGCCAAGTCTGTACTTTGGAAAAATTGAATCACTTGAATAGCCAATATTAAAATACGCGTAAGTGCCTTCTCTAAAACTAGGATAAGAGTCAATCTCAAGTTGATTTCCATCGGAATCAAACCGGTGGGCCTGATTCAGTCGCCCGATCAGCGATCCGAAACCGAATCGGTGGGAAACAGCCGTCGAAAGCATCCGCCAATCAGAAAAACCCTGATCCAAAGTATCCTGTGTGTAAGTAGCAGAAATTTTATTAACATTCTCAAGCGCCCTGGGAGCAACCTCGTCGGCTGCCACTGCGTCGAACGAATATAAAATTTTAAAGTTGAATATTAAAATAATTATATAAATCCAAGATTTTTTCCCGAATAATTTTTTCATTCTTTAATTTCAAATCTGAGGTCAGACTCAGGCTTGAAGCTCCTTTTTTGTTGATAGTGTAAGCCTCATCAATAAAATTAACCGCATCTGAAATGTAAATTGTATCACCTTGATTTGAAAGCAGACCAGCGACCGGCCCATAGCTGGACATCACTAAATGATCACTTTCTAGTCGAACCGGAAGATCGGTGCCTATGCTTGAGAAAAAACTTTGGCCTTCAGACCAATGAGTCGCCTGCGCAGAGCGACCAAGAAGAAACCCAAGGCTAGGAGCAAGGTCGGTGGAAAATACAAGTCGATCTAAATTTGTTTGAAATAAGGTTCTCATTTTGGACGGCAGCGAAATCAAAAGTGGAATGCGCATGATCTCTGGAAAAATCGTGTAGGCATGTCCGTAGCGACCATTTTCACCCAATGAATCGCCATGATCGGCGGTCAGCACAACGATACTATTGTCATAAAGGCCCAGGGATTTAAGGCCTTGAATAAATTGACCAAAGCAAGCATCGACTTTTTCGACCTCGGTGGCATAAGTCGAATCAAAATCTGCAAAGGTGTTCGCCTTAGTTTTCCTTTTCTTTTTCCCTGCTAAGACTGAGATGTGAATATTTTGGGACTGGCTGTAGACGAAAACTGGTTTTTTATTAGCTTGGACATCAGGATTTTTAAATCTTTCGATAATCTGACGGGTGGTTCTACAAAACTCCAAATCTTGAGTTGAGACTTCTGAATCCAGATCTTGATTAGATTCTGATAAAGATAAAATTTCTTTCAATATGGAATCTCGACTGATCCAAGCTAAATAATCCTCAGCTTTAATCAGTTTTTCTAAAGTGTTAACAGGAGCAAAAGGTTTTGGATACATCTTATGGGGCAAGAATCGACCTGCCCAAATCGAAGGCTCTGAAAGTCCGGTAGCGCCAAAGCGAGTAAAGGCTTTTTTAAAGACAAACGCATCTTCGGAAAAACGATTTATTTCAGGCGTAAACGTGACCTCTGAATTGTAAGGCTTCAAGTAATCTTGCCTTAAACTATCGATGACAAGAATAAAAATATGAGGCCGATTTGGTAGAGTGCTTTCTATTTTTTTTTCGGCTAAAGGGGCTTCAGCCAACTGAATGGCCAGTTGGCTGGACAAATTCATGTGTCCTTGCAAAAATTGATAAAAATCCGTATTAGCCGCGCGTGAAAAAAAACTGCTTTCGGCCATCGCAAATAGGGGATTATTTGTTTTATCAGAGGTCGGTTTTGAATGTAAAAAAAATAGAACTCCTAAAATATAAAGCGCAAGGAAGGCAACAATGGCGCTGTTTAAATCTTTATCCCTTCGAGTTAAGACCGACCAGGATTTTAAATGGACATAGATTTTAAAAAATCCGATCGATAATAGCAAAGTGATGACGGCCTGTTGAATAAGTCCATTCCAATCAAGCTTTGGAATGATTTGGCTGACCCAAAAAATAAGTCCAATCCAAAAAATCCAGAAAAACAGCTGCCCCAATTTAGATGGTCCCAGCGGAAGTCCTTCGGAAAATATAAAAAGTCCGGTTAAATCTTCGTTCGTATTTTGTAAGCTAGAAGGCCTGCGAAGGAAACTTTGCATTGATTGGCCCGCCATCGCTAGACCTGTTGCGCATCCAAAGGCAATGCTCCAAATAATGGCCGGCGCACCAAATAAAGAAATCGCCGCGCAAACTTTATTCGTTAGAAAAAGCGCCATGGTAAATCCTACGATAAGGCCGTAACCGCGAAATTTTTTTTCTAAATTTAGATTGAGCTGTCGAAAAATTTGTTCGAAAAGGCAAAAGATGCTGGCGGCTAATAAAGACAGGCCAATGCCAGGAAAAAGCCATTTTAATTTCATTCCTTGATAGGCGTAACCGACCGCGACTGATGTAACTCCGCCAGAGATCAATGCACATAAAATAAGAACCCAAGAAGCCTCGCCTTGGGTTTTAAGTCGCGAAGTGTTTCGCAGATCAAAAAAAGCCAACCAAAAAACCGGGATAAGAGTTGCTAAACTCCAGGCCAATGCCGAACCATCATTGGTCAACTGCTTGGGTAAATCCCAAAAAGTCAAAAGGACCGTAGCGCCTAAAAGAAAAAACAGTTCTCGCCGATCCTCAGGCGCAAGATTTCTTTTTTTCTCTATTTTAAAAATTGAAAAAACCAGCAATACCGTTAGCGACAGTAGCAGCCAAGGTTGTAAGTTTGCGATTTGACTTAACCAGGGTAAAAGATTAATCGCAAGAACCTGTCGATAGGTGAAGGGCACATAGGCGAGCAAGCAATAGACGCTAGTAAAAAGCCAGACTCCATGAAATAGCGGTCGTATCACTGTTGGCAAAAAAGATTTCACTGGAATTCCTTTTCATTTGATTCGTTATAATCAAATTGTTTTGGATCAATTCCCAGTTGTTTTGCTGCGGATTCGGCGACCTCTATAGCGTCTGAAAGTTCGGGACGAGCTTTCATTACAATAAGGATTTCATCCCAAGCCTTTTGGCTTTCGCCCAAATTGAGCAACACCCGAGCATGACCAATCGAGAAATCCCAGTACTCAGGAAACTGCAATGCTCCCTTTTTGAAAACTTCCAGAGCCGCCTGTGACTGCCCGGCCCGCTCAAAGGACAGACCAAGTTCCAAAATAAAATCAGAATTGTTCGGCTCAAGAGATAAGCAATGTTTTGCGGCCTCAAGCATTTTTGTATAATTTTTCTGGGCCCGGAAAGCTTCTGGCCATCGCGGACAAGCTTCAGAGGGTTCAGGGGCCGTCGACATAAATCTCTCCAGCATTTCAGCTTCCTCGGCACGCTTTCCCAAATGAAAATAAAGGGTCGCCGCCTGATCTAGATAAACATGATTTTTTGGAAATGCTGTCAGCAATTTGAGTGTGTTTTCTAGGGCTTCAGCATAATTTTTTTTCTGAAAGGCAACGCGCGCTTGCTCGACCCATTCAGATGGATTTGGCAATGGATTCATTTTTACGCTCAGAAAAAAACCCGTCACCGCCAATAGGCCGAGCGGCAAGATTAAATCCCACCAGCTTCCCCGGTCCCGTTTTTTATATTGGAGCTCACCAGATTTTATTCCCAAGTTAGTAGGCTGGCATCGCCCTTACTGGGTGTCAATGTTGCTTGGGTTTACAGCTGGGTCCAGCTTCGTACTAAAATGTTTTAAATCCCTAGAAACACCCCTAAAATCTAAAAGTATGGAACGATTTTTTGATAACACCGGTTGGGTTTTTAGTCGACGCCAAGATCTTTGCGTTTTTATCCTTCTTTTATGTTTCTTTTTCGTGGTTCAGCAAATCATTTCTGCGGCAGAAGCTTTGGACCTTAATGATGCGAAAAATTTTATTATTTTTAATATTATTTTTTTAGCTTTTTTTGATATTCCTCATGCCCTATCAAGTTTTCAGCAGGTTTATAAAGCTGAAAAAAGGTCTCAGTTCAAATACCTACTGTTCGTGCCGTTAGTTTTGTTTGTAAGCCTTGTTGGATTATTTTATTGGCTTCCCAAACTCGCCTTTTCATTAGTGGCTTATCTTAGCATCTTTCATGTGATCAGGCAGCAGTATGGGTGGATGCGATTTTCACAAGTAAAATCGGGCCATCTATTAACGTCTGCCCAAATCCGATTTGACAAGGTTTTAATTTATTCTCTGACTTGTCTTCCCTTACTCATGCTGCACACTGGGCAAAACCTTCAAAATGAAGACTTTGGATGGTTGATGCCTGGTGATTTATTTTTCTTTCCGAATCAGAGCATCTTTAAAGCGGCTTTAATTTTATTTTGGGCAGTACTACTTAGTTATGTGACTTACAACATTTGGGGTCATAGATCAAATTTGCGATTTCCCCTTGGCAAATTGATTATTTTTCTATCGACAGGCTTAGCTTGGTACGGAGGAATTTATTTTAATATTCACGGCGAGCAAGCAATTTACATCGATGGCTTGCATGCGGCTCCTTATTTATGGTTGGTTTTTAAGGTTCAACCTCTAAAAAAGAAAGAAAAATCTTGGGTTGCCTGGCTGCAATATTATACTCCGCTTGCAATGGGGGGCTTGCTATGGGCGTTTCTATTTTATCGTTTTGGATTTTCGCCGTCTTCAATGACCACTGCATTTATGCTTGGTATGCTAGTCACGATTTCGACGTCTCATTATATTTTTGATGCATTTATTTGGAAGATAAAAGCGCCTTCAAAGACTGTTTCCGACTTTTTATACGCTATTTAGGAATCCATCCGCTAGGTGACAGAATAAAACTTTGAACACACTCAAATTGAAACTGTCCAAGGTTTGAATCGAAAAGCATTTTTTGGACTGTGATAAGGTCGTTTGAAATCTCAATTTTATTGAAGGCATTTGTCTCTTTTCGATGGCGAGTCGAAAAGGCTGTTCCTGCCTGGACACATATTATTGTGCGATGAGGAGTTTTGTAAACTTCGGCACTTGTGGCAGAATTTGTCTGATGCAAGTGTCCTGATAATAAAAGGTCTGGTGCTGCTTCAAGAATGGGGCCTTCTGGTAAGACACTGCGGTAGCCTCACCGACGGTCAGGAGCCGCGCTTGTTAGCGATTCAAAAGGATGATGGGTGACTAGGATTTTAGTGCCACTAAAATTTTTTCCGAGCCAATGTGTATTAATTTTATCCACTCCAGCCTTTTCTATTTTGCCACCAGCCACTGTCCAAGAATGAGCTGTATTAACTCCAAGGACGCTGATTTCGGAATCACAATAAAATGGATTTAGATCCTTATCTATCCAGGTTTTATACATTTTTAAGGGCCTTAAAAATCTGTCAAAAACATTGTACATTGGGATATCATGATTCCCCGGAACAACAATTTTATTGCAATGAAAAGTTTGTAGGAAGTTATGAGCTTGCTTGAACTCTTTGATACGTGCTCTTTGAGTCAAATCGCCAGATACGACTAGCAAATCTGGCTTTAGTTGTTTAATAGTATTGGCCAATGATTGCACGACAGCAGGGGTTGTCTTTCCAAAATGCAGATTAGAAATATGAACGATACTTTTCATGGGGCTAGTGTGAAACAAATTCTTCTTCTCATCTGGTGCGCGAGGGGGGACTTGAACCCCCACACCTTACGGCACAGGCTTCTGAGACCTGCGTGTCTACCAATTCCACCACCCGCGCGTGAGACGGCTATT
>JAYTOY010000095.1:0-9225 GCA_043747555.1 Pseudobdellovibrionaceae bacterium | reverse complement strand
CCGGCGCGTAACCAAGACCTGTTGTGATATCAGCGTTAACTAAGTTGGTGTTAACCCAGTTAGTGCCATTGTATTTCAAAAAGTTCCCAGAAGTTAATGACGTGATCGAAAGAGCTGCGCCCTTTAATTTATCAACACTTGTTGCGTTGTAAACTCCATTAACATCACCAGCAAAAGTGCTGGTCGTTCCCAGCTTATTATTAAATGCATCATACTCAGTTTTTGAAATCAGACCCGCGGTGACAGTCGCAGTATTAGCCATCGGGATATTTAATGTGTGTGTATCCGCCGCTGTACTAAAAGCAGGAGCTGTACCAGATGTTCCATTAGCAAAACTTTGCGAATTGCCGGTAGCGCCGTTTAAGTTTGTTAAACCTGTTCCTGTGATCGGAGTGTAGTACTCCCATGATAACGCTGAGTTATTCCAGCGTAATGACTGCCCGTTTTGCCCAGCGGCTGGAATGGCCGCAGTTTTACTTAATATCTTTGTATCAGCATAGTTTTTTGTGGCAGCGCCTGTTGCGACCGTTGGATCTGCGGATAATAAAAGGGATCCTGTCATGCTATCGCCTGCAACATTAACCGGTGTAAACCCTAACGCGGTTGTTACATCAGAAGAACTGATATTTCCGCCTGAAGTCACACGGCCAAAAATATCTACTGTCACTTTACTGTAAGTTCCAGCACTAACTCCAGAATTCGCTAAATCTAAAACACTACTTGTTGTTGTAAATCGTGCGGCCGGTGCATTTTTCGCATAACCCGCGACTGTAGGATCAGTTTCTGTCGTTAAACCAGAATCAGCCGCTGGTAACCAAGCACTGCCATTCCATTTCAATACATCACTCGTAGAAGCTCCACTTTGAGTGATTTGCGAAGTTGAAATTGCAATGGACGTACTTGAAGCCGATGTCAGACGACCTTTGCTATCAACCACATAATTTGGAACTGAGTTCGCAGATCCATAAGTTCCCGCACTAACAGTTGTATCGTTTAAACTGACAACGGGAGCCGAAGCCGTCCCTGTAATTGCAATTGGAGCTGTGCCTGACACAGAAGAGACACTGCCTGCACCGGAAGTAAAATACTCCCAAGCTGAAGTTGAATTATTCCAACGTAAACTTTGTCCATCTTGACCCGCCGCTGGAGCCGCAGCCGATTTCCCAACGATATTTGAGTCAGCGTAGTTTTTCGTTGCAGCATCTTGAGCTAAAGTGGGCTCCGCTACGGAGGTCAGCTTATTTGATCCCAGTGATTGCGGACCAGTGAATGCGACCGTGCCATCTTTACGAATGTAGTTAGCTCCGGCTGTCGCCGTCGAAGAATCAACATACTGCTTTGTTGAAGCTCCCAAATTTGCAGCAGGATCAGCAGATAAAGCTAAAAGCCCTGTCATGCTGTCGCCCGCCTTATTCACTGGCGCATAACCTAATCCTGTTGTGATGTCCGCATTTGATAAATTTGCATTGATCCAATTGGCGCCATTGTACTTTAAAAAGTTACCTGAAGTTAATGAAGTGATCGCAAGAGCTACGCCTTTTAACTTATCTACCACTGTAGAAGTTGATACTCCGCTAACATCACCTGCAAAAGTTGAAGAAGATCCTAGCTTATTATTAAACGTATTAAAATCTGTGGAAGATAAATATCCATCCGTTGAAGTTGTCGCTTGTGAAATTGTAATATTAGGTGTCGCCCCAGTTCCTGCAGCCAAAGGTGCTGTCGCGATCACTCCTGTCACACTGCCAGTGGAAGCCGCCACCCAACTTAGATTTCCGGCACCATCTGTTTTTAAAACCTGACCTGCACTGCCATCCGCATTAGGCAGAATCCAATTAACGTTACCGCTCATGGTACTAGCTGAAAGTTGCACGTAATTTGAACCATTATAAATTCTTAAATTTGTCGCAGACACTGTTCCGCCAGTAACAGTCCCGGAAGAATATAAATTGCCGCTAGTATTTATGCCAACAGCACCTCCAAAAGTTCCCGTCGTCACTTTGCTGGCATCAAGATTTGGAATATCCGCTGCCACTAAACTTGCTGCGCCTGACGTCACACGGCCTTTTGCATCCGTCGTTACCTTGTAATAAGTCCCCGCCGTTCCCACATTGGCAAGAACTCCTGACACAGCTGTAGAGATTGCCGAATCGACATAAGTTTTATTGGTGATATCACTTGCACCACTTGGTGTTCCAGAAAATTGCGGAGCATTGCTGAAAGTAATTGTACTTGAAAAAGTTGTTGTTGAACTCGGTTGAACATAACGAGTGCTTGTTCCGGCAATCAAACCTAAAAGCTCTGTCATGTCAGAAGGCAAGAATGGTGAAACCGTTTGCGGCAAACCCGATGCATCAGCGACTCTTAACAAGTTCGTGCTCTTAAACCCACCGACTTGCAAAGATTCAATCGATAACGGGATCCAGTTAATGTCGCTTGAAGGAATCACCTGCCATCCACTAACGCCATCATTAAAATAATAAACAAGCTTTCGATTATCCGCAACTGACGGAGTGTAAGTTGTTCCAATCAAACATGCTGATGGAAAGGTGGCACTGAAATCCATGGTGCCTCGATTAGCGAAAATGCGATCCATCGGGTATCCACCATCAATCCCAGAAAGAACCCTTGAGCCCGCGCCAACAGTCAGCGCAAAGACGCCCGAACTGTTTGTCATATCTAAAACTTGGCTTTCTTCATACAGCAGGCAACTCTCTGCACCTGGGGACTTTATTTGGATTCTAAACTGAACATTGTTACTGGTCACCGGCACGCCAGCTGAGTTTAAGATACGCCCTTGCAGTGTCAGACCAACGCCGGCCGCAAGCGTGTTCAGCGAAAACAGTAAGAGGAAGATAAATCCAGCAACGTACTTCATGGTCAATTTATCGGCTGGGAGCTCGCTATACTTAAATATTAACGAAGGGTTAAATCGTTTCATTCCTTACCAATTTTAACCTGAGGCAATAAATTCCTAGACTTTGGGCGGCCCACAAAAGACATGAGGCTCTAATCGATTTTCCACGCTTTGAAATGCAATAAAATGAGTCTTTTTTTGAGATTTTTCCAAAAAAAATCTGCAAATATTTCGAAAGGTGTCGATCTTCTATACAGGCCAGACAAAGAATTCAATCGTCAGATTGCAGCTGGTTGAGTTCCACTTCTTAAAGTAATCTTCGACGATGATTCAGTTATTAATTTTCCATTTTGCTTTGAGTACCTTAGTTTCGGCCGGGGAAATCCATTACGATCCAGAAACACAGAAGCCACCCCCCGCCCCAATCCCGATTTCACTCCCTGAGGTGAAATGTTTAAATCCACTGACCCATATTTCAATTGCAACATCGTTGGGAATTTTAGTCTTATGTGAGCAAGGCGAAGGGATTAAAAAATATCGCATCGCTTTAGGTTCAGGCGGCATTGATAAAAAAATTGAAGGTGATCGAAAAACACCCATTGGAATATATACTTTAGGTACACCCAAGCCATCAGAGCGATTTGGAGCTTTTATTCCGATTGGCTATCCAACCCAAGCCCAAAAAGCAGCCGGGTTTACTGGTGCACACGTCGGCATCCATGGTCCCGATAGGGATTATCAATTTCTGGGCGATATCTCGGTTATGATCAACTGGACAGCGGGCTGCATTGCTTTGGCTTACGATGTTGAAATTAACGAAATCAAAGACTGGGTTAATAGCAAGCATCCCAAGTATGTGCAAATTACGCCTTAGCAAACGATAGATCAGCAATTTTTTAAGGGGGACTTTTTGAAACCACTTTTTTCTCTTACAATTTTTATTTTTGGGATTGCGGCCCAAGCCGAACCTTTGAAGCTTGATGGAACATACCAATTACAAAGTTGGATCTGCGCCGACGGTACGGCTCCATTTTCTAAAGACATTGTCGAACGCATCGTTGGGTCGACCTTTATAAAAATTGAAAAAAATAAACTGACCACGACATTTAAATTTGATCTTGGTTGCGAAGTCAGCTGGCAGGGAAAGTTCAGTCTCACTGATGGAACACTCGCTGTTTCAGAAATGATTCCGACCGCGTCCAGGGCCTGTCATGACGTTACCAGCGAGAAGGAAGCACCTATTTCATTTGAGGTAACAACAGAATCTGGACAGTTAGTCTTGTTCCATGCGCCAGCGGTGACCGAACCTTGCACCAGTGGCTCCCTCAGAGTCTACAAAAAATTGTTAAAAACTAAAAAACTTAGTAATAGGTCTCTTTAGAAAAAATCTCAAAAGGCTGCCAGGGGGAATCTCTGCGCACATTGGAGTGCAGATTCTTTCCTCGGCGCCAAACGCAAAGCTCAAAAGGTTTGCGCCCTCGTAAGGCCAAGGGTCCACAGAACTGATTTCCTAAAGAGGTTAGCAGACCTCGTGCCATCGGCGCACGACCACGAGTTAGTATTACTTGAAGCTGATCCTGATCATGTTCACAATCTCCCGCCAGAGGCGTGATCCAAAGTCGATACTGACCCGTGAGGGAAACCCAAGTCCCACAGTTAGATTTTTGTGACCTTTCAAGAGGAAAAGGAGTGGGATTAAAATCATGTGCTAAACTTTGGAATGATACAAAGAGAAACATACAAAAAAACAGTTTTGTAAGCAGCGATTTCATTGAAGAGTTTCCTTTGCCGTGATGTGAATTTTCTTATCTTGGCTAAATAAATATCCGTCGCGGTTTCTTAGAATATAAACACTGCTTTGCGGATTTGGCTCTATTAAATTTCTGATGCGCTTAATTGTCACGTAGATAGAATTATCATGAAGCTTTGGGTCGTATTTTTGATGCCAAATCTGATCCACCAATTGTTCTTTAGAAATTGGAACACCGGGATTAGACATCAACAGTTTTAAGAGGTCCATCAGGATGAACTGATTTTTCATATCAATCGGGCCTTTATCTTTTTCTAGAATTAGATGGTTCTTTTCATCCAAGACAAGGTCGTATTTTTTAGTGGTTTCTTTCGGCAATTGCTCAATTAGCACCTGCACGCCTGCCGACAGTCGCTTATAAATTCCAGCATCCAAGGATCGCTCGGCAAGCTCTAGATAAATTTTTGCTTCATCAAACTTTTTAGCTTGTAAATAAACATGTCCGAGTTTTGCAATTATACTTAAAGTTAGAAAATTATTTTTAGTGAATTTGACTTTATCGTAAGCTTCCCAAGCAAAGTGAATGGCTTTAGTAAAATCACTATCACGTAAAGAAAAATCTGCTTTTAACGCTAAAACGGAAACCACTAAATCGGGCCGATTCATTTCTGCAACTAATAAATCTAGCTTTTTTATTTTTGACTCTAACTCGCTATCTTCATGACCGGGATGAAGAGCTACGAAGATACAGCCAAAAAGAGCTTGTACCATGATCAGCCGAGAATCAGTTTTTACGGCTTCGCCCAAAGATTTCTCAAAATATTCGGAACTTAAATTTAATTTTTTCTCTGATAAAAAATTATAACCTTTTAAATAGTAAAAAGTAGCTACGGCGCTTGCATCGATGCCCCCGCCCACCCCAAGAAGTTCTGTTTCCAGTCGAAGGCGATCATCTTGTAAATTCATTTCAGTTAAAATTCGCAAGCGGGATAAAATAGCTTCTGAATATCGGGAGTCTGATTTGTCCACAACAGAACAGAATTGCGTCAAATATTCGAGGGCAGGGATAAAATCGCCCTGACGGTAAAGGCTTTCACCAAGCTCGTAAATTTTAAGCAGCTGTGGATTGATAAGGTCGGTCTGCATGCGGCCTCGTTCTGTCATTATTTTTCACTTTTAACAAATTAAATGACAGCTTCTAACAGAAATTTCACACCATCGATTCTGGGGAAACGATTTTAACCTAATTACAACGACTTACGGAAATACACATGGCCAATATAAACGACCGACAGCCAAATTCCGAGCACCAGATGGCTTAAGCTTGAAAACTGCGACATTTTTTCATTTCCAAAATAATAAATTCCAACGCCGGTCAGTCCTAATAAAACTAACGATATAACCATCCCCACGCCAGTCAAGCGACTTTGCCCACGACGCCACTCTTGCCTCATATGCAAAGTCCACAAAGAACCCATCAAACTAAAAATAACCAGCGCCATCATAGCATGGGCCGCTGCCATTAATGTTCGATGCTCCACACTCAACCGCCAAGGCATGGTCCACTGAAGCTTTAGCTCAAGTGTTGTCGGAGCAAGAAAGTAACCCGTGACTGTTAAAAGAGACATCAGAATTGTGATCATCTTCACTGAAAACCATTTCGGATATCCTTTCATATTGCATTCTCCAGTTTTAAATAATCTTAGCTCCAAAGGACTCTACAATTTTTTGTGCCCGATCACCAGGCGCAATGCAAACAACTTTCGTTAACGCATCTGAAAGCCATGCCGACGAGGATTGAACTGAAAATACCCCAGCCTGCAGATTTTTGTTTCCACCGGTTCGACCAAGAATTTGTCCAGCAAATCGCGGGTCATGTTCTTTTCGAACGGCTGATGTTGCCACCGCGGTATTGTTAAAATCACCCAATGATTCTAGCTGATTTAAAGAATTTCTACGGTGAAGGGGAAATTGCCAATCACCGAAAACGCGCAAATCTCCGCCGGCATTGATATACCCCTTGGTTAAACCTTGAGCCTTTAAAACTTTAACAGCCAAATCAACAGCGTAACCTTTGGCAATCCCATCTAAAATGATCCGAGTTGGCTCTTGCAAAAATACTTTGCGCCCACGAATCTTTAAATTTTGCGCATTTGCTAAAGTTGAAACTTTGGGTCCGCCATGATCGGGCAAATAGTTTTTACGAACCATCTCATCCCCTAGCGCAAAGTCAAATAAGCCATCGGTCGCTTGGGTCATATATCGGCCCAACCGTAAGGCGACGATGGCGACCGGATCTAAAATAATTTCTTCTTGAAAACTGTGATTCAGTTTTGAAAGTTGGCTTTTAGGATCGTGAAAACTTAATAAATTTTGTATTTTAATAATAGCCTCAAAAGCCAAATCAGACGCGACACCAAAACGATCCTGAGTGGCAGGCGCCCCAACCTCAACAAATGTTCCAAGCAGTGGCCGAAGGCGTTTTTGAGGATTACCCATTTCCTAGCACTTTTTGTAAGGCTAGCAATCGCTTGACGCCGTCCATAACATTACGACACGAAAGCGTCGCTCCGGTGATATTAGGAACATCCACATCAAGCTTGAATGGATCTGTTATTTTTTTTCCTTTTAAATTTTTTCGCCAACTGGCTTCGCGGACTTCACCGCCGTGGGTTTCAAGGTAGCTCATAATTTCCACACCTTGAACAATTCCTTCAGGACTTACGGCAACGGCATAGGTGATGAACTCATGTTTACCGACCACTTCGTCGATAAAAAAAAGACCTAAGACTTTTCCTTTTTTCTTTGCAGTCCATACCAGTGGCGATTTATTTCGCTGTCTTAGACCAGCCAATTCCTTAATTTCGCCTAATTGCTTGTCAGATAAAGTGATCGATTGTTTTAAAAATTCATCAGCTTCGGGAAATAAAACTTTTTGTGCTTGGGATTCATTCAAATAATCAGCTGCATATGCCATCATCGAGATGGCCATCGGCGCTAGTAAAATTCCATGCTTATATCTGAAGCCCGTCATTGAATCCTTCGATTAGAAATTAAAACCTAACTTTAAACGAATCTCTTGCTTTGTTCGTTCGATCAACTGCAACCGATTGTTCTCTTGCCCAGTGTAAAGCGAACCGCCGCCTTGAAGTTGCGGAAAATAAGTCAAGGTCGTCCACCATTTTTCGCTGCCATAATGCAAACTGGGCCCCGCAAATGTACTCCACCGCTCTTGCCCCACTTCAGTTTCATATTCCGATTCGTAAAGAACTTCACCGCCAAAAAACCACTTAGGCATGAATCGATAACTTAAAGCAGCCCCTGCTTTTAAAGCGATTTCCATCTCAGGGTGGGTGGGCCATTCAAAACCCGCCGGCAAATCCTTGATTGCATATCGTTGAGCATAGGAAGACTCCATCCCCAAATTCACAACACCGACCATTTGCCCTTCCATAAAATACTTTTGAATTAAAAGCTCAAGCTCGGCCTGGGTCGCGTCTTTTTCTTGTCCCGAGTGGGCGTCGCGCCAAATGTGACCCAAAGAAAAATAGGCTGAAAGACCGATGTCATCTTTAGCCGGGCTTAAAAAATTATATTTCAAATCCGCTTCAATACCTGAGGGACTAAAACCGCTGTCGATATCCCTTGGGATATAAGCGTCTAATAACAAGCCCTGACTTTTCACTGACTGCATTCTTAAACTAAAGCCGGTGGTCAGTTTGTCCGTCATACCATATTCAATTTCAGTTTTTGAATCGAGCGCACTGTAGGTGCCTTTACCTTTATCAGTTCTTGAAGTCATAAACTGGTAGATTTCCCAACTTCCGTTGGGCAGAGTTTCTGCGCCTTTGATATAGCCGAAAAGATTTTCATCAGCCTGAGCGGCGATCACAAAGGTTTGCAAAATAATGGAAGCCAGCAGTCCGAACGCTCGAATCATTTTATTCTCCGTTACTTGCTCTTATCATTAAGAAGTCGGGCGGAACTTGTACAGGAATCTGAAAAATATAGATTCAAATGAAAAACAAATGATCTTAGGAGGTAAAATGGCGAGCGATCACCCAAGGGATCACTATGTAAAGAGTCAAATCCCGAACTAAGTAGTAGACAAAAAAGGCCGCAAAAATTTTCCAGCCGTAGCGACGGACAACCCCTTTGAGCCCAGATTCACGAAATGTACTTCGCACCTCTTTCAAGGAACGTCGAATCTTAATCAAAGGATTTTCCTTAGAAATAGATAAATTAAGGTCTGACTTTGCGAGCGACACCGCTTTAAGAGGGTCCAAAAAAATGTCTCCTTAATTCAATTGTTACCCGGGTCGCCCCTAAAAATAAAGTAGAATGCGCCGATCGCTAAGAACTTTGTCATAGTAAATGGGTTGCCCAGTATTCTAGCAAAACATCGAATCCAACTGAGCAAATAGCTATAAATAGCTGAAATCTAGGGCTATAATGCAAAACTTTATTTATCTACGAGCGCTTGACGGGCTGTCATTCAATCCCTATACTCCCACCAATTCTTGTCGCGGGGTGGAGCAGTCTGGTAGCTCGTCGGGCTCATAACCCGAAGGTCGTAGGTTCAAATCCTGCCCCCGCAACCATTTCTAACTTACTGAAA
>JAYTOY010000094.1:0-28061 GCA_043747555.1 Pseudobdellovibrionaceae bacterium | reverse complement strand
AAAATATTTTGTCTTATCTGCGGTCCGCTTTTTGATCGCTCTGATTCCCATTGAGAAGGGCAAGCAAACTTTTGCTCATTATTTATTTATCTATTTTTTTAAAAATTTTAATTTTTCTAAATTGGTAAAATTAAATAGTGCCTTTGTCTGGATCAATTTCTCCGATCGTATGCAAGCCGTGTATTTCTTAACAGGCCTTTATGAGCCCAAAACAATCTTGGCTGCCCGGAATTCATTATCTTCGAATCAAGCGCCCGTTTACTTGGATGTCGGGGCCAACGTTGGCTTGATGGCGCTTCAGATTTTTCAGCTTAATCCCAACACAGTGGGCCACCTCTTTGAGCCTGATCCGCATATTTTCCAAGCTTTGTCGAAAAATATGTCTGCTAATTCTTTGAGTCAGCTTAAACTTAACAATCTGGCTGTCAGTGATCAATCTGACACAACTTTAAGATTTTCAAAAAGTTTGCTGGCTTCGGAATCAGGTTGGGGGCGCTTGCAAAATGAAAGTAATTCCAAGGATCCTTCGATTGAAGTTAAATGCCAACGCCTTGATGATTACCTGATCTATCACTCAATTCCGCAAGTCGATTTGTTAAAGATTGACGTTGAGGGAGCAGAAATGCAGGTTCTTCAAGGCGCTCTTGAATCTTTAAAAACCAAAAAGATTAAAAATATTATTTGCGAGATTAATGAGCAAGCCTTAGCTGCTTTTGGAAATTCAGGTCGCGATATAAAAGTCTTTTTAACAGATCTTGGTTTTTTAGAAGGCTCAAATGCGGAAATGAATTCAATTTTTTATTTACCGAAATAAACTTTTACAAGGAATTTCATTATGATTTTTATGGCGCCTGTATTTTCAAGGGCACTTCGACAATGGGCTCACACAGATAAAGCCCCTGGTTACCTTTATGCTCTTTGTGATCGCTATGGGAAATATCTTTATAACGGTCAATTGCAAGATGGTTACTTACCAAATGGTTTTAAAATTTCTTGCGATATCCGTGACCATGTTCAACGACAAATTTGGCTGTACGGCGCTTATGAGCCAGTTGAAGCTTATTTATTCCAGCATTTTCTAAAATCAGAAATGGTTGTTTTTGATATTGGTGCCAATGTCGGTCAGTACACCTTACTAGCTTCATCAGCAGTCGGCCCAAGAGGAAAGGTTTATGGCTTTGAAGCCCAGGCCGATAACTTTTTAAAATTCAGTGCCAACTGCCTACAGAATCAAACAAATAAAAATATATTTCTTCAGCACCTCGCTGCTTGGAATGAAGAAGTCCAGCTTGAAATGAAAATGCCGACCGGTATGTCGGACAATGCTGGCAGTTTTTACGTTCAAAAAAATAGCGCAAGCTCTGCTGATAAAGTCCAAGCGATTCGCCTGGATGATTTCGTTTTTAAAAATGATATTCAACGTCTTGATATAATAAAAATGGATATTGAAGGGGCTGAATCTTTCGCTTTAGACGGCACATTTGAAACACTCAAAAAATTCCATCCGGTCATTTTTATCGAAATCAATAAAAGTGCTCTCGCAAATATGGCCTGTTCTCCCGAAATGATTTCCGAAAAATTATTTTCATTGGGATATAAGGCTTTCAAAATAGGCCATTCTGCAGAGACCAGTGAAGGTCTTAGAAATTTAGAGAATATCAATCAGTCGAATTTAATATTTCATACAGAAGCGCTTCCCAGCACGGTTCTATCAGGATGGAATTTGAAAACTGCGCTCCGTTGGGCCCGCCAGGGCTGGAAATATTAAGTGCAAACTTTCAAGCTTGCAACAAAACGCTTATTAAAATGGAGTGGATGTCACCACGACCGCAGCCAGAAGCTTTTATTTGGATGATGGTTTTTTTTAAAATCTGACCTTGGCGGAACTTATCAAATTTGTTTTCTGCGTCGCGTGCGATAAGCATTAAACATATAATGAAGTGCAAAAATAAATGCTAAGAAACCAATTTCTCCCATTGAACCCGGCGCCCCTTTTCCGTCATCGGCTCCAGCACTGCATGAGAAAGCTTTATTTCCGCCTCCCTCAGAACGCAAGGGTTCAGGTGCAGCCTGCGATGGCACACTCAAGCTTAACATAGGATCTCCTAATAAAGTCCAGGATTGAAAAACTTCGGCTGTCCCATTGGACCAACCACCTTGTGTTTTAGCAGCCCGAACGGCCTCACCCATAGAGATCTGAGGGCTCTGCGAAACAACTTGGTAAAAACTTTGCTGGAAAGGACCTTGCACATTTGGATTCGTAAGTGAGGTCGATGCCCACACCGCCGCTGCCCCGCCATTTTCATTAAATAGCATCGAGTCTGAGATGGTTGTAAAAGAAGGCTGGCTTGGATCTGCTTCAGCAAAGCTTCCGTTAAGACAATCCATTGTAATTACAACGGGTAGTTTTGTATTAACTAAGGCCGCGGCCTCTTGATTTGTAAATACCGAATTACCAGCCCACATATTCTCAGCACCATGACCAAAATAATTTAAGAAAATGGGGCTGGAATTAAAAGCATCGACAATAGATTGCTTCATTTGCGCATCTGTTAAACTTGTACGACTAATTTTAGAAACAACTAATTTCTGATTCCATGATGAAATCTGCGCCGATAAAGATTGAGTCCTCGGCACAAACTCTTCGCCTCCTATTTGATCGCGATCGGCAATTAAAGCTACATTTGCAGTATCAGGCCGGAGTGGACCATTTTCATAACCCAAAATTTTATTCACATAAATTGTAACTTTACTGGCGCTATCTGCAGGAATTCGCCCAATTGCTAACGAAGGAATTGCATCATTTGGATTATAAGATACAAACCAATTATCGCTGACATAATCCGTGTACAAACCCGAAACATAATGCACTGGCAACATATTCGGTCGCTCAAAACCTAAATTATTTTTTGGATCATAAGTTCCATCGCCGACAAGAACAACGTATTTTAAACTTGGTGCAGGCCAATTTTCCTTTGCATACTTTAAAAAGTTTTTAATAGCTTGATCGTTTCTTTCTCCAAGTCCAAATTCGCTGTAGATTGATTCAATATCAATTTTTTCGACGCGGTACCCTTGCCGCGTGCGAAATTCCGCTAAAGGTGAAATGGCGCTCAGTAATTCATCGCTGCCGATATAGATCACGTCTGCACCCTGGCTAGGCGAGTGCCAATGACTTCCTTTATTTAATTCTATAGACGACGGCTGAAGATACTGAGACGAACTTAATAGGCGGACCCTGTGACTGTTATTTGAGCCATCCAGTGGAAGTGCCAGCGAAACATTAAACCCGCCCGTTCCATCAGCGAAAATGTCCAAAGATGTTAATTTTTTTACATCATGAGCAGCAGTCACGTCATAGGCTACTATATTGGAAGTTGTGAAACCGCCCAAATTAAAAGCTCGACCAAGATCAAGAATATTGACGTCGCTACTATTCGCTTCGGCCATCCAGTCATGAGGATAGGTCAAATCAAAATAGTCCAAGTTAATAATGTCGTAATCTCCACCTGAGAAGTCTCCCATCGATCGGAAAGTGATCACATTAGAGCCAGGTACAAATAGTGAAGCAGGAAAATCCGCATCAAGGGTGGTCACAGAGTTCGACTGAAAATACAGATCTGCAGAAGGCACAGCGATGCCATTAACCAGCATTCTTAGGTGATGCTTAAGATTAATGATCGACGGACCAGGGCTTCCTTTAATCCGCCCATTAATATGAACAGTCCCTGATGGGATTAAATTTGGCAAATTGACTGTCGCTGAAAGTTGATCATCGCCTGGGCTGACGGGCGGTGAATAAAATCTGCCCCAAAAAATATGATCGTAATTCTCGCCGACAGGTTCAGCAAAAAGACTTAAATGATTTTCTTCAAAATGAATTGAGCGTAAAAAGGTTGATAGCCGAGTCACCGGCGCCCCCGCTGGACTTGCTGCTACATTTGCCATTCTAAGCCCATTCACCGACGGGTCAACGATCAACAAAAGGACATCCCGGTTACTTTGTGACTGATCCATCTCCGGCGAATAAAATCTAACTTTATCGCCCGATGAAAAAAGACCTGAGCTTAAAACTTCTATTGGCAATTCTGTGCCTCGTCGAAAGAGGCGAAGTTTGTTTGTATCGGCGCCTTGAAATGGACCTTCGACACCCGCGGACACAAGATCATCGTATGTTAACTGATGAAGCCCTTTCGATTTAACAGAAATTTTTAAGCCGCCCTCTTGCTCCCATGGCCCCGTTTGTCCTGCAATGATCGGAGCTGTCCAGCTTGATGAGCCTGAAAGAAAAATATCAACAATCACTTGCGAAACCGCGCTCGCATTCCGAGTGACCGGATTAAATAATAACGGAGTTATTACGAGTGGCAAATAAGTGCTACCACGATTTTGAGTGACGGCCTCTAGTACAATTGGACTTGTCGGAAGAGTTTGATTGGTCGCATAAAATGTAGAATCCAAATTCCACGACGGAACAAGACTTCCATTGATCGGAGTCCAAGCTGGCGCAGGCGCCACATTTACATTCGTCAAAGCTGTTACAACTTGCGAAACAACAACACGAGCCGCACTTGTCGCATTTGGAATTTCAATCATGACCGTTCGCTGCGGAAGCTCTGGCAGACCTGAATTTGTCATCACAGAATATCCTGGTGCCGAAACACGAGAGTACGATGGATTGCTTCCGTCCGGACTGAATGCCAGGGCAGGAATATCTATTTTTATTCTTAATGAATGCGCCGTATGGGCTAATAAGGTGACACCATTTGCAATCACTTTCTGTCCAGGCGCATTTCCAGGAGTCACTGGCACAGGAGCCGATGTTGGATCACCATTTGAGCCAGTGATCGCACCTGGATTTGCCGGCGGCGCCATCGCTAATGTTCCCATTGGTTTTGCCGACAGCGGTCCATGTATTGTACGAGTCCCAACGACAGCGATATCTTCAATTTGATAATAGTAAGTCACACCGTTCGTCACGTGATTATCGAAAAATTGATACTGCCCATGAATTGATCCCGCCGCTAAACTATTACGTAAAAGGGATCCATTAATCTGCGCAAATCCACCGTCAGGTGAAAGGCTGCGGTACACATTAAAACCTTGATGCAAAAATTCTAAGCCTGTTGTCCAATTCAGTACCACTGCGCCATTGTATGGAGTTGCACTTAATTGTGTCAGATTTACAGGTGACGCTGCTGCTGCAATGTTAATTGTACAACTAACAGCCGAAACCTTTGTAGATGTATTTGGATTTCCGGTAGATACAAAAAAGTCTCCAAACCATTGATCAAAAGTGATCGTTTGACTCGCGCAGCCCGTTGATCTTGCCAACAAATAGGCCACAGCAGGACCCGGTGGAATGTTGGTCGGGCTCCAATTCCAACCAACGTTTGAAGCCACTGCAGGAATACTTCCTGTGGTATTTATTTGAATACCTTTAACACTGGTATAGGTCGTTGATAAATTTCGGAACTGACCACCATTTAAATTAGATAAAATCGTTGTGCCACCAATGACAAGGCCGTTGACATCAAGCCAATCAAATAAAAATCCCGTTAAATTCACTGTTCCAGAAGTCGCATTGAAAGCCCATGTCGTAGTGCCACCATTATTAGTAATTTGACCCTTGTTCGATGTGGCTTGAGGATAAGTATCATTAGTCCCATTCACATAGAATGTTCCACCATTCACAGTGATCGTCTGAGCGGATGCAACTTTAACAACGCCCCCACCATCCACTCGAAATGTCCCTGAGGTCATCGTCGCGCCATTTGGCAACGTTAAAGTGTCACCGCTTTGAACTTGAAAAGTAAAATTTTGAGCCGCAGGAATTGCAAAGTTATTCAAAGTTAAAGCTGAGTTTCCAATATAAACAATACCACCTAAAGTTTTATTAAAAGCTAACGTCAATGCCGAAGCACTTTGAATTGTTTGATTAGAAGCTGTGCCAGTATCCCTGACGGTTAATGTGGCTGTCCCCGCCTGAGTTAAGGTTCCGGTATTTGTCAGTGACCCATACAAATCTAAATTTTGGCCCGTGTTGATCGTAAGATTTCCATTACCAATCGTCAGTGATTTACAAACTGCTCCAGCGACACTTATAATTGGATTATTAGTCGCAGAATTGATCACACAGTTTAATGTGGCGGAAGGCAGTCCCCCTGTCCAGTTCGTACTAACAGCCCAAGCAGTATTAGTGGTTCCAGTCCAAGTTGTTGTCGTTCCGACCACGGTCATCGCTGTGCCCAATGTCACTTGCGGCGCAAAAGCTCCATTAAATGCATATCCTAAAGAATTCACGACATCCGAAGAAGCTGTAATTTGAACACCTAAAGTCGCTCCGCTTGTCGCTCCCGAAGCAACATCATATTCAACATACAAACATCGTTTTGGTGGGGCTGTTGAACTGAACTGAACTGTGGCGGCTGAAAGACTACTAAAAGTAATTGTCGATGGCGAACCTGAAAAAGTTCCTGTTCCTAAAAGAATTCCTCCCGTTCCCGTACAAGCGGCATCATAATACAATCGAACCGCACTGATATCTGATCCTGATCCAGTGCCCGTGAGCGTAAGTTTAACAGACGTCAGATTTGTATCTGCATAAGCACCGGCCTGAGTTTGCTGAAAACCAAAGCGTCCCATATTGACGGAGTTTACACCTTGGCCTGCGCTCGCTGGACTGGTGGCCTCTTGAGTTAATTTAATTGTATTCACTGGGCTTGCCCAAGTGACTAAATAAGTTGGTGCTGTGGTACAACAGTTCGTTAGGCTTCCATTGTAATTTGTGATGGCTAGTGTTCCGGCGGCTGCACTTGTCACTATTGATTTTGAACCGGTTGCTGCTGATCCCGCCAAATCGAAAGTCATATTTGCTAGAGCATTGCCGGGGATCTGGCGATTCAATGTCAGCATGACGGGATTAGTACCAATCGGATAATTAAAACTTCCATTCTGCAAATAATAAGTTGGATCAATAGTCGCACCTGAATTTATTGTCAGTCCCGCAACACCTAAACGACTGACACTGTAGTATTGCGCTTTAATCGTACCATTGATGGCCATCGTGTAAGCCGTAGCAGGCGTACTTGAAGTGATCATCGAGTTTTGGCTAGTGCTTCCCACCAATTGCAATGTTCCAGCCGCACCAACTGTTAAAGTTTTCCCAGTTGTGCTGAATTTCAGAGTGGCTCCGGGACTTATTTCTAATGTTCCACCATTAATTGTGACGTTACCACCGACTGTCAGAGTGTAGCCTGAACTGACCGTCAGAGTTCCTGTCGTCAGAGTCAGATCACCTGCAATTGTCCAGTCATTGTTAACCGTGACCTTCCCGCCAGTACTGTTAATCGTTATACTTCCAGGCCAAGTGGGTTGAAAATTTATACTCTGATTTGCAGACCCATTAAAATTTAGTATTCCAAGCGTGGCATTGTTAAATGTGTAAGGTGTCCCTGCGGTCAGTGATCCTGCAATATTAAGAGTAAATGCTGTTGGTGTCCCCATATCAAGTGTTCCACTGGATACTAAACTGACATTAACAGCCGACTGGTTGGCGTTAAGGCGCGGGTAAGAATATCCAGAAGGAATTCTAATATCATTTGTAGCAACCGGTGTACCACTGGCAGTCCAATCACCAGCATTGGCATTCCAAAGTTGAGCCGTGCCGCCAGTTGCCGCATTTCCGCCGTTCCAACTTTTTACAACCGGTCCGCCCGTAACAGTGGAAGACGATCCACTGACCGGCGGCCCTCCGGCATTTGAAAAAGAATATAATAAGGAGTTTGAGACATCCGCAGTTCCAACGACCTCGACATTTATTGTGTCATTATTTTGTGCAGAGCTAGAAATATCCAGAACGACATGGATACATTTTTGAGTCGTACTGGACAACGTGATGGTCGAAGCTGGAATGGTCACAGTCACTTTCGCAGGCGTTCCTGCAGGCACAAGCGATGCGCCAATTTGCAAATCAGTTCCCGCATTGTAAAGGCAGTTTCCGTTTGTATCGTTATAAACTTTCACCGCTGTCACATCGGCTGCTGTATTCAAACCACCCAACGTGAAAGTCATTGATGTAATATCCGTGGCCGTTGAAGTGCCTGTCAGTGATAATCCAAAAGTTGCAAATAAATTTGCAGTGGAGCCTGCTGCTACAGTTGTTGCAGGACTGCCCGCCACCGTGGCATTTTGAATTTGTAATGCTACGGCCGCAGCCGAACCCCAGCTTAATTTTGCGCCTGGATCAGTTGCATTGACCGCTCCACCGTTGCCCGACCAGTTACTGACAGTAATGACGCTGCCAACATAAGCTGTAGCATTAACATTTTTTACGCTGGCGGCATTTGCATCATTAAAAAAACCAAGGGACGTCCAAGTGGATGGTGATGTTGCAGCAGCACCAAGTGTGATCGCGTAACCACTGGCCGCTGGGTAGTGAAAATCGCCATTAGTTAAAGTCTGGATAGTTCCAGTCACATTCATCCCAGCCGCAGTTGTCCGGCTGATACTAAAATTATTCAGATTTGCGGAGCCCGCGACTGTAAAAGTAAAAGTTCCGCTGTTGTATGAACTCAGGGTTGCTACATTTCCCGATGACCCTGCCATTAGCAGAACTCCGCCAGCCGCAACATTTAAAGTCCTGCCGGTGCCAATCAAGACTTGTCCGCCAGCATTAATTTTCAAAGTTCCATTAACTGTGATTCCACCCATAGCAACTAACGTCGCTCCACTTCGCACTTCCAGCGTAGCTGAAGCAGGAATAACCAGGGCCGTTCCAGCATTATTCAGGGTTATATCTTTAGAAATATAAACTGTTCCGGACGCTGCCGAGATCGTAAAGGCGCCTGTGCTTTTCACAGAAAATGACTGGGTTAAGTCGACCGATGTAGAATTTGAAATTGTAAGATTGTCGATTGCATCTACGTTTTCGAAAGTCTGTGCCGCAGTTCCAGCCATTATGATTGTAAAAAAATTATTTGTTGTCAGAGAATTCAAATTGAGATTTCGAAAATAATCACCCGAGACTGTTAAAGTTCGAGCCGCCGCAGGAGTCGCTGTCAAAGTACCGGAAGCAATTGAAACACAAGATAAATTGTAGCTGGCCGCGGGCCAAGCGGGTAAAAACCAATCGGAAGTGATCAAAGCGTTTTGTGTATTAAGCTGCGGAAATGCCACATGTGTGATCGTCGGCGGAGCTGTCGTAGTCCAGTTGTTATTGTTTCCCCAAACAGTTGAACCCGCATCAGCATACCACTGCAATGTCGTGGCGCCACACGCTGCGTTCGCATTTGACGACCAGCTGGAAAAAATAAAAATCATAAGGATCAATGAACTTAAAAAACGAGAAGGCCAAAATTTTCCATTTTGCAGAGGGAGAGATGACACGTCCTGATGAGCGCATTCCTTACGCCGGTCACTAGTTATTTTCACCCCTTTCCTATCGGAATTTCAGCAGGGAAATGAAGGATTTTAACATTAAATCCCATTTCGAGCCGTCCCATTTTCAGGTAAGGGTAAGACTTGAGGCTAGGCGCCTCAACTCCTCCCTAGGTCCGTTGACAAAATATCTGATGCTGCCAAGATGATTATATGCTGATGGCTCTGGAAGTAGAAAATTTAAGTCATGAATTTAATTCGGGAAAAGTCGTTTTTAAAAACCTCAGCTTTTCCGTCAAAGCCAACGAAAGAATCGGCATTTTAGGCGCCAATGGGTCAGGCAAAACCACTCTTTTAAAAATTTTGGCAAATTTAATTAATCCAACGTTTGGAACTGTCAAAATATTCGGTCAACCAGCAGATATTTTATCCAAACAATTTCGCAAGGCGGTTGCATGGGTACCGGCCAGCGATCATGGTTTCTACAATCAACTAACAGGTTTAGAAAATCTTCTTTTTTTTGCAAGTCTTCATGGCATCTCACAGTTCCAAGCTATAAAAGAAATCAATAAGTGGTCCAGGTACCTAAATTTGGATGAAGCTCAAAGGACCCCCTTCTTTCTTTGTTCAAGTGGGATGAAGCAATCATTAGCATTAACTCGCGCCGTCTTAGGTCAGCCCAAAATTCTTATTTTAGATGAACCGACTCGAAGCTTGGACATGCAGGCGGCTGCAAAATTTCATGAAGCACTTAAACAACTTCCAGAAGGTTGCTCGATTATATTTTCGACCCATTCGAAAGTGGAAGTCGATGACCTTGGCCATCAGCGTATTGAACTCAGTCATTTTCAGAGGGAAGCCTGTGCTACTTCTTTGTAAATTGTCCATTTTAAAAGAATATCGAAATAAATATCCCACCAAAATTTCTTGGATGGGGCAAATTATTAGCGAACTGGTCATGCTTACGATTTATTGGTACACGGCCAAAGCCTTTTTGCCCAATTTGCAATTTTTAAAAAGTAGCGTTGATTATTTTTCGTATATTGTAGTTGGTGAATCTGTTTTATTTATTCCAAGTTTATTAATGACGGTCTTTGTTCGAATTTTTCGCTCAGAAGTTCTTCAAGGAACTTTTGAGCCAACGCTTCTATCAACCATTTCGCTACCAGGCTCCTGGCTTATTCAAGCATTTGCCATGGTAATTGTTGAAAGCTTCAGATTAGCCATTGTTTTTCTATTAGCCATTTTTCTTTTTAATCTTAGCCTCCCATCTGTTGCGGCAATTTTTTCTGCGCTACTGTTACAACTATTAGCTTTCCCTTTTTTTGCAGGCTTTGGGCTTTTGGGGGCCGCAATGATGATCGTTTTCGGGCGTGGGGATCGAATCCTGGCTTTGTTAACCACTGGAATGACAGTTTTAGCTGGCGCCTATTTTCCGGCCAATGTCCTCCCTGAAGGCCTTCAGGCACTACTACAAAAAATATCACCAATGACGATTCTACTGGATTCGACACGTCACCTTATTCAAGGGGATGCTTCTTCTGACTTACTTATCCAAAGTGCCATTTTTCTTTTTTTCGGTAGTCTCATTTTTTTGATGTTGGGACTGGGTGCTATTAAGGCAAGTATTATTTATCATCGACGTCGCCCTCAACCGCTATTTTTCGTTTCATGACAAAAAAATATTGGAATCTAATCAAAGAGAAACCTGAAAGTGGCCTCGAGCTCACGGCCCATGAGTGGCTCGAATTAATGCCTTACTTAATGGATCACCGCCTTGAAGGTTATATCTTTAAATTTTTTGGCTCTTCACTGCCGACAGAATTAAAAGAAAAATTATCCTTGCAGTGGCAGGCGCAGTGGTTAAAAAATCATTTATACCTTAAAGAATTACAAGAAATTAACCAACTTGCCCGTGCAGCCAACCTAACTTTAACGGTCTTAAAAGGCGCTGCCATGTTGCCCACTTTTTATCCGGACCTAGGCAGCCGCCAGATGTCTGATTTAGATTTATTAGTTTCCTCGACGGAAATTGTCGCATTCCAGGAAATGCTTATAAAAAAGGGTTACCAAGAAGTGAAATCTGCAGCCTGGAAGGCCAATAATTTCAAATTTACACTCACAAAAAAAGTTGAGTCCTTTGATCTCGTTGTCGAGCTTCACAGCAAACTATTTTTTTTAGAAAATCAGAACGTAATTTGGCAATCGAAAGGTCAAGAATTAAAATTATTAACTCCGACTGATCAGTTGATTCATTTGATCGGCCACTATTCTTATCAGCATACATTTTTGAAATTATTTTGGTTAATAGACATTGATCGCTGGATCAGACACTACGATACAGAAATTGATTGGCTTCGACTGGTCGATATTTCAGAAAAATTAAGGATGAAAAAGGCGACAAATGCAACGCTCTGGATGACTCATAAATTTTTAGGAACGCCCGTCCCAGAAAACATGCAAAACCCGCGATCTCTGATCCAAACACTTTTTTTAGCTGAAAATTTTTTGTGGAATCCAAAGTTCAATTTAAGTTACTATTTGATTAAGTACGACCTAAAAGATTCATTCAAAGATTCGTTTGAATATTCTGGTTTATGGATGATTCATAAAATAAAGCAGATTTTTAATTGAAATCAGATTATTTCGCACGGTGCAAAAGTAAATCAAATTTAACAATGATCCAAATTAAGCTTAAAATTGGCCACCTTTTCAATTTTAAAAATGTGCCCGATGTCATTGATAACTCGGCCACTATTTTTTTAAATTTCATTCCCGAAGGTCCCCAGAAATAATTTTTTTTCTTCGATATCAACCCATCCACCCTGCCCCAAAGTGGACTGTCATCAACATCTGGAAATAGTCCTCGATCGCCCTTCGTCTTCTGATCAGCCATCAAACGATGAGCTGTCCAATTCTCAGCTGCTTTAAGAAGAACAATATCACCTACTTCAAGAACATCAGACTCATTTGTATTTTTAAAAAAATAAACCAACAGTTGATCGTCTGGTTCAAAAAGTGGCAGCATACTTTTTCCAGTAAATGGGACAATCGATAATGTTTCATAGATCTTAGAAGGAAGGATTTTCATTTACTTTTTTTAGACTTTGTTGAATTGCGACATCTCTTTTAATACGACCTACGGTCTTTGAATAAGACGAAATTAAATTAGGATCATTGTCTTCATGCAAAGCCATACCAGGGCAATGATCACAAAAACTTTCAACGCCATCTGTACTTCGATTTTTCAAATCTTTTACTTTTATGTTCCGCCACTTTTGTGCCACAGGCCCATTCCATAGTTCTTCAAATGGCTTTTCAGTCAAAAGACCCAGGGGTTCGCGAACTTCAATACATGTCAATAATTCACCATAGGGCGTAACTGCACATTTACCTTTTCCCGCATTACAGACAAAGTCCCCTGATGATTCGTTAACAGCTTTAGGAACACCAGCGGGCCATTTTTCGACCATAGTCTCAAAATATAATTTAAGCTGCTCAGGTGTGGCCCTTAGCTTTGTTGGCGCCAAATCCCTATTAAACTTCGGCGTGACATGGGGATCTGCCTTAATTTCAATGTTGCGCTCGATACACCAGTCGGCTAAATCGAAATATCCTTCAATATTTGCCGAGGTTAAAAGACAATTAATACCAACAGTAAGGCCCGCCTGAAGATAGTACTCAATGGCCGCTTTAGTTTTCTCATGGGAACCCTTAACGGCAGTCATTGTGTCATGAATAGATGCATTCAAACTATAAAAACTGACTGTAATCACTGAAAATCCAACAGTTTTTAATCTTTCAGCAACTTCAAGGCTTGTTGTTTTTTGCCCGTTTGTAATCATTGAAAGGTGAAATCCAAGGCGACTGGCTTCCCTTGCGATTTCCCAAAAATAGGGATTTAACATGGCCTCACCACCCATTAAAATTAGATACATAACTCCGGCAGATTTTAATTCTTGTAAACAATGCTTCCACTGCTCAAGCGTAAGAATTTTTTTAGGATCATCCCAGAATTTTTCGATGTAGCAATGGGTGCATCGCTCATTACACCTGTAAGTCAGCTCCAGCGATCCTTGCAAAGGTCGATTTTTTTCAGCGCTCTTGGCTCGCCAAATATCCAGCAATGACGGTGTGGCTTGGTTTATTGGCAATCCAGTATTCCTTTCATCACCATTTCATTAACAAAAAAAATAATATCTTTTTCAGCTGTTTCATTATCTATATCGAAAGTTTGACACATTTTATCAATGATGACAGACATCGGAAGTTCATGATCCAGCTGTTTCCATATCCAAGATGCTGTTTCGTTCAGCTCATGGGCCGTGGATTCCTTGGGATTTAAAATTAAAGTACGCTCATCGATGACTTGCCATGGAATATTTTCTACTCTTTTAATCAAATTAGTTCCTGTCGACATATTTCCAAAATCCTCCATCTAATTTAAACTCAAGCTCATGAACTGGATGAACCAAGCTAATTTTATGAACCATCGCTAAGACTTGTTGAGCTAAGTCTGAAGCGCTTTCTTTCCAAAATAAATTGGCGCAGGAACTTAAAATTCGCATCGAACTCTTGGACTTATTTTCACGACTTAAAAAATGCCTAGAGCTTTGTTGAAGCCAGAAAAAACCACCCACGGGAAATTGTTTTGAAAACATGGGTGCGTTCGAATAGCGCTGGCCCAATGCGCCGGCTTCAGCCTGCATGTTTTCACTGTTCCAGTTGAGGACATTCATATCATCGCCAAGAACTAATCGTCCCTCTGCTAATTCCGTAACGGTTGTTTTACCAGCTCCCGAAGGACCTAAGAAAAAATAAGCCAGCCCATCGTGTCCGACAACGCAGGAACTGTGTAATAAAACGTTTTTAAACTGAATCATTCGCCGAGGTAATAGCCACCGAAGTGCATTAAATATTCCATCGTCCATTTCTTGATGAGCCACAATAAGTGCTAATCCTCGCCTATCAAAAAATCCTATAAAATCCCTTTGAATGGCAAGCTCACCTTGGGAAGAAAATGTTATTTCACAGTCAGGATTATTATCTTCCTGCCAAGAATTCGTTGAAAAAAACTTTTTAGGATCAAGCCAAAAAACTTCTATCGCTGTTGCTTCAAAGTTCTTTTCTGGATTTTGCCAGCTAACGGGTAAAAAAGATTTCATTTTCAAAAGCACGGATTCCGATTCAAAATATAATTTCAAAGCGACGCCATGATAAATGCAATGAAGTCGAAACTCAGTCGGCTTTGGCCGAAGTTCCAAAAGTTTTGCCAAAGCCAATTGCTTTTGTTCCCTGGCTGGTAAAAAATCGACCGCGTTCTGAATCATCTATGATAAAAGTTTAGCCGCGTTACAGAAATTAGGTGCACCCGTACTAGCTTTTCGCCCTGCTGTGACTGTTCCATTACAAAGGGCACCAAACGCCATTAAAGATTCAGAATGAATTTCTGGCTTTGTATATGGCTTTTTTGTTGGCGTGGCGGATTCATTTAGAATTTCTTTTTTAGGACTTTTTGTCGTCAAAAGGGTCTCCTTGCCTTTGTGTGCGCCCAAACTTGGCTAAAACAGTCTAGCAAGCGCTTTATCAAGGTCAACGCCTTTCGCACTTTGAATAATCACACTTTAAATTTAAAAAATCAGGTATTAAGGTGCTCACTTGTTGCCCGAGGGCGCAACACGGCAGGCCGCTAATTTTGGCCTGAACCTGGTAGGTAATACAAACGAAATAATATTAGCCGTCCACGAACATTCTTTTAATCGACTTTACTTTACATCTAAAAATATACCTTCAGTTTTAAAAACCATTTCTCAAATAAATGAGAACTTAAAAATGCTAGAATCAGGGAAAGCGTGAGAGCAATCAGCGATGACGCTATTGCAAGGTGAAATGGATCGCCAATCGATCTGCCCCATTCCGAGGCTAGCAAAAGTCTTTTAACAGCAACAAGGATCGGCATTTGAAAAATATAAAGGGCGTAACTGTATTTTCCAAGCGAGCGAATCCACTGTTTTCGAAAAAACGACCTTAACATTGCATCTGGCGGAGCTGTTACAACCTTAAGAATAAGGCCCAAGAAAAAAAAGCCCAAAACTGTATAGCCTACTGATTGAACTAGAGGGTTTCCGGCCTCAACAGTTTGCGCTAGCCCACTTCCAGTTACTAATAGACCTAACAAAGAATAAAAAATGATATCTAAATATTTTTTACATAATTCTAAAGTTAATTTTTCCATCAGCAAAATGGCACCCAATGCACCAATCGCAAACTGATCGATCCGGCAAAGGGTAAAAGTGTGAATTGTAAATCCTGAAACATTATTTAGCAGTAAAATGCATCGGGTCATGATCGCCATTGTAATGACCGCTGCACATGTAAAAAAAAGTTTTCGGGAATTATATTTTCTGACAACCCAAGGCCAAATCAAATAAAAATGCTCTTCAATTGAAAGTGTCCAAAGTTGATTCAACGAAGCCACGATAAACGTTCCTTTTAACGCAATAAATACATTAGTGCCATAAAAGAGGAGCCATGGGAAAACTTCAATCGACTCGGCCGTGCGACTGGTATCACCTGCAAAAAATCCTAACTTAATGACCACGAAATAATAAATAAACAAATAGACATAGTAGACAGGAAATATTCGCAGGGCTCGCCTTGCATAAAAATTTTTAAAATAATTTGGCTGATCCCGTTGTGCCAACAAAATTCGACTGATTAAAAACCCAGAAAGAACAAAAAATAAATCGACACCGATCCAGCCAAGTCGACCGATGAAATTGAGGCCTTCTGACAATAAGCCGGTCGGAAATATCAGAAAATGATGAAAAAGAACAAACAGGATGGCAAGTCCACGAACACCGTCTAACTCTTCAATGTGCTTGCTTTCAGATCGAATTATCAATTCATCTCCAACTTGAAGGTTTATAATACGAAATTTAAACTCAAGAACCTAACTAAATTATTTCAAAATGCCCAAAAATGAACAAATTTACGTGACACCAAGGTCAAGTTTAGGTGATGTCACAACGTTCATTAATTGAAGGGGAAATTTCATGAATTTGTTCAATTTTTTAGTCGTCAGTTCGGGTATTTTGCTTGGCTTTAATCCAACCAGTTCAACGAATGCGGTCGTCGATGATTGCAGCTTTATTCGCGAACAACTAGCACTTTTACCTACTGAAGGCGGAACTGTTCTGATTCCCTCAGGCACCTATACATGTTCAGCGCCGATTATTATGGACCGGGACCGGCAAATTTTGCGTGGGCAAGGATCAGTCACTCTTCGCCTGGCTGATAATATCAATGCGCCCCTTGTTGTCATGGGCGAAATCGCCACTCCTCCTAGATTGGTTCACAATGTCGAAGTCATGGATATTAAAATCGATGGCAACCGAAAATATCAACGGCAAGAGTGTTGGGGTGGGCCTTGTGACTCTGGTGGAACCTCGGACATTCGAAATAATGGCATTACAGTTCGTGGAGTTATTGACGGGCGTATTCAAAATGTACAGATCACAGGTCCTCGGTCAGGCGGCGTTGTCACTGAAAAAGGCTGTGACCGTTTGATCGTCGATGGCTTGACTGTGACTGACTCTGAATTTGACGGTGTTGCAGGCTACCTGACGACTAATTCCCTTTTTACTAATATGGATCTTAGTCACAATGCAAATGCTGGAATTTCAATAGATATCGCTTTTCACAAAAATATCATTCGTAATACTCGCATTGCATTCAATCGTGATGTCGGAATTTTTATGCGCGACTCCAACAGCAATCTTTTTGATAATGTTGTTATCGAAGACAGCGGCAACCACGGTATTTTTGTCGCGCAAGTTGACGATATTTCGACCTGTCCTAAAGACAATGAATTCCACGATTTAACCGTTGTGCGTTCGCAAGGGGCTGGCTTTAGATTAAATAATGCCTGTGTTCAAAATCGCCTGACCGGAACAGCGGTCTTCCGGCAAAACCGCGATCACTGTATCAGCGAAGGAACCAGTACACCTCTCCTGATTAAGGGAGATCTTCAATGCGACAACTAATTTTAATATTCGCATTCTTATTTTCTTTTTTAGCTTGTTTGTTACTGCCGGCAATAGCCAGCGCCGTTCCCCACGTTGAAGTTCAAAAAAATCAGCTGCACATTGATGGCATCGCGCAACCTCAGCTTTATGGAGCCGAAGTTCAATATTTTCGCCTTCGCGGTGGTTACGGTCGAAATCTTCCCCGCGCCCAAGTGATTGCTCTTTGGAATAAAGCTTTGGACCGTCTGGTCGAAGCCAAAATGAATTCCATCAGCTTCTATATTCCTTGGGATTTTCATGAATATGCGCCTGGTAAATTTGATTTTACAGGAACAGCCGATGACGATGGCGATGGCCTTGCCGATTACCCTTCCCGCGACGTGAAAACTTTCCTAAAGCTTATTCATCAGCACGGGATCACCCGCATTATGGTGCGCCCTGGCCCCTATATTAACGCCGAGTGGGGATTTTTAGGCTTTGGCGCTATTCCATCTTGGTTCCACGATCAATTCCCTGAAAGTCATATGCACACCTCTTGGGGTTGGAGGCGAGCCTTGATCGCCTATGATGATCCCGATTTTTTAAAAGCCACAAAACTTTGGTTTGCAGCGCTTTATGACCAAGTTCTAAAACAAGAGATGGGACCCGCTAGCCCCATCGTTTTCTTACAGCTTGATAATGAAACTAATTTCCAGTGGAGCTCTTTAGAAAAAACTGATTATGGCCCGAGAGCAATTGCCAGTTATCAAGAATTTCTTCGTGACAGCTATCTTGATCTTAGCACTTTAAATAAATCTCATCAGCGTCAGTGGAGTGATTGGACAGTGGTTCGCCCGCCAGAAAAATCCGGCGCCAACTTAAGTGAAGATCGTGATTGGTATCGTTTCAATGACATTTCAATTTTTAATTATTTAAAAAAAATCAGAAACATGTGGCAAGACCTTGGCGTTAAAGAACCTCAAGTTATGTTTACCTTGGCTGAAAGCTACAATGCCCCAGACGATGGCCTTTTACCGAACTATATTTATCGAAATGCTAAAGATTTAACGGGCTTAATGACGGTTAATCTTTACCCTAAGACCAGCGATTCCGCAGATCAGCCGCTGCTTAATTTGCCATTTAAAGCCGATCTTGATGTCAAATCTGCAATCACTGCCAATGCGGCCTATTATGGAAAGTCTGAAGAATGGGCCATGGGTCCCGAAATTCAAAGTGGCTGGTGGAAGGGAATTCATGTCACTCCCCAAGCACGCCAGCAAACTTTTCTCACTGTCCTTGGTCACGGCCTAAAATCTTTTTTTGTTTATTACTTCCACGAAGGTCAAAACTGGGATGTTGAGTGGAGCTTGAAACAAACGCAGCCCATCTTTGAAGAACTTCGCAAAGAATGGAATCTTCAAACTGTTCCCATGTCAGAATTAAAGAATGAATTTTGGGGCGAGCTGCAAGCACGGGTAGATCGATTGGTTGTTATGGGTTTTGACACCAGACAACTGATGCAATTAGGCGTTCATGATAAACAGACTTTATATTTTGATGCGCCTTTGGATGCTGTGGCAGAACCCCGCCAGCATTTTAACACCTTGAAATTAATTGGCGAGCGAGTGATTGAGCCTTATCAAAATTTCTTAGCAAGGTCCCTTGAAGTCACTGACGACGTGGTCTTTCTTAAAGACAGCACCAGTCATGCACCAGGCCCGATTTCATCGATTCCATCCACGGTGGCACAAAGCACTTGGGCTGGCGGTCTTTTGGGATTGCTGATGACGTCTGATATCAACCCAAAGATGACCCACAGCGATTTACCTTTTAATTCCGTAGCCTCAAACGCAAAACTGCTTGTGCATATCGATACGGGTTTGAACGCACAGACAACTGTTGATTCTTTGCGCGAAGCTATGGCTCGCGGACAAAACGTCATTAATTTTTTAGCAAGTGATGTCCCTTGCCAATTAGGAATTGGACCGCTTGAAAATTGTCAGTTATCTATTCCAGCTTATTTAGCGCCCAACACTCGAACAGCATTAACATTTTTTATAAATTCCCACGGTGATCTTCGCACTGGAAGTGAGCCCGATGCCCATCCTATTCAAATTTTTGAAACAGGGCCCATTTTTACGTATGATTTGACGACTGCAAAAAATTGCACAGCTATATTATTTTTAAATCAGCATCCCGCCGGATATCAGTGCAAAGCTGCCAATGGAAATTTTATTCAAATTGGTGCTTTGATTTTTGATGATTATAATTCCGATGGGTACGGAAAAATGACTGACACGCTTAACCGAAGTCAGTTGATGAAGGCTTTAATAAGTTCGTCACAGGTCGTGCCGCAACTGCAGTGGTCTGATAATGCAGAAAAGGCTGTTGCCTTCGCAAGAAAAGACCCTGAACAAAAACTTTTATGGGTCACTGTTAAGACAGGATCGTTGAATGCTCAGTCCTTGCAATTAAAGGTTTCGCAGAAGTTGATCCTAGAAGGCCTTCCGCCAATATCTAGAAATCAACACCTTGAAGTGATTGATATTTTGAACCAAAGAAATCAGAAAATTTCGTTGGAGCAAATTATGACGGTTGGCTTTAACGTTAATTTCAACGAAAACGACAGCACCGTTTACGTGATCCGGCCGGCGCCTATTTTAAAGAAGCCTTAGGATAAAGCTCACTTAAGGCTTCAATGTCGTAAATCTGCGGTGCGAAATCCCTGATTTCATACGACATCACACTTGGAGTTCCATCGAACTTGTGACCTAGCCCAAGAAGATGACCCAGTTCATGGAACATGGCTGGATAAAATTTAGCTTGGGCTTCGGTTGGGTTTTTATTGAATTCTTCTTGGAATAAAAAGATGTCTGAATCGACCAATTGATTTTTAGACAAGCTGATCGGACCTAAGGTCACTCCGTAAACAGCCATATTGCTGCGGCTTTCATAGATGTAGGCATTCACCATGTTTACACAGTGTTCATTTAAATCGCTAAAGGGCGCATACTTAGATTTTTTTTCAAACTTTAATTTCATACGACCTTGAAGCGCAAGTCCCCAGCTATTAACAGCCCTTTCAACAGAAGATTTTGCAATTCCTGTTCCACATAGGCCTATTGTTAAAGACTGATTTGATAGATTTTTCCAAGGAATTTTGTTACCAGGACCGCCTAAATAGATATATTTTTTGTTAGCCACAGCCATCGGTACTTGCGCCGTGGTTTTTTCAAATACGAAAGAAATTAAATTTCGCCCCACGTCGGCTTCGGTCGCTCGCACCAGAAGACTGATGAACTGACCGTCAGTGGTTTGACTCCAATGAAGAGTCTCGACAGGAAGGCTCTCATTTTTTGAAGCAAGTTCTACAGGATTAATTCTGCCGTTTTTTCCTAAGGCCATTTTTATTTCTGCAATTCCGCCCAGTAGGTACAAATGCCAAATGCCATCCGTGCCTTTGTTAACTTTTAACTGATAAATATTCCCATCCGGCTTTCCAGTTGGCGAAATATCTTTTGATTCGTTTTCATTTTGAATTTTTTCTTGAGTTAAACTGGTATCAATTGGTTTTGCTTTTTCTTTTTCTGGAAATTGATTCATCGACATCAGGGAATAGGAATTTAGCATTGAAATGTTGGCGTCGGTGAATGGACTGACCCTTTGCAAAGTAGCCCCGCGAATTAACTCATTCGGATCACCTTTTACAAACATGACCGTGCTTGTTGGTGCCTCATCCTTTATTTCTAAACCAGGATCCTGACAACTCGATAGGGCCATAGCCAGCAAAGGGACTGCTGTCATAAAAACAAAGGACCTGCCGTGAATTGTCGCCATAAGTACATCCCAATAAAGCCCAGGGTTTAAATTTTAATTGGGCTCTTTGGACCTGATTAATGCAAATTTACTTCCAGGACTACTGCGCGACATTCCCCGAAATAAGCTGTACCGGTACTGAAATTGTCCCACTGACTGTCGAAGCAAAAGTCGCAAGCTCGGGGTTTGAAGCAAGTAGCGCAGGATCCAGCTGCACTTGATAAATAATTTCGACTGAGTCCGCAATTGTACACGTGGTCGCAGGAGCAAACATCGCCGGTGTCACAGGTAATAAAGGATCGCGCTGAGGGGCACCACATGTCGCTTTAAAAGCAGTCGAGACTAACAGAGGACATTCGGGTCCGGTCGTAGTGCAAGGCACACCATAAGTATCAAACCTAAGCGGTGTCCCTGTTCCGCCAATGGGAGAACTGATCGGTTGAATAGAGACCGGAAGTCCACCTGCAAAAATCACAACAGGCGAATACAAAGTCAGTGGATACTGCTGTTGATGATTGCACGAGTTTAGAGGGTTTCCGCCCGCGCAAGCAAAAAGACCCGGATTAATGGGTGTCCCTGAGCTATCCCCTGCAATCATTGCATTCCTTAATGCGGCCGGCATTCCCGCTAAAGATCGCACTCCTGTAAGAATTCGATCTTTAGTCGCCACTAATCGATTCTGCGAAAGTCCTGTATCAACGGAATTAATGCTAGCTAATATGACTAAAAATAAGATACTAACAATTCCAATTCCAACGCTGACACCAATTAATGTAAGACCGGATTGATTTAACTTCATGGACAAATTCCTCCGCCTGCAGGGGCAATCTGCGAAGTCTGTAGATAAACTTTTCCGCTCACGGGACGAAAATCTAATTTAGGATCTGTGACAACAGGATTTTTTTGAACTCGATATTCAATCATCACAAATTCAGCAGGCCCGCTGCAGGTCAAAGATGGAAAAGGATTACTACTGGGAAACGGAGGCGCTGGCGGGCACTGTGCAGCCACTTTAAAAGTCACTTCTATCATACAAGATGGACTGGTTGCTGCACAAGATGATCCCTGACTGTTAAAATTAGCGGGGGTAAGATCTGTTGCTGATTCATACAAAGTTAAGTCTGATTTAACCATATTCTGGCAAGCAACACCCGATGCACAAACGCAGTCATAAAACGCTTTGTTTTCAGGTTTCTTCATCGTTGCTCGTAGAAAAAGCATCGACGCCAAGTTTTTGCGAACTGAAAGGGCAACGGTATCTCGACTTAATGTTATTTTTCGGCGATTCAAGCTGTCATTTATCTGAGTAAAAACCCCTGCCACAAGCACTATAAAAAAAACTGCAATAGCTGATGAAACCATCACTTCAACAAGACTGAATCCATGGTTATTTTTCATCAAAAACTCTATTCTAATTTTAAAATGATGATGCAGTACAGTCCACCGTGCATGTGCCAGATAAAGTGTTCAGGTTGGTGATGACTTGAATATCTGACGGCGTTCCATTGACCGGCGCTGTCGGAGTTGGTGTTACGGTTACGACCGAAGGATCAACCACAGTATTAGCAGCGATCGCTGGTGTCGCGGTGGACGCTGATGGGTAAGTTGCAGTGATCAACGCTTGCATTTCTGCAAGAGTAGTTAGGTTATTAGCTTTAATAAGATCTGCAATGTTATGAAGTCTCGAATAGTCATTACCCATATTAGCGGCAGCTGTCGCAGATACAAAATTGTTAAAAGTAGTTAGCGAAGTCAGTCCGGTGTTTAAATAATTATAAGAGTTTACCGTAGAACCAAGTGCGCCTATTGTGCTATAAAAGTTTTGCGCTGTCGCAACATCAAACATTCTCCCCGCTACGATGGTATTAGCTATTCGTTGATCAGTAGCTCCAATCGCCGTCAACGTATTAACGGCTTGAATCGCAACCGAGGTGTCAGTGATGCGATTCTGCCCGAGGGTGTTGATGTAAGTCTGATTTGTGGTCCCTGAGCCCGCAATCGCAGTGAACACAAGAGGAATTTTAACTGGATCCAAAAGTCCGCCTTTTGCAATTGCCAAGATACTTCCGCCCGAGGCGGTTGTGATTCCGGCGACATAAAACGAAGATGCCAGTGCATTGACATAGCCCGGATCAAGCCAACTCACTGAAGTTGTAATAAGGTCTAAAATAGCCTGCGTTTTTGGAATAGCGTAAGCCGCTGCAAGGACTGGGTCCGTCACATGAAATCGACTTATTTGATTGGCAATCAATTGATCCGTAATGCCGGCCTTAGAAATGGCATTGGCGATACCAGCATAAAGTACAGGATCTAAGCCACTTCGATAAGCCAATGCATTCATTGAAATAGGATCTGTAATATTTTTTTGGGTAAGGATTTCCATAAACTTTTGAATATTGGTTTGATCGCGCCACGCACTAAGGGCAATCGCATAAATCATTTTTTGATCAGTGACTCCCATCGTCACCAAAAGATTTGCAAGGTTTGCGGCATCCGTCGTATTTGTAAGGCCAGCACTAGTGATCGTAGCAAGTGTCCCAGAAATATTAGTCGTTACGCTGGGATCTCCTGTTATGCCTGATACTTGAGTAAAAGTACCGACCGTACCCACCCTCGGTGGTAAAATCTTATTTATATTAACGAATGAAGCAACCCGATCTTTCGTAGCCATCATGTTTTTTTCTGCAGAAGACCCAGTGATTGAATAGAAAATTTGAAAATTTTCTGCAAAAGCACAACTGACCGCACCCGCAGGGCAAGTGGCTTTAAATGAGGACTCGACAGTCAAGAAAGCACAATCCGCCGAAGCACCAGTTGACGGACAAATATTTCCCTTTTGGTCATAAGAAACATGCTGAGCTGAAGCCACCAAATTTGGTGATGGACCTGCGATTTTTATAAGTGAGGTGGCCAAGGTTTTAGAATCTGTTTCCCATGAGTAAAGCGCTATGGGATAAATCGTATTTGCCATGCAAAGCTTTCCAGGGACCCCAACAACGCAAACTAAAAGCTCTTCATTTTCACCACCGGCAATCACATCAGGATGTAAACTGCTGCGGTAAATTCCAGGAAATGAGGCTCTGTTCATTAAGCTTAGCTCTAAAGAATCGCGACTCGCTGTGGCCCGGTAGCTTTTAATCAAATTTGGAATTTGTGAAATTCCGCCGGTCATAAGCTCAATGCAAGTTCCGGATAATAGGACCAGTCCGATAATGACAACAATCATCGCGTTCCCATTTTGATTTAAATTTCGACTCATCACAAAGCCCCCCTCGAACAATAAATCTTTATTGCTCGGCTATGTAACTTATCGTCATATTAATATAAATCTTTAGGACTTTAGTTCGGGATGTCTCAAAAAGAGAAAGCGACCCTAGAGGCCTAAGGTCGCTTTTATTATGCACTAGTACTCTTCAACAATAACGATAGATTTGTAACCATTCTGGAACGCTTGCTGGCCATTAGCTTGCAATACAAGTTCGCCCGTACGGCTGTCCAAAACGGGCGTTTCGCCTTTACCCGCGTTAACAACAGCTGTATGAATTTGTTGAATCGTATTTTTATGAACACGCACGCAGCCTGAAGAGGCTCTGTTTCCTAAAGCATTTTCGCCGACTTTTTCGCCACCCTTAAGATCTGGTGGAACTTGATGAACCGCTAAACCACGCTTGTCGTTAAAAAACATAGCGTAGGGCATATGAAAATTGCTTTCGTTAGATTTATAGTCTGCTTCTTCAACTCGCTTGATTGTGTACACACCGCGAGTTGTATGTCTCCAATGGGATTTTGTAGCTCCGCGACCAAACTTACGGATAAAACCAGAAAAGCCACTCACGTATTCTAAAGATTCAACTCCAGTTGAAACCTTAGTGGTTAAAACCAGACGCCCTTCTGTATAAAGGCGAAGTGTTTGCGCTCCAGGTCCCTTGGCGCTTTTATTGATAACAATCACATTCGTATAAGCCTTTAATGGTGATGCTCCATTTAAGTAATCTTCTTCAATAAAGATCTGACCCATTGGAGCCTCATAAGAGTCTTCGACCATCAATTTTTCTTTGGCTTCTTCAACGCTTAAAGCAAACGATGGCAATGCCATTAAAGACAATGCGACAAATGATACTAACGCAGACAACACTTTCATAATTTCTCCCGAAGAAAAATAATTGATCTTATATTTGTGCGACTGAGGCATATTAAAAGATGGAGCAGAAACTTTCGCCTGTTAGTTTTCTGTACAGGTCATTCTTACAAACTTCGTCCCCAAATAAAAAAGGGAGCCTTTTGAGCTCCCTTTTCTACATTTTATAGCTTCAATACATTGGCAGATCAGCTGTCAACAAAGGCCTTCAGCTTACCGCTGCGGCTTGGGTGCCGAAGCTTACGTAGAGCCTTAGCCTCAATTTGACGAATCCGCTCACGGGTGACGTTAAAATCCTGGCCCACTTCTTCCAAAGTATGATCGGACTCTTCACCAATCCCGAAACGCATGCGAAGAACTTTTTCTTCCCGTGGAGTCAGGGTGGATAACACACGACGGGTTTGCTCAGCCAAATTCAAGTTCACAATCGCTTCTGCTGGGTTGATCACTTTTTTATCTTCAATAAAATCCCCTAAGTGAGAATCTTCTTCTTCACCGACCGGAGTTTCTAAAGAAATTGGTTCCTTCGCAATTTTCATGACCTTGCGGACCTTATCCACTGGCATGTCCATTTTCTCGGCGATCTCTTCAGGAATGGGCTCACGGCCTAGTTCCTGAATTAAACTTCTCTGAGTGCGAGCAAATTTATTAATGGTCTCGATCATATGAACAGGGATACGAATGGTTCGAGCTTGATCGGCAATAGCGCGAGTGATCGCCTGACGAATCCACCAAGTGGCATAAGTCGAAAATTTATAACCTCGGCGATATTCAAACTTATCAACGGCCTTCATCAAACCGATGTTACCTTCTTGAATCAGATCCAAGAATTGCAAGCCACGGTTCGTATATTTTTTAGCGATCGAAACCACCAGACGTAAATTGGCTTCAACCAATTCAGATTTCGCGATATCGGCTTCGCGCTCACCTTTCCAGATGGCGGTGTAAGTTTCTTGAATCCATCGGAAATTCATTTCAGTCTCAGAGTTTAAACGGAACAAGCGCTTTTCAGCATCCTGAGCATTTACTGCGTAAGATTTAAATTTATTATAATTTAAGCCCGTATCCCGAGTCATACGAGTCAGTTCTTTTTCATTCGAATCAACCGTTTTCATGCGCTCCATCATCGAAGCCACATCCTTAGAAAGTGTTCGCTCGACACCTTCTTTAATGCGCTTACGTAATGTCGCCATCCGATTCACTAAGTTTTTAAACTTAATCACAACTCGGTTGATTGTCTTACGGTTGAAGTTGATGGATTCAAAGTTTTCCATCAACTTTTCCACAGTTCCGTTCAGTTCGTTCATCGAAGCTCGGCGTACGGGCTCAGATACATTTTCTTGGCGCAAAACTGCGAAATGCTTATCGGCGAATGCTTGGTATTCTTTCACTTTGCCAATCAGCTCATGAATTTTATCAATGTACTCTTGTTCGTTGTACTGAGTTTCTTCGTCCTCAAGACCACGGAAAATCGCTTTAACTTTAATTCGCCCTGCATCTAATCTAACACCCAGCTGAATAATTTCGTAAGTTCCTAGTGGAGATAACAAGATGGCGCGAACGATCTCGCGCTCGCCTTTTTCAATACGACGGGCAATTTCTACTTCCCCTTCACGAGTCAGTAACGAAACTGATCCCATCTTTCGAAGGTACAATCGAACAGGGTCGTTGCCTTTAACATCTTCGGCTTCTGCCTTTTCTTCTTCATCCGCTTCTTCTTCTTCTTTATCGGGGTCAGCAAGGAAAGCGCCTTCGCCCTCTTTAGAAACTTCAATCAACTCTGAAATAACTACACTGTTTGCTTCAAGGGCATGCATGAAAGCATCAAGAGCTTGAGGCGCATTAATTTCCTGAGGCAAGCCTTCATTGATTTCCTCAATCGAGAGCGGGCCTTTTTCTTTATGAATCTTGATAAACCGCTGAACTTCTTCAACTATCAAGATTTCTTGCTCCGCCAATGTCAGAACTTTTGAAGCCTCTTTTTGGTCGGAACCTGTGGTTTCTTCTTTCATCAAATCCCCTTATTTATCCCTGTGCATATCTTTATTCAACGCCGCCAGATCCTTTTGTATGTTCATGATCTGTTCCATCTTTTCCGAAGTTGGCTGAGCCCTCAGTTCTTCGGTCACGCCCTTTAACTTGTTCCGCAAAAAAGTTTCTTTCACTTTTCTCATGGCATCTTTTAAAACTTTTTCCTCTACATCGCCGTCGTCAGCAGAAACTTGTTCTAGCAAAAGTGATTCACTAGGAAACAGTTTTTCGGGCTGATCAACAAAACTAACGAGTAGACTGGTCAATCTATCAAATTTTTCTGGCTCTTGTCTATAGAGGGAATCAGCTCTTTGAAGAATTCCCTTCACGGCATCTGACAGAATAAAATCCATCACACTTTCACTTAATAAATTTTCGAAGTTGGCACGACTTTTGAGCGCTAGTGACATCATCGTAATTTCCGCCGCCCCTGCGTTTTTCAGAGAGATCTTTTGATCCCCTTCCGTCAAACCTCCAAGCAGCGTCGCAGCAGAATCTGTGCCAGCCGCTGAGTTTGTCACTGGAGTTTTGATTAAAACCGCTGGAGAAACCCGCTGGGACGTTGAACCTTTGCTGAGCGACAGGGCCTGGTGCAGCCATTGTGCGCTAAGACCGGCCCGGGTGGCCAGTTCCGCGATGTACAAATCCTTCAAGCGATGGTCGGGAATGGCACTCAGAATAGGTTTCACCTT
>JAYTOY010000093.1:0-6529 GCA_043747555.1 Pseudobdellovibrionaceae bacterium | reverse complement strand
GGCTATTGAACCTTTGGTCAGTCAAAGGTTCAATAAGACATCCTGCCCTTGTATAAAGCAAAGTCCTTGCCTGTCTCATTTTGAAATTGGTTGTTTGATTACTTCTGAACCGGAAGCTGCAGCGAATTCCAGCGAAGCATTCCGCCTTGCAAATTATAGACTTTTTCATAACCCAGTTGGCGGCCGTACATTGTCGCTTGCGCAGACCTTGCACCACTTCGACAGACGAAAATAATTGTCTGATTCTTTAGATTTGCCAAAGCCCCTTCATCCAAAAACGCTTGCAAGTCCGGTCCCAACGTCACCAGTTCTGCGCCTTTAATATGGCCAAGTTCGCCGACAAATTCTTCAGAACTTCTCACATCAATCAAACGCACAGGGCTTGAAATATTTTGGAAGACTTCAGGTTTTACTTCGGGAACACCGTTGATCATTTCGACTTCAAACATAGAAGCTTTCATAAGATAAATTTAAGTTTTAAAAAAAAGGCCGTTTCTTTTGGAAACGGCCTTTGAGTTTTAGTTGACGTCTTTAAAGTCAGCGTCGATCACATCTTCTTCGCCTGGCTTTTTCTGGTCAGCACCAGGCTCAGCACCTGCGGCGCCTTCGGCTCCCGCTCCTGCAGCACCCTGTTTTTTGTAAACTTCAGCGGTCAGCTTGTGTGTGATCGCTTGCAGTTTTTCAAAAGTAGCTTTTAAAGCTGCCAGCTCACCAGCAGATTCCAAAAGCTTTTTAGCTTCTGCAACGGTTTCTTTGGCTGAAGACACATCACCTTCAGGTAATTGCGCACCTGAATCAGTGATCAGTTTTTCAGTTTGATAGATCATATTGTCCAAGTTATTCCGCACTTGGGCTGTTTCTGTTTTAGTTTTATCTTCCTCAGCATGAAGTTCAGCTTCACGAACGGCTTTTTTAATTTCTTCTTCACTTAAGCCACTTTGTGCTGTGATCTTGATTTGCTGAGATTTTCCCGAGCTCATGTCTTTGGCTGAAACACTTAAGATACCATTAGCATCGATATCAAAGGCCACTTCAACTTGTGGAACTCCGCGCGGCGCTGGTGGTAAACCAACAAGCTCAAAGCGTCCCAAAGTTTTATTATCTGAAGACATTTTTCGTTCACCTTGTAACACGTGAATATCAACGGCTGGCTGGTTATCTGCCGCTGTTGAAAACACTTGCGCTTTTTTGGTCGGGATTGTTGTGTTTCTTTCAATTAAAACAGTCATTACGCCGCCCAGGGTTTCAATTCCTAGCGATAATGGAGTGACATCTAAAAGAAGAACGTCTTTTACGTCGCCACTAAGAACGCCGCCTTGTACGGCCGCGCCAACAGCGACAACTTCATCGGGATTCACAGATCGGTTTGGCTCTTTACCAAAAAAATCTTTTACGGCTTTTTGGATGGCAGGAATACGAGTCGATCCACCCACCAAAACAACTTCATCAATTTCAGTTAATTTTAATCCGGAATCAGCCAAAGCTTTTTTACAAGCTTCTGTTGCACGTTTGATCAAGTCATCAACCATCTGTTCAAATTTCGAACGGGTCAATTTCATTTGTAAATGTTTTGGACCGGTTTGATCAGCCGTTACGAATGGCAAATTGATTTCAGTTTCTTGCGAATTTGAAAGTTCAATTTTTGCTTTTTCAGCCGCTTCTTTTAAACGCTGTAAAGCCATTTTGTCTGACTTTAGATCAATGCCTTGGTCTTTTTTAAATTCTGTGATCATCCACTCTAAAATACGAGTGTCAAAATTATCACCACCCAAATGAGTGTCACCGTTGGTCGATTTAACTTCAACAACACCATCGCCAACTTCAAGGATAGAGATATCAAATGTACCGCCACCGAAGTCATAGATCACAATTTTTTGATTTTTCTTTTTATCTAACCCGTAAGCCAAAGCCGCAGCTGTTGGTTCATTGATAATCCGCTTGATTTCAAGACCTGCAATTTTGCCGGCATCTTTGGTTGCTTGCCGCTGGGAATCGTTAAAGTAAGCCGGCACTGTGACGACAGCTTCAGTCACTTCATGGCCTAAATAATCTTCAGCGACTTTTTTAAGTTTTCCTAAAACGGCGGCTGCGATTTCTTCTGGAGAAACTAATTTATCGCGCACTTTAAAAGCAATATCGTTGCCTTTTTCAGCCACTGAATAAGGAACTAACTTTGTTTCTTCTGTAATTTCATTAAATCTGCGACCAATAAATCGTTTAGAAGAAAAAATGGTGTTTTCTGGGTTTGTTACAGCCTGGCGCTTTGCGATCTGGCCAACTAAACGCTCCCCGTCTTTAGTGAAAGCAACAACTGATGGAGTTGTTCTAGCGCCCTCTTCGTTGACAAGAACTTTAGGCTCGCCGCCCTCCATGATAGCAACCACTGAGTTTGTGGTTCCTAAATCAATACCGATAATTTTTCCCATTTCTGACTCCTTATATGAATTCTGGAACTACTTGTTTTCACAATTAATTTGAGGTCAATGCTAACTTCGTCAAGGCTGCCTACAGACTTTTTTTTAAAGTCTTTTTTACTAATAATTTCAATGACTTATAAATTATAGTACAGACTGGGGCGCAATTCGTACTGTCTGTGCTCATATTTACATCGATTATGAGCACCTGATTAACAGAATTTTTTTTTTGAAGGGATCAAAAAGTAAAGATTGTACATAAAATGGCTACAGTAATTCAGCCCATAAAGCAGACAACCGGTAAATGCCTGCATTCATTTCATCCGCTGAGACTGCACCAACAGCACCTCGGCGCCATTGCAGGAAAGCCTCAAGATCTCGAATGCCAATTTTAAAAACCACTTTTCCCAAAGGAATTTCGTGATTTTGACAGATAAACGTCTGCACTTCATTTTCAAAATAAGTCAGTCCGAGAAAAGCTTCGCCTAAAACCTGGCCACGATTTGCTAAATCCTCAATCGCTTCTTTAATGATTGAAATTTTTAATTCAGAAAGGTCGGCCATTTTTTTTTCAATGGTTGGATCATTGGCAATAATTAAAAACTGATCGCCTCGCGACCAAGTTTCAGTATCTAAAGCTTCGGAATCTTTTTTTAAAATCTGAGCTAGCTCCAAAGCCGACTTCAAAACATCCGGGCCCACTGTTTTTAGGGATGATTCTTCGCTCATTTTTTCCTGCCGAACAAAGAAGATGCATCTGCCACTGAAATTTTTTGTAAATCAGCTAATTGTCGCAGAATTTTTTCTTCTTCTTTGCTAATTTTATCAGGAAATTCGACCATGACTTGATAATGAATATCACCCCTGCGGCGTCCCCGCAAAGAAGGTAAGCCTTGACCTGAAAGCTTCACCGTATCACCTGGTTTTGTGCCTTTAGGAATTTCAATTTTCTTTTCGCCCTCAAGCGTTTCTGCTTTTAATTCTGCGCCCAAAAGAAGTTGCAGATAAGAAACTTGTAAAATAGAAAATAAATCTTCATCGCGTCTTTCAAAACGATCATCTTCAGCAACTCGAACTTCGACATATAAATCGCCGCCAGGTCCCCCGTTATAGCCGCCTTCACCTTCGCCAGTGACACGCAATCTTGTGCCGGTATCAACACCAGCTGGAATACTGACTTTTAAACTGCGATGGGCTTGTACGCGACCTTCGCCGCGACATTTTTTACACGGATCTTTGACCTGACTGCCCTGCCCTCGGCAACCTGGACAGGTGCTGGCCATCGCAAAAAATCCCTGCCTCGAAACGACTTGGCCCGATCCTCCGCAAGTTGTGCAAGTGGTGGGCTTTGTGCCTTTTTCTGAGCCCGAACCTTTGCATTCGCCGCAGCCTTCTTCGCAATCAAATTGCAGCTCTTTTTCAACGCCTTTTAAAACTTCCTGCAAAGAAACTTCGGTTAAATATCTTAGATCAGCCCCGCGGCGTGGATCGGTGCGGTTTCGGCGCTGCCGACTTTGTCCGCCGCCTCCGCCGAAAAGATCTCCAAAAATATCGCCGAAGTTTGAAAAAATATCTTCGGCATTTTGAAATCCACCGCCGCCACTTCGACCGCCCCGAAAGGCTTCAGGACCAAAACGGTCGTACTGCGCGCGCTTCTGGGTATCGCCCAAAACCTCGTAAGCACCAGCACACTCTTTAAATTTTTCTAAGGCTTCTGGATTATCAGGATTTTTATCCGGATGAAATTGCATCGCAAGCTTTCGATAAGCTTTTTTAATAGTGTCTTGATCAGCGTCTTTAGGGACTCCGAGTATATCGTAAAAATCGCGCGGGCTTGCCATGGTTAGAGCAATATGAAGTGCGTCTTAATGCCTGTCAAGGGAATCACAGTTTATCTCTGCACCAGAGAGACAATAACGATTTATCGACTCCATTTGACAAATTGTAAATATAGTATTAAACTATTGAAATGACTAATAAACGGCATATCGAAGTTCTGCTGAAATCACGCCTTTCTGAGAAGAATCCTCCTATTCAGGTCGTCATTGGTCCTCGTCAAATCGGCAAGACAACGGCGATCAAAAATGTTCTTTCATCATCCGGAGACTACCATTCCGCAGACTCGCCAACACCCCTTCAGTTTGAAGAAATTCAAGGCTGGTGGGAGCACTCGCTGACAAGAAAAAATCCGCTTCTTGCTATTGATGAAGTACAAAAAATTCATGGCTGGTCTGAGGTCATAAAAAAATTATGGGATGGAACTGAAAACAGACCTAAACTTATTCTTTCTGGATCCGCCGCCTTGAGTATCGAAAAAAGTTTAAAAGAAACCCTGGCCGGCCGCTACGAGTTGATTCGAGCGAACCATTGGAATTTTTCAGAAGCCCAAAAAACTTTTAACATGACCTTAAAGGATTTTATCGAATTTGGATGTTACCCCGGCGCTCAACGCTTTCGAAAAGATTTAGATCGCTGGGGCGATTACATTAAAGACTCCATCGTCGAGCCCGCCATCGGACGAGATATCATGCAGCTTCATCCCGTCGAGAACCCAGCCCTGTTTCGACAAGTGTTTTTACTGGCCACACAACTTCCGGCACAGATTGTCTCCTTGAATAAACTTCAGGCCCAACTTCAAGACCGAGGGGCCCTCGCTACAATTCAACATTATCTTAATTTGCTGAACGCCGGTTTTTTAGTGACAGGTCTTCAAAAGTTTTCAGAAAGCGGTTTTCGGGTCAAGGCCAGCCCACCTAAAATAATTGTTCACGATAATGCGCTTCTACGAGCCTTTGAGCGACCTGTTTCACAAAAATTAACGCCGCAGCAGTTTGGTCATTATTTTGAAAATGCGATTGGCGCCCGTTTTCTAGAGTCAGGCTGGGATCTTTTTTATTGGAAAGATCGAGACTGGGAAGTTGATTTTATTGCTCAAGGTCCTTCTGGAGAAAAATGGGCGATCGAAGTAAAATCGACGAAAGTTGAACAATCAGAGCTTAAGGGCCTGAGCGAATTTTGCAAAAGATATCCTACTTACGAGCCTTGCCTGATCAGCTTCATCAATCAGAAAATAGATGGGATCAAATCGCTTTCTTGCAAATCCGTTTTAGCACTTGATTCGAAAGTGCTTTTTAAAGATCTAGCTTAGTTTTTTTGTTGAGTGGAACGGGATGGCTAAAATACTTATAATATTACAAGCCTAGAACTTGTAAGGCTTTTGGCAAAGGTAAGATCCAAACATCACCATCTTTTAGCTCGCGCAAACCTCTATAAATAACTATTTTATTTATTTTAGGATAATAGGTATCTATTTTTTTTATTGCATTCAATTCTGAACTAGAAACTGACTGAGACGACTTGCATTCTATGGCTGTTTTTTTACCATCAATATCAATTATAAAATCAACTTCTAGCCCCCCACGCGTTCTGAAATTATAAATATTGAGCTGATTCTGCAAGATTGTTGATGAATTGATTATTTGATTAAAAACAAGATGTTCAAATAAATAACCTATTCGTTCTTGATTTAAAGAAAAACTGCCTCTTAAAGCGTTCAAAACGCCTAAATCAAAAAAATAAAAGCGAGGATGCTTTACTAAATCGACAAAATCTAAATCCAAATGCGGATCATTTTCAACTTTTCGAACAATCAAAGTGTCCTCTAAAATTTCGAAATGACGAACAACAGACTGTCTAGGGATTTTAGCTTTTTTAGATAGTTTTGAATAATCTAAAAATTCACCCGAGCTAAAGGCCGCTGCATTTAAAAAACGAATGAACCCATCAATTTGACGAACAAGAGATTCCGCCATAATTTCTTCTTTTAAATAAGTTGAAGCGTAGGTCCTCAGCAAGTTTTTAATTTCAGTTTCATTTTCATTTTTATAAATTCCTGGGAGCGTTCCGAACTGAAGCGCTTTGTCTTCTTGCCAATCTCCACCAATTTCTTGAACTGATAAGGGGTGCATGGCGTATGAGATCAAACGACCGGGCATCAAATTAGATTGGCCTTTTCTGAGTTTTCTAGCACTGGAACCCGTCAGGTAAAACTTTATCTTTGGGTGATCATCGATGATCGATTGAATCGTATTTGTGAGCCTTGGAATTCTTTGGAT
>JAYTOY010000092.1:0-37541 GCA_043747555.1 Pseudobdellovibrionaceae bacterium | reverse complement strand
TGGTGCGCGAGGGGGGACTTGAACCCCCACACCTTACGGCACAGGCTTCTGAGACCTGCGTGTCTACCAATTCCACCACCCGCGCGTGAGACGGCTATTTTGTAGCATGCACCCTAAGCCATGTCACTTCATGTTTGTTGTGGAGGAGGTGAACAATTCGACTGCCAGGAACCTTTAAAAACTCTTTAATGATTTCTGGATCGATCTCGCCCTGAAATTTTAAGGTGCAAGCCAGATTTACCGGAGTTGCAATCCAAGGTTTTAGATATTCTAAAAGCTTCTGTGGATAACAAATAATGTCCGAGAAAAGCCAATCGACAGCACCAATATCATCCGGAGTTAGCTTGAACGCATCTTTTTTCAAAGCCTCAATGTGTGGTAGTTTGCCAATCTTCGCATCCAGCGGTGCTTTGTCGACGCTGATCACATGACATCCCAATTGCTGCAAAACCCAGGTCCATCCACCTGGCGAACTTCCTAGATCAACAACTTTTTGCCCTAGCTTTGGCTGCACGCCATGAACTGTAAAAAGCTCCCATAATTTGAGGTAAGCCCGCGAAGGCGGCGTCACTTTATCTTCATCAAATTTAAATTCTCCGAGGGGAAAAGGCGAAAGACTTTCAGGACTAAAAATAATTTCTGTGGGCGATAAGAGCAACCAAGATCCCAACCTCCGAGGCTTAATGGACTGCATAAACTTAAGTGGTTTATTGGGAATTTTTAAAAGTTGACCTTGAATTAAAGCAGCCCGCCGATGGGAATTTAAAGAGTAACAGACCCATAACTTGCCTTGAGCTTTTAATTTTTTAACTGCATCGCCGATGGAATCAATTTTGACTGTTTGGATGTTCATCCAAATATCTTGAGCCCAGATGAGTTCAAGAGCAGAACCTTTCGTCACGAAAAGCCTTTCGTGACGGGATATGATTTCCTGTTTTTTTTCGGCAAGCTCGGCAGCGAGTTCTTTTTCAAAACCCGCAAAAGAAAAATAAGCAGTCATCTTCAGAGAAAGCTACGCCGCTGCTTTTTGAGGTAATCCTGGGTTTAAAAGGCCGCGACTTTTCCAGATCGCTACACAATCAGCCCAAAACTTTTCTTTCAGCTTTGTTTCGGCGGGGCCCATTTTAATTTTTGGGAAATCTGATTTTTCAAAATGCGCTGTGAACTGTTCTTGGTTGCAGGCACGCATAATTTTAATCATTAGATTAAAATGGGGCTCTGTGAAAGTTTTGTTATCAACAAGCATCTTTCGAAGACCTTGTTCGGGTGTATGATGTAAAAAGTCGTAAAGGCCTGGAATATCATACTGACTCATCTTTGGACTTCCTTTCGGTGATAGGAATCGAATTCTATAATTCCTATCGGCCGAAATGAAATTTTTTTGAAGGTGGAACCTAGCCCTAAGTTGGGAGTCTTACGTCCAAAAAAAGACGGGAATGGCTCATTTTAAGACAGGCTTAATTTGCGACCATATTTCGAGCCATTTTAAGTTCTGTGAATTGTTGCAGGCATCTACCAAATCGCGACAGACAAGCCACCATATTTTCTTTTTCTTGAAGGGTGAAATTTCCCATCATACTGTTAACACATTTCAAAAATTCCGGCTTTACTAAATTTAATAATGATTCGCCTTTGTCTGAAAGCTTGATCATAAAAGAACGGCCATCTTGGGAATGGCTTTCTCTAAGAATTAACTGGGATTTTTCTAAACCATTTAAGAGCCCAGATATAGTTGCTTGAGTGACACCACATTGAAGCGCTAACTCAGAAGGCATCATCCCACCAGCTTGAGACGACAATAGGAGCAGCAACATAAAACGGCCAGCAGAGACTCCGTAGCTTGCAAAGTAACTTTCCAAGGAGTTTTCTAGATCGCTGGAGACTTTTCTTAATGTTAAGTAGGTGAAAAAAGAATAAGAATCCACCTCTGGAAAGTGGTGCCCAAGTCCCTTAAGAAATTCAGGGGTGCATGGAACTTCAGACATTAATAATTTTGGCATATTTAACCTCGTCGTTAAGCAGTTCTCAGCTTCATAAATTAGATGGATACTCGCATTACAGCAAAGTTGCAAAGATTTTTTGACAAGTTTGGGTTTATGCCTAAAAGGTCATAAAATTTTTATGTTTAGCGGTTGGAAAATTCTAATCTTGAAAGACTGCGAGCTATTTTTTTTAAATCTTGAAAAGTCGGCGGCTTATTCCCAAAAGTGAAGTTTACATAGGGTTGAACAATGGTGTCGATGTCTTCTGAATATTCGGGCCAAATTAAACCCAGCCGCAGGCTAAAGCTAAGAGGACCTTCCCAGGCTTCTTTTGGAAGTCCTTGCCTTAGGGACCAAAGTAAAAGTCGTTTATAAAAATATCTAACTAAGTTTTTACGGCCAAGCCATAAGTTCCAAATTCGATAAGCAACAAAAGTAATAAAAATAGAGATAAGAAGTAAAAATAAAAGATTCGAAATTGAAAATGGAATTTTTTTCAAAAGCTCGCTTTGTCGATCCAGATTGAAATCTAGTAGCCACTGCGTCCAGAAAAAATTGATGCTATCTATGTAGGTGGTCAAGTAGTCGTAAGCCGCAAATAGGAAAAAATCGGCATTATTTTTTTGTCTGATATTTAAGCTCCGTAAATTTTCTGGCAATTTAAGATACTCAGAAGCGCCCATTTCAATCCGGGCCGGAGCCACAATTTCTATCAAATCTGCACGGACCCATTCACCCTTATCATTCACATACTCGTTCCATGCATGGGCGTCCTGGGCTTTTACTGAATAAAAATTTCCAATCGAATTGTATTCTCCACCTTGGTAACCAATAACCACCCGAGAGGGAACCCCGGCTGTTCGAGCTAAAATGGCAAAGCTCGATGCAAAATGTTCGCAGTACCCTTTTTTAACACGAAACAAAAAGTCATCGACGCTGTGTTCGTCCATCAAACCCGGAGTCAGGGAATAAACAAAATTTTGGTCAAAGAAGTAAGCTTTTATATTTTTCACAATTTCATCACGCGAACTGGTGCCGTTTTTAAATCGTTCGACTAAGGTCATTAGGCGTTGGCTGGCAGCTGGTATTTTTAAGTAATTGCTCTCATCCTTGGGCAAACGAAGAAGTGCTAAATCACTTTGTCCTCGCAAGGTGGTCCGGGAGTGCAGATTTTCTGAAGTTTGATAGAGGCCTTCACGGGTCCTTAAAAGCGGAACACTGCTGCTGACGGTGAGGGCATAATCCAGTGGAAAAAGCCATTGTTGGGAGGTGGGTTCCATGGTGACTTTGTATTCTATCAGTTCTTGCCGAGAAAAATTTTGTACATCATCTGTTGTGGGTGGGCCCTGAACCCAACGAAATCCATCGTTAGACCTCAGATTTAATCCCCGCCAATACAGTCGACTGTGATCAATATAAACATCACCAGTCACTTCCGCTCTAAAGATCAGTTCCTGACTTTGCGCCAGCTGACTGATGCTTCCTGGATGAATTTCCGGACCGAAGCCAGAAATCGCACCATTGCTTGAAGCTAAGTCTGACTTTAGAAGATAAGAATTCAGCCGCGGAAATGAAAAATAAAGCAAAAATGCTAAAGGCAAAGAGATGACAGCTACTTTGATAAAATAAAACCGCTTCCTCCACGGTAAAAAGCCATTAGATCCACGACATGAAATTAAAGCCAGCCACAGGTGATAAAGCAACCAAGCGGTTGCGGGCAATATCCAAAAATCAATTGAAAACAAAAATTTGGAAGAGATCAGCAACATCAGTAGCAGAACAACAAAAAGATGATCCCTTATATTTTTATATTCAAGAATTTTTAGAAGGCACAGACAGCTAAAAAAGAGGGCTGATGAATCCCTATCAAAAATTGTTTTATAGATTCCCAGAACTACAGCTAATAAAATGAGGGTCAAAAGATTTGTCAGCCACGGACGCGGCAAAGGCAGGGACTCTTTTTCGCCTAAAAACCGCCATACAAAGGTCACTATAATAATAAGGAAAAGCCAGATTGGAAACTCTAAGCTTAAAAGTAATAGACTTCCCAGGGCCGCAATGAATAGGTGAGGGTTTTTAAAAAATTTAATTTGCAAGAGATTGATCCTTACCAAATAAGGCTAACCCGCTTAGGCATTTTAAGTAATGGCTTCGGCCGCGCTGGCTTTCAAATATTTTACCAGGGATCTCTAATGAGTATTGAAACCCTTTGGATTCAGCAATTTCAATCCACAATGCCAGTTGAGAAAGTCGTGACTCAAGATTTAAATGAACAGAAGTGTTTCGCCAACGTAGCTCTACTTCCTGAGATCTAAAACTTTGATAGTCCTTAATAAGAAATTTTTCGGTTCTTGCAAAAGCTTTCCAGTCAATTTGACGAAACGAGTCTCCAGTTTCAAACTTTCGATGCCCGGCAAACTCAAAATCAGTGCCTTTCAATCGATCCATAATTTGGCTGTCGTCAGTATGGTTCAGATTTTCATTAACGGGTAAACGTGATTCACCCACTTGCGAAGGAAAAACTATAAAAGTTTCTTTTGATCGAAAAACTTTCCAAGAATTAAGAAGATAAAATGGAAAGGTAGTCCTTAAAGTTAATTTTGGAATGGTATGCAAGCCGCGAGTGTAAGGACCAAGTTCGATTCGCGCTTGATAGGCGGAATGTCCTATAATTTCTGGTACCAAAGTGATTTTTTCAGCATGATGATAAATTTCAATAAAAGACCTTGCCTGCGAGCTACTATTAAAAATGTTGACCAGAGCAAAGGCTGGGCTGCCTGCAAAGACCTCTTGAATTTCGACAGTTTCAATTATGACCGATGAAATATTATCGTTTGTCAGGCGCAAGCTTGTAACGCCAACACTGGTGAGGAAGAAAGTATAAAGGTAAAGAAAATTATTACCGCTCGCAAAAGCTGAATAAAGAAGAACTAAAATAATCGCAGAAAAGCAAAAGCCAAATTTTGTTGGAACGATATAAGTTTTATTTTGTTTTTGTATTGGAATCAGATCACTAAGTTGGAACTTCAACCTCGCGAAGAATCTGTTCCGCCATTGTAACGCCACGATGCACCCCTTCATTGCCACCCATGCGATGGCTGGTGACTGAAACCCAAACGGCCTGAACGTCCTCGGGAATAACCATATCTCGTCCTTGCAGCCACGCCCATGACCGGGCTGCTCTCGCAAGATCCATTCCGGCGCGAGTCGATAGGCTTGCAAACCTTGATTCAATTTTTTTTCGCGTATAGGTGACCAGACTTGAAATGTACTGCGCTAACGTTTCAGAAATTTGAACGGTCAAAACGGATTGCTGGATTTTAAGAACTTCCTGAGGACCCATTAAGGGCGTTAAGGATTGAAGCAATTTTTTGGGGTCATAGCCCTGGAACAGTTTCATCTCAGTTTGCACTGAAGCCGTTTTAAGTTCGAGGCTCATTAAAAAGCGATCCAGCTGGCTTTCTGGTAATGGAAATGTCCCCAATTGCAAATGAGGATTCTGGGTGGCTACAATCAAAAAGGGCTTTGGTAATATATGAGTTTCACGATCAACGGTGACTTCGCCTTCTTCCATCGCCTGTAAAAGCGCACTTTGGGTCTTTGGATTGGCTCGATTCAGTTCATCAGCTAAAATCAGCTCGCCAAATAAGGGTCCTTTATGAAATTTAAAAGTTTTATGATCCCGATCATAAATATTATTCCCAACAATATCGGCGGGCAAAAGATCACTGGTAAACTGGATGCGCGCAAAATCCAGTCCCAAAAGTTTTGCTAAGGCATGCACTAAGGTTGTTTTTCCAACGCCGGGAGCGTCTTCAATCAGAAGATGGCCCTCCGCAAAAAGGCAAGTCAACGCCAAGCGGGTCTCATGATCTTTATCTAAGACAATTCGACATAGCTGTTGGTGGAGAGCTAAAACTTTTTCGCGCATAAATTAGAGTGACCTCCGGGCTTTAAAGAATCAATTAGTATAAAAGAAACTGGGCCCGTTGTTTTTTCCAAAGTTTTTCGTCAGGGATCAGCATCTGATCAAAATCGGATGCGGTCTTTTTTGAATCGTCCACCCATAGGCGCAATGCAGGCCCGCCATTGATCAGGTCGATAGCCAAGCGGTCGAATTCATATTCATAAGGAAAATCCCGCCACAAAGGATAATTTGGGTGATGCGTTCGTACGGCTTTAAAAAATAAAGCTATCAACCGATAAGGTTTAAAAATTTGATGTTTATAAGATGGGTGATCGACATGAATTTGAAAACCCTGACAGAGGGCTTTTTGATGCTTGTGAAAAGTCGGTTCAAAATAACAAGGTCTTACAATGCATCCCTTCATCCAATGGGGTGCCATCTGGTGCATTGTTTTTAAAATAGAAATCATATCAATATCTGGCGCACCCATGACCTCTAAAGCTTTTGTTGTCCCGCGGCCTTCAGACAATGTTGTTCCTTCACCCATAACTGTGCCTGGAAAACATTTTGCCATATGCGGAGTGGCAGCATTAGGACTGGGATTGAGCCATGATAATTGCGCAGGCCAGCCAAAATAGGGACCTTGATCAGGTTTGTAACCTTCCATTTTAATAATTCTAAGATCGACATTAATTTTGAAATGATCTTTAAACCAAAGAGCGGCTTCCCCTAAAGTGAGGCCATGGCGCATAGGCAAAGGTCCAGCGCCGACAAAACTTTCCCATCCAGGCAATAATAAACTGCCTTCGATCGGTCGACCGGCTGGGTTGGGGCGATCTAAAACCCACAATGATTTATCGTTTTTTGCACAAGCTTCCATCATATATTTAAGTGTCGTTAAGAAAGTATAAATTCTGGTACCAACATCCTGTAGATCGAAAAGAACAATATCAAGTTCTTGCATGGCTTTGTCGGTTGGTCTGCGAGTTTTTCCGTAAAGACTGTAAACTGGAATCTTATAAATTGGATCGATAAAATCATCGGTCTCAACCATATTATCTTGTTTTTCTCCACGCAGGCCATGCTGGGGACCGAAAGCAGACACGATTTTAAATTTATTTTTAAACAAAGCATCTAAGGAGTGTGTCAAATCTGAAGTCACAGAAGCCGGGTGGGCAACAAGAGATAACCGTTTTCCCTTGGCCTCTTTTTTTAATTTTACGTTTCTGATGAGACGGTCAATACCAAGCTTCACTTAAGACTCCTTTTTAATATCTAAAATAAAATGATCTGGGTGGTGAAAATCAGGCTGCTTCTGAGAGTGCTTTAAGCTCCAATAAGTTTTTTGATCATCAACAGTTTCAATCACCGCCGATAGATGCGCTTTAAATTCTGTTCCTGGTGGAAGTTTTAACTTAGAAAAATCAATTTGAGCTTTCAAATGCCATTCAGTTGAAGAACCTTCGGTGATGAGCTTTGAAATCAAACCTCGGTCTTCAGGAATCAAATTTTTTCGGTAACCTTCTAAAAAATAAATATTCCAGGCTCCTGAGGGTGAAAAATTCGCTTCCCAATAGAATTCATTTGAAACAGGTTTTATAAACCATTCAAAACAAGTTGTTTTCCATAAACCATCGGCTCTTGAAAGAACCTGATCGTTGATAGAAAGTCCGCGAATATTTTGCAAAGGGCCTTTCACGCCATATTCTGCCGCCAAAATATCTCCGACCCATTGCATGGTTCCTGAAATGGAAAAAAACTTGTCACAGGGATTAAAAGGCTGAAGGGTCATCCACTAAGTTTAAGACTTGTTCACATCCTTGCGCAATATGATATTATCAACAAGCATGAGGGAAATTGGGGATGAGTAAGCAACACTGGATAGCAGTCTTGACAATTATTATCGGAATGGCGCTTTTGTGGAATAGCGCTCATAAAAAGCATAAGTCCGAGACACCTGAAGGAAATGAGCTGCAGCTTGACCCCGTGTCTGCAAGTTCAACTTCAGATAAAATTGAAATTCAAGCAGCCACAGAGGAAACGGCTGCAACCAATCCTTCAAATCAAGTTCTGCGAACTAACTTTACTAAAGCATTGTTGGGAGTACAAAGTTGTTTTAAATTTCAAAATACCTTACAAGGAATTGACGGTGACCCCAATTTAGAAAACTGGAAGTCGGCCTTGCGTAATGAGTTAGGGGAAGTTGTCTTGGAAGCTGAAGACTGGACCACCACTCATTTAGTTTTGCCAAATGGCGAAAAAAGACGAATTCGAATTGAATCGGAAGTCAGCGATGATCAAAGAATTACAAGAAAGTTAAAATATGCTGGTGTTGATAAAGATGACCTACCGGTACCGATTAATTTACCCTCCGAACAAACTGTGGATCCTAATGAAACATTTATCGCCTCATTGGAAAAAGAGGGGCAAGTTACATTAGTTGAAAAAGCCCAGCGACTCTATTACTCAGATGGAAGCGAAGTGATGTCTGTCCTTAGAAACAATTTAGTTTCTGAAATTGAAATAAATAAAGAGGGTCGATCATTTCATTGTTGGAATATGGATAAAGATAATCATCAATGCGATTGTCTTTAAAGCATTTCTTCCTTATCACATATCTGTCGCATAAATATTTTGTCTTTCTACTATAGTCGAGGGAATCGCAATCCCAAACATAGGAGGTTGATATGCGAATTTTAAGTCTCGTTCTAGCTGTGACTTTTTCTTTAAGTGCTCACGCAGAGTCTCGGGCCCAAGCCCATTCAAAATCGATGGAAGCGTCTAGATCCCTGCACCAATTTATGGCGCGAGAAGATCAAGCCATACCGATCTCGCTTTTGAAGCATGCTGAATGTGTCACCGTCATAACAAAAATGATTCGTGCTGGATTTATTGTTGGCGGACGAAGTGGGTGGGGTGTGACTTCTTGCAGGACATCTCATGGGTGGTCGCCCGCCGCGTTTCATCGCTTAAATGGTTTAAGTTGGGGATTTCTAGCAGGATTAGAAAAAATTGATGTGGTCCTTGTCTATACAAAACCAGGAGCTATCGATTCGCTCAGTCGTTCGAAATTAAGATTGGGAGCAGATATCAGCGCCACTGTAGGGCCCGTCGGCAGAGGCCTAGAAGCTGGAACCGATTTTAAGTTAGACAGTCCGGTTTATAGTTATTCACGCGGGAAGGGACTGTACGCAGGCGCCAGTGTGAATGGATCAGTTCTATCAACATTAGATGGTTACAATCATTCTGTGTATGGCGCTAGGGTGTCTACCCGTGACATTCTATCGGACAATAATTTAAACCGTATAAATACGACCCAATCATTCGTCGATGCCTTAAATACGTACGCGCCTTAATTTAAAGATTATTAAGTAATAGTTGCATAGCCCATTCGAGGGTGGGGCCCATTTCCTCACCCGAGAACCCAAAATCTGTTTTCAGATCATACCATATTTTTGCATTTACCATTGTCGCCATGAAAGCCATTCGTTTATGGATTTCTGGATTCAGGCTCAATTTTTTTTGTCGAAGAATTCTATCGACGATCACAGCCGTCAATTTTTTTCGGAAGATTTGTCGCGTCTCGTGTCCAAAGCCAGAAAATAAGTAGGCTAATACTAAAGGTTCATTTTTATCGAAAAGTAAAAACGAATTTTTTGCAAACCCGATGAAATCCATAGTATCAAGTTGATGCATACTTGCCTGCATATAGGTCATCAAATATTGATCGACAGCATGGTGCAAAGTTTCCTTGTCCTTAAAAAATCGAAAAATAGTTCGTTCCGAAATACCAAGTTTAACGGCAATTTCCTCAAACTGAACTTCTCCGCCCTTCCTTTTGACTAACAGGCTGACCAAAGTTTCAATGATTTTTTGCTGGGTCAGTAAAGATTTTTCTGAACGAGTGGTGTTGTCATAATGACGTTTGGAAGGCTTTTTCTTAGCAATTTTCTTTTTTGGTTTCAAATTTATTTTTTTCTTGTTAATTGGCATCGATACTATTTTCCTTTTATTCTTAAAATTTTCAACTGGTTTAAAGTCAAGGTCTGGATGCTTTTGACCGAACTGATTTGTCACTCTATAGTTGCAGCCTATGACATTCAAAAATTTTATTAGGGATATTCCTGATTTTCCCATTCCTGGAGTTCTTTTTCGAGATATTTCTCCGTTGCTAGAGTCTCCTAAAGATTTTCATGCGGCCCTTGAAAAGATGGTGGTCCATGTCGATCTATCTAAGATTCAAATCGTTGTCGGTATTGAATCTAGGGGATTTATTTTAGGAGCTGCGCTGGCTTCGATGTACAAAAAGGGTTTTATTCCCTTACGAAAAGCAGGAAAGCTGCCGCCGCCCGTTGAAAAAGTATCTTATTCGTTAGAATACGGAACAGCCAGTTTGGAAATGACCCCAGGGACTGGGTCAGTTCTGATCGTTGATGATGTGCTCGCGACAGGAGGAACACTGCAAGCAGGCATTAATTTGTGTGGGCAGGCCGGCTTTGAAGTGATCGACGTTTGTGTATTAATAAATTTAACGTTCCTCAATCAGATGAAATTTAAAGATCGATTGATTCATTCAGTGGTGACCTACTGATGAGCCACGATCAATTCTTGGTTGTTCTAGCTATGAAGGAAGAAGGGCAGAATCTTTTTGAACAATCGGGCGCCCAGCCACTTTACACAGGCCTTGGTAAAATCAATGCTACATTTTGTCTGACGCAAAAATTATTTGAACTAAAACATTTAGGTCGCAGACCTAAAGCTGTTTTTAATTTTGGTACGGCCGGGAGTTCGTTTTTTAAAACTCACGAGATGGTTGAATGTCACCGCTTTGTCCAACGGGATATGGACGTATCTGCTTTGGGATTTACAGCGGGGACAACACCATTTGAAGAGGCTCCGCCGCTGATTGAATATCCACGTCGAGCCACCTGGCTTGAGGGGGGGCTTTGCGGAACTGGCGATAGTTTTGAAACGGGAACGCCCAAAGTTGAATGTCAGATTGTTGATATGGAAGCCTATGCGCTGGCCAAAGTCTGTCGTTGGCAGCAAATTCCATTTGTTAGTATAAAATATATTACAGATGGCTCAGATCATAACGCTCATAATGATTGGCATCAAAACTTACCGAAAGCGGCCGACGGATTTATTAAAAATTACCATCGGCTATTGCATTTAGATTTTATTTAATAATATTAGCAGCAAGCGGCAGGCATGCCATTACTGGCCGTACCCGCATCTGGTGCACAGTCAAAGATTCCGTAATGAACACTGGTATCGCCAACAATTTTAAAATGACGACCATAGCGGGATTCTTTTAACATGCTAGCCGTGTTGCTGCAGACAACCAAAGGCTGCCCCGTTTTCAGAAGATGATGATCGTCCAACATAAAAGCGTGGGGATACTCAGGGATTGTTCCTAAATAATAAGCCACTTGTCCATAATCTTCACAGCGATCCTCTAATGGCATTTTAAAAGCTCGGATTGTCATAGAATAAAAATTCACCATACCAATTTTTCGCTGGATATCGCCAGATTGAAGTTCTAATTTCGATTTAGAAACAATCCGAAAATCATGGCAGCTATTTTCAGCCATCAACCTTCGAAAATCTTCTATATACATCGCGCCACCTAAGCATTCGCCCAAAAGAACTTTATCTGCGGCTAGAGGGGCAGGAATTCTTCGGTCTGCAAATACATCTGAAAAATACAATTCGCCGCCTGGTTTTAAAACCCGCATGATTTCAGAAAAAACTCTTTTCTTCGAAGGTGATAAATTAAGAACGCAGTTTGAAGTGACAACATCAACAGAGCCGGATTTAACGCCAGCGCTTTCAAGATCCTCTATATAACCCTGTTTAAATTCAATGTTAGGCTTCTGGTAACCATATTTTTTTGTATGATAATCTAAATGTTTTCTAGCCACGGCTAACTGTTCATCGGTCATATCTATACCGATCACTTTTCCGTTCGGACCAACTAGTTTTGACATCAAAAAGCAATCTCGACCTGAGCCCGAGCCCAGATCAAGAACGGTGCGACCTTCAAGCTCTGGCGGAATTGGTGAGCCACAACCGTAAAATTTTTCCTGAACTTCTTCATGAATTTCCTTTAAAATCGGGCGAAGATGAGCTGGCATGGCCTCGGCCGTGCAGCAGGCACTGGTTTGCAGGTCCTGATTGGTCTTTAGAAATTCACCATAGTATTCTTTGACGTTATCAAGTGTTTGAACTTCATTGCTCATAGTCTTTCGATCCTTTTTTATTTTTTGGAATTCTTTGGCTAATTCTGGCAGAGTCTTAGTTTGAACACCAGATTTTTTTAGACCTGGACAAGGAGTGACTGATGAAAATTTTATTTATGTGCGTCGCAAACTCGGCCCGAAGCCAAATGGCTGAAGGACTAGCGCGAGATATTTTTGGCGCTAAAGCCGAGGTTGCTAGTGCTGGTTCTAGGCCGAAATTTGTTCATCCCTTAGCACTAAAAGCGCTGGCTGAAATTGGCATCAATATTTCTTCACAAAGTTCGAAATCATGGGAAGATTTAAGTCCCGAATTCCGCGAAAAATTAAATTATCTCATTACCTTATGCGCTGAAGAGGTATGTCCCGTTGTGCCAGGATTTAAGGCCCAGAAACTGCATTGGCCACTGCTTGATCCGGCCGGAGATGGTCCTTCAGAGGCCGAGCAACTTAAAAGTTTTAGGAAAGTTCGAGATCAGTTAAAAGCCATGCTTTTGGAGTTTTCAAAAGGCCTTTAAATACGTTAGTCCAGATTCTAACAAGAAATTTTGTTGCACCTGGACTGACACGAAATTATTGACTGCTCAGGTCAAAATTCTCACACTGTTTAAGCCCCACTTAATCCGGAGAAAAAGATGGAATCAAACGAAGAACAAGTCACCTATATGAACGCCGAACAAATTCACGATTGGAAGCCTTACAAGGATCTTCCTGCTCCGGGTCAGTACCGAGAGCCGATTAAAGCACGTATGAAAAAGGTCAACCAGTGGGGAAAAGCTCAACTAGCAGGGCGGCGCTGGGGAATTGGCTGTGTATCCTTAGAAATTACCCAGCGGTGCAATTTAGATTGTACCTTATGCTATTTATCGGATGCTTCAGAGGCAGTGAAAGACGTCCCACTAGAAGAAATTTTTCGTCGCATTGAAATGATCCGTGCACATTATGGTCCTAATACAGATGTGCAAGTTTCTGGCGGTGATCCCACTTTGCGCGAGCGAACCGAACTGGTTGCAATTGTTAAAAGAATTGTAGATTCAGGAATGCGGGCTTCCCTTTTTACAAACGGAATAAAAGCGACCCGGGATTTATTGACTGAATTAAGTTCTGTTGGCCTTTCAGATGTCGCGTTTCATGTCGATTTAACGCAAGAACGAAAAGGCTATAAAACAGAAGTTGAATTGAATAAAATTCGAAAAGAATATATTGAGCGCGCCAAGGGCCTTCCGCTGATGGTTATTTTTAACACCACCGTGCACGCTGGAAACTTTCATGAAATTCCAGATATGGTGCGATTTTTCAGAGAAGAATCTGAATTTATCCGTTTTGGGTCCTTTCAGTTGCAAGCTGATACAGGACGGGGAGTCCTTCGCGAAAGGGATTTTGTGATCACACAAGAAACTGTGATGGAACAAATTCGAAAAGGCGCCGAGTCCAATATTAATTTTGATGTACCTATTGTTGGTCACCCGAAATGTAATAAATATTCTTATATGTTTTCATGCAACGGGAAAATTTATGATATTTGGGATGATCCAGACTTTTTAATCGAAGTTTTAGATATCACCAAAGATGTCGAATTCGATCGTCAAGATAAAATGAAAACTGTCAGAAGTGTTATCACCACGGTGGCAGGCCATAAGCATTTGATCATTCCAGGCTTAAAATTTTTAGGTCGCAATATCTGGCGGATGAAGTGGGACCTTTTAAAATCTGGATTTAAAGTGAATAAGCTTTCATTTTTTATTCATAACTTTATGGATGCCTGCAAATTAGAAGAAGAGCGTCTTGAAGGTTGCGTCTTCATGGTAGCCACAAAAGACGGACCCTTATCAATGTGCATGCACAATGCTAAGCGGGATGAGTATATTCTTGCACCTGTAAAAATGAAGTCCATCGAAGGTGAAAAGGTTTGGAATCCATTGACTGGCACCTTAGATCCAATTCCTGCAGGAACTATTTTTGAATTAGATCCCACAACACTTCCAATGAAAAACGCTAAAGGCCGAGTGAAGCAGGTTTTAAAAGAACAAAAAGTAAAAGAAACTAAAAATGCTTAAAAGAATTCAGATTGTCGGAGTTTTTTTAGTTCTGCTGCTTCCAGCATGTACGACAATGCAAAAAACGCCTCCATCCGCGGCCAATTTGGATTCAGCAAAAGCTTTAGATGCGTATAGCAGAGTTTTAAAAAATTTCGTTAATAAAGAAGGCGAAGTTGATTTTGAGGCTTTGCAAAAGGATTCTAAAGATCTTTCTGATTTTGTATACTATGTAGCCAAGAAAAAGTTTGCTGATTTAGGAAGTCCAGAAGAGGCCCTGGCCCACCATTTGAATGCTTACAATGCACTTTCGATGTATACAGTGTTGCAAAGGGGTATTCCAAAATCAAATTCAGGCTTAAGTAAGCTGTTCTTTTTTCGCCTGACAAAAATGGAAATTGGCGGCGAAATAATGTCCCTTGAGGCCTACGAAAAAGATCATATTAGATCGGTTGGCGAAGACCGCGTGCACTGGGTTCTTAATTGTATGTCGGTCTCATGTCCAAAACTTCCGCAAGAGCCTTTCATTGGAGAATACTTAGAGGCCCGCCTGCAAGCTGCAGCCATGGAATTTTTTAATTCAGATAAAAATATTAAAGTAGATGATAATAAGAAAGAAGTCTCAGTGACAGAAATTCTTCATTTTTTCCCCGAAGATTTTGTTCCTAAAAAGGCGCCCGACGTGGCAACCTATGTGAACTTGTATCGCACAACACCGGTGCCATCCGATTATAAAGTCAGGTATATCCCGTATGATTGGACAATCAATAATTCCCGTCGTCATCGATAGCGACAACGCCTTAGGCCCTTCAGGGCCCATGCTACGTTGCGGTGACGTTGACGATGCCTTTGCACTCAGTTTTATTTTAAAAAGCAAGGTTCCGATCCAAGAAATTTGGAGTGTCGGTGGCAACACCGCAGCCGCGCGGGCGAAGGAAAATAATTTATCGCTGATCCAGGCGCTTGAACAAAATGTTCCCTGTAAAGAAGGCGCAGACCCAGGCCAAGAGCCAAAGATTTTAGCAGGTCCATTGGGAATCAATTCTTATTTAGCGTTGGGTCCTCTAACAAATTTGTCCTTTTTTCTAAAAAATAACTATAGACCGGAAAAAATTTGGATGACCCTCGGGCGGATGACAACAAAGGGATATTTTCCTCCTTTTTGGCCGATGGAGTTCAATGCAACAAAGGATTTGCCAGCCTTCACGCACGTTCTATCTTGCAGTGGTTCATTGACTATTGCACCCCTGGATGTGGCCTATCGATTAAAGATAGATACAAACCATTTTAAAAAACTTCAAAAGTCTAAAGTTGGGCGATATCTTAGGGAAAATAGTCAGCGCTGGCAGTGGCGCAGTTTGATTGTAAAAGGTCGCAGAAGTTTTCCGGTTTGGGATTTGTTAAGCGTCATGGCCTATGTCCATCCAGAAGTCTGTGAAATAAAGAAGGGAAAAGGCTATCTCTTTAAAAATGGCCTTTTTTTATGTGATGTCTTAAATCTACCTGCGACAAATCACGATCGCAAAAAAGCGTTACTCAGTCGTGACATAAATATTATCACTAATTTTGATCAAGAAAAAATATGGTCAATTTTCTTTGAAACTATTAAAGATTAAGATTTATTTGATGGAAAGAAGTCCACGGCGAGCTTCTTCTGTCGGTGGTTTTTTGCCAATCCACGTCGATAACAACAGTCTCGAAAATTCAGGGCTTTTTGACCGAAATATTTCTTTGCCATTCAGAGTGTAACTAACGCCTTGGCTAGTAAAAGTATAAAGGTACTCATCTTTTTTCTTAAACTCTGGAAGAGTGCTAAGAAACTTTTGAATTTCGGGGTCCAAAGTCTGGCATAGCTGTTCGCAATTTCCTTCAAAAGCCACCTTCCAGCCCTTGATGCTGTCCTTGATCGAAATATTGTAAAGTGGAAAGAGCCGAATTGCTTTTAAGGTCGTCGACTTTAAAATTTCATCGGATTGGTCTGATTTTTTTTCTAGATAGAGTCCACTGAACCAAATTTTCACATTAAACAAGCTGGCTTTTCGAAATGAAGTGCCATTGAGAAGCAAAGTTTTTGATTCAACTTGAAGATTTACAGGAATAGAGATATTATCAATTTTAAAATCAGCATGGCTTATGCAATGAAATCCCAGAAGTACCAAAACAATTTTTATCGACATAAGGTATCCCTCGTAGGATAATTGTCTCATGAAAGCAAATTATGAAAAATAAAAATCTTTTCCGAGGTTTAAGGGCATTTTTTGTTTTGCTGCTGCTTTCAACGGCTTTAGGAAAACTTTTAGACAATAGGGGCTTTGCCGAGGTTATAGTCAGCTATCAGTTTGGCCTCTCCGTCTCAGATGCTTTAGGCATAGGTCTAGCGGTGAGTTTGATTGAGCTTTTTTTGGGTCTGGCATTAATCCGTGGAATTTATTTACGTTACTGCGGTCTTCTACTCATCCTTATGCATGCTGGGTATGCTTTGCTTGCCACCCTTACTATGGCAAGAGGTGTTCAACTCACAAACTGTGGATGCTTCGGAGTTTTCTTGCAGCGGCAAATGACATGGCAAACTGTTATCGAAGATTTGGTCCTTATGGGATTATCTATCTTATTTTATATCTTGGTGCCTTTTTTTGAATCATTTAAGTTTAAACCTCGTTCATAAATTTTATTCATTTGTTCAGGGGATGCTTTTAAATAAAATCCGATTTTCATAATTTGATTAAGCATCGCTTGCCGCCAAACACCATTTTTCGTAAAGCGTAAAGCAGATGTCGTGCTTCGAAAAGGCAAAAGAATGGGCGCTTGCTGATCTCTTAACTGTGCACTCAGCACCGTATCTTCAAAAATTTCAACCGGTGGGAGTGGGATTTTTTTTAAACTTCGATGAAAAAAAATACAGTGGTCCAAATAAAATATTCCGCGGCCCTGACCTCGAATATTATTCGAATACCACGAGGTGAATTTTAATAAAAAGTGAGCCTCATCAAACCGGTGAGTGAAAGCTCCCCAGATGACTTTATCACAATGCTCAATAAGATAATCGATTCCTTGAGGATCAACGAAGCTACGAGGATGGTGGAACAAAATCATCGATCCTTGGGCCCGTTCAAACCCTAAATTTAATCTCTCCGCTCTGGTTTTTGCTTCCGATTTATCAATGCAAATTAATTCAACATTTTTATTTTTTGATAATGAAGTAACGGCTAGTTGAAATTGAATTGTTTCTGATTCAGAATTCGTAGGAATAATTACGCTTAGCAAGGCGACCTCTAACTTAAAAGCACGTCAAGCCACTGGCGTTGATCGGCAGAAATAAATTCTTTGGGTGTCATCAAACCTGTTTGCAGGCCCTGTTGGGGGCAGCCCTTTGGAAGAATCTGGGCATTGGCCGAAATAAATTTTTTGCAAAGCTGAAAAGCTTTTAATTTATTTTGGCGCATAATTTCAAAAACTCCCTCTAAAGTAACATGCGGAATAGCATCATCCCAGCAATCGTAATCAGTCACAAAACAGGCGGGAAGGTAACCAAGGCCAGCTTCCCTGGCTAGCGCATACTCGGGAAAATTAGACATCCCGATAATATCTGCGCCTTGTGCGATAAAACTTTTTGATTCAGCTTGAGTTGAAAAGTAAGGCCCTTCGACACAAACATAAGTCCCACCAAAATGAATTTTAAAATCAAAATCAGATCGGTGCTTTCTTAAAGCCTCAACCAGTTCCGATGTCACCGGATGCGCCAATGAAACATGGCCAACGAGCCCTTGGCCACAAAACGTATGGGCGCGAATTGATTTTGTTCGATCCAAATACTGATTCGGAACGACCAGATCGCCGGGTTTAAATTCAGTTTTTAAACTTCCGATAGCTGAAACGGATAAAATCTTTGATGCACCCGCTTTTTTTAAGGCCCAGATATTAGCGCGGTAGTTCACTTCAGAAGGCAATTTTTCGTGCCGTTCTCCGTGGCGAGGAATAAAAAGCATTTCTGTTGAACCTAATTTGACTCGTGAGATTCCAGAAGAAGTTTCGCCAAAAGGTGTTGTGGTCGACAATGTTTCTAGCTTTTGAAATTCTTCAAACTTTTCAAATCCTGATCCGCCCAATAACGCCCACATAAATCCACTCCTTAAAAAAACTAAATGGTCTCGCCGCCACAACTAGAGCCCGCTCCGGCGGTGCAACCATAGCAGTGTTGATTGAGAATAATGGATCTGGTGTTCATACTGGCTTCTTCATATTGGTCCAGATGGACTCTGCCGCCATTTATTTTCATATCAAGCATTTGATTAAAGTCACAGTCGTAAAGGAATCCATCCCAACTGATAGAAATCGTATTACGGCACATGACACCTTTAGCGGCGGTGGGATTAAAAGCATTTACTAGCTTTTCCATATAGCCTTCATAGTTTTCACTTTCGATCAAATAATCTAAATAGCGTGAAATAGGCATATTGGTGATGGCAAAAAGCTGATTGAATTCAATATTAAAAAGTCGCATGAGTTCTTTTTTAAAATCGCTTTCAAGGGCCGCTTGATTGCCAGGTAAAAAAGCTCCTGCTGGATTGTAGACTAAATCTAACTTTAATCCGGTGCCTTCTTTTCCATAACCGAGACTGTTCAGTAATTTTAAAGCTGAAATTGAATCTTGAAAAACACCATCGCCCCGTTGGCGATCAGTCTTATCTTTATCGTAATAAGGTAAAGATGAAATTATATGGATATTATGTTTTTTATAAAAAGCCGGCAGGTCATGATAACTTTTATTAGCCATAATGATGGTCAAATTGCATCTGACAATAATTTTTTTGTTAAGCTGACTGAGCTGCTCAACAAACCAACGAAACTGAGGATTCATCTCTGGCGCGCCACCTGTTAAATCCACTGTGTGAGTGGTCGATGTCGCTAAGACTTTTAAAATTTTCTCCATGGTTTCACGGGTCATGATTTCGCGGCGGTCGGGACCTGCGTCGACATGGCAATGTTTGCAAGTCTGGTTGCACATCTTACCCATATTAATTTGAAAAATTTCAAGATTCGTTGGCATCAGCGGAAAAAGGCCAACCTCTTTCATCTTTGCACCAAACGTTGGCAAACTTTTAATTCGCGCGCTGAAATTATTCAGCTGTTCCAATTGGCCATCGGTTTCAGCTAAGTTACTTTTACGCGCCCTCAAGGACCGAATCATAAAAACCTCACATGCTTAATTTTTTTACTTTTGTCATCATTTGAACACCGTGAACCAAAGTGGCGCCGCCTTTAATAGCCGCAGCAACATGGACCGCTTCCATCATTTGTTTTTCATTGATGCCCTTTTCCAGGCCATCCGCTGTATAGGCATCGATGCAGTAAGGGCATTGCACGGCGTGGGAAACAGCCAGGGCTATCAGTGATTTTTCTCGGGCCGTTAAGGCACCTTCTTTAAACACTTCACCGTAATAATCAAAAAACTTTTTAGCTAAATCAGGGCCAAATTCCCCAATGGAGCCGAACTTAGCAAGATCCTTGGGGTCATAATATGTATCAGACATAAGAAGCTCCTAATCAGCCGTGATCAAATTTATTTTCTCGATGTTTGTTGTAAATGAAGATTTTGAATCATCGCCATCAATACTTATCCATAAGGCTGCAATATGAACAGGCGCTTGCAAATGGTAGTTTATTTTTATTTCCGAAACATCTTTCGAACGGATTGCGACCACTTCTTCGCTCATTAGATCTGTTTTAGGATGGTCTCTTTTTATTCCTAAAGACGATGACGTGCGTCCGACATTATAAAAGTAAATTTTTTCTAAACCAGCCCCCTCAGGAGCCAGCGCAAAAAGTTTTTTGACCCAATCCGGCGCAAAGAGTCTTTTTACAGCACTTAATTTTTGTTTTCCTTCGACAACAAGGCCTAAGCGAAAGAAAGAATCCTCTTCAAATGTTTTTTCTGGAGGATCATTTTTTAAATCTCCTTCAATTTTTAAAATAACTTCAAAGCCAGATACTTTATAAAATTTATCAAGTTTGTAAACCAGTGGACTGGCCGAATTTTTAACGACAACTTTAGTGCCAGTGGACGAATAGGAGACTGCATTAATGGGAATTTTTTTAAAAGCTAGCTCGGTCCAAGCTTCTTTTTTATCCAAGGGAATCGCCATCACGGCCATCATCGAAGTCGAAAGAACAAGGTTTTTAAAGTTCATTTTTCACCCTTTTTAAGAGCTATTAGGATGAGGTAGAATTTTAAGTCAGTCAACATGACATGATTTTTAAATAGACTATGGCAGGTCGGATAACTCACGAACCGCCTTAAGGACAGGAACAGGTGGCTTACCTAAAAGAATCCGTATTCCATCGCGCAAAGTAGTTCTACCTCCATAAAATCTTTGAATAAGATCTTCGGGCAGTGTGTAAAAGCGCTCTAGGACTTTGTACCGCAAGGCGGGCGTTGCCGCTTTAAACATCATACGATTTAAAAACCGATAATAGGCGTATGGTTTTAACAATTCTTGATTCTTAACCGAAATTTGTTTTTTCCAAAGCTCTACGTCTGGATGCGAAACCTCAATTAAACTCTGAATTTGTTGAAGAACTAAGGGCAAAGTATAGCCAGTCACGGGATGTGCTAACCCAGCCGCAGCCCCTAAAGCTAAAGAAGGATAGGTTTCTTTAAAACCGTAAAGATCTAGCGGAAGAGAGCCTTTTTCAGTTTTCAAAATCCGAGTTATTTTCCAGCCCTGCTGATCTGCATATTTCTTAATTTCATGAGTTATATGATGAAGGTCCAGTGCTGGAGAATTAGAGTAATAAGTGTCTTCGATCAAAAGTTCATTTTCAGTAAAAGGAAGAACATAAAAAAATCGATAACCATCAGTTTGTGGATGCCTGACGTCTTTTAAAATCGGCACGGTTAATCCATGCGGATGTTCTAATTGCACTTCAAGGCCGACAAACTTTTGAAATCCATAATAGGCCGAGTCTTTACGAGGCGGCCAACCATAAGCCACAAAATCAGCTTGATCGCTAGGACCTTGAGTATGAAGTTGAATTTGCTCAGGGAATAAGGTTTTAATTTTTTGAGCAAGGTCTCGAGATTTGATGGAATAATAGGCCGAATCAAATTTTCGATGATGTTTTGGGAAGTAGACATCATACCCGGTCCACTTTTTAGAGATCAGAGGCATCAGCCAGTCCCAGCTGGCCGCGGGAACGTCATCGTGATGGAAGCTCCAGGTATGTTCGCCGCAGAGCTGGCCGCTGGATTCCATCAATTGCACTGAAATGTCAGGCCAGCGGTGTTTGAGCGCCGCTAAGAGTAAACATCCCGAAAGTCCACCACCGGAAATTGTCAAAGACCTCATAGACCAGCAATCTACTTGCAAAAGTGCTGGAATTCCACGAAATTTTTAAAGGTGGAACACTTTGAAAAATTTGAATCCTACATTCCTTTCGATCTGATGGAACCCAAATATTTCCTGATGGCGTGTGCCGTGCTTTTTGGGATACTTGCCTTCCGATATTTCTTAATGGCTGGAGCGTTTTGGTTTGTTTTTTACAAGATGAAGCCCGCCGGTTTAAGGCAAAGGCAAATCTACCAAAATCTTCCGGCAGCAAAAATTCAGCTTTATGAAATTAAATGGTCCTTGCTCACCGGCATCCCTTTTACAATCGGTGCTTTAGCGATAGGAATCATGTGGCAAAAGGGTTGGACGCAAATCTATCTGCCCTTCCATCAGTACGGGTTGTGGTATTTGATTGCCAGTCTTTTGATTTTAAGTTTTGTGCATGATTTTTATTTTTATGTGACCCATCGATTCTTACACACACCTTGGGCCTACCGCAGGTTCCATAGTGTGCATCATAATTCTTTGACACCGTCACCGTGGGCTTCATTTTCTTTTCATCCGGTGGAGGCTTTGATACAAGCGGCGGCCATCCCACTTCTAATTTTATTCATTCCCTTACATCCTGTGATGCTATTAATTTATCTGACTTTTATGACTCTGTCGGGAATTACAAATCATCTAGGTTTTGAAATCTTGCCTGAAGGCAGTGAAAAAGGCTTCGGAAAATGGTTGGTCAGCGGCGTTCATCACACCCAACATCATCGCTATTACAGATATAACTATGGATTGTTCTATACCTTTTGGGATCGAATTTTTAAAACCGAGCACCCCAAATTTCCCGAAGAATTTCGCCAAGTGTTTGAAAAGAAATCCGTATGACTTCAGTTTTAGAAGTTTCAAGACTGGATAAAGCTTACGGTAAAAAAGTCGCACTTCATGGCCTTAGCTTTTCAATTTATTCCCAGCAGATTGTCGCGTTTTTAGGTCCTAATGGCGCTGGAAAAAGCACCACTTTAAAAATTATCATGGGCTTACGCAGGCCTGACTCTGGAATTTTGAAAATTTTTGGTTCAGAAGTACATTCTTTAAGAATCAAAGATCAAATGGGCTATACTTCGCAAGACTTATCTTTTCCAGCCCATTTAAATGTCGAAGAGATTCTTAAGTTTGTCAGTGCCCATTACTCTGATCCGGTGCCGCTGAACGAGTTAACAAAAAAGTTTGAACTGACTGATCTGATGACTCATAAAGTAGGTGGACTTAGTGGCGGTCAAAAGCGCCGCTTGGGTTTAGCTTGTGCTTTAGTCGGACGGCCAAAAATTTTAATTTTAGATGAGCCCACAACCGGTCTTGATGTTGAATCAAGGCATCAGCTTTGGCGTGAGATGATAGAATTTAAAAAAAATGGTGGAACTGTTTTGCTTTCGACCCACGATTTAAATGAAGCGGGAACAGTGGCTGACCGTGTTCTGGTGATTGATCATGGTCACCTGATCAGTGATGGCACTGTCGAAGAAATTAAAAAGAAAATAGAATATCAAAAAATCACTTATGAATTTAAAGGTCAGCAAGTGTTAGAGTATGTCCAAGATTCAGATCAGTTTGTTAAAAATTTAGTCCTTCAGAAGCCCGAGTTTAAAAATCTGCACATCCACCCCAGCACTTTGGAAGAAGCCTTTTTAAAAATCAGAGGAAAGTCATGAATTTTTTAAAGCTTCTTGTGACCCATACTTTGTATATGTGCTTAGAGCTTTTTAGGCAGCCCATGTACTTGGTTTCAACGGTTTTGTTTCCTTCGATGTTTTTTTGGTTCTTTGGAATTCCTAATGCCAAAGAGCCGGGCTCGATTGCCATTTTGTCTGCTTCGTTTGCTTGTTTTGGCGTATTATCCGTTGTGCTTTTTCAGTTTGGCGTAGGGATTTCCCAAGATAAAGAATCTTCTTGGTATTTCTACCTCCGCTCTCTACCCAGTCGAAGGGGTGTGGTCCTAGGCTCACGCGTCTTAGCTGGAATTTTATTTTCTATGCTGGCTATTTGCGGCGTCTTTGCCACAGCCTTGATCTTTGCAGACTTAAAAATATCTGATATCGAATGGCTAGGGCTTTTTGCCCTTTTATTTTGTGGAGCCATTCCTTTTGCGTTTCTAGGAATTTGCTTAGGCTTATCCTTCAACAGTCAGGTCATTTTACCTGTAGCGAACCTTGTTTATCTGCCATTATCTTTTGCCGGTGGTTTGTGGATGCCACCAAATATTTTACCGACGGCCATTCAAAAAATATCGGAATATTTGCCAACACGAATGTATGGTGAAATTATCTGGGCTTCAGTTTTAAAACGCGAAGTTGAGTCCAAATATATTTATGGTTTAATCGCCTATGGAATTTTATTTTTGTTAATGGCCTTCTTCCTTTCAAAAAAGGAAGAAGAAAAAAGCTTCCGTTAAAGAATTCTTAAAAAAGCATTTCTAGCAACGGTCTCGGCCACACCTGGATAACCTTCATCAAACCACTGCCACCAAGCAGCCACCATGATCAGGTGACCAACAAAAATAAAAAAATGACTCCACATTTCGACACGGTCCGAATTTTTTGTCAGATACCGATGCCAATGAAGGGCTTCATCAACGATCGAATAAAAAACACTGAGTAAAGTAAAAATCATCGCCGGCACTCGCATGAAAACCGGAAATGTATAAGCCAAACATAACAGCACAGTGCTAGTGATGCCTGCAAAAATTGTGATGTGATGGCAAAGCGCTTCGCCTTTTTGCAAATACTCTTTGTAGATCGTTCGGTGCCCGATGGTATCAAAAGAAATGGCCGTAGAAAAAATAAAAACTCCGACGGGAATATTCCAGACGTAAGCGGGGTATTCAACACCGGCAAAGTGACCCGCTAAAAGAAAGGTCATCACCGCGAAGAAAAGGCCGTACATCAAGCCAATCCAAACAATATAAACAGTCCAATCAGTTTTTGAAAACTCACTCACACGAGATGCGTAGATTGAAGTTTCGCGTAAAAAAGAAGTCTGACTCACAATTCACTCCATACTTCAGAATGTTCAATTTGGTGCCATGGCTGAAACCACCTTTTCGGCCACAGTTTCAGAATATTAACGCTAGCTTTAATAAATAGTAAAAATTTTCGTTTTGGTGAAATGACAATTCTTTGTTCAAAAAGATTGTGCTTTTGCCGAATCACCTCACGACCAATTTCCCGGTAAACATTCAGGGCAATGCAAACAGCCCAGGCTGACCGTAAAGATAAATAGTGAAGGCCGTCGCGACCACTGGCGTACAAAGAATCAGCTTCCCACATCAGACGCTGAGCCACTGGGTACAAATCTTTACGAAATGCAGGATCAAAATAATCAGCTCGTGTCAGTCCTTGTTCGGCCAGCCAAGTGTCTGGCAAGTAGCAACGACCCATTCTAAAATCTTCACGAATATCACGGGCAATGTTAGTCATCTGCATGGCGCAACCGAGGTCCACAGCATTTTTTAAAGCCTTGGTGTGACTGATCCCCATTACGTGACACATCATGAGGCCGACAGTTCCAGCGACGCAGTAACAGTAATCATTCAATTCTTCTCGAGTTTCAATTCCTAAGCCAGCGGCATCTATTTGAAATCCACGCAATAAATCCAGGGGATATTTTTTAGGGATCTTATTGGCATGAATCACCTCAGAAAAACCAAGCCAAGGATATTCCGACGGTGGATGGCCGGCATAGCAAGCTTCAGTTTTTTCGATCAGCTCTTGAACACGCATTTGAGCCTCAATAAGGCTTCCCGAATGATCAATCACATCATCGCAATGGCGACACCAAGCGTACAGCTTCCAGGCAGACTCTTTCTGAGTTTTAGAAAAAAAGAAACTAGCCAGGGCAAAACTTTTGGAGCCCTTTTTAATATCATTTTTAGCCGCGATCACCAGATCAGACATGAAGCCCTAAATCCTTGGCGACTAATCCCGCCGTGGCTTTCGCCGAATTAACCACTCCAGGAACACCTGCGCCTGGATGAGTGCCGGCGCCAACAAAATAAAGGCCCTGAATCTTTGCATCGCGATTATGCAGACGGAAATAAGCGCTTTGGGTCAGCTTGGGCTCTAAAGAAAATGCATTCCCCATATGAGCATTTAATTCGTTCTTAAAATCTTCTGGCGTAAAAATCTTTTCAACCACAAGATTTTCTCGCAAGCCCGGCATATATTTTTCTTCCATATATTTTAGGATGCTATCGGCGTATTTGCGACCTTCAATTTTCCAATCGATTTTCAATTTTCCTAGGTGGGCAACAGGAGCTAACACATAAAAACATTCGCAGCCTTCCGGCGCTAAATTTTGATCCGTTAAGCTGGGAACATGAAGATACAACGAGAAATCTTTAGGCAAAACGCCATTGGTAAAAATATCTTCTAATAAACCTTCATACCTTGGACCAAAAAGAACATTGTGATGAGCCAAATGGGGATATTTCTTTTTCGTTCCAAAATAAATTAAAAACAAAGACATCGAAAAATCATTTTTCTCAAGCTTGGCTGCTTTTTTCTGAGCGATCGTATCTTGCTTCAGCAGATCCCTATAAGTGTGAACAACATCACCATTGCTGACAACGGTGTCGCAGTCCCAAACTTGGCCATTTTTTAAACGAAGGCCTTTAATTTGATGCTTTTCAGTTAAAATTTCATCGACTTCACTGTTGTAAACAATTTCGCCGCCGATTTCTCGGAAGTACTTGACCATGGCTTGCACCAAGGCGCCGGTTCCTCCGCGTGGGAAAAAGACGCCCCAATTTCGTTCCAAGAAATGGATGAGAGTATAAATCGAAGATGTATTAAATGGATTTCCACCAACGAGCAATGAATGAAAGCTAAATGCTTGTCGTAAATGCTCATCTTTGATGTAACTGGAAACTGTTTTATAGACGCTGCGATGGGCCCCTAAACGCGCCAATTGTGGAGACACCTTCACCATGCTCCATAAATGCAAAAAGGGAGTGGCCGCAAGACGAGTATAGCCTTGATCAAAAACTTTTTTAGAATATTCTAAAAAGCGTTTATAGCCACTGACATCCACCGGAGATTTTTTTTCAATCTGCGAATAAAGTTCTTCTGTTGTATTCGAGTAATCAAATTTATAACCATCATCCCAAAATAAGCGGTAAAAAGGACTGACAGGAATTAGTTCTACGTAATCCGAAAGTTTGCGACCGGTCATCGTGAAAAGTTCTTCCAAACATTCAGGAGCCGTAATGACAGTGGGGCCAGCATCAAAAGTAAAACCTTTTTCTTTGTAAACATAAGCGCGACCGCCCGCCATATCGCGCTTTTCAAAGATTTTCACTTGGCAGCCTTGGGCTTGCAGGCGAAGGGCGACACTCAGGCCGCCGAAGCCACTGCCTATCACAGCGACTTTTTTCTGAGAAGAATTTTTAGTAGGCATTGGTCAATCTCGCAGTCAGTTGAGAGGTCAATACAAAAGCAGGACAAGAATCCTGCAATGAAAAATGAGTTTTTAAATCTGTTAAAACTTTTTCTAAATCTTGCACGGCCATTTTAAAAGCTGTGTCTTTCAGTGGGCTCGTCTTAATAAACTGACGAAGCAGATCTAAGGAAGGCAAAGCTTTAATGGCAGAATTGAAATCAAGCCAATCTTGATCACTGCCAGTTTGTGCTAATACCGACCAAATCCAAGTGGGTCTACGAAGTTTTAAATCTTCTAAATGTTTTTCTAATGATCCATCAATTGTGAAATTGCCAACATCATCCAGTTTTTGTAAACAACTTCCGAAGGCTTCACCGAAAGAATCCAGAGCTGACCAATTTTTAAACTCAGGATTTAGCAAAGCCCCAAGCTGCACAGACAACTTCATCAGCGCACCACTTTTTAAACGCAAACTGGTTTCCACAAGTTTAGGAATCTTCGCACGCTGGACTTGATCGATCGCAACAGAAACATCGAGGGCTTGACCCAAATGAGCATCCCGCAAGGTCTCAGCGATTTTTTGAGCCGCCGCATGCTGATAGGCTTCGTTGATCTTTAACTGACTGACAAAATTTAGAGCTTGAAAATAAAGGAAGTTTCCTAAGTTTAAAGCGAGCGCCAAACCATGAATGCGGTGAAGCGTTGGAAGGCCACGGCGTTCCAGGCTGTCGTCTTGAATATCATCAACAATCAACGACCCAAGATGCAAAGTTTCGATAATGTGACTAATTTTAGAAAGTAAATTTTCAGAAGGAAGCGCAGGGCAACCGGCTAAGTGCCAACCCAGCTCAACCATTTTCCCGCGGATTTCTTTGCTCGGACGCGCGCCGATTTCTTGCCAAGGCTGAAAAAGGGCCCTGTCCCAAAATTCCTTAAGGGCCTCAACAGTCCCTTCGGGAGCGTTGTCATATTTTAAAATGTGGTGAAGATCCAGCATCCGAGCATATTAGACAGACGGACGAAAAAATCAAGCTTCAGCTTTCATAAACCAAATAGGCTATCCCCGGATTCCGCCAATGTAGGCGGCGGTCAAAGGATTTTGAGGTTTTTCAAAGATCTGCTGACAAGGGCCAAATTCAATCAAACGGCCCGAGCCCTGCTGAACCCAGAAAAAACCAACAAAATCAGCAAGTCTGCGAGCTTGAGCCAAATTATGGGTGACCACAACAACCGTGTATTTTCCGCGAAGGCTTGCGATCAAGTCTTCAACGACTCCACTTGAAATTGGATCTAGCGCACTACAAGGTTCATCCATCAATAAAATTTCGGGCCGTAAGGTTAACGCTCGGGCGAGACATAACCTTTGTTGTTGCCCACCGGATAAAGCTAAGGCCGAGGTGTCTAAACGGTCTTTCACTTCGTTCCAAAGTCCCACTTCGGTGAGAACTTTTTCGACAATGCTATTTTTTTCCGGCGAATGCTTCATGCCGTGTTCATCTAAAGGCAGCGTTAAGTTTTTTCGGATGCTTAATGGAAATGGATTTGGTTTTTGAAAAATCATCCCGACTTTGCGGCGCAAGGCTAAAGTATTTAAACTTTCATGCATTAAGTTTTTTTGATCGACATGCAGACTTCCTGTGACTCGGGTTTGAGGAATCATTTCGTGCATGCGATTGAGGCAAGTTAAGAAGCTCGTTTTTCCGCAGCCAGAAGGCCCGACAAGGGCCGTGATGCAACCTTTGCTGATAGAGATATTTACGTTTTCGAAGGCCGCTTTATCACGATAAAAAAGCGATAAGTTTTCAGCCAGGATAAAAGATTCAGGAACACAGCATTCCGGTCGTCTTTCAATAGGAGACCACGGATAAGTGGCGTCGCCCGAGTTTATTTTTTTTATCATTGTAAAATCCTTTTTCCCAACCAAAAATCAGTCAGAACATTCGTCAATGCATTGATCAGTAAAATTAAAATAAGCATGATAAAAGTAGCTCGATATGCATTTTGATCGCCCCCTGGGACATTCATAGAAAGATCAAAGATATGAACTGATAAAGAGCGACCTGAATCCAATAACGACGCGGGCATTCTGTCGACATAGCCACTAGTAAAAATAAGGGCCACCGTTTCTGCAATCGCGCGCCCGATGCCCAAGACCAAACCAATCACTAGACCGGGCCTGGCCGCTGGCAAGATCAGCTGCCATAAAAGGGTTGTTTTCGAAATAGCCAAGGCCGCTCCGGCCAAGCGATGTACATTTGGGACAGCCCGTAGGGCAATTTCAGTCATTCGAATAATTATTGGTAAAGCCATACAAGCTAATGTCAGGCCCCCCGATAAAAGCGAAAAGCCTAAACCTAAGGTTTTGCAAAAAAAAGCATTTCCAAAGAGTCCAAAAATAATCGATGGAACGCCCGTTAGAACATCCAAGCTGTAATGAACAGCTCTGCTAAAAAAACTATTTTTAGCAGTAAACTCAGTCAGCAGAACAGCTGTTCCCACGCCTATGGGAATGGCGGCGGCCAGACAAATCAATAAAATTAAAAGAGTCGAAACTAAAATTGTGCTAATGCCGCCTTCGCGTCCTGAACTTGCAGGTTCAGACGTGATAAATTCCCAAGAAACTCCATGATACCCCTGTAAAACTATATCGCCGATGATAAAGATAAAAATAGCTAAGACCACCGTAGCTACAAACCAGAAAAAAATATTCGCTGTTTTTTCAATCCAATTGTCAGCAGGTCTAAGCATGAGGACGTCCCATCTCAATTTTCTGAGCCGCCGTGACGAAAAAGATAATCATTAAAATAAGAATCAGACCACTTACAAATAAAGCCGAGCGATGATTATCCGAAGCATAAGCCATTTCTAAAGCCATATTGGCTGTTAAAGTTCGAACGGGTGAAAAAATACTTTCTGGAAGCTGAACAATATTTCCTGTGACCATTAAAATCGCCATCGTTTCGCCAATCGCTCGGCCCCCTTGCAAGATCAGCGCAGAATATAAACTAGGCCTAACACAGGGTAAAATCACCGAAACAATTGTCCTCAGGCGAGAAAAACCCAAAGCAGCAGCGCCACTTAGATACTGGGGAGGAACGCTGGCAAAAGTGGCCTCTGCAGCCAGCGACATGGTTGGTAAAACCATGATGGCCAGAATAATTATTCCAGCAAGTAAGCTGGACCCGGGTGGAAATTTTTCTCCGATCCAAGGGACCAAAACTGTTAATCCCCAAAACCCATAAACAACCGAGGGAACCCCTCCTAACAATTCAAAAAGACGTCGGTAAATGAGGGCTATCGATGGTGGGGCATAAAAAAGACAAAATAAGCCCGAAAAAATCCCCAGTGGCGCAGCGATTAGGATTGCTCCCAACGAGGTCAGAAGACTGGCGGCAAGCATGGGAACCAAATTAAAAAGATTTTCTTTGGGATGCCAGGAATTTCCTGTAAAAAACGGGACTGGGCCGATGGCTTTTAAAATCGGAAACGACTCCATCATAACAAAGATAATAATTAATGCTGTGATGGCCGCAGCCACCACAGCTAAAACTCGTAAAATCCAAACTAAGATTAAATCACTTTTCGATAGGGACAAAATATTCTTTCTTAATTAAATCAGATGCTTCTCTTGACTGCGCAAATTCGATAAATTTTTTCTGCAAACCAGTCGGCTCAGCTTTCGTCACTAGATTTAATATCCGTGATAAAGGGAATTTATCTGACTTAACACTGTCGATGCTTGCTGGGATACCGTTCATTGGTAAAAGTTTAATCGCAACACCGTGAGTGGAATCGTATTCAGCAGTTCCAATGGAAACATAGCCGATAGAATTCTTATTTCCAGCCACTGTTTTAACAGCTTGCTCGTTATCCCCAGCAATCACACTGGCTTTAATGTCGCTATTTTTCAGTTTAAAATAGCTTAGGAAAAGCTCTAGTGTAGACCGACCTTCGGCTTTATTGACAATGACGATGGCTGCATCTTTACCGCCGACTTCTTTCCAATTTTTAATTTTTCCAGTGTAGATATCTATAATTTGTTCATTCGTGAGCGTTGCGACTGCATTTTTTTTATGTAAAATGATAGCGATTCCATCTTTAGCAATAGTGAATCCTTTAAGATCTTTTTCTTCATCCTTTAAAGCGCGGGAAACCATGCCAATGTCGGCAAGTCCAGCACGGGCATCGCTGATGCCTCGAGAAGATCCACCCGATTGAACATCAATACGAACACCAGGATGTTTTTTTTCATAATATTTGGCCATTTCTAAAGCCAGTGGCGCAATAGTGCTAGAACCTGTGATGGTCAGCTTCTCCTCTGCAGCGTGAGCTTTAATTCCAAGCGACATTAAAATAAGTCCGGCAAGGACGGTGCTTTTTGAAAACTTGATCATGACAATTTCTCCTGTGTTTTGGTTTGATCTTTAAAATTAAGTTGGCAACATCCTAAATCAACAGACTGTTCGGTCAGACTAAGAACGACCGAAGCCGAGGTCTGATAAACCACGGATTTTCCCTGGCGGTCTGAATGCACCAAGCCTGAATCCCTCAAAATTTTTAAATGGTGGGATAAAAGACTTTGATCGATTTTTAAAACCTGATTGATCTCTGTAACAGTCATCGGTTTGTGCATAATTTCGTGGAGAACTCGTAAGCGGGTTTCGTCAGCTAAGACTCGCAAGCGCGAAACGCAGTGTTTGACCTGACTTTTTGTCTTCTTCATTTCAGTCCTGATTGATATGAATTTAAGTTCATATCATGCTAAAGCCAGCCTCCCGTTAGGATCAAGCCCAGTTTTAAATGTCAGACCGCATCTGGATAATATTATTGATTGGGTGGATGGATTCTTAAATATTACGTTATTTCAAGTGTTTATACGCGGGCTAAAAAACATCCTTAAGGCGCAAATTGCCACCAACAAATGAATTTCTTCATTTCCGCAGAAATACCTTTAAAAAGGATGCGGAATCGCAAATACTAGCCAGGTTTAAAAAAGCCGAGGGGGGCTAGAAATTTATGAAAAAAATTTGTTGGCAGAAAGCCTTTTTGTTTCTTGTTTTATTTTCTTTTCAAGCGAGCGCCCAGGGCCCCTCTTCTGGGTCACTAAAAAATTCTAAACTGACTTCCAGTAAATCTTGGTTGGAAGAAGAATCGCACTTATCAATCTCTCGAATTTTAGAAAACATTTCTCCGGCGGATGCAAGACCCGGCGCTGTGATTGCAGCCCCAACTCGCCGAGATCCTAATTATTATTATCACTGGGTGCGCGATGCCGGATTAACTATAGAAGCGGTTGTGAATGAATACCGAGTTCGGTCGAGCGCCAGCGATCGAAATATTTTGCGCCAAAAAATATCTGAGTATATCGACTTTTCCGAGCACATTCAGAATGTTTCAACACTGACAGGATTGGGCGAGCCAAAATTTAATGTTGATGGAACAGCCTTTAATGGTCCATGGGGACGTCCTCAGAACGACAGCCCGGCTCTGCGAGCCATGTCACTGATTCACTGGGCACAGATTCTGATAGATGAAGGCCAAATTGATTACATTAAAAGTCGCCTTTTTAATCCAAAAGACCCGACGGCGGGCATTATCAAAAAAGACCTCAATTATGTGGCCGTTCATTGGCAGGAGCCTAGCTTCGATTTATGGGAAGAAGTTCAAGGGGATCACTTTTATACCCGTATGGTGCAACGTCGGGCTTTGATTGAAGGAGCCCAACTGGCATTGGCTTTAGGAGATTCAAAATCTGCAAGAATGTATTCTAGGCAAGCTCTTGAAATTGAACAAACGATTGGACAGTTTTGGGATGCTTCTCGAGGCTATATTGTGGCGACAAGAAATCAAGTCACTGGTTTAAATTACAAACACTCAAATTTAGATACGGCCGTGATTTTAGGCCTATTGCATGGCTCATTGAATGATGGGTTTTTGCCATTTAGTGATCCTAAAGTTCAATCGACAATTGAAAACTTGGTGCAAGCATTCGCAAAAACTTATCGAATCAATCACCGTTCTGATATTCCAGGAGTTGCGATCGGAAGATACCCAGAAGATCAGTATGGGGGAAATCATTTCGATGGCGGCAATCCATGGCCTTTATGCACACTGGCTATTGCAGAAGCTTATTACCGAATGGGTAGCAATTTTAAAATTAAGGGTCGAAAGCTGGATACATTAAGTTTACTTGAGACCGGTGACCAATTCGTCGAGCGTGTGCGTTTTCATTCGCCAGCGGATGGGTCTTTAAATGAACAAATGGATCGCAACACAGGATACATGACTTCAGTTGAAAATCTGACGTGGAATTATGCTGCTATCTTAACGGCATTTTCAGCTCGCCAGGCAGTGATCTTTCAAAAATAAAAAACTTACTTCGTCGCTGGCTCCGCTACCGAGCTAAGAACTTTAATCTCTGTTGAAATGGGATCCATTTCAACTTGGATCCTTTCTTTGCTTTTAACTAATTTCTTTAAGTAAGACCGCACGTCTGAAGAAGTTTCCTGCTTTTTAGGAAATCGATAAAAAGCCGCATGCCGACTTAGAAGAATTAAGAATTCTTTTTCTGTTTCTACGAATCGGCTCACAGATTCCGTTAAAGTCATGGATGGAATTTTATAATTTCCGCTGTAGCCTTTGTATCTTGTGGCCGACGCCTGCTTTGATGAAGAAATAATGGCTAAAAATAAAAGCATCATTTTTTTAGACATTATTTGGCTCCTTGTTGCTGCTTTTGCTGTGGCCTCAACGGACTTTGAACGTTGAAATCGTAAGAGGATATATAGTCTTGCAAAGGTAAATATTCTGAAAACTTTTTGGACATATCGGTTAGATCTTCTTCTTCCCATTTCTTCTTGTAGTGCTCCGTCTTTTCTTGTCGTTCTAAATATTGAAACCGAGAACCAAAATAAATTTCATCAACCTGACCTTTCGCTCCATTGATGCCAATATCTTCTTTCATTTTGTCGGCCCACTCATTAACAGAAACAGGCTGTGAAAATAGCCCGGGGTCAAAAACCATCAGTTCAATTTTTCCGTCAATTTGTTTCACATAGCTGACAGGCGCAACATGCCATCCCCACACTGCATAAGGGTAGTTCGGAGTATTAGTCTTCGCCACCAGGAGCCCTGTCGCAAAAGCTTTACCCATAATCACGGATGATTTCTCGGCCATCATTGCCATGGCAGTGGCTCTTGCGTAACAGCCATCACGGGGATATTTAAAAGGGATATTTTTATTTTGAACAAATTCTTTAAATAGAAGATTCGCTTTTTCAGAATCGATGACAGAGATTTCTATTTTTTTTGGATGATACCATCTTTTTGCAAAGCCATTTTCAATTTTTCCTAAGCCAAAAGTGGCTGCAAAAATATATAAGGCTAAGGATAGAATATAAACCATTTTCATCTTGGATTTATCGGCGATTTCTAAGTTTTTATTAAAAAACCCAGACCTTGGTCTTCCGCGGAAGCCATGCGGATAATAGCGCTTCAATCTCCGCATAATATTCGGAGATTAACGTTTGCTTTATGCAGAGAATGCCGATATAATCTCCGTATATTCTGCGGAGATTATATGAATCCTAAATATATCCATGAGCTCAAAGGCTGGCCTCATTTTACATGGGATAAAGATTCAATTGCTTTAAAGCTCGAGCGGGTCCGGCTCAATCAAGGCAGGCTCATCGGAAAAATGGAACGGCTCGGTTTTAAAACCAAAGAAGAAGCTGTTCTGCAAACTCTGACCGAAGACATCTTGAAAACTAGCGAAATTGAAGGCGAGGTTTTAGATCGAAACCAGGTCAGATCATCTGTTGCCAGGCAGTTAGGCATGGATACAGATGGTCTTATAAAATCAGAAAGAAGTGTAGACGGTGTTGTTGAGATGATGATTAATGCGACTCAAAAATATAAGGCCCCTTTAACCACGGAGCGACTTTTTGCTTGGCACGCAGCCCTTTTTCCGACGGGGAGGAGTGGTATGTCAAAAATCTTAGTTGGCGAATGGCGTGATGATTCGAATGGTCCCATGCAAGTTATTTCAGGGCCCATAGGTAAATCTAAAATTCATTTCCAGGCGCCCGCTGCAAGAAAACTTAGGACAGAAATGCGTCCATTCTTAAAGTGGGCAAATGGCAAAAAAAATGAGGCCTTGTTAATTCGAGCTGGTATTGCGCATTTATGGTTTGTCACAATTCATCCTTTTGAAGATGGCAATGGTCGCATTGCCCGAGCGATTGCTGATATGTTCCTAGCAAAGTCTGAAGATAGCCCTCAGCGATTTTACAGCATGTCGGCCCAGATAAATGCAGAGAGAAAAGCTTACTACAATATTTTAGAATCGACCCAAGCTGGCAGTTTGGATATCACGAATTGGCTCGACTGGTTTTTGTCTTGTTTAGATCGCGCGCTGGCAAATTCAGAATCGATACTAGCAGCTGTTTTGAAAAAAGCGACGTTTTGGGAAACGCATATCAGCGTAACCTTCAACGACAGACAAAGAAAAATAGTTAATCGGCTCCTAGATGGTTTTGATGGCAAGCTGACTTCGTCGAAATGGGCGCTGCTGACGAAATGTTCCCAGGATACGGCATCACGAGATATCGGTGAGCTTTTAAAAAATAAAATTTTAAAAAAAAATCCTGGTGGCGGCAGAAATACTAGCTATTCCTTATTTTAAAAAGTTAGACAGCCTTCATATGTTTTTCGAGCCAGGCTGCAATCAACTCGATTGCAGCTTTCTTTTTAATAACATCATTAATAATAAATGATTCACCATTGTCAGGATCAACTTTTAATCGATATCCATTCATTCTTAAGAAAATAGCCGTCGTTGCGAAAGCTACGCGTTTATTACCGTCTATAAATGCGTGATTCTGGGTCAGGCTTTGTAAAAGCGCAGCTCCCTCAAGAGATAAACTTTTATAGTAGCCTGTCTGAGGCCGCATAAGAGCGCTTTCCAAAAGTCCAAGATCACGAACTCCATCCTTGCCACCGAATCTTTGAATCAGACGGGAATGAAGCTCGAGAGTCTCTGCAAGTGTTGGATAAAAAGTAATTTTCATTTGGCTAAACGTTTAAGGAGTTCGGAATGTTCTTCTAAAACTTCATCCATCGCTGTACGAAAGGCAGGACGCAGTTTTGCTCGGTGAATATACTCAGCAACAGCTTCTGAAACGACACTCGAAATACTGCGATCAGACTGCTTAACAAAAGACTTAAGATCCTTCAGCACAGTCTCATCAATTTGAGTCGCAAACTTTTTAGCTTTCACTGGATCCTCCTGATTAAACTTTATCATGATAATTCATGAAATGTCAAGAAAAACCACTAAGGGCCCAATTTGACAAAAAAAAGCGTGAACAGATTAACCCGTTCAAAGGTTGGCAGCCGGAGATGATCCGAAGACTTTTGCAACGGTGATTTCCTATAAAAATTTTCAGTTGACGAAAATTCGTCATTCAAAAGGTCGACTTTATCGGTATTAAGCATTGGTGCAAGTATTTGAAATTCTGGGAGATAATAAAATATAAATTACTAAACGCCCTCTTCTTAAAAGTGACTTTTGGAAAGTTAAGGGGTTCAAATCCCTCCCTCTCCGCCATTCTTCGCGGCTCAATGAAATGTTCGGAAAAATTCTCAAAGCAAATTAAACAGTTACTCAACCATTAACGCGAGCAAGCGTTCAGCGGAATATTTCAGCATATTTCACGGCATTTCAAAATTTGGTAGGGTTTTGGTAGGGTCCTGGTAGGGTTCTCTAAAATCGTTATCAGCTTCAGACGCTGCAAGGTCAGTCACTCTCCTCTTTCAAGTTTTTATTTTTTTAGAAAATAAATTTTTTGTGAGGAGAAAAATATGAATCGCTTTATTTGTTGGATGATCATCGTAGCTCTTACAATTGGCTTCGGACCAAAACTTTTAACTGTCACGGCTGCAATGGCAAAATCTGCAATCCACGCGCATCAGCATGATCAGATGAGCTATTCCAGATTCACGAGAAAACTTTTGAACGCAAGACCGGGGCCTTCACATTCAGATTAAAATTTAAAATCGGGTACTAGCCCAAATAAAAAATATTTTTTAGAGCTTCGATATTGTTTGACGGATTTTCTGTCATCCAGAATCAGAGCTTTTTTATTTTGGAGATTCTCATGCCCTCAGTTATCGCCTATATGTCTTTGTCTGAAAAATTAAAAAATTCTAAATCTACTTATAAAAAAATGATCAGGAGTTGCAAAAATCTTGATGAGCCCACCGATCTCTTTGCCGAAGAGGCGGAGCCTGATTCAAACAATAGAATTCTTTGGAATGATGTCATCCAAAGACTTGATTCCGGACTGGTGAAAATCCTGATCATGCCAAACATGTTTCATATCGCTGGGAAGGACGCCCAACGGCTTCGAACGGTCATGCACCTTTGTCGGAAAAATAACGTCGAGCTCCGATATACTGACGATACGGCAGGTGCATTATGAGTTTGGATGACAACTTAAAGCTCACCTGTTGCTACGTCAGTTATGCGCAGTAAAGGGATATGTGCAAAAAGCTAACGAAACATAGGTCAAATTAACCTAAACTAAATTCTAGCATGTCTTCACTTCACATATCCCAAC
>JAYTOY010000091.1:0-24195 GCA_043747555.1 Pseudobdellovibrionaceae bacterium | reverse complement strand
TGCAAATTGTCCCAAATGCAGAAACTTTATTGGTTTCAATAAACTGATAGAATGAAAGAGTATGAAATGGTTAATGATTCCACAGTTTTTATTTTTGGGGTGCGCAGGGCCCACAACCCCTTTTGGGGGGTTAGACTTTTGGACAGGAGATGGCCAATTCTTTAGTTCTACCAACGAAAAGTCTTCTGTCTCATTAGCCATCAGTCCTGACCGGCAAGTGCTTCACAAAGTGTCTTCTATAAAAATTGAATACTCACCGACAAGCACCATTTCGCAAGATCTTAAAATAAACGTCGTTTATAATCATCGCGATGTTACAAGGGCCTTCGAGCGGCGCGCGCTTTCCAGTGATGTGGATGGCAAACAGGTTATATACATTTATCCTAAGTTAAGACTTCTTCCTGATCGCAGACATGATATCGACATTTTTATTAAACGCCAGGGACAAATTATTAGCCAAATGAAATATCTTCCTCCCGATTGTGCCATTGATAAGCCACGTTCAATTGCTTCCATTTCGCCGTTTAAACCTGAAAGAAATTATCTAGGGACGATCCTTAGTCTAGCCACTGAAAACAAAATAAACCCTTCTTTTTTGGCAGGCCTTATCGCCCAAGAATCAGGTTTTGATGCCGAGATGGTGAGCCACTCAAAAGCACTAGGATTAACACAGGTCACAACCGTTGCCGACGAAGAATTAAAAAAACTAAGACCGGAATGGACGAGGGATCCACGTATCGAAACCCTGGATTCCAAAGAAGTCCTTGAATTGATTCGCCAAAAAAAGTTAAGTGCACAGCAGGATTGGCGGCTTGATCCGAATCTTGCCATCGAGGGCGGCGCTCTGTATCTTAATTATTTGCGTGAGTACTGGAATTCCGACGAAAATAAAAACCTCCTTAAATCTCATCCCGAAGTGACTTATTCTGAAGTTATTTTAGCAAGCTATAACTCGGGTGCAAGCCGAGTTAAAAAAAGAATACAAAAACATGGGCCTGATTGGCTGAGCGATGGTGATCTAAAGGAAGCCTTTAAATACGTTAATAATGTCGAGAGCTATTGTTATCATTTTTCTGATCGCGTTTCCAGGGAGGCTCGATGAATCGACGTCCCCTAGCCCTCACTATTTACTCCGTGGTGCTGATCCTGATTGCTTTCAGTATTCCAATTCAAACAGGATTTCTGCAGGATTTTTCACAGCTTGCTCAAAATTTAACCTGGCTGAATGTCGTCGTAATGGGACTTTGCTGCACGCTTGCGTGGGTTTCGCTTCGGGCTCATTGGAGTCTGCGTATCTTACTGCCCCTGACCGCGGCGACAGTTCTATTTAACAACTGGTGGGTGGGTCATGTGGGACTTGATTTTAGTATGACCCAAGCCAGTTTCGCCAGTTTTGGATTTATGGCCCTTAACGGAATTTTAATGGAAAAAAACACTCTGCAAGTTTTAAAAAATCCGAGGCTCAAGTGGTGGGATAGATCACCCCGCAATCAACTCGAGGTGCCTGTTGTCCTATCACCTTGGTTGCGGGGCCCCACCCTTCACAAAAAATCTTTCGACCTTTCTGAAACAGGGCTTTTTATTCAAGGACTTCAACCGCAAGAACTTATGTCATTGAAACTGGGAGAGCGATTTCAAATTAGGCTTCACATAGAAGGGCATAGCGAAATTTATTGCACAGCAAAACTTATCCGGAAAACCGATGGCGCTGGCGTTTACCCGGCGGGTGCTGGAATGATTTTCGAAGGACTTAGTGCCGTCGAAAAGCAGAGCTTAAAAAAAATAAGCTCTGCTCCTGCTCTAGACACATTCCTTTAATTTACGAACAATCTCTAAGGCTTTAGTTCGGTCTACATTTTTAACGATCATGATGGCTTCGATAAATGCAGCTTCAGCTGATTTTCCTTGAATTGAAGATCTTGATGTCGCTTGGGATGTGTTCAGCAATTCATTTTGTTTTTCAATGATTTGCGTGTACGAGTCCCTTTCTGCTTTACTAAAGGTGGTGAGAATTAACTCTGGCATACTTTCTAGTTTATTAAGAGCTTCGGTCACTTCTTTGATTTCAACAGACGATTTATCAAGGCCTACTTTTGCAGAATTTGCGATAATCACTGCGGACGCATGAGCGGCCTTCTGCAAAGACTCACCCTCAACTGAATCAGTCTCACTTATTTTTGTGGCCATTTTTGTAGCCGCGACAATCACTGCTAAATTTTCCATGCGCTGGACTGTTTTAGCGCCATCTTTATTTAAGGCGACTGTCAGAGCGGTTGCATCGACTTTTAGGCCTGAACTGTTCACTAATTTATCCTGAGCGATCTTAATCTGAGCTCCACTCAAACCTTTGGCTGAAGTTTGACCATGAAAAACATTCTCTTTTATTGTTTTAGCGTAGTCGGGCATCATATCGACGGCTCGAGTGCCTGCACCGAAAGCTGTTGAAAATGATATAGTCACTGTCGCGGCTAACATTCCTAAAACTAATTTTGTCTTCATAATATCTCCTTAAAGGTTTTTAAATTTTTAAATCATTAAATTTTTAAATCGTCTAAACTTTTTCCAAAATAACCAAATTTGTCAGTAACGTCGTCTCTCACGCTAGCAAGCCTTGGTCATTTGCACTGCCTTCTTAGTTTGCAACCCTTATACCACTCTTCATCTTTTTTAAGGTCTCATCTTGTTTCTTCGCAAAACGCTTTTGAAGATCTGTATCTGGAGCTTCGTTCAATTGATCCCAATTGACAGCATTCACCATCGAACCATAATTTGTGATTTCCATGGCTAGGTCCTGTAGTTTCTCGATGCAAGATTGAGCCAACTGCTTCTGCGCTTTTGTTAACTGAACAGGCGTTATTGTAGACTGATCCTTTAACCCTAAACTGCTTGATACTTTAGCCAGCTGTTCAATAATTAGGTTCAGCTGCTTCGTCAAATCTGAATTTTTTAAAGTAGATATAATAATTTTTTTGCCATTTAAATCACTGACCTTTACTTTATCTTCAATCAGCTGACTTAATCCTCTGATCTGATTGTCCACCGATTTCAGAAGGGGTTCAGTCGGGCTCCAGGTTGATAGGTGCTCCATATCAAATTCAATCCTAGGCATTGGCTTAAAAAGATCCTGCAAAATCAACAGATGCATTTTTTCTTCTTGAAATGAAGACTTTATCGCCCCATTTGCAAAAGGACTTAAATTCAACCGATCTTGATCAGTTCTAAAAATACCCTCAATCAGACGAACCACAATCTGCTGATAGGACTGTTGAAAAATCCCAAAAGATTTCTTCATTTGCATTTCAGTCTTAGCTTCCCACCAAATTGGGAAATTTGACATTTTTTCATCCCCAACAATTGAAGGCCTAGCTTCATTGATTAAATAGGATGGAAATCCGCTATACTTTTTATTGCCCACTTTAATTTCAGCATTATAAATTGTCTTATTTGAAGGTGTTTCAAATGGACTTTTGCAAAATGAAAACACGTCTTTAGAATTTTTAATTTGCGGCGGTAAGAAAACCGAAGGGAAACCCATTCGATTTTTAATAACACTGCCATCCTTTGAATCAAGGTCGGGTCCACAAATCATCTGCATCATTAAATACTCAGTGATTTTTTCTGTGGTGTAAGTCCCTACGTTTCTATAATAAGAGGTGTCTTTGACAGACTCAAAATTGGTTGGAGACAAAAGATAAGTTGTATTAAAGCCCTGACCTGGAAGTGTTGCAGGCATTGGATTTCCAAGTGTTTTATGAATTTTATTAAGAAAGGCAATATAACCTCGGTCATTTTGCCAAACTTGGTAGGCTTGGGAAGTTGCCTTTCGAAGCGCCTCAAATCCTTTGGTGATCTGCCAAAGATCTTCGCTTTTAAACAATTTCAAAATATCTCGAACTTCATTTTTATCAGGCTCAGTCAGGCCACGGCCTTCAGGACCATTTAAATCTTTTTCTGCGGTCGCAATCACTTGATCAATCGTTTGCAATTGAAACTGTTCGACGGTCTGTGGACTTGTAAAATATAAATCGGCGTATTTTCCAGTGACACCAGCGCCTGTCACTCCAACAAAAGGCGAAGATCGCTCCAACAATTTTAAGGGCGATTCATTAAACCTGGATTTGCGAACTTCATTAATAAAGGCGTTATAATAAGCATAACTTGAAGAATACATACTGGTCAGCTGTCCGATCGCTTCTAACCAGTTTCCATGGGCCTCATAGACTTCAACTAAATTCGCCATTCGCCAAGCTTGCGTTTTTTCATGAAGGTCTTTCATAGCCATCTTAAGACTTTGATCGGAACCAATCCAGTTTGTTTTCTTAAGATGGTTCAGCTCGCGACTTACATCATAGGTTGAATCTATCATCAGTCGCGAATCCACCATATTTTTCCAACCCAAAGTCACCGATCGATCAATCAAAGCCTGGATATGAACAAATAATCCAATTCGCAAGCCATTCACTAAAACTAGCTTAAGGCCTTTCACTTCGACCGCGCCCGGGATAAACCAAAGCCCAACATCGACGCCAGTTATTTTCGTAGCGCCTTTAACGATCACTTTTTGAGCCTGAGCTGCGCCCACACTGGCTAGCAACATCGAAGCAAAACCAGGCGCATATTGAACTAACTTTTTACTTAAAATAAAATGCTCATGGGCAGCGGCGCAAGGATCTTGGCTGGCGCCGCTCTCTTTTTTCTTTTGAAGACCCATCATGATTTTTGAACAGGCCCAAACATTAGGATCGGAAATGATTTCAGAGACTAAACTTTGCGTGGCAAATCCGACACTCATGCCTAAATAGGGAATCATCGTTTGAAACTTTGGATTTTTTAAATATAAGGACAATAAATTTGAGGTGACTCCTTGGGAGACCATAAAAGTCCAAAAGCTAAAGGCTCCGACCGGAGAAAGTTGATGCTCTAGAAATTGTTTGAAGGCCACTGGATTTTGCGCGTGGTCCCTGAAGGCTTCAACAGCAACGACGGATCCCATAGCCACAAAAAACATGGCTGATTCAGGCAAAAGTCGAACCGTGGAATGGGTCACTCCTGCTCGTGTGGCTCCAGCAATCTTTTTCATTTCGCTAGCAATGATTTGGTTGATCTTATTTGGTGATTGCTCGCGCAGAAGATCAGGGTTGGATAAAGGAATAACGACGCTATTCTCAACATTTTTACGCAGCGGCCGGAGCCTAATATTTTCTGGGGAAACATCAACCTGAAGACCATCGGGATCAAATTGGGAGCCTAATGCGGGCCCTATCCCAGTCGAAAAAACGATACTTAGTATTAATATTTTTCTAACCCAGTTCATATTGCTCCCGTTAAAACCTGATTCCTACTAGGCTATTAAAGCAAAATGAATGCTACCTAGATCGATTGAGTCGATAGTTGAAACGTCTCAAAAAGAGAATGGACTTTTTAGGCCGGCAATCTGTCAAAAAGATAAACATCCGAAAAAAATCCGAAAAAAAGTGCCCGCTAATGTCGCCCTGTCTAGTTTCTAACCACACATTTTTTACCCACCGGCTTTAAAAGGCAGATTGGGCTCGGCATTGAATTCGTAGGGAGGAGGTTCACTGAACGTTTCTAAGGAGTTACCAAATGATAAAACCATGGCTTAGTCTTTTGCTTGCTAGCGTTCTTGCGTCACCCTTGGCCTTTTCTTTAACTCCTGGCGCTGAAGTTTTGGTTCACCTAGAAACCAAAGCTAATGCTATTTCTACCAGAAGTGATCTGCCAATGCCAATGCCACACTACGAGATCCCGCTAGAACTTGTTGGCGCCAATTTGGCGGAACGATTTCAACCTGAATACGTAAAGCATTTAATTTTTGAAAAAGATGGCAAAAAATATGTTCGCTGGATTCTAAATCCAGAAGATACAAAATGGTCAAGGCAAGTCGTCAAATATTTTAGAACAAAAGGTGTTACCTTAAAAAGAAAGTACTACTTTACCGGATACCAAACGGCTTCCAGATCATATATTGTTGAAGATCCAAATCATGAAATTCAATTTTCAGTTAAGAGTTCCACAAATAGAACAGGCGGCAACTGGTCTGATAAGAAACAGCCCGTGGGCGAAGCCGTCGATTCCAGATTGAATGCTGATTTTCTAGCCGATTTGCAAAAAAAATTAGCCTTTAAAAATATTATCATATTAGATGAGCCTGCTATTTTCACTATCTCAGGCCTTGACCAGGCTGTCGTGATTCGCGACCTTGGCCCTCTAAACAATCGCCGCTCTGAGATGATCTATGTCCCAGGCTTTTCTCTCCTCCATGAAAACACCGGCACTGTGATCGCCGCGAAAAATGGCTCGAAACACCCTCGATTATTCTGGCATGACAACTATGTTAAGCCTGTCGGGCGTGCTCTGGGCGAACTTGCTGCTCGAACAGGAATGCAGTTTGATTCACCTCACTCGCAAAACTTCCTCGTTGAGCTCACCAAAGATTTTAAACCGACGGGAAGAATTGTATTACGGGATTTAGCTGATCTTTATGTTTATTCTGATGTGGTGGCCGCTATTCATTCTAATCCAGAGAAATATTTTAGAAAATATACTCAGAAAGATAATATCCTCGACCATATCGCCGGAGGCTTTGGGCCCTTGCACGGAAATAAATCCCCGACGTGGGTCAACTCTGTCACTTACAGAATGTGGATGGAAGAATTTTTAGCAGAATTTGAAAAAACGTTTGAGGCAGAATCAAAAATTCCTGTCGCTGAATTTAAAAAAAGCCACGGCCATATGAGTGGTCGTTATTTCGCTAACAGCTATGAAATTCCAAAAAATGAGGCGACTCGGGAATACTGGAATAATATGACAAAATTCCAGACACCGCGAGGAAACTTAAACTGTTCTTATATTTTTCAGATGAATTAAAAAGCACCGAACTGGAGTTTTCTTGAAACTGGCACGCCTTTGGGACCAACATCAACAGTTCGCGAACCAAGGTTTAGAAGAGAACTTCGGTGATGGGTATCTGATGGCCCATAATAGCACCTATCGCAATATTCGAAGGACGGCTTTAAAAGAATCTTTTATTTTTAGTTTAAAGCCTCATCCTTTTTACCATGCACTTCCCCTCAGCCAACTGGAATGGATTTTAGCAGAAAAAACCATTCCCTTCTTTGATAACGTGGGTGTTCTTCAGCAGATTCAAGGAAAGCTTCCCCAACAAATTTCCTGGGACGACATCAGTGATAACTTAAAAGGAAATCATATTTTCCACGAGTCCTGCCATGCGGTTGCAAGGTCCCTTACAGAAAAAGCCTTAAAACTTTCTGTGTCAAATAGCCTTCCTGATCTGCGAAAATTAACTTTGGTAAGACTGATGGAAGAGTCTTTTGCAAATACCTGCGAGCTTTTATCCGTCGTGGATGCCGCCGATCCAGTTCATAGAATATTTTTCGAATTAAATTCATACGTAGTTATGTTTGAAGATCGAGCTAATCTTAAAAATGCCATGCAGGACATTGGCAGTGAAGTCTTTATGAAATTCATGATGCTTTCTTACTTGCATGCTAATTTTTTAACAGCACCCTTAACTGATGCAAGATTTGAAAACGTTTTGTCTTTAATCGGTAAAGACAAAATTGAGTTCACTTTGGCACAAAAGAAATCCATGCGGGCATTATCCAAAATAGCCTTCGAACTGAATTTGCGTTTCAGAATGGTAACGACTAGCTTTTACCTTCGATTAAATGGGATTTCCGTTCCCATAGAAAAGCTTAGTGATTTTGATTTTATTAAATCTATTAAAGACACTCCAGAGCTAACGGAAGTCCTTGACGCGCTTACTAAAAGGGCTTTGCATGGAATTTAATATGCGATTCAATAAAGCTTGAAATAAAATAATAGCTATGATCATAGCCTTCACGAAAATGAATTTGAACAGCCTGCCCTGATATTTTACAAGCTTCTGAAAAATCATTGGTTAAAAGCTGTTTTTCTAAAAAATCATCCATCAAACCTTGATCGATAAGAATGGCCCACGGATGTCTGGAACCTTTTTTAACAAGCTCTGTGGCATCATGCTGTGCCCACTGAGTTTGATCACTGCCCAGGTAACCTTCAAATGCCTTTATTCCCCAGGCACATGCCGTCGGATGGACGATGGGCGAAAAAGCTGAGACCGAGCGGAATTTTTGCGGATATTTTAATCCCAACGTCAGTGCTCCATGCCCACCCATTGAATGACCTGAAATAGAAATTAGTTTTGCCGAGACCCCAAACTGTTTTTGAATCAGTTCGTAAACCTCTTCAGCAACATAAGTCTCCATAAGATAATGATCTTTGTAGCCTGCGGTCATGGCATTTAGATAAAAACTAGCCCCTGAACCAAAATCCCAAGATTCATGTTCATTCGTTAAACTGAGCCCCCGGGGAGAAGTATCAGGGCAAATCACCATCCAATTTTCTTCTGCTAAATATTTTTGCGCACCCGCCTTGGTAATAAAGTTTTCCTCGGTGCAGGTCAGACCCGACAGCCAGATAAGACAGCCTTTAATGGGTCCTTCGGGAATAAAAGTAGAAAACTTCATCTTGGTTTTAGTCGCTAAAGAGTCATGCTCCCAAATTTGAGTGAGTCCATCGAAACATTTAGATGTTTTTAGTGGCTGCAGCTTAATCACAGATAAAACTCCTTAAAATATGATCACAGTCCGAATACTTTTTCCTTCATGCATATAATCAAAAGCTTTGTTGATATCTTTTAGCGGCAGCGTAAAGGTCACCATATCATCTAGGTTAATTTCGCCAGACATATACTGATCAACATAGCCTGGAAGCTCGGTTCGACCTTTGACTCCACCAAAAGCAGAGCCTTTCCAAACTCGGCCCGTGACCAATTGAAATGGTCTTGTGGAAATTTCTTGGCCGGCGGCCGCAACTCCGATAATGATCGATTGACCCCAACCTCGGTGGGCACACTCAAGAGCTGATCTCATTAAACCCACGTGCCCCACACATTCAAAAGAATAATCGACGCCCCAACCGGTTTTTTCTATAATCACCTGCTGAATCGGCTGATCAAAATTTTTCGGATTCAAAAATTCTGTGGCGCCAAATTTTTTAGCAATTTCCCATTTGGAATCATTGATATCAATCGCAATAATTCGCGAAGCTCCGACCTTTTTAGCCGCTTGAATAACAGCTAAACCAATGCCGCCCAAGCCGAATACAGCCACTGTTGCGCCTTTTTCAACTTTTGCTGTATTTAAGACAGCACCAATTCCTGTCGTGACTCCACAGCCCAGCAAACAAACTTTATCCAAGGGCGCTTTTGGATCAATTTTAGCTAAAGCAATTTCAGGAACCACGGTGTATTCCGCAAAAGTCGAGCAACCCATATAATGATGAATCATTTTTCCATCTTTAGAAAACCTCGAGGTGCCATCCGGCATAAGACCTTTGCCCTGTGTGGCCCTAATTTTTACACACAGATTTGTTTTTCCAGACAAGCAAAAATCACATTCGCGACACTCAGGAGTATAAAGAGGAATCACATGATCGCCCTTTTTTAAGCTGGTCACACCTTCACCAACCTCTTCCACAATACCGCCACCCTCATGTCCTAATATAACAGGAAACAGTCCCTCAGGATCAGTCCCAGACAAGGTATAGGCATCCGTATGGCATACGCCGGAGGCGATCACTTTAATTAAAACCTCTCCTTTTTTAGGACCCTCTAAATCAACTTCTTCAATCGATAAGGGCGTGTTCGGCTTCCAAGCAACTGCAGCTTTTACTTTCATCGGATTCTCCTTGTGCGAGCAAAATAGAACTTTCAACTTTGTCAGCAGATCAGTCAAGACCGGAAAAGAAATGTTTTGAAAGGCCGTCTCCAAAACAAGGGGAACAGTCCAACGTTAAAAAACTGGGATCCGCAGCGCCTTCCATCAGAACTTTCATATTGGCAACAGCCTTGCGCTTCAGGCTCACTGAAAGATAAGGTCACTTTATTAACGGCGATGACAAAGTAACTTTTATTAATTTTTAATTTCTGGCCTAAAGAAAAGGACAATTTTGGGCACAGTTTTAAAATAATGATCCCCAATGTAGTATTAACCTTCAGAGACCGTAAAGAAGTTCTACGGCTAAACCTTACAAACTGTCAGAATAATAACAGGCGAAATAAATTTCGCAATTCGTTATGTTACTTATCGAAACATCGCTCCAGTTTGAATACAGGGAAAATCAATCCCACAAACATTGGAATGGGTTCAACAAAATAAGGGAGCTTCCATGAGAAAAATGACGGCAATCTTAGGCCTAATATTTATATCGTCATCTGTCTTCGCCTCGGAGGTATCTTATGTAGGTAATTATAGTGCACCATCAAGCATTCGTTTTTTTGGTTACACCCAAGAAGACTGTGACGCAGAAAGTGGATCTTTTGAAGACTCCGAGGGTGCATGTTACCTTTCCGCTGAAAACACAATTTCGATTGAAACCAATCAACAGCAGCAGAATATCGTAAATATTAGCGTTCTTTTTGGCCCTGCAAATATGCGCGACTTCTCTGGTGTAGTAACTCAAATTAAAAAGAATGTCCTGACAGTAAAAGAAGCTGATATTGAAGATAACGGAACTGTTAGTAATTTAGTTAAAGGCGGTTGTCGGTTAACTATTAAAATTATCAAGAATAAAGCTACCTTAAGTCTTGGCAAAAGCTGCGATCGTGATTTAGGTCGAGCGTCAGATGCAGTAAAGAAGTAGACCCAAAGCCACTGCTTTTTGGCTAGTGGTTATCAGATAACTGAGCACCACCACCCTCCGAGTGACAAACTTTGGCCCATGTCGATCTCTTGATCAGGCTTTGGGATTCCTAATGGCAGTTAGACTGATGGAAGGCGGCACGGAATTAGTAGAGGAAGTCTATGCAAGTTCAAATCTTTTGGAGGATCTTATTAAAATTTTAATCTGCTTTTTGATCCTTTCACTTTTTCCCTGGAGCTCCGCCTTTGCTGACTCTAGGACCACATCCTTGAATGATCGGGTATTGGTGATGCTTAATTATGACCTGACCGCGGATCCACACCCTGTTTCAGCTGTGATTAAAGAAATTGATATGGACGGCAATGTGCGTGTGGCTTTTGATTTTATTCAAGATGGCTCATGGCAAACGGGCGAGGAAAGCTTTCACCTAACCTCTGTTGTAAAAGAAGTTTCAACACTGAAAAGCTTTAAGACCCAAGACCTTGTTTGCCTGAAGCAGCAAACCCACCTCGGCCCAGCCGGTACGTCCGTCAAAATCGAGCACCTCTTTGCCAATGGTGCGGCTGAAATTAAATCTCGTAAGATATCTGTTCAGGGATTTACGATTTTTCGAAAAAAAGAAATTATTAATATGAATGCACTTCAACCTTGTGATTTGAAATTAAATGGGAGTCCACCATGAGAAATAAAATGGTTTTAAATATCCTTACAATGACTTGGATGTTGCAAACTTCAGCCACAGCCCTAGCCATCCAACCGCCAGCGCCTGCACCAAAGGGTTCTACCATCGCTTGTGAAAAAGATATGTCTTTTGCGGCATGGGTTGAAGGCGTCAAGCAAGAGGCCCTGTCACAGGGAATAACTCTAGCTACTTTTAAATCGGCCTTGTCTTACATTAAAATTGATTCTGATGTGTTAGCTCGCGATCGCAGCCAAGGCGTATTCCAACTGCCCTTTCTGGATTTTTCAGACAAAATGATTTCGGCGTCCAGAGTCAAAAAAGGTGTTGAATTGATCACGTCAACTAATAAGGAAATTTTTGCCCGCATTGAAAAAGATTTCGGTGTTCCACCAGAGCCCATTGTTGCCTTTTGGGCTTTGGAAAGTGATTTCGGAACTTTCACAGGAAAATTCCAAGTTCTTACTTCCATTACAACTTTAGCTTTTGATTGCAGGCGCTCTGATATGTTTCGGGCGCAGCTGATCAGCGCTTTAAAAATCATTCAACGTGGCGATTTAAAAGCCCAAGAAATGATTGGCAGCTGGGCCGGAGAAATTGGTGGCACCCAATTAATGGCTTCTGATTATTTTGCATCAGGTGTGGATTACGATAAAGACGGTCAGGTTAATTTAGTAAAAAGCGTTCCAGATACTTTAGCATCAGCGGCTCAGTTTTTAGTTCATCATGGTTGGACACGTGGTCAACCTTGGTTGCAAGAAGTGCGAATTCCCCGAGAAATGCAGTGGCAAGAAGCCGATCTTACGATTCAACATCCCGTTTCCCAGTGGACCGCTTGGGGAGTCAAACCTGCACGGGGTGGACTTCCTAGTCAAGATCTGCCTGCTTCTTTACTTTTGCCGATGGGTCGATTGGGTCCCGCTTTTCTAGCTTATCCTAATTTTCAAGTTATCCTAGGTTGGAACTCATCGATGGTTTACTCGACAACGGCTGCATTTTTAGCCACTCGCTTAGCCGGAGCTCCTGCTGTGTTTCGCGGAAACGGTGTGGTTAAACCTTTAACTCCAGAACAAATAACTGAAGTTCAAAAAGAGCTCTTAGAGCTTGGCTACGACCCAGGACCGATCGATGGAAAATTGGGCACGGCGACTCGTGTGGCCGTCAAACAAGCGCAGCTGCGACTGGGACTTCCTGCTGATTCGTATCCAAGCATTGAGCTTTTACAGCGGCTTAAGAGGTAATCTTAAAGTACTTTTTAAAGTTCAATCTCTTTGAAGTTTTTAAGTGAAGTTTTAATGGAACAGCCTCCGAAAAAGGCTCTTTGTCTGAGCCTTAGACATTTGCATTGATTAAAAAGCCCTTTAGGTCGCGTTAAAGGCGGCACAGGAATAGCAGCTAAAAACCGTGTTAATGAGAGAACCCTAACCTTGGAAGATTTATGAAAACTGTTTTAAAAATTTGGCTGATCCTTTTAGCTGTCACTTTCTCCTCTTTTCTTGCGCAAGCTTCAGAATTACCTAGCCACGGCACCCCCATCGACGAAAAGTCGCAAGGTTCTGAACTGGCTGAAAATATTCTTGCCATCCAGTTGCAAATTAAAGAAATGAATTCGATGCAAGATATGTTGGCCAATGTAGAAGATACCAACGGATTACTGAGCGCTATTGGACAGACCATCACCCAAGCTGAACTGTCTTTGGCCAACATCCGAAAAAATTCAAGTGTGGTAGAATCTAGACTGCTGACAAATGAATTAACAGCGATGATCAGTGAATTTAAAGCCACAGACCCATTAAATCAAATCTTAGGCTTGCACGTCAGCGACGAACTTCATTTTTAGAGCCAAGGTGGCAAGTCACCGAGTTCTTTTTCGGGATCTCGGTTTAACTTAAGCACTCTCACCCACTCGGCTTGAAAATAGCCTTTCTGATCGTCTTCAACATCCTCATCACTGACGACATCAGGGTGCAGGCAATCCGCATCAGGATCAAAAGTTCGATCCGCACAAACAGCGTATTTAATTTCAGTGTGAAGCCCACCCATTTTCACATTCCAATCTTGAAGAAGAAGAGGGTGTTTCGGTGAAATGGCCGGATCAAAAATATAAACATCCTGTTGAAACCGATAAGCCACAGCCACGTGATACCACCACGTCACTGAACCAGATATTGAATTGGCAGAATTCACAACCAGATCACCAAACGCGAAAATTTTTTTTGGCGCTAAAAATGGGTGCTTCATTAATTTAATGGCGGCCATTTCTGCCCGCGCATAGCAACCATCATCCGGAAAAAGCCACGTCATTCTTCGCGGAAAATCAGGGCGATTTGAATGCAAAAATCTATTATCTCGAATGTAAACAAATTCAGCGTCCATTTCAGCCAACGACGTGACTTCAGGGATTTCGGTTGGATTCAAATCAGGCAAAGTTTTCGACAACGATTCGGGAGAAGTAAACCCCGATAGCGGGTGAAGTGGACCGAAAGAGTTTTTGGAAACACGTACTCTTGCTTGTGCCGAAGACTCACCCGGAGCTCGCGCGGCAGAAAGCCCACGAGCTTCCGCGATCGGAATCACAAGCCATATACTTAAAATTAAAGAAACTAGAAAAAATAGCTTCATACTCCCCCCCCATTTTGTAATTCCTAAAAAGAATGCCGTTTTTAAGGGCCCAAAGCAACTCGGATCCACCGGAGATGAATAAAAAAAGGCTCCTGTTTTTAGCTTTGACACTGAGACTTTTAACAAAGCCTACCTTGTTCTTAAAATGCCCCTTGCTTGTGACCTCAAGTCTTCTTTAAAATAAAAATATGAATTCAAAAAAGACCCTCGCGCTCCTTTGTGTCATTGTTCTTCTCAGTATGTTGATCGCAACAACCTGGGCTAGCACCTTTGAAAATGTCTTTGCTGGTGGCAAAAAAATTGTTTCCGAACCTTGGGGTGTGGCCACACTGGCCGACACTTATTTTGCGTTTATAACTTTTTACGTTTGGGTTTTTTATAAAGAAGTGAAACCTATTTCAAAAATAATTTGGCTCGTTTTAATTTTAACTTTAGGAAATTTTGCGATGGCGACCTACGTTTTGTGGCAGCTTTATAAACTTCCTACGGAGGCACCCGCCTCTCAAATACTTCTGCGCTCAAAATCTGAGCAAACATTTTAAATGTTTAACAAGGCCAAGCTTTTAATCCAGGCTCAACTTAAACAAGGACTTTCCGTTTCAGGTGTTGCAAAAACTTTTGCGGCCGGTGTTATATGTGGAACCTTTCCCTTATTGGGCTTGACCTCGGCCCTGGCCGTCATGGTGGGCTCGGTCTTCAAATTAAACCATCCCCTGCTTCAGATGGTAAATCATCTTTTGGGAGCTATCCAAATTTTGCTCATTCCAGTCTATATTTCCATCGGAGAATGGCTGGTGGGCGCGGATCCTGTCTCTTTAAATTTAAAACTGATGCTGCAGACATTTTCTACGGACCTGACCCTTTTTATAAAAGATTATGGAATGGCTGGATTGCATGCCATTTTAGCATGGGCATTGCTTTCTGTTCCCGTGGGATTCTTAGTTTATTGGATTTCAAAATATTTTCTTTTAAAAACAAAACTAGGTAGGGAGCAAATATGAATGTTTCTTTTTGGAATTTAGCTGCGACGGCTTTTATTCTCAGCTCTCTGGCCTTTGCAATTTTTTGGGTTTTTGGCCGAAGAATTAATAACTACAGCATAGTAGATATCGTGTGGTCCTATTCATTTATTGGGCTGGTTGGACTTTTCATCTGTTTTTCTGAAGGCTGGAGTTTGCGAAAAATATTTTTACTAACCATGGTCGGCGCATGGAGCCTGCGTCTTGGAACTTTTCTATTCTGGCGGATTTACAAGGCCCATCCTGCTGAGGATAATCGTTACCAAAATTTACGAAAGAAATATGCGCCAAAAGTAGCTTCGAATTTTTTTTGGTTTTTCCAGTATCAGGCCTGGAGTGTCGTCCTCTTGTCTTTTATGTTTTTAGAAATTAGTTTTAATACATCGCCTGCGTTATCTAATGCAGAAATTATTGGGTTTGCCCTTTGGCTTATAGCTTTTGCCGGAGAAGCTCTTTCAGATCATCAAATGGCGACGTTCAGAAAAAATCCTTCTAACAAAGGTCAAACTTGCAAAGTTGGCCTTTGGAGATTTTCAAGGCATCCGAACTATTTTTTTGAAAGTCTTATTTGGTGGAGCTTTTATATTTTTGCCTTAGGAACTGCGGGGACATGGTACACCATCTACAGTCCGTTAATTATTCTTTTGCTTCTTTTAAAAGTGACAGGGGTTCCACCTGCGGAAGCTCAGTCATTAAAAACCCGAGGAGAAGCTTACATGCAATACCAAAGGGAAACTTCCGTTTTTATTCCTTGGTTCCCCAAAATCTAATTATTTATGGCTGCTGTAATTGCGGACACAAATTCTTTAAAAAAGGCTTTAACTCACGATCTGGATATTTAAAGTCTATATCGCTAAAGCCAGTCACAACAAAAATATCGTGATTTACCACTTTGCAGGTGTTGCTGTAGGCATCTTTAAATATCGAAAATTCGCTCAACGATGACGCCGGCAAATGGCCCACTGCAAATCCTACATCTAAAACTAAACCTTGATAACTTAGGATTTCAACGCCTCCTCGATTTTCTTTTCGAATATCTGGCGCAACAAAAACTTGTCCCTTGCCCATGCCTTTTATCTGAGCCGTTTCGTAATCAAAGTAAAATACATCTCCGTTTGTATGGGTCACTTCCAAGCGGCGTTCTTGATCATTCCAAACGAAACCGGGAGAAGAATTTACTCTTGGGAAAAAATGAAACTCCCGAGCGGCCGTAGAGTCTGCGTCATCTTCACCGTTTAATGAATTAAAAACTAAAAACATCCCATCGCTTGTAAAAAGATAGTCTCTGTAAATCAAGGTGGGCTTTTGCACTGAGGTCACGGTTAAAAAACAATTCGTCCCCTGCCTTGCAAGAAGGACTTGCACCTGAATATTCGCTCTGCGAGTCACGACGTCTTTGCAATTTGAAAGATCAGCAGCAAAAGTAAGACTTGGAAAAAGAATTAAGCTCGTCCACAAAAATATTTTGTTTTTCAAAGGCACCCCCGACCCTAAGCAGACCGTGAGACCGCAATTCTGTCAAGGCCGCGGCTTGTAAGAGCCTTTAATTCCTTGCAAGATTTTATCCTTTTCTAATTTTGTTAATGGTGACGCGGCCACAGAAACACAATCATCCCCATTACAAATTGTTTTCATTCTTTCAGTCCCAACGGATTCAGCCACAACCCTTTGAAAATCGCTGCGTTGAACATTAAAATTTGAAGTGGTTTTTTGTTCCATTTGCCGAGCCATGGCCAAACTTTCAGTCACATTTTTTGATTGCGCTAAAGCTTCCCCTGTCGCCCGCAAATTTTCAGCGCCCATGCCGACCATGTCAGCTGACAGGCCGCCCATTTTGGCTTCATCCAAAGTGGCGACTTCACGTTTTGCAATTAAAAGATCTGGCGAGAACTGATCCACTTTAGCTGAATAGATCTGAATATTCCTGACCGTCTCTGACGATAACTCTGTCAAACCATAGCGCTGAATCAAAGAGAAAATAGACTCTAAAATTATTTTTATTATATCGCGCGGGTAACAACAAAAACCCTTTTGGTAGAAAACATAGCTTACCAAAGGAGAATTGAAATAAAGCTGATTAATTCATCTTAAAAAAGGAACCTAGTCTAAAGACGACTCCATCCGGATAAATTAATAAAAATCGAATTCTGTTCAAGATAAACATTTAACTGGCCCGAGTAATAGCCCTCTTGAAAGGGCCAAAAAGAAGCGCGAATAGTGCATGACCTTCCTGGCGCCAAGATACTTGGACAGTTTGATGATCCATTAAACGCCATTCCGACAACAGCAATGTGGCGGATATGCAGGGGCAACATCCTATCAGCTGTTAGGACAAAATCGACGGATTGACGGAAATTAACGGGCACGGTGCCAAAGTTATAGTTTAGGTATTGATCATGAGCTGGAGCCGGGACAAACACGGGTCTAAGACTTTGCGCGCTTGAAAAAAGTGGCGCCAACACCAACATCATAGAAATAAAAATATTTTTCATAAAATCCTCCTGCCCTTAAGTCTGTGGCAGGGATTTATTAGGATCAACCTATTTTTTAAGCACGAATCAGTTTAAACGATTTCTTTGGAATTAATCGAGTACTTAAACGCATCTGGTTCCATCCCATCTTTTTGAACACTTCCCGAAACCAATTTTGGATACATCAAGTAATTGATTTTTTCGGCATAACTAGGCGGCAATGAAAAATCCCGAGCCGAATTAAAAGCCACCCAATTCATCTCCCAAAATCCGAAAAATTTTGTGCGAATTTCGGCGACATGAGGATCTTCAAGATTCAGGTTTTCTTCAAGAATGACTTTTCGAACATCGGCAGGATCCACCGGGATCCAAGCTCCAGAAGACAGATACTCAGCCCGGCAGTGCTGAGCCTTACTGACATCCCCTTGTTTACCAATTGACTTTGAAACCTCTGAATTTAAAACTCGCAAGCCAAAAACTTCACGGGCAGGAACTCCGGCCGCTCGGCAAAGTCCTACAAACAACGAACTAAGGTCGGCGCATTTTCCGCCCAAATTTCCTGAGACCAACAAAGTTTTTACATCCCCTAACCCACAGCCACGAACCTTTGCATCACGGAAAGTGTTTTCAGCCATCCAGTTGTAAATAAGTTTTGCTTTTTTATCAGGATTTCTTTCGGATTTCACAATTTTTTGCGCCGTCTCTTTGACCAGTCCATCGGTTGGAATATGTTCAGTGGGTTTTAAATAAAGCGCAACATCCTCGTTCGAAGCAGGTTCTTTTTGCCCTGGCCCACTGACACGATTTTTAAGCTTCATCTCATGCGTGACTTGCAACTCCATTTTTGCGGCCTGATCCCACTTTGCATAAAAAATAGAGGCTCCATAAGTTTGATCCTTCCAAATTCCCGCTTTTGAAAAGTTGCCTGTCCAATTTGTCGAGATTAATTCTTGATACGAAGTTTGATTTTGTGGAAGTGGCAGCCAAATTTCTGAACTTTGGGTGGAATCTGACGTGATTTTTTGGGTCAGCTCAACAGTCCGCCACTTTTGCGGAAACACCGGTGCGGCCTTGGATTCAGTTTTGTTTTTTGCCTGAGCTTGAGAAAACGAAAGCGGCCCTGAAAAGCTAAACCCTGCAAAACTGGCGGCAGTGGCTTTCATAAATTGTCGACGTTGCACGAATACTCCTTCAGATTTAGAAGCGGAGACTAGCTTTTTCATTGCAGGAACTCAAGTGAGGAATCGATCCCTAGGAAGCCGCTATCGGGCCTGAGGACCTGACCCAGGATGTACGGAACTTGATTCATTCACGGTGCCGGTGACTTTGTGGGACGACAAATCGCCTTTGACTGCCCAATCCGTCAAAAAATGAAAATTTCGGTCGCGATCCGACACCGTGATATTAAAAATCTTTATTTGTACCCGGGCTGTTTGTAAGGGTTTGTATTCTTTGGCTTCTTGAAGAGCCTTTGCATAGCACTCCTGCCAGTCGGAAACTTCATAGGTCTTTTTTTCGCTAACGTACTTGTTAACAACCGTTTTCGGGACATAAACTCTGGTTTGTAGAGTACAAATTTGCTGAGCGAGCGCCGCCTGTGAGGCGAGTAAAAGAGTCACAAAAAGAACTAACTTTTTCATAAAAACTACTTCCGTCAGGGGTTTCAAAAAAAGCCTATATTACCTCATTATGATACACTGCGTCTAGGTTTATTTTAAGGTGTTTTGAGCCCTTAAAAATGATTGGTATTTGACACCGATTGTCTTTCTTACCATAACTCGGATATGCGAGTCCTGGCTATCGCCCTATCTATTTCATTCCTAAGTCTTCACCTTCAGGCTAGCACCTTGGAAGGGGTTAATGGCTTTCGGCGGGCTGATGGCGGCGTGACTATCACCGGTGAAAATTGTGATCTTTTAAAGAGGCAAGTCCAAGCTTTCACCCTGTGGCAGGTAGCTCTGGAAGAAAAACCAGGCAAACCACCGACAGCATGCACCTGCGACAGCCTTCGCTGCTATTTTGATATTGATCCAGTGACTCCTAATATAGTCGAGCGGTCATTAGAGGTTGATGCCGGCCGCTGGGGACCGAACTGTTGGAATACGGCCCTTGTCGCTGCTAAGATATTACCTGTTTTACGCTACACTCCGCCCGAAGAGATGAGTTTCTGGACGCAGTCCCCACTCTGCCAAGCGGTGCCCCGCGATGAAGCGCCAGCACCCGGTGATATTGCAGCCATCCGAGACTCTTCACACACCGAGGTGCATGCATTTACGTTTGTCTCCGAAGAATTGGCTTTTACAAAAAACTATCTTACGACGCTAGCCCCTTACAAACTTCAATCAACACCGGAAGTCTTTGCCATTTTCCCAGTGCCCTTCGAATGCCGTCACCGCTTGGGACACCCCATGGATTGCCCGACCTATGTAAACTACTTTCGGTGCACTTCTTGGGACCATTTTTTAAAGGCTGAAAAAGTTGTCCTTCCGGCACGATTCGAAGAAATTGACACCCTCGTTTTAGAGCAAGAAAAGCGCGTTAGCCAAATTGCGTTTGAATGGAAAACAAATCCTGTTTTACGAAAAACAGCGCCGGTGATTTTAAAGGAAGCTCAGCAAAAAGTGATGGCGATTCAGTCTGAAGTTCTTATTAACGCCAAGGACTTGAACGCTTCAGATCACGAAAGACTTCTGTGGAATAGTCTGAAATATCGCATCAAGGGACTTCTGTTAACGATTGAATGGGTGGATTAAGAGGCCCGCGTCTGGGGCAAGCACTGCCATTTCGGAAGGCGTATTGAAAAACAAGTGTTCGGGGATTCGTTATCAATTGTTAGCTGACCCCCATGCGCTTTTACAATTCCCGCAGAAATACTTAAACCCAAGCCTGTTCCAGAGCCGATATCTTTGGTCGTAAAAAATGGTTGAAAGATTTTGTCCTGGATTAATCGAGGAATTCCTTTTCCAGAATCTGTAATCCTAATATCAATAAATTCATTTCTTTCAATAACCTCAAGGCGAATCCAAGGGTCCGGTTTTCCAGAAACCGCGTCGTTGGCATTATTTAAAAGGTTCAGTAACACCTGTCCAATTTGAACGCTTCTAGCTTCCATCGTTAAGCTTGAAGGAACTTGGGTTCTGAAAAGCATAATCTGCTGACTTCTAAAGCGCTCTTCACAAAGACTAAGAGTGTCTTCCAGAATAGATTCAACTGAGGTCTCTTGAAAAACATCTCCAGCCCCTTCCCGTGAAAAACTTCTTAAGCCCTTAACGATTTTTGCAATTCGCATGGCCATGGCCTCTAATTTTTCAAACATTCCTGGAAGCGCTGCCATTTCTAATTTATTTTCTGCAACTAACCTTCGAGCATGCGATGTTAAAAGTGTAATTACTCCTAAGGGTGTGTTGATCTCATGGGCCACTCCGCCGGCCATTTCCCCCAGAGAGGCCATCTTGCTGGCTTGTATTAGTTGGGCTTGCAACAGTTGGCGTTCCGTTACGTCCTGAGCTGTGCCAAGGATACGAATTGGCGTTCCTTCTGAGGACCGGATGACGCGCGCCTGGACCTGCAAATAGCAAAACTCGTGACCAGAGACCTGCATCCTTAGAACCTCCCCGAAAGGCGCTTCCTGCTCCAACATTTTTCTAACAGCCGCTTCAAGCAAAGTGTGATCTTCTAAGGGAAGCGCCGTAATCACTTTTTCAAAAGTAGGAATAAAAAATTTTGGATCTTGCTTCATAATTTTAAAAAGTTCTTCGGACCAAAATAATTGTTGAGAGGTCAGATCCATTTCCCAGCTTCCGATGTGGGCGATCGCCTGAGCTTCGGCCAATTGGCGGGCCCGAAGCTCGAAAGCTCCTTGAGCCTGGTTGCGTTCAAAGGTGACGCGCGAAAGACTGTCAGTCATTTGATTAAAAACTGACGCCAGCTGACCCAGCTCATCTTTTGAAATCACGGGCACAGCTTGCGTGAGGTTGCCTTGTTCAATTTGAGCAGCACCGATGCGCAAGTGCTCGATCTGGCTTAAAATATTTTTTGAAATCAAATAAGAAATCCAAAGTCCTAATGTCAGCAAGACCAAGGATAAAGACACCAGTGACAAAATAAGCTTTTGTTTAAACCACCGTGCTCCATCCGTGAGGCTATTTGAAAATTGAATCTCGGCTGTATTTAGCTGCTGTTCCAATTGAAGTATTTCTTGTAAGAAATCGTTTTTTCGAGACGGTGTCAATTTTTTGAATTTTATATCTTGCTCAATTTGCAGAGCAATAATATTTAGCTGATCCAGGTAAATGTCGCCTCGGGCCCAGGCCGCTAAAGCGTCATCGATGAACTGGATGCCTTTGGCCCGCTTCATTAAAACGCCCATCGCTCGCACTTCGCTGGGGTCATTTTTTGCCTCGATCAGAGCCTGATCCAGAATATTGAAATTGGTTTCTTTTTTAAGAATTTCAAAGCGGGCTCGCTGAGTCGCGGCCGGCAGTTCAAGCTCTTTTAAAAAAAATTTAAGATCTTGCGCGTCTTCTTTCAAAACATATCGCTGCAAGGCCGTCACCGCACTTTTTTCGCTCTTGGACCATAAATTTTCTGCACCCAAATAGGAACGAATGATGGAAAGTCCTTCTAGCCCGACATAAGAAAGCCCGGTGATCAAAGTGATCATAAAAAGAAAAGTCCAGACGATTAAACCAAGCTTCCGACGAATCGACAAAGTGAGTATCTCCATCCTGTTCATCGGTACAAAGACACCTTCCTACAGTGTGTTTTAAGTGAAATCATTTTGACAAGTTGATAGGGCCTACCTGCATCGAAACCATAGTTTGCCTAAATTTGGAGCATTTCAAACTGAGACGATGGAATGCGTCAACTGCATCTTACCCAGTTTCAGCGGTGACATTTAAGCCAAAAAATGGTTTTTTCTGATTTCTTCAGTTCCATCGTTAGCCTCGGTGGCGAAATTGGTAGACGCACAGGACTTAAAATCCTGAGCTTCCTTTACAGGGGCGTGCCGGTTCAAGTCCGGCCCGAGGCACCAAACTCTTTTCAGAGTTTGGATTAAAAAACACCTAACACCGCAATATCATAAACAAAAGGTTTCAACAACTTAGCTTGGTTGGATTTTAAAAATCGTCACAGAATATCACTGATCATCACAGAGTTTGGCTATTTTTTGGCTACACTTTGGCTACATCAGTAAGGGCAGTTTCTTTCGTTTCATTATTCATTTTGGTTGTCGAGAGCCTTTTTAAACGGAGGTTTTATGATGGGTGTAGTTCAATTTATTAGAAGTTTAATTTTCGTGGCCATTGCTTTGGGTGCCGCTGGCACTTTAGTTGAAGCCACTGGAATTGTTGGTCGTGAGGCTGCCAAAGCCCACCAACACGGTGGCATGAGCTTCAGGTGGCTGAACCAACAACTTGTTGGGAATGGCGGTGGAAAATGAGTGAGCAGTTCGATTTTGAAAAGCTTCGGCTTTTCAATTTTGATAAATGAGATTGTGTCTGAAATGTTGAATTTAGCTAAAAATGGCTCAGAAAAATAAGATTGGGGGCGTTCGTTAATACGGACGCCCCCATCATTATTTAAAAAACGGCTTTTTACCCTTCAAGCCAATATCTTCAGGGTTTGCCACATAAATAATGTGATCAACCCATTTTTTATTTTCATACCAATAACGCTTTTTAATACCTTCTTTTTGCATCCCGATAGCTTTAACCAGACGAATTGAGTTTTTATTGTCCAGGTTGATCGCAGCCTCTAGTCGGTTCAGTTTTAAATCCTCAAATCCGATTTTCAAACCAGCTTTTGATGCCTCTTGGCCGTAGCCTTTTCCCCAATAATGATTATAAATCATATAACCAAAATTACAAAATTGGTGAGTGCTTCTGACATAAACGTCGAAATCAATTTCTCCCACAATCTTTCCGGATTTTTTCTCAAATACATAAAGACGATAGTAGTCATCATCATTTGCTAGCTGTTTAAGTCGTCGCATGAGTTTTAGAAAGATGGCTTTAGTGCAATCCTTTTTAGCTCTAGGCCCATTATCCCATTTGCTTTGTGCAGGCTTACGATTGACGTAACCGTCAAACCAAGCGTCGTAATCTTTCGGAGTCAAAACACGAAGAACAAGTCTTCGCGTATGAACCGTTTTTAGTTTCTGTGAAACTTTTTTTGAAATCATTAAATTTTCCTCAAGTAATTAGATTTTTGAATTCAGAACAAAAACTGAATTCAGTGATAACTTGAGCAAACTTCTATTATGAAAATTTAGACTATAAACTGACAGATAAAGGAAGCTGCTCATTGAATAGATTTGAATTTTTCATAGTGCCTCCTTTGGTTTGAGGTCTAATTGTTACCCGATACCCGTAACGTAAGCAACTATTTTACAAGAAGAAACTATAAAAATTTAGTCATTGATAAAATAGTCAGGGTCAACGTGATGTTTGATTTCTAGAATAGAACTGTGGGGAGCACTAAAAGAAGCGCCAACACCAGCTTCCTGCGGAACAGGATCAAAAGATGTCACCAGCGTTCGCAAATACGTTCGCCCGTAGAAATTCTGACAGTATGACGTTTTTTGAGCATTTCATAATTTCTAAAAACGAAATGATTCATCAAAAAAAGGGCGTTTTTTTATCTGATTACCTAGGGCATAAGAACCTAAGGAGAAATT
>JAYTOY010000090.1:0-16329 GCA_043747555.1 Pseudobdellovibrionaceae bacterium | reverse complement strand
CGCACCTTATTTTCTTCACACAACTGCATTACGATGGCGCAGATTAAAGCCAGTGATCTGATATCAAGTCCTTCTGCAGGCCTTTGCTCCAATAAAATTTCGCTTTTTGTAGCAAGAAATGAGTCAATGAAATCGAAATAGGCGATCTGCCAATCTTCACCGAGAACAACTCTTTGGGTGGCCTCTCTTGCACTTGTTCGACCCCGCAAGCCCGCTTCTTCAATCAGCTGAACAGCACGAAAAACTTTTTTATAATTTTCTAATGAATATTCGCGCTGCCCATTCACGTAGCGGGAAATCGTGCTTTTATTAAGGCCTGCGGCCTCTGCAACAGCGATGATGCCAAGCTTCTTAATTTTTTGATTCATAAGCTTTACGTCGTCCATAATCCTATGATACTCCTTTGGTTGCCATTTGGCAACAAAATTTATGGCCGAGGGAAGGGTTCATCCGAACTTTGGACCGCTAGACCACCCAAATGGCTCTCTTTCTCTGGAGATATGATTCAATTTAGTGATTGTGCTAACGTCAAAATGACGGTAAATTTGACGTTAGGGATGGCAGACTATGGCAGATCAACAAAATCAATTTATCCGGGAGCTCGCTCCCTCGCAGTATAGCTTCTTCTTATTTGGCCCCCGCGGGACTGGAAAATCGACTTGGGTCAGGGCCCAGTTTCCCAAAGCTTTGATGGTGAATTTGCTCAAGGCTCAGGATTACCGGGCCTTGCTGAAAGAGCCCGGTCTTTTAGAATCCTGGATTTTAGCTGAAAAACCTAAATCAGTTGTGATCGACGAGATCCAGAAGTTACCAGAACTTTTGGATGAGGTCCAAAATCTGATGTTGGAGCACAAGTCTATTCAATTTGTACTGACCGGGTCCTCGGCACGAAAGTTAAAAAAGATGAACGCTAATCTTTTAGCGGGTCGGGCAAGAACTCGTGAGTTTTTTACGGTGACCAGCTCAGAAATGAATTTTGATTTTAGTCTACAAGATATTCTTAAATATGGATGCCTGCCGGAAGTTCTGAATCTTTCTAAACCTAAAGACAAAATTGAATTTCTTGAATCCTATGTCCAAACTTACCTTAATGAAGAAATTAAGCAGGAAGCCATCGTCAGATCCCTAGAGCCTTTTATTCGGTTTTTAGAAGTCTCTGCCCTTATGAATGGCCAAATCTGGAATAACTCAAATATTTCCCGGGAAGTGGGTTGCGGAAGATCCACTGTCGAGGGGTATTTATCGGTTATATTAGATACTTTGATTGGTTATCGCGTCGAAGCTCTTCAGCTTCGAGCGAAAATTAAAGAAAAGCACAATCCAAAATATTACTATTTTGACCCCGGCGTTGTCAGGGGCTTGAGCGGAAACCTGAGTCGCGAAATTGAAAGTCACCAGATTGGATATTTTTTAGAAACATTTATTTTGAACGAGCTTAAAGCTTTCTCTAGTTACCGCCAAAAGAAAATAAAAATATCTTATTGGGGAACTCCGTCAAAAAATGAAGTTGATTTTGTTCTTGAGGTGGGAAAACACAGAATCGGACTTGAACTTAAAACTTCGAAGACCTGGAAATCAGAATTTAATTTTGGTCTGAACACTTTATTAGAACAAAAAAAGATTGATCAAGCTTTTGGAATCTACGACGGCGAGCGCGCCTTGGTTTCAGAGGGAGTTAAGGTTTTTCCGGTAAAGATGTTTTTAAAGCGCCTCTGGCAAGATGAGCTTTTTTAAATCTCATTGCCCAAAAGACTCTGCGACCCGCTGCTTGGCGTTTGGAAATTCCCCTGCTGACTCCACATCTTCACTATGTTAGGAGGATTCCATGAATAAAATAGAAAAGGAAATTCGCTTTTTAAAAATATATGCCGGCTTAATGACCCTCGTTTGTGCCCTACTCTTTGGGGCAGTTTTTAAAATAATCAAAAACAAAAAGTTTGATGAAATTGATGCAGAAAGAATTAACATCATCGAAAAAGACGGAAAATTAAGAATGGTTATTTCCAATAAATTACGTCAACATCCCGGTACTATGGATGGGATTACGTACGATGAGCGTAAAGGTCAAAGACCACCAGGCATAATTTTCTTCAGTGAAAAAGGAGATGAGATTGGGGGCTTAGTTTTCGACGGCGATACAGGCAAAGGCCAAGGTGGCTCATTAACGTTCGATAAATTTCGTGGAGATCAAACTATTCAATTTATTCATGAAGAAGACAAGAACGAGAATTATTTTTCCGGACTGAAAATGAATGACCAAAACATGCCCTTAAGCGACTTAATGAGTCGGCAAAAGAAGATCTCGAAGCTGCCTTCAAAAGCAGAACAAGATTTTGCCTATCAGGCCTTGCGAGACCAAGGCTTGCTGATGACAGAGCGCCTTAGGATAGGAAAAGATTATGACAAAGCCTCCGTTGTTATGCTGAAAGACGCAAAAGGGAGAGTTCGAATTGAGTTGAAGGTTCAAGCAAACGGCAATTCTAAGTTGAGTTTCTTAGACGAACTTGGCAACGTGACCTACAGCCTCCCTGAAAGCTCCAAGACTAAGCGAGTTGAAAAATAAATAAGGACCCCAAAATACCGCCCGCGCCCCAAACTCCAACAATCCTCTAAAACCCATTATTTAGGGGTCCAATTCCGGCCTTTTCATTTGCCCCCCGCTGGGCCCTGTGTTATCCGAATACCCACTATTACACACTTCCAGGCACGCAACTGGTCCTCGAAGTTTAAAGTTTCCACGTTTTTACGACTTGGAGACCGCAAACAAGAGGCTTATCCCCAGAGTTATCCACTCTAGGGCTCTGCCGGAAGGAGGCTAAGGGAACGTCAAAATTCCCTGCGGTTTCAATCAATTATGATTGCGCCGTTATTAACCAGAGGAGGATTAAGTGGCCCAAGTTACTATGAAAGAGATGTTGGACGCCGGAGTTCATTTCGGACATCAAACCCAACGTTGGAACCCTAAGATGAAGCCTTTCGTTTACACAGCACGAGGCGGAATCCATATCATCGATCTTCAAAAAACTGTGATTCGCGCCCAAAAAGCCGCTGATTTCGTTAAAGACGTCGCAGCTAACGGTGGATCGATCATTTTCGTTGGAACAAAAAAACAAGCCATCGAGCCTATCACTGAAGCCGCTCAACGTTGTGGTCAGTACTATGTGACTAAGCGTTGGTTGGGTGGAATGTTAACAAACTTCCAAACCATCAAAGCTTCGATCGATCGCCTTCGTAAAATCGATCAAATGCGCGAAAAGGGCGAGACCACTTTTTTCACTAAAAAAGAGCGCGCTCGTTTAGAAAAAGAATATTTAAAACTGAGCGAATACTTAAACGGTATCCGTGAAATGAAAGACATGCCTTCAGCGATGTTCGTTGTCGATTTGCCAAAAGAACACATTGCTGTTGCTGAAGCAAAACGTCTTGGAATTCCTGTTGTTGCGATTGCTGATTCTAACGCCGATCCTGAAGAGATTGAGTACCCAATTCCAGGAAATGACGATGCCATTCGTTCTATTAAATTATTTGCTAATCTGATTGCTGACTCTTACATCGAAGGCGCTAAGCTTTATGATGCTAAAATCCGTTCACAAACTGATAAAGCGGATGATGTTAAGGATGCTGGAACTGCTGGCAAAGATGATGCTCCTAAGCGCCGCAGCCGAACACCAGGAACTGGCACAACAGCTCCAGCGGCAGCAGCGACAACAGCACGCCCTGAAGTTAAAAAATCAGCCGGCCCGACTGTTGTTAAAACAACTAAAGCCCGTAAATTGGTGGCTGCAGGAACGGCTGAGGATGTTGAAATCCAAGCTGAACTTGATAACGTCCCTGAAGAAGCAGCAAAAGACGACGCGGCTGAGTAATCAGCCCGTTTCCCTTCTACTGTTATCCGCTTAAATTTAAACTTTAAGGAGATTTGCTATGTCGATTTCTGCCTCTATGGTTAAAGAACTCAGAGAAAAAACGAACGCCGGAATGCTTGATTGCAAAAAAGCACTTGAGGAATCTCAGGGTGATTTCGAAGCGGCCGTTGAATGGCTTCGTAAAAAAGGTTTGTCTGCAGCTGCTAAAAAATCAGGTCGAGTCGCGGCTGAAGGCCTTGTGTCCGCAGCCGTTGTTGCGGGTGGCAAGATGGCCGTCGTTGCCGAGATCAATTCAGAAACTGATTTTGTTTCTAGAAATGATGATTTCAAAGCTTTCGTACAATCTATTATTGATCATGTTGCGACAACAAAAGCGACAGGCCCTGTTTTAGATCAGCCTTATCAAAAAAACCCCGCTCAAACTGTGGGCGATGCTTTAAAAACAATCATTGCTAAAATCGGCGAAAATATTGTCGTCCGTCGAACTGAAAAGTATGACCTTCAAGGCGACGGCATCCTGCACAGCTACGTGCACGGCGAAGGTAAAATCGGTGTTTTGATTGAAGTGGCTGCGCCGGCATCTGCTTTAGCCAGTGCTGATTTGCGAACTTTTGCCCAAGACGCGGCTTTGCATATTGCAGCGATGAATCCAATGGCGATTTCAAGTGAAGAAATTCCAGCAGCTGTCGTTTCAAAAGAAAAAGAAATTTTAAAGGCTAAAAATTTAGAGCAGGGAAAAAAACCAGAAATGATCGATAAGATTGTTGAAGGTCAAATTCGCAAGTTCTTGGCTGAAAATTGTTTATTAGATCAAGCTTTCGTAAAAAACCCTGATTTAAAAGTTTCTGACTATATGAAAGAAACAGCGAATAAAGTCGGTGGCGAAGTTAAAATTCGTCGTTTTGCCCGCTATGAACTGGGTGAAGGCATCGAAAAGAAAACAACTGATTTTGCGGCCGAAGTGGCTGCCCAGACAAAGGGGCACTAATTGGCAACAACACCTGCTTACAAGCGAATTTTGCTGAAGCTAAGTGGTGAGGCCTTGGCTGGAAAACAATCGACCGGCATCAATACGTCGGTCATCCAGCATATTGCCGAAGACGTAGCGCAAGCGCATCGTGCAGGTGTTGAAATTGGTTTAGTGATCGGTGGCGGCAATATCTTTCGAGGCATTGCTGCATCGGCTGAGGGTATGGACCGAGCCAGCTCGGATTACATGGGAATGCTGGCCACTGTGATTAATTCATTGGCTCTGCAAGACGCATTAGAAAAACAAAATGTTCCAACTCGCGTGCAGTCTGCTATTGCCATGGCCGAAATCGCTGAGCCTTACATTCGTCGGCGGGCCATGCGCCATCTTGAAAAAGGTCGCTTAGTCATTTTTGGTGCAGGGACTGGAAATCCGTATTTTACAACGGATACAGCCGCAAGCCTTCGAGCGATGGAAATCAATGCTCAAGTCTTGATGAAAGCGACAAAGGTTGATGGCATTTATGACAAAGACCCCATGAAAAATACTGACGCTAAAAAATATGATAAAATTAAATACATCGAAGTTTTAAATCAAGGGCTTGAAGTGATGGACTCAACGGCCATCAGCCTTTGCATGGACAATAAACTTCCTATTTTAACCTTTGACCTGACTAAGCGAGGGAATATCCTTAAAGCAGTCATGGGTGAAAATATCGGGACGCTGGTCCATTAAATTTGAGGAGTGAATCATGATCGCTGACTTAAAAAAGACAACTCAAGAAAAAATGGAAAAATCGCTGAAAGCGCTGGCCGACGAATTAAAAAAAGTCCGCACCGGACGCGCGCAAGTTTCAATGCTTGATAATGTGAAGGTGAATTACTACGGAACTTTATCGCCATTATCCCAAGTGGCTTCGATTTCAACTCCGGATGCTAAATCATTTATGATCGCACCCTGGGAAGCGGCCATTCTTAAGGAAATTGAACAAGCCATTGTAAAATCTGATTTGGGCTTAGCGCCAATGAATGATGGCAAAGTCATTCGCTTAAAAGTTCCTGATTTAACTGAAGATCGCCGTAAAGACCTTGCGAAACAAGTTAAAAAAATCGCTGAAGAAGCTCGGGTGGCCGTTCGCATGGGCCGCAGGGATGCCAATGAAGAAGTTAAAAAGGCCTTAAAAGACAAGATGATCAGCGAAGATGAAAATAAAAAGTTGGAAGCTGAAATTCAAAAGATGACTGACGATTATATTAAAAAAGTAGACGTCGTCGCTGATGAAAAAGAAAAAAGCATCATTTCAATGTAATAGGACTTATGTGACGGCAGCAAAGATCCCTCAACATGTAGCGATGATCATGGACGGCAATGGCCGCTGGGCCGGCATGCGCAATAAACCGCGCACGTACGGCCATATTAAAGGCACTCGCGTCGCAAAAAAAATGATCACTGAGTGTTCCCGGCTGGGGATTAAATATTTAACTTTATATGCTTTTAGCACTGAAAACTGGCTTAGGCCTCAGTTAGAAGTCAGCTTGTTAATGAAGCTTTTAAAACGATATTTAGCTCGTGAAACTGACAATCTGGTGAAAGAAAATATTCGGTTTACCATTATTGGCGATCTTGCAAATCTGCCGACAGATACGGTCCAAGCGATTGAATCCGCAATGCTAGCCACAGCAAAGTGCAGCGGCTTACGGTTAATTTTCGCTTTAAGCTATGGTTCTCGGCAAGAGATCACAGAAATGGTGAAAGCCGTTGCAGCAAAAGTTCAAAGCGCCGAAATAGACGTATCTGAAATTGATGAAATTGTGGTTCAAGAACATTTGTCGACCTACCCGACACCCGATCCGGATTTGATCATTCGGACCAGCGGCGAAAAAAGGCTATCGAATTTTTTATTATGGCAGGCCGCTTATTCTGAATTTTATTTTTCTGATACCTTGTGGCCAGATTTTACTAAGTCTGATCTTTATCAAGCGCTTGAAAGTTACTCTTTAAGGCAGCGTCGCTTTGGAAAGCTGCAACTGTCCGATGAAAAGCTTCGTAACTAGATTTCTAAGTGCCCTTGTCGCTGTGGCTCTCTTAATTGGGCTTTATTATTTTCTGGGCAATAATGGTTTAAAACTTTTTACTATTTTTGGTGTTTTTGTTGGTGGTTTTGAGCTGATGAAACTTTTGTTTAGGCCTGAAGATTCAAAACTTAATCGCACTGCTTTTTATGTTTTTCTGGTGACCATCTTTTTTCTTTGCAGCCTTTTCCCAAACTTCAGCGGCCCTATTTTTTGTTTATTTTCCGTTTTTTTCTGCCTCATCAGCCTTGTGACACATCACAAATTCGAAGATTTAGAAACGCTGACTCACTTTCAAGCTAAGGGCATGATGGGATTTCTATACATGGGGCTGTTGCCCTCATTTCCAATTTTAATTTTAAACGGGCCCCATGGAATGCTTTGGTTTTTAACGCTTTTACTCGTTGTCTTTGCTGGTGATATTGGAGCTTATGCTGCAGGCGTTAATTTTGGTAAACGAAAACTGATGCCCGTCATATCGCCAAAAAAATCTGTTGAAGGATCAATCGGTGGGTTGCTTTCCTCTGCAGCCATGGGTTTTGTGATGAGTTATTTCTTACCACATGTGCCAGTGGCCTATATCATCCTGCTATCTATTGTAACGGCTATTGCCGGTCAACTTGGAGATCTTTTCGAATCTCAACTTAAGCGTGTTGCTGGGGTTAAAGATTCAGGACACATTATGCCAGGACATGGCGGAGTCCTAGACCGCATCGACGGTGTGTTATTTGCCTGTCCAGTCATTTATATTGGCAGTATTTTGCTAGAGACTAGCGTTTAACTCATAATGTTAGATACGTGCAGTCTAGGAACTGCGGGTTTTTCTGGTCAGTTCTTAAAGAGAATCCTAAAATAAATATATGGAAATGATGATCTCGTTATTACAGCAGGGTTTTGTCGCGGTGGTTCCTTTTGTTGTTCTTTTAGGAATCTTGATCTTTGTTCATGAGATGGGCCACTTTATGGTAGCTCGCTGGTGTGGAGTTCGTGTTGAAGTTTTTAGCTTAGGCTTCGGCAAAAAGATTTTCTCGTTTAAAAAAGGCGACACCACTTATTGTCTTTCGATTATTCCCCTGGGTGGATATGTAAAAATGTTCGGCGAACAACCCGGCGAACAAATTTCAGAGGAAGATAAAAAACATTCTTTCAGTCATAAAAATGTTTTTCAAAGAATCGCCGTTGTGATGGCTGGTCCATTGATGAATTTTTTATTCGCAGCTTTGATCTTTTGTGTTTTGGCTTTGATGGGCGAAGAAATGCATAAACCTATGCTCGGAGATATTGATACAGCAACTCCAGCGTACGCCATGGGTTTTAGATCTGGCGACGTTTTTACCTCGGTGAACGGTGAAGGCTTAAAAACATTTGAAGAATTTAATAAGTTTCTAAACAAGCATCAAAACCAGGAAATTTCTGTCCAGCTTGAGCGCGCTCCTTCAGCGACAAAAACGGAAGTGAAAGCGAAAGTCGCAGCTAAACCAAACCCAAATATTTTGACCACTGATGATACAATCGGTGAGATCGAAGGAATAAATATTTTTGCGCGCGGCACATTTATTGGCGTCAGTTCCGTTTCACCCCTTTATCAAGTGGGTTTAAGAACCGGAGATCGCCTGGTCAGTATCAACGGCCAACAAGTCAGTTTCTGGCGCGAAGTGGACGCCGCTTTCCAGCAGGTTTCTGCTTCCACGGCACTCACTTTAGAGGTTGAGCGATTTCTTGATGATAAGATGGAAAAAACAGAAAAAGTTTCAGTCACCTCGGCCGGTGGCCGTGTAAAAAATTACTCTTTAAACGATTTAAAAATTGAAAGCTCGGAAATGTTTATTTCCAGAGTTGCCCCAAAATCTCCGGCTGAAATGGCGGGTCTGCTAAAGGGCGATCAAGTAACAAGTATTGATGGAAAAAAAGTGTCTACTTGGGAAGATGTCGTCTTGGCTATTAAAAATTTCCCAGGACCTCCGCAGGAATTTTTAAAGTTTGACCTGATCCGTGATGGTCAGCCTTTAGCAATAGAAATTAAGCCGAATATGACTTCGCAGATGAGTGCTAACGGAACTGAGGATAAGCGTTACACGATTGGCGTTTACCCGATGGCTAATTACGCAAATATCGAGCCCGTGATCATCAAAGCAAATCATCTGGGGACTGCGCTGGTTCGTGGCGTCACTAGAACCGCTGATGTTTCCGTTATGATGGTCATGAGTTTTGTCCGTTTAATCCAAAATAAAATTTCTCCAAAAAATATTGGTGGCGTTTTATCTATTGGCCAAGCTGCCAGCGAAACTTTTAAACTTGGAATTGATAAATTTTTGCAAATGATGGCATTTATTTCTGTGAATTTATTTATTTTAAACCTTTTGCCGATTCCTGTCTTAGACGGTGGACATTTAGTATTTTACTTTGTGGAAGCTGTGAAGGGTTCACCGATGAGTCTTAAAAAAATGGAAATGGCACAACAAGTTGGCCTGGTTCTTCTAATGAGCTTAATGGTGTTTGCTCTGTTTAATGATATCACGCGCTTTTTAGGCGTCCATTAATGAAGATCTTAGCTCTAGAAACCAGCACTCTTATGGGGAGTGCTGCTCTAGTGATCGATGGCAAAGTCATTGCCGAAAAGTCTTCGGGAAAACAAAGATCCCACAGCGAAGTTTTAAATACTTTTATCGAAGAAATTTTGCAAATTGCCGGGGTTTCGCTTTCCGAGATTGATTGCTTTGCTGTTGGAAAAGGTCCAGGTAGTTTTACCGGCCTACGGATCGCAGGAAATGTCGGAAAAACTTTGGCCTACAGCTATAAAAAACCAATGGTCGCCATCGATTCTTTAACGCTTCTCGCAGCAGCGACAGCTGAAAAAAAGTTACCTTCTGAATTAGCCGCACTGCCAGTTTTTTCAATTTTGAATGCCTATAAAAATATGGTTTACTACGGCCTGTTTAAAAATATTACGTCTTATCCAGAGCTTATCTCTGGTCCAGCAGTGATCCCGGTCAAAAGTCTAGGTTCAATTTTAACGCAAAAAAGTTTGGTCGTGGGTGACGGCTTTAGCAACTACGAAGGCTATTTTCCAGAAAACATTTTAAATTTTATGTGCAGAGATTTGCAAGTGTCTGATCAGCCGATGGCTTCGACACTTGGTCGACTTGCAACAACTCAAGTCCAGAGTGGTTTGACCTTGGACTGGAAATCATATGTACCCCTTTATATTCGCGCCTCTGAAGCCGAAGAAACTAAGCGAGGAATATTTATTACCTCGCTTTAACAAAGGGTTACTTCGGGTATGCGTCTTCACGAAATGACATCGCAAAAAGAAAAATCAGCTGCTCAATTATGGGCCGTTGCCTCTGGAAAAGGCGGCGTCGGTAAAACTTTTATTTCTGCAAGCTTAGGTCTGACCCTTTCAAAATTGGGCCATTCTGTTGTTATCATCGATTTGGATTTAACGGGGGCTAATCTTCACACAGCTTTGGGCGTCGAGCCTTCCCACACAAGTCTGCGCAATTATCTTGAAGGTTCAAAAACTTTAAATGAAACCGTCATCCAATCACCCTATCCACACCTTTCTTACGTTCAAGGATTTTGGGATGCCTGGAGTCCAACAGAGTTTAGCCCTGGGCAAGTTGAGAAATTAATTAATGATATCAAAAGCCTTTCAGCTGATTTTGTTCTGGTTGATCTCGGCCCCGGCAGTACCGAAAGTCATTTGCAGATTTTCAAAGCCGCGCAGGAAAAGATCCTTATCACTACACCAGAGCCCACCAGTATTGAAAAAACTTATCGCTTTATTGAATCCTTTATTTGCAATTCTGTCCAAGAGGGCAGCCAACCCCAGGCTTTCGCGACTTTAATTAAAACCTTGCGGGATCACCGGCAAAAAGTTTTAGGCTCGCACTTTTCTTTTCGCAGCCATCTAAAAGAAAATTCAGGTTTTGAGAGCAATTTTTTTGAATCGATGATGACCTCACCAGTTCGCTTGATGATCAACTCGGCCCGAAGCCAATCAAATATCGATCTAGGTTATTGTATGAAGAGTGTTTGTAATAAATATTACGACCTTGGTATTGATTATATGGGTGCGGTTGATTACGACAATGCGGTGTGGCAGTCGGTTCGAAATAGAGAACCGGTTTTAGTCGCTCAACCATTCACCCCTTTAGCAGGACAGTTCTTAACAATCTGCAAACATCTTATTGATCCTAGTGAGCTCCGCGCCGTAATATAATACTACGGATGATAACTACGAATCGATATAACTATTACGAAATTTTAGAAGTGGGCACGAATGCCGCCCAACATGAAGTCACCACAGCCTACGAGCGCGCTAAGCTGACCTACTCTGGTGACAATCCTGCCATCTATACAATCTTTTCTGAAAATGAAGCCCGTGAGCTTTTAACATTAATTGAAGAAGCCTTCTCGGTGATTGGTAATAAAACTCTTCGCGGAGTTTATGATCAACGACTATTAGGGGCAAAAGGTCCAACAAAAGATATCGCCAAAGATTTAACCTATGAAGCGATTCTTAACGCCAGCAAAGCGCAATTTCCTGAAGCAAAATCTTTAACTGCAAAGCCCGCATTTAAAACCAATGAGGTTTTTGAACACGAAATCAAAGAAGCCAAAGATTGGGACGGCGAACTTTTAAAGAAAGTTCGTGAATATAAAAATATCTCGCTTGAAAGAATGTGCGAGAGAACTAAAATTAATATCTGGTACGTTAAAGCGATCGAGTCCATGGATTCTGAAAATTTACCCGCTCTTGTTTTTGTGCGCGGTTACATTATTCAGCTCTGTCGCGAACTTGATTTGAATGAAAAAATTGTCACCGATAGCTACATGACAAAATATAAAGCCAAATTAAAATAAAAATGTCCACGCAAAAAATCCGGTTAGAATTACTGCCTGCGGAACTGATAGGCCTTCGGCTGGATAAAGCATTATCCCTTCTTCCGGAAATAACTTCGCGTTCACAGGCCGCACTTCTTATTGAAGGTGACGCCGCTTTGGTCAATGGAAAAGTGGTCAAGGCTTCCTATATATTACAAGCCCTGGATATTTTAGAATTTGAAATACTGCCGCCGCCTCCGACCGAGCTGCTGGCCTGGAAGCATCCATTAGATATTTTGTTTGAAGATGATTGTCTGATTGTCGTGAATAAACCTGCCGGAATGGTCGTTCACCCAGCCGCAGGACATTACACAGATACTTTGGTGAACGCGCTTCTGGCCCATACTAGCAATCTGTCTGAAGGATCCGCTTTAGATCGCCCCGGATTAGTGCACCGGATTGACAAAGAAACCAGTGGGCTTTTGGTTATTGCTAAAAACAACTTAAGCCATGAAAAATTAGCCAAGCAATTTAAAGATCGCAGTATTGATCGAAAATATTTTGCCGTTGTTGAGGGAAAGATAAAACATTCTACGGGCTATTATGAAAGCTATTTGGCTCGCCATCCCAACCATCGCAAAAAATTTGCTTCAGTGCGTGACCCAAAGACCAAAAAAATATTAACCGACATCGAGCCCGCACCTGAAGTTGGCAAATGGTCAAAAACCCATTTCAAAATTTTGAAAACTCATGCTCAACTTCATTATATGGAGCTGAAGCTTGAAACAGGTCGAACTCATCAAATACGAGTGCACTTATCCGAATTGGGTATTCCCGTTGTCGGTGATATTTTGTATGGGTCAAAAAGGGAACTTCCTCGGTTTTATCTTCATGCTGCCGAGCTCGGATTTGTTCACCCACAGACCGGTGAAAAACTATTTTTCAAAAAAGATTGGCCGGAGGAAGATTTAAAGTTAATTCATGGATGGGGGCTATAGAATGTTTATCAAAGAAACAGATATAGGATTTGAAATTAACTCTCCCGCTTTTTTTTTCTTCTTTGGCAAAAAAGATTCAAGCCTAGAGAATCTGCAAAAAACTTACCCTCAGTATCAGTTCTTAAAAATTAAACAAACGCATGGCGATCAGTTGCATGAATGGCAAAATTTTGAAGAGCCCATCGTTGAAGCTGATGGTCATTCAACTCACTTGAAGAAGGCCGCCATGCTAGTGGCAACAGCCGACTGTGTTCCTGTTTTAGTTGTTCATCCGCATTCAATGACAGTCATGGCACTGCATGCAGGCTGGCGGGGCGTGGCTTCTCGAATTATACCGCAAGCGCTTCACCAACTGATTTCCCGCGGAGCCAAGGCCGAAGAAATTTTTGTGATCGTGGGACCACATATTCAGCAAAACAGTTTCGAGGTTGGGCCAGACGTATCTTTAAAGTTGATGTCCTCAAGTACAAAAATTGACCCATCGGCCCAGGGTTGGATCGCGCGACCTAATTCAAACGCTAAGTTTCTTGTCGACTTAAATGCCATCGTTAAATTACAGATCTCGGAATTTGATATTCCCTCTGATCAAGTCTTCAATTTACTCTTAGATACGTTTTCAGATCTTCGCTTTCATTCCTTTCGGCGGGACAAAGAACACGCCGGACGACAACTCAGTTTTGTGGTGCGAAAATGAAGGCTCATATTTTACAACACACAGCTAGCACCACTCCTGGATCGACGATCGAGTGGTTAGAGTCTGAAAATATTCCTTTCACGATAACTCAGTTTTTTAAACCGAATCCGATTCTTCCTTTATTAGATACCTTCGACCTTTTAATCATTTGCGGTGGCGAAATGAATGTGGACGAAGAAGATAAATACTCCTGGCTTACGTCGGAAAAAAAATTGATTAAATCAGCTCTGCAAGAAAATAAAAAAGTAGTTGGTCTTTGCCTTGGGGGACAACTGATGGCTGAAGCCCTTGGAGCTCACGTCGGTAAACATAAAACCTGGGAAGTTGGCTGGTGGTCTGTTGAGTTAAATTTGCCGAGCTCATTAAAAGGCAACCCATTAGATATCTTGATACCATTTCAATATCACGGCTATTCGTTTGAAACTCCAAAAGGTGCCGTTTCTTTTGCTAGTTCTAAAGCTTGTCAAAATCAGGCTTTTTTGTGGGGGAAAAATGCAATTGGGTTTCAATTTCATCCAGAAAGCACCCAGGCCTGGGTCGTAGAATGCTCTCAAGAAAAGCTGCCTTCAGGTCCCTTTGTTCAATCGGCCCAACAAATAATTGATGGAAATCAGTATCAGCCTGAGCTTCAGCGCTGGTACTTCGAAATCCTTCATGCTTTTGCCCTTGCACCAAGATGATGGTCGAGCAGACTTAAGGTAAGGCGAGATCAATCCCTAGTTTCGTGAACATAAAACCCTGGTTATAATAAATAATGATCTTAAGAGGGCATTTTACCAATTTTTTTGCTTTTATTTTCACACTTCTTTTTGGCTATTGCGCCTTTGCCACTGAATTTCAGGTCATTCCCTTAAATTCAACTTCCGAGAAAATTTTAAAAAGTAGCTCTCTATCGCCTCATGTCGTTAGCCCTGATCAATCACAAAAAGATTTTCATCAGAAAACCCTACGTGCATTTGCAAAAATGAGCCCCTTGATTAATTTTAAAAACATTGATGCTTTTGATTTTATTTATGACAGCCATTTTCTGACCGAAGCCGCATTTATAAATAAATATTCTTCTTTTTCAAAGTCTTCACTGCAGAAGGCCCGTCAAATTGCTTCTGAGGTTTATCGCCCATGAAGAAAATCTTCCTTCTTCTTTCTATTTTTCCTACCCTTGTTTTTGCTGATGTCGTTTTTGTTGATTTGAATCACGTCGATGCAGAAATTGCTGTTGTCCGAGCAGAGCTGGCAAAAAGAAGACCTGCGGAAAAGCTTATTTTATTGCCTTTAGAACATGGAAATTATGTCAGCCGAGCCGATGCAGACACGATATTGGAAGACAAAATACAAGCCAAAGCCGAACTTTATGAACAAAAATGCAAAATTTCTTCAGCCGATGGCTGCCAGAAAATACAGTCCGAATATTTAAGTTTAAAAGAGCAAAAGAAAAATCCTGACCAAGTTTATAACGTCGAAGCCTTACAAAAAGATTTTGCATCTTTGCCGCCAGGTACAATTTCTTCAGTCATGGTTTCGGGCCACCATGTCAGGCAAACTCAAGATCATTCCTCACAATTTTATGGCGAATTTGGCAATATTCCAGTAGATGGTTTTTTAGAGGCCGTGAAGTCATTGAAAGGCCGAGATCAGGTTTCATCAGTCTATCTATTGGGCTGTCGGTCTGCGATTCCTGAAGATCTTGGCGGTGTCTGGAAGACGGCTTTTCCCAATGCTAATTACATTGTCGGTTATGAGAATACTGGATTTCTGCAAGATAACCCCAGTGGACATACTTTTATTAGAAAGGCGATGAACGCCGAGAAATCAATATTGGCGTCGACTTCAACGCAGGAAGCAATCCATAAGTTTCAAGCCATCTCGCCAAAAAATAGTACTTATGGGACGGCCGCCTGTTTAACTCTTCCAAAAAGTTCATCACCTATTTTTATTTCATCTAGTAAAGGATCGAGCGACCTTTCTAATAAATTAGGCTGCGCTGGGACCTCTGAAAAAGTTAAAGCAGCGATCGAGTATATGAAGTGTGTTGAAAGCGGCCAGGCCAATGCCAGTTGCCCTCTTAAAGATGTTTCTAAAGTCAGTGCTATAGGAAAAAAAGAGTGTGATTTTCAGATTCCAAACCAATTGGATGAAGCTGTTAAATTTAGGTCTCGGCAAAAAGTTTTAGAAAATCTAATGAACCCAGGCGCAAAAGTTAATTTTTTAACTTTATTTGCAAAAGCTCCAGAAAATTTAAAGAGAGATCTGCGTCTGAATGAACTTCCAACCAGTTTAAATGACGCAAAATCAAAGCTTGAAACGATTAAAAAAGCGATTGATGCCGAATTTGATTTTAATAAAATTAGCAAAGCCGATATTGCGATCCTCAATGAGCGCGCTCAAACAAAACTGTTTTTTGATAACGCTTATATGGCGGTTTCTAATCTAGATATTGCAAAGTATGACGCTGTTTTAACTTCGATAGAATACCCGATCACTGATCGCGGTGGCCTTCTTAGAGCCGAAGCCTTTCAACAAAAAGCAAGAATCGATAAGTCCTTGAATTATGCCGACAGAATCAAGGAAGTGGAATTGCTGCTGGGCTCGGCCCCCAGCGGAGACGCCCGAGGCGCACTTCGTAAAGAAGTCGAAGCTCTTAGAAGCTATTCGTCTAATTTTTAACCAAAATATTTAATTGATATTTTAAAGAAAATTAAATAGTAGCCAGTGGGCGATGCGTTTCTAACCAATTGTATTGGGTTTACATTAACAAATCAGCAAAGCTTATAATCTGATCAAAATATTCTGCTTCTTCAACTTCTGACCCTCCCCCCAAAAACCTAGCCATTTGAAAGCTCTCAAAAGTGTGGTAACACGCCCAGGCAGGAAGTCTGGAGAAAGAGAGCAAGGGATGAAAAAA
>JAYTOY010000089.1:0-9913 GCA_043747555.1 Pseudobdellovibrionaceae bacterium | reverse complement strand
CCTACCATCGGAGAAAATATTAAGAAATACTCAAATGAGGCTTCTCCAGGCGTTGCGCAAAAACTCACGGCACAGTCACTCGGTGTTTTAGTTCATATCATGAATCAGCAGATCAGGGCCCAGGCTACAGGTCTTAAGCTTCAAGCGCAGGGTCTTGCAGTTCAAAACAAAAAAGAAAAAGAGACTACGACTGAATATCTAAAGCAAGCCGACATCTTGGGTACGGCGATGAAAGCAAAACAAGGCAATCTCACTTTTCCGAGGTTTTAAAATATGGATATGTCCTGGCTTGCATCAGAAGCCCAGACACTTCATCAAGTGTTTGGGAATCTGTTTTATCTTTTTATGACGGTGCTTTTGCTGATTGGAATCATTTTGGAGTATTTCAAGTTTGCCATTGGCGGAACACCGCAGTTCACACATTTAGTTGGCCGAGTTTTTATTGCAGCCCTTTTGCTGGTGGCTCTCCCTGAGATCATGAATCTGCTTGCCACCTTTACTGATGCTGTCGTGAAGGAGCTTGGCGGGTTCAATGATTTTAGTCATGTTTTTGAGCGCCTTGGAGATAAATTCAAATCCTTGAGCTTTTCTTGGCTGAGTGTCAAAGACATGGTGCTAATTCTGATTTCTCTCTTAAGTTTCTTTGCTCTCTATGTGACGGTCTATTTGGGTGATGCGTTTTTTGTTTTTTCTTGGATGCTCCTCTATGTGATGTCGCCGATTTTGATAGCTCTCTACGTGCTACCGACAACGGCGGGAGCAACGAGTGCACTTTTCAAATCACTGATACAGGTTTGCACCTGGAAAATTCTGTGGTGCGTGATTTGTTGCATGCTATGGAGCTTTGCTTTTTCGGATATCAATAAACCGGACTCAGAAGTGAGCTTTTTGACAGCCGTCATTGTCAATTTGATGCTGCTTTTGTCAGTGCTTATGATTCCAAAAGTGACCTCTGCCTTTTTAACCAGTGGCATCTCGGGCGTAGCCGAAGGTCTTGGTGGAACCCTAATGAATGCTGTCTCCATGACTCCGTCTACAATGGCCACGAAAGCGGCAACACCTGTAAACGAGTCTAGAGATTTTACCAAAAAGCATCTCTGGACGAATCCAAAGCGCAAAGCTGTCAATTTCGTAAAGAATAAGTTTAGAAGCTCTCAAAAAAAATCTGACGACGGCGAATGAGTCTAAATCCAGTCTAGGCCAAAAATGCAGTTGGGCCATTAATATTAACACTTTTATCCTTTGGAGGTTTACATGAGGTTTCATGTGGCTTGGGATTCTCTTGAGAAAGAGAATCGGTTTCTAAAAATTTTAATTTTTATTGTTTTGCTCCTATCTATTTTTCTTTGTTCAGTCGTCGCCGTAGTTTCGAGCAAAGATCCGCTAGTCATTGCTAAGGGCTGTTATTCTAGAGCTGTTGATAAAGAGCGGGCTGCGCCAGCGGACGACGAAATCAAAGCCTTTGTAGAGGAGGCGCTCAAAGCGCGATTTAATTCTAGCTGGAGCAGTCCGTCGCTTTTATCGCGTGAGCAAAGTCTGTTTCGGGACAAAGAGCAGTTTGAGCTCAAAAAACAAAAGATGCGCCAGACCGTCGTCGTAAACAATGTTGATTTGGAAAAAGACAATGTCACCGTCGATGCGGATCGCTTGATTTCGGTCGGAGACATTAGGTCATCTTTCAAGTTCCCTTTGAAAGTTCAAATTAAAAGCGAAATGAGATCTGAATCAAATCCCTACGGACTTGTTTTAAGTGAGGTTGAAGAAATCCACGAGGTAAAAAAATGAAGTGGCTGCAATTCCTTTTCTATTTTCTGGCTTTCTTTGCTTTGTTCTATTTGATAACCTTTGAAGATGCCGACGCAAAATCACTTGCGAAATTGCCGCAAGCCCGCCAAGAAAAGTCTTTGCCCTGTGACGATACAAAGACTCAAAAAGTCCATGTGGCCCTCGGCAGACTCACGATTTTAAGTTTTCCGGTAAAACCAAAAGACATTTTACCAGGCGAAAGCAGTTTTGATTTTAAGCAAATTAAAAATGATCTTGCAATTAAGGCTCTTCGGCCAAATGGAAAAACCAACGTCTTTGTTTATATGTTAGAGCGGCGCTGTGCGTTTGATGTGATCACTGTGCCCTCGGGCGGTGACGACATCATTTTTATTCGTGATCCCAAAGACAAACAGTTCGAGGTGAATTTCAAATGATAGAGCCTGAAATTTCAGAATCAAACAGATCTTGGCGGGCGCGCTCATGGCTGATGATTACCGAGGGCAGGAAGGCCAAGATTTCAAACCACTTTCTGCAAATTATTGTATGGGTCATTGGTTTGCTTGTTTTAATTCTCCAGGGCTCATCAATTTATAGGCCCTCATTTAAAAGAAAGGCCGAAATCATATTTGTGCCGCCCGATCTTAAGCCGCCCTCTACCGCAACCTACATCCCGCAGGTCATGGACCATAATCGTGATTTGCAGGAAGAAAAAACGCGCGCACGCGAGTTTGCCAATGTAAGGCGCGGCCGAGCTCCTGAAATTGAGCGCATAAAGCCGGTTGATCTAGGCTCTCATCAAATGATTCCAGCGGGTTCCGAAGTTTTGGTAACTCTAATCAGCGGTGGCACTAACGGTATGGTGAAGGCGTCCCTCTCGGAGCCCCTTAAGGCCGACGGCGATGTGTTTTTACCGGTGAAAACTGTGCTGCTAGGCTCTGGCACTTCCAGTGACGAGAGGCTTTTTATTGAGTTCACAAAAGCCATTTTACCTGACAAAACGACGGTGAAAATTAAAGCTCTGGCTTACGATCAGGGTGATCGCATCGTTGGCGTTAAGGGCAAAAAGATTTCTGATTACGCTTTTAAACTTGCGGCAAGTTCCGGACTCATCTTTTTAGGTGGGATGGCCGACGGCATGAGGGACGAGATTAATCTTGGCTTTGGTGAGCGCAGACGGCCGTCGATGCGTGATGCGGCTCTGGGCGGAGTGAGTACCGCCACAAGTGAGCTCGGCAAAGAAATGCTTGAAAAAATGAAGTCGTCTGACAATCGCGTTGAGGTTGCCCATTCAACTTCGGTGCTTGTTATTTTTGATGATGCTCTAACTAAGGATTAATGACAGGCAGCCTGTGCCCTTTGGATGGAAAAATAATTTTAACCTGTTTTGTTCCATTTTCGGACAGCCGTTGGGCAGGCGTGAATAACTATCAATGAGAACTTCGTGCCGATTCCAAAAGGCTATAATTTCACGCAATATCAATGAGTTCCAGCTCGCCAAACCTATGTTATATTGCTATACAGAAAGTGAGGTATTAAATGACAAAACTTAATATTCCAAAAAAAGGAGCCGTTGCTCGTTTAAGAAAGCTCTACAACGAACGAAGAGAAAAGCCTCGGACTCCTGCGCAACTTGAGGAAATGAAAGAGGTCTTCAAAAAGAAAGACTCAACTGAAAATCCAGTTAAAAAAATTGCTCGTGGCAGCAACGATTTGGAATCTCTATAATGGTTTCAGGATTTTCGAACCTATCACGGGTTCTTATCGAGGAAAAACCCATCGGAGTTTTTGCCGACACCACGATTTTATTTTCTGCGACCTTTCCCACAGACTTATTCAATGCCGAGTCAGAGCAGCTTTTTGATACTTTGGCCGCCGCTGCCGTACCTACTTTTGTAAGCGTAAATGTTCGAGCTGAATTTTTGGAGAACCATCGTCGGGCGTATATCGCTGATTCATTGGTCGATTTTCTTGATGATATGGAAGCTGATCTTGACGGCGTTATTCTTTTGAAATTGCAGTCCCACCGCAAAAGTCATCGAAAAAAAGCCGATGAAGAACGAAATACAAAACTCGACGTGAATCAAATTAAGATGTTTCGCTCACTGCTCATGACATTTCCATGGAAAAATGGAAACGGCTGGGATCTTCTATGTCGCAATTACCTCAAGCCACAATTGACCCCCGAATGGGACGATGCTGAGCGGGAGTTAGCCCTCAACTTTATCTCAACACAAGCCGCTGACAAATCGCCATTCTTAAGCGAGCTTCCCAATTGGGAGCGCGCCGTAGAGTTAATGGGTGACTATGGGATTTCATCTGCTGATGCCATGATCTTGAATATGTTTTTATGTTCAAAAATTCCAATTTTGGTTACAGCCGACCTTGAAATGGCTGACTGTGCAATGAGGGAATCAAAGGACACCAAGAAAGTTTTCGTGCCAGACTCCGCTCTTAGACTCTAAAATTCTCTGACGAACTCGCTTATTTTTTATCTGAGGTTCGTCAACTCACGTCCCAGTTGCTGAGCCCATAACCGCATTCACCTCAAGCCTTAATTTTTCAAACCTATTCCCCCTATTATAATTGGGGCTTTTATTTTTTTGGAGGTACATTTGGTCGATAATCCACAGACTCAAAACAAACCCGACCTATTTGTTTATGTGAAGAATCTATTCAATTTTTTCAAGGTCATTTTATTTGATGTGAATCGAGAAATTGTAACCGGCTTTATCACAAGAGCCGTTCCGGTCTATGTTTGCTTGCTCGTTGGAATTTTCCTCAGCGGCTCGCTTCTGATTTATCTGGACGGCTGGATATTTTCTCTTTTCCATAAGACAAGGTTATTAATCCCAAGCGGAAAATTTCGAGACTGGCTTGGCTTATTGTCGTTATTTTTCGGATTTTACGGCTGGGGAATTTACCGGCTGTTTAAACGTATGATGACAACAAAGCTTTTAGACCGCGCTTTTATCAATGCGGGTCTTGAAACAAAACTTAAAGAGCGGCCGCAGTTTTATTCGGACTTCCCGATTGATGAGTATGGCCGAAAGCTAACGCTTCGAGCGGGCGGCCTTCCGCTATCTTCATTTTTTTCTGCAAAAGATCATCTTGAGAGCAATTTGAACGTGAATATTACAAAAATGGAAAATCCAAAAAACAATAAAGAATTCGTGGACGTCATTTATACCACGGAAGCTATGCCCGATTTGTGGATTTTAGAAAATCTGCTGGCCTACAAAGACTTCTCCTTCCCGCTGGGGCTCAGTCACCGAGGTGAGGTTAAGGTAAATTTTCGGGACATTCCACACTTTTTAGTAGCTGGCGAATCCGGTGCCGGTAAATCCACGTTCATTCGTATGATGCTCACTGTGCTGCTCGCAAATAACGAAGATCTTGAAATCCACTATCTAGATTTTAAATCCGGCATGGAAAACCAGGTTTTCGCAGGCTTTAGCAACTTGCACCGAGCAGAAGATTTGCCCGAGGCCGCACAAAAAATGAATTCTCTTAAAAAAATATTGGACGAGCGCATGAAACTTTTTCCTCAAGCTAAGGCCAGAAACCTTGAGATGTACAACAAAAGTCCATTTCGTAAAGCTCAGAAAGAGAAACGCATCGTTGTCGTGGTCGATGAGGCCTCGGAACTTATGCCAACTTTTAAGGGAACTGCTAATACGGAGCTTGCTGAAATCAATTCAACTCTGAATCGAATCGCAAGAATGGGCCGTGCGGTCGGAATAAATCTTGTGATTGGAGTGCAAAAACCTGATGCAAAAAATCTGGACCCTACGATAAAAGCCAATTTATCTGGGATTTTGTGCTTCGCTGTAAGCCACTTTAGCCAAAGTATGATCGTTCTTGGTAATGGCCGTGGGGCTGATTTGAATAAAGCCTACAAAGGGCGGGCCATTTGGAAACACGGGCTGGAGTTTATCGAAGTGCAGGCCCCACTTCTAACCGAAGAGGAGGTTAATGATGTCAGAAATAAAATTGATAGTTACTGGAAACAGCGTAAGGCCGCCGCAGAGGAAAAAGAAATCGGCTCACTCAATAAAGCCCATGAGAAAAATTCCGAGGCCGGAAGTCCTTCTGCTTAAAGGCATTTGGAAGTGGAAAGTTTTAAGTTATGTTTTGGCAAAAAAACTATTCTTTGATCAATTATCCCACTGGAGCTTTTATGAAAAAATCAGGCGTCTTATTGCCGAAGGTTATTTGACCGAGCGCGATGGTTCAGACATTGATTTTTCAGTGCTTCAGCTGACAAAAAAAGGATTTGATTATCTTAAGTATGATTTAGGATACTTGAAAGAAGAGCGGTTTGCAGCGCAAAGCGTGTCTCATGATTATTTGGCCACAGCTTTTCAGTTGGGAGAATTTGCCATTTATCCAAATCCTGATGTCGAATTTTTTACGGAGCAAGAGGTTCAATGCAGCGAAGATAGCCTTTTGCCGGACTGGATGCCAACATCAAAAGATCATGTGCCGGATGGTTTTACCAGGATCAAGAACGAGAAGGTCGAATCGGTATTTGCTTTTGAAATGGAACTTAATCTAAAGCCGTTTCTTAGATACACCAAGGCCGCCCATTATTTCGACGGACTTGATTCAAAAATTGACGTGGTGTTTTGGATTTGTGACGGCGTAAGACTTATGGAGAGAATTTTTGAACATCTGCTGTCGCTGAAGCTCCGGCGAATGGAGATCCATCACTTTGTGCTTTTGGGAGATTTTAAAAATCTTGGGTGGGATTGTTTAACAAGATCTGGACGTGAAAAAAATCGAAAAATCCGCGACCTGTATCTCCAAAGGCTCCCCCAAGGGTTGCCCGAGGGGCCCCAAAGACCCGGCCAAGGCGAATTACAAAAATTGGTATTTTCAAAAAAGAAAAGTCCTTGGGTCTCGCGCACTTGAGCACTTTTAGCTCGCTTTGTGTTTTCTTAACACTATGGCATTAATGCACTATTGTTTGTCCAAATAGACATTTATAAGACCCTGCTTATTGCTTTGTACACTTCACTATCAATAGAAAAAAATTTCGTTCGCAATTTATTTTTAACCTTTGGAGGTTTTTTATGATTCGTTATGTATTCTTGATTGTACCTTTAGCTGCAATGATTTCTTGTCAGACGCCGCCAAAAAATTCAATTGATAAAAATGGAAAAGAAAATACTGAAGTCCCGCCCAAGCTGACAAAGCCCGTCGTTCGTAAGATTTGGATTTCAGAAAAGATCGAAGACGATGGCCTCACTATGACAGGCGGACATTGGAAGTATTTGATAGATCGCGGGGCCACATGGGCAAACTAAAAACAAAATCCGCCAGCGAATCATCTTTGCAGTCACAGACAGATGCTGTGGATAGGATCATTTTAAAGCGTGAGGAGCGCGACAAGCTTGATCGTTGGCTTCAGGGTCTCACGCAGAAATACGACGGCATGATTAAGTTTTCTAAAAGTGATCTTGCAAACTTTTTAATACGCGAGCATAGCGAAAACTTGTCTGAGCTTGAATCAAAGCTCTTGGGTGCTGAGCACTATGATGAAATGCGCTGGATCAACCGCGCCGTTGAAAAGGTAAGACTTGCTAAGCGCAGCGGGACTGAGCTCACGCTTGAAGAATTAATGACAAAGCGAAAGCCGATTGAGAAAATAAAGTCCTCTCTTAAGAAGAAGGAAAATAATCAGCGCGATCAAGGCGCAAATAATAAACTCTATATCGAAAATCAAGTTGATCCGAGCGCAGATGAAATCCCTTGTGGGCTAGTCCCATAAAGGGTTTCCTGTCCTTTGTTGGTTGATTTTGTTTCGGAGTTGTATGAAACTCTATTCTAGAAAAGGCTCTGAATTTGTAGAGCTTTCGTTCTTTGAAAATTTGGAAGTTGGAGAGTGGTTGACTTCTGCGGAGGCAGCCCGATTTTTAGGAATTTCGCCGAATGCTTTGAGAATCAAAGTCTGTCGGGGAGAAATTGAATTTAAAAAATTGGGAAGCCGTCTGAGGTTTCGTAAGTGCTGGCTGAATAGCTTGCTCCTGAAGGGAGCATGATAATGGCAATTAAGCCTTACATAAAAGACGGAAAGAAACTGTATCTAGTAGAAGTCAAAATGAGAGATCAAGATGGAAAACAAATCTATCGTTGTCGGCAAGGGATCACTTCAGAAAGAAAAGCCGATGAGGCAGCCTTTGAGCTCAGAAAAGAGCTTGAGGCCTTCATCAACAAGAAACCAGTTCATTCTTGGAAAGCTTGGCTTCAGAAGTGTTTGATTAGTTTAAAGAAACAATATCAACCCTCGACCTATTATTGCTACGAGAAGTGCTTGAATAGATATGTGCTGCCGATTTGGGAAGAAAAGGACATCACCAAAATTACACAAGATGATGTTCGCGATCTGATTTTCGAAAACCTTCCCGAAGAGGTAACGCCACACACTCGAAAGCACACACTGAAACTTGTTCGAAAAATATTTCAGATGGCCATTGATAATCAAGAGCTGGCTCTGAACCCCTGTGCTGGGGTGACGGTCAAAGCTCCAGTCAATGACCAAGAAGTTTTAAATCGAGTGGAAGTGGATCGGCTTCTGACCGAAGCAAAGGTTACGAATCATTACTTTTACCCCGTTTGGGTAACGGCCTTAAAAACCGGAATGCGCTCAGGCGAGATGATTGCACTTTTGTGGTCAGATGTGGATTTTGAAGCCAAGATGATTCACGTTAATAAGTCTTGGAGTAGTAAGAATGGTTTAAAAAGCACGAAGAACGAACGAAATCGTGTAGTGCCCGTCAGTGAAGATTTTCTGTTTTTTTTGAAAGAGCGTCGCTTGAATGCCGATCCTAAAGAACCCCACGTGCTGCCACGACATACAGAGTGGTTACGTGGAGGTCAGGCAAAGGTCCTTCGAGAGTTTTGCCAAAGGATCAAGATCACCTCGGTTCGATTCCATGACCTAAGAGCCACGTTCATTACGAACATGCTCGCACAAGGGGTATCCCTTTCAAGGGTCATGGCGATTGTAGGACACAGTGATTCGGATACGACAGACGGTTACAACAGAAGAGCAGGGATCGATCTGCAAGGTGCTACAAACAGTCTTGGTTATGAAATTCCCACTTTCAATGAGTCCGAAGTCATCCGGCTTGACAGTCACCGTCGGGGGTAAATACCCTCGATAAAGTTAAGCTTGGTCAACGGCTGGTAGGGTTTGGTAGGGTCCGCATAGTTCGCCTCAATAATAACGGCAACTTACGGAACTTTCACCCTCTCCGCCATTTCCCGCTCGTAAAAAGGTAACGAATCGAAAAACCCAAAACGAAATAAGCACTTAACGAAGCAACAACCGAGTGAGCTTCCAAAGCCAACATTTCTACAAATTTCTGGATATTTCAAAATTTGGTAGGATATTGGTAGGCGTTTGGTAGGGATCGAAATCTTTACTGAACGCTTTGGTCACGGGAATGAGAAGTTTGAACTCGAGAGTCGGAAACCAAACCTGTTCAGGATCTCGGAACTTTATAACTAAGTCTGTATTTTGCAATATCGAGATTGATCAGTAACTTGTTACAACGAGTATCGGTCACCGATTAAAATCATTCTCTTATTGACCAGATATTAATGAAAATCTAAATTAGTGGAATGAAATATTTTGCTATCATTGCGAGTGTCCTTTTTTGTATTTCCGCCCAAGCTATTGATTTGGTCGTTAGGCCCGTTGACGCAAACTCAAAGAAACTAGCTGATATCAGATTTCCACTTCCTACGAAAAAAGAAGAAATAATTTTGGAAAGAGAAAGTTGGAAATGCAAAGCTCAGTCTATAACTAAAGAATGGGGAACGTTCCGATGCGAAAATTCCGATGGCTTAGAAGTAAGCACGCGATTTAACTGCAACAAGGAAAAAAGCTTCGAACAACACCAAGGATTTAGAATTGCAAAAAAAGACACTATTAATCTCACCCTGTCAATCTGGTGTGAATAATTTCACTTCAAATTGAATCTTTATATTTTAAATCCCGCGAATCTTTTTGATCGCGGGATTTTTACGTCCCAAGCTCATCGGTCCATACCGGACAGATACTTTACACTTTGTACCGGACACATCCTTTACACTTTTTGCCAACCAAAAGGATCATCTACAGGTTCAACTCTAGTTCCCT
>JAYTOY010000088.1:0-3173 GCA_043747555.1 Pseudobdellovibrionaceae bacterium | reverse complement strand
GAAAATTTGTTCGGAGTTCAGCAAATCTGAACTTCGGGAAAATTTTCCGAAGAGAGGCGGCGGTGGCAGGGATTTGGCAGGGAACTTGAGCTATCTAGGAGGTCCTAGAGAGGTCTTCGCTTGAAAACGTAATCTTGATCTTATGTGTTTATAAGTAGTTATGCTCGTTGCGGATTTCCAATTCAGCCCCTAAAGGTGCCATGTGAATTGGAGCGGGAGACGGGACTCAAACCCGCGACCTGTGCCTTGGCAAGGCACCGCTCTATCAACTGAGCTACTCCCGCATCGGTCTGGAAAAAAATCAGACTTGTCGTTAAGGAGCCCAAATTACTCATTGTGGTCTGGGGGTGTCAACGGTTAATATTTTTCAATGAAGGCCCTCATTCGACGAAGTCTGATCAAATGGATTATATTTATTGTTTTAGGCTTAGGCTTTTTCACAACTGGCTATTTTTTAGGCGTTCGCCAAAAGGAATCGCAAAAAATTCAAGATCAAAACTAACTGAGCTTTTCTATCGGATGATAAAACGAATCAAGCTGGCGGCGACAGGCACATTACGTTGGCTGGTTTGAATTTTATTATTGTTGAAATTATAAGCAATATAACAGCACATCGCCATGGCGATAAAAACGAAAAACCAATTGGCAGGTTGAAAGTACTTTAACATTTTAAACCCCCTTTTGATGTTTAGTTGTTTTTTCGGCCCTGGCGGTAAGCAAGATGATACTGGATTCCACTTGTTATACTTAAAATCACCGAAAGCCACAAGAGGCCATAGCCAATCTTGACGATAATTTCCAATGGTGCAGGCCAAGGGCCAATCATCACGGCTGGAATCGCAATCATTTGAAGGGCGGTCTTCCATTTTCCACCACTTCTTGCATCAATTATAACATGATCAGCCGCGGCCACGGCCCGAATGCCGCCGATATAAGTGTCGCGGGCCATCAGGATAATCACCATAAAAGGATCGATCACACCAGCTGGAATCAGATAAATTAAAATACTTGTTACCAGGATTTTATCAGCCATGGGGTCCATAAATTTACCCATATTAGTGACTGCATTAAACTTGCGAGCAAAAAAACCATCATAATAGTCCGTGATCGAAGCCACTATAAAAATGGCAGCGGCGGCCACGCTCCAGCCAAAATCTTTTTGCCAAAGGCAAAAAATAATGACCGGAACAAGGTAAATCCTTGAAAGGGTCAGTTGTAGAGGGAGCTGTTTTTTCCAATTGGACATTCACCCAAGGCTTAAGACATTCAGCGTCGGATGTCATGAAAAAACTACTTTCCTGACGGCCTTCAAGGCATTTTGGAAGGATGTTCACTTACCGTCGGCATGTTCATTTTTACGAGACCGATCTGATGGGAATTGTCCATCACTCTAACTATTTAAGATTCTTAGAGGAAGCCCGTGTGGCCTGGGCTCATCAAGCCGGAATTATTCATTTTGACCAGCCGCTGACGGCCTCGCATTTTGCTGTTTTGGAAACCCGGGTCAGGCATATTAAGCCGTCCAAATTTGGCGATGATTTAGAAATCGATGTGGAAGTGAAGGTTGTTGGAATTAGAATTTTTTTCCAATATCGAATCCGTAAAGGATCTCATATTGTTGGACTTGGTGTGACCGAGCATGTGCCACTGAACGCAGAATTAAAACTGACTCGTTTAAATCGTGAAACCCGTCAAATATTAGAGAGGACATCGTGGACAGAAACCTGGCTTTAGAATTTGTCAGAATCACAGAGGCAGCGGCTTTAGCTTGCTCAAGTTGGATGGGTCGCGGCGATGAAAAAGCGGCAGATAAGGCCGCCGTCGATGCTATGCGAAAAGCTTTTGATAGTGTTCGAATTGATGGAACTGTTGTGATCGGTGAGGGCGAGCGCGATGAAGCGCCCATGCTTTATATTGGCGAAAAAGTCGGAACACGCACCGAAGATTCTCCGGCCATTGATATTGCCTTGGATCCTTTGGAAGGCACAACCATTTGTGCGACAGGGGGCGTGGGCGCTATTTCAGTGATTGCTATGGCTGAGCGCGGAAATTTTTTGCATGCTCCAGATACGTATATGGATAAAATTGCTTGTGGGCCTGGTGGTCGAGGCGTGATTGATATTGATGCATCGGCTTCGCAAAATATTCAACGTGTGGCGGAAGCTTTAAGAAAAAAAGTGGGCGAAATGACAGTGGTGATTATGGAGCGGCCAAGGCATAAAGAATTGATTGCTGAAGTTCGTAAAACCGGAGCCCGAATACAGTTGATCACTGACGGAGACGTGTCGGCTTCAGTGGCGACCGGCTTACTTGGCAGTGGAATTGATTTATTAATGGGCATCGGGGGCGCTCCTGAGGGCGTCATATCCGCAGCGGCGATGCAATGTTTAGGCGGCGATTTTCAAGGGCGCTTAAAATTTCGAAATGAAGAAGAAAAACAGCGGGCCGGGCGCATGGGCATTAAAGATTTAAATAAGAAATATACCATTGATGAATTGGCTCGCGGGTCGGTGGTCTTTTGCGCCACTGGTGTGACGGATGGCCCCCTTTTAAGTGGTGTTAAATTTTTCGGCGATCAGCGGGCAAAAACTCATTCGATTGTGATGCGTTCAAAAACAGGAACCATTCGAAAAATTGAAACGGAACATAATTTAGGCATTAAGCCTTTCTAAGGACGAACTGATGATCAAAGTCGCCTGCTTTTCTTGCGGCAAGGAATTAAGTTTTTCCGAGCGAGTCGGACTGCGCGATGAGTGTGACCAATGTCGAAGCGATGTTCATGTTTGCCGCAATTGTTTATTCTACGATACTAAGGTCTATAATGAATGCCGTGAAAACCAAGCCGAGATCGTGCGCGAAAAAGATCGCGCCAATCGTTGCGACTATTTTCAAGCTAGAATAGGTCCTAGCGGTGGTATTGATAAAGCAGCCCAACTAAGGGCTGCGGCAGAAGCCTTATTTAAGAAGAAATCCTAGGCCAAGGCTTCAAAGCTTGACCGCCCTTTTTTTCACTTTATCATTAAAGCATGGCTCAAGCTAAAACCACCGAATTATTCAATTGCACCGTCGCCCAATTTTACAAAATAATTTCTGACTACGAAAAATACCCGCAATTTCTTGGGGAAGTTAAAGGCTGCAAAGTTTTAAAAACCGAAGGAAATAAAAAACTGGTC
>JAYTOY010000087.1:0-20599 GCA_043747555.1 Pseudobdellovibrionaceae bacterium | reverse complement strand
GACGGACTTGGGGCTACGAAGATCTAAAGCTTTACGGATGGTCTTGACCTCAGCAAATAAAGTCTGGGAAATATTTTTTGAATACGGATAAATAGCACCACCTAAAAACCAAGCCTGAAACGTAACTGGCACAATATATTCGCGCTGCTCGCTATAGGTCGTTAATAGTTGATGAAAATCCTCAACCACTTTATTTGAATTAGCAGTTATTTGGGTTACGTTTTTATCTTGCAATGCTACTAGCAAAGATTTTAGGCGTCCTGCAATAGATCTTTCACTACTAGAATCACAGGCATCTCTTGTGCAAGCTTCTAATAAATCGCTCAGAGAGGCCTGGGGGTTATCAAAATTTGTTTTAAATATCTCGGCGATGTTTTTAGCTTTGATTAAAATGGCAATTTTATTACTATCTACAGTGGTCCCCGCCGATTGATGTTTCGAATGGACACAGCCGGAAATTAAAAAACAAGCAACCCAAAAATATTTCACAGAACTTTTCCTTGTGGTTTTAGCAGGCCAATTTTTCCAACTCGTGACGGTAGCTCATGTCGAACTTTTTCGGCGATCCAGGGGTTAATTTCTAATAAACTTTCGATGTCTAATCCCGTCTTTACTTTCATTCCATGAAACATATAAACGACATCTTCAGTGGCCACATTCCCGGTCGCTCCCGGCGCATAGGGGCAACCACCCAAGCCACCAAGACTTGAATCAAAAGTTTTAACACCCATTTGAAAGGCTCGCTCTATATTAGCTAAAGCCTGTCCCCGCGTATCATGAAAATGACCAGCAATATTTTTTAAGGGAACTTTGGATTTTAATTTTTTAAGTAAACTTTCAACTTGTCCCACATGAGCTACTCCAATCGTATCCCCAATAGAGATTTCGTAGGCCCCCATCTTAAACATTTTATGAGCCAGCTGTACAACCCGAGCTTCGGGCACAGGACCTTCAAAAGGACAACCAAAGCAGACACTCAAATATCCGCGGACTTTAATTTTATGCTTTCTTGCTAAAGCCATAACGGGTAAGAATCGCGCAAAACTTTCTTCGATGCTGCAGTTAATATTTTTTTTAGAAAAAGACTCTGAACAAGCGGCAAAAATAGCAATCTCTTTGATTCCCGTTGCTAAAGCATCGTTGAACCCATGTTCATTCGGCACTAATACTGAAAAAATAACTTTTTCCGAAATCTGGCCTTTTTTCTGTAAACTTAATACAGCATTTACCACTTCTTTGCTGCCTGCCATTTGCGGAACCCAATCAGGCCGAACGAATGCGCCCAGTTCAATTCGGCGAGCACCTGCTTTTACTAATCGCAAAGCCATTTCAATACGAGTCGGTACATCGATCAAAGTCTTTTCATTCTGTAGACCGTCCCGCAATCCCATTTCAACAAGGGTGATTTTTTCTGCCATAGAATTAAGTTCCTGGATCAATCTTGATTAAAGTTTTACCTAGTGGCACCTGGTCTCCGACCTGAACATCGACTTTCTGGATCGAACCATTCATTTCAGCTTTTAACGTATACTCCATTTTCATGGCTTCCATCACAACTAAGGCGTCGCCTTTCAAAGTGGCATCGCCCGCTTTGACAAATATTTTTGTAATCTTACCCGGCATCGGCGCTTTAACAATATCTGAACTGGCGGTAGGTCCTTTACGTCCCGAATTTTTTTGAGCTCCGTTGTTTTCAACAACAAACGTTTTTCCATTTAAATGGACCCACAGTTGCTGTTGTAGCCACTGAGCATTCACTTTCACTTTTTTGCCGCCGACTTCCAACCAAAGTTCCATTATTGACCGCCCTTCAACGGAGACAAAAAATGCGACCATGGCGAAGGAATCACTGTGCCGTTAGTCCCAACCAAAGCGTTTTTAGATTTAGCAAGGGGAAGAACCTGATCAAAGATTTGCTTTTCAAGATCAGTTATTTTTTCTTCCTCTAGTGGCTGGTTAAAATACTTTTCAATAAATCGTGTTGTCATGGTGCCATTGATAAATTCTGGATGACTTAAGATTTGAATTAAATATGGAATATTCGTTCGCACACCAAAGATCACTGAGTCTTGAAGTACTCGAATCATTTTTTGAATACAGCGAGCGCGAGTTTCATCCCAAGTGATCACTTTTGCAATCATCGGATCATAATACGAAGTGATCTCGTCGTTCTCTTCGAAACCGTATTCAAATCGGCGTCCAGGTCCATCGGGCCAAGACACCGTTCCTAAAACTCCAGTGCTGGGCATTCCACCAAGATAAGGATTTTCAGCGTACAATCGACATTCAATCGAATGACCGCGAGGGGCGCGAATTTTATGAGAATCAAAAACATACTCCCCAGCCGCTGTTAAAATCTGGGCTTTCACTAAATCCACGCCCATCACAAGTTCCGTGACGGGATGTTCGACTTGCAGTCGCGTATTAACTTCTAATAAATAAAATTTATTATCTTGCAGTAAAAATTCGACGGTTCCGGCCCCTTTGTAGCGGCCAAGCTCGCCGATAGTGACTGCCACTTGCCCCATCTGCCTTCTTAAGTCGTCGTTTAATGATGGGGACAGCGCTTCTTCAATAATTTTTTGATGGCGACGTTGCACGGAACATTCTCGGTCGAATAAATGAACAACTTGTCCTGTCGAATCACCGAATATCTGAAATTCAATATGCTTTGCGCGGTCCAAATACTTTTCAATAAATACTTGGCTTGAGCCAAACGCCGACAAAGCTTCGCGCTGGGCCGATTCGATCAATTCTTTGGCTTCGGTTTTTGAAGCAATCAATTTCATTCCCCGACCGCCACCACCGGCTGCGGCCTTAACGATCACAGGAAAGCCGATTTTTTTGCACTCAGAAATAAGAGCCGCGACACTTTGATCCGCGCCTTGGTAGCCTGGAACCAACGGCAATCCAGCTTGCTGAGCTAGCACCTTGAATTTAACTTTGTCCCCTAGCCTGCGAATGGACTCGGGCTCGGGGCCAATAAAAATAATTCCAGCATCTTTACAGGCTTGGGCAAAATCAGCATTTTCTGATAAAAATCCAAAGCCTGGGTGTAAAGCATCTGCTTCACCCGCTAAAGCTCCGTTGATATTAGCCTTGATATTTAAATAACTGTCTTTTGTCGATGCTGGTCCAATGCAGATTTTTTTGTCGGCCATTCTGTAAGCACGACTTTGCACATCAACTTCTGAATGCAGAAGCAAAGTTTTTAAACCCAGCTCTTCACAGGCACGAATGATTCTGACGGCGACTTCACCACGATTAGCAATCGCAACTGTTTTTATTTTACCGATCAAATGTCCCTCCAGGAAGGTTCCCTTTTTTCAAGAAAGCTTTTTAAGCCTTCTTGGCCTTCGCTGCTGACACGTCTTTCGGCTATCAACCGAGTCGTTCGTTCTTTTTGTTGCTCCCAGTTTAAATTGGGAAGATCGAAAAGTAATTTTTTTATTTCACGGGCCGCGTCCGGGCCAGCTTCCGAAAACATCTGCATCTTTTTTGGTAAAAGACCCAGGCCTTTTCCATTGGGCACAATTTCTTGAACTAAACCTGTGCGCTGGGCTTCGATAGAATCAAAAACTTTTCCAGATAGCATCCACGGTCGAACTAAACCCAGATGGGCTTTGCGCGCGACAAAGGGACTGATCACAGCCGGTGCTAATCCCAGCTTCACTTCACTAAAACAAAACTGCGTATTTTCTTCAGCGATCACATAATCACAGCAAGCCAGTAAACCCATGGCGCCACCAACGGCAGCTCCGTGCACAAATCCTAAAATAGGCAGATGACACCGCGCTACGGCTTCAAACATGGAAAAAAGTTGGCTTGAATCCTGACGATTTTGTTCCAGCGAATATTTGACCATTGCTTTCATCCAGTTTAAATCGGCGCCGGCACAAAAAACTTTTCCTTCACCCAATAAAGCCACGGCGGATAAATCTTTTCTTTCGTTCAGACCGACGAAAACATCTTCGATTTTTTGAATCATATCAGGATCAAAGGCATTTCTTAAATCGGGCCGATTCAGTTTTACATAGGCCATTCGGTCCAATTCAGTAACAACAATTGAAGACATGATTACATCCTTAAAACACCCTGGGAAGCAGGTCCCCAGGACTTGTTAAGACTAGCTGATAAACCCAAAGCTAGCACTTTACGGGTTTCAGCCGGATCAATGATTCCATCATCCCAAATTCTGGCTGTCGAAAAATAAGCTGAACTTTCTTGATCATACTTTTCTAAAGTTGGTTTTCTAAATTCTTGTTGTTCATCCGCAGACATTTTTTGGCCTTTCACGGCCAGTTGATCCATTTTCACGGTCAATAATACATTGGACGCTTGTTCGCCACCCATCACTGAAATTTTAGCGTTGGGCCACATCCAAAGTTGTCGCGGCTGAAACGCGCGCCCACACATTCCGTAATTTCCGGCTCCGTAAGACCCACCAATGACGACTGTAAATTTTGGCACGCGCGCATTGCTGACAGCCATCACCATTTTTGCACCGTGCTTGGCAATGCCTTCATTTTCATATTTTTGACCCACCATAAAACCAGTTATATTTTGAAGAAATATCAAAGGCACTTCACGCTGTTCACAAAGTTCCATAAAATGCGTGGCCTTCAAAGCACTTTCGCTGAAAAGCACGCCGTTATTTGCAATAATTCCAACAGGCATTCCAAAAATATGGGCAAAGCCAGTAACTAAAGTATTTCCGTACAAAGGCTTAAATTCATGCAGGCGACTGCCATCCACAATGCGCGCAATCACTTCGCGAACATCAAATGGTTTTTTACTGTCAGAAGGAATAATTCCATAAATTTCTTTTGAATCAAACAAGGGCTCTTCAATGGGCGCTAACTTCATTTGAACTTTTTTCTGATGATTCAAATGGGCCACAATATTTCGAGTGATTTCGATCGCGTGCTCATCATTTTCTGCCATGTGATCTGTCACTCCGCTGATTTCAGAGTGCACTCGTGCACCCCCCAAATCCTGAGCACTAACTTCTTCACCAGTGGCAGCTTTAACCAAAGGAGGTCCGCCTAAAAAAATTGTTCCTGTGTCTTTGACGATCACATTTTCATCACTCATCGCTGGGACGTAAGCTCCCCCTGCGGTGCATGACCCCATGACAACGGAAATTTGCGGAATCCCCGCCGCTGACATGCGAGCTTGATTATAAAAAATACGGCCGAAATGGTCACGGTCCGGAAAAACTTCAGACTGCAAAGGCAAATACGCGCCGCCGCTATCCACTAAGTAAATACAAGGTAAGCCATTTTCCATGGCTATTTCCTGAGCTCTTAAATGTTTTTTAACTGTCATTGGAAAGTAAGTTCCACCTTTCACAGTGGCATCATTTGCAACAATCACGCACTCCGTCCCGTGAATCACTCCGATCCCAGTAATTAACCCGGCCGCAGGCGCTTGATTGTCATAAAGCCCGTGAGCCGCTAGCTGTGAAAATTCTAAAAACGTCGTGCCTGTATCAAGAATTCCCTGAACACGCTCACGTGGTGTTAATTTTCCTCGGGCTTTGTGCTTTGCAGAGGCTTCCGCACCGCCACCCATTTTTGCAACTTCAACTTTGGCGCGCCAGTTTTCAACAATCGCACTCATCGTGTTAAAGTTAGCTTTAAATTCAGCTGAATCAGAGGACAATTGAGTTTCTAATGTTTCCACTCATTAATCCTTAGAGGAATTTAAGGCTGGAGTCCACTTCAGTTCTAAACGCGCGGACACTTCGGCGACCTTTTGGTCATTGTCGTCGAAAAGAGCAATATTGTTTTCGCACTCGCTGACACTTTGTCGGCGCAATTGAGCTAAAACCTTTTCGCGCAGGGCTTCGGAAAGCTCCATGCGGGCCCGGCAAGACTCTTGAATCAAACGATGCTTTTTAAAACGCATTTCTAGAACCCTGATTTGCAAGTGTCCAATCGGCGCATGTCGGCGCCACAGATTGCGAGCCGCTTCAATGGCCGCGACCGTGCAAACCGATTCATCCATCTCTTGATTTTCAGTCAGATTCTTCAAGCGAAAAGGAATACTGACTTCCACTTGCGTATCAGACAGTCGCGCGATTTTTAGGCCCATTCCTACTGCTAAAGGCCGGATAAAATCTAACGCATAGCTTAAGACGCCTTGAGCGGCTGCTGGCGATACATTTTCAATCAATGCCGCTAAATCGGCGGGCGAAAACGGCACGCCTCGACCCTGCAACCACTTTCGAATTTCGGCCTCAGCTTTGCCTAAATTTTTTTGCGCTAAATTCCTTAAAGCGCTGGGCAGAAATGGCGCTTTCGATATAAAAGTTGTCATCCGTTGCTCGCTCATGAGATACCTCAAAATATAACCCGAGAGTAATGAGTGTGAGGATTCAAGTAAAATGAAAAAAGTCATCAGTCTCGTCGTCTTTGTAATTCTTCTGGCTTGGACCTGGAGCTTAATTAACAGCGATCCCACCATCAGCTTTGAGACGCATACCATCATTCAGCAGAAGCTGGCTTCAATCATTCAAGCCAGTGTGCAGAGACATCGACCTAATGCCAAAGATTTTAACCTTGTGCGACTGTGGACAGAAACGATCAGCCCTGAAAAAATAAGCGCCCATTTCACCTACCAGTTTAGTGAAGGTGAAACTGATAAAGCTTCACACGAAACGATCACTGGCGAAGCTTTTTTAAAGAAAACCACCGGCCAAGAAGTTTCCCAAGAAAATTGGACCGTTGAAAAAGTTCGCACCTCATCGAATCAAATCGTTTTTCAAGAAGGCGACTCGATCGACTCGTCTAACGAAACTCCTTCAGAAAATTAAAAACTGCCGGAGTTATTGTGGATCTAATTCCTGAAGATAAATTTATTCAAATTGATGAAGAGGGATATGCCCTGTTCGGCGAGATTCGCGTGAGCGATGAAGATGTCGGTCGTGAAATTCTTGACCATCTGTCCATCACTGAAACGTTTCGCCTTGTCAGTGAAGTGGGCGGCGAAGTCGTCATCGTCGAAGCTTTTGATCAGCCCTTAGTTGCTCAACAAGTTGAAGTGCGTAATAAACAATGGTTCTTGCAAGGACCTTATCAATTTTTAACTCCGTTTAAGCTGGAAAATTTAAGCCTTGATGAGTGGGATCGTTTTCACGGAATAACCGATAAGGGAGTGCCTTTTGTCCTTTCAAGAAAAGCACAAGCCCACTTTTTTAATTTGTTAGAAGAATTTACGGACGATAGCATTTCTTTTAATGGCGAAACATTTGAAATTCCCCCTTACTTTAAAAATACCACGCATGTAAATCAAGAATCTTGGTGGAGCGATATTTATCGTCAGGAAACAAATCCGGGTTGGAACTTAAATGAAGCCACAGAAGCGCTGAAAGATATGCTTCCACGCTTAAAATTACCTAAATCACGGATCCTTGTTTTAGGTTGTGGCGAAGGACATGATGCGGCCCTTTTCGCTAACTATGGACACAGGGTGACGGCCGTAGATATCTCCCCGGAAGCCATTCGTCGCGGGAAAGAAAAATATGGTCACTTATCCCATATAGAATTTATCGAAGGTGACTTTTTTAAACTGGGCCCTGAATTTGAAAAGGCTTTTGATATTATTTTTGAACACACTTGTTTTTGTGCGATCAATCCAACGCGAAGAAATGAACTTGTCAAAGTTTGGAGCCACTGTCTTGCCGAAAAAGGCTTTTTGATGGGCGTATTTTTTGCCATGTTTAAACCCCACGGCCCACCCTTTGGAGCTTCAGAGTGGGAGCTTCGTGAACGAACTAAAAAACTATACCAATATTTGTTTTGGGGACGATGGAGGCAATCCGCCCCAAGATCCCAAGGGAAAGAACTTTTTGTTTATGCTCAGCGAAGAGTGTGATACGAACTTTCCATGGCTCTTATATTTTCTGTCGCTAATCCTGACCAAATCGATTCACTTTGCCAGCTGGTCAATTTCTCTTATCGAGGCGAATTTTCGCGCTTGGGCTGGACGACTGAAGCTAATTTATTGGATGGTCAGCGAACAGATCCTGCCATGCTGCGGGATCTGATGAGTCCCCCTGATCAAGTGATTTTGATGGGTTCAGATCCGGATCACGATCACCGCTTGGTAGGCTGTGTGCACTTGAAAAAAATAAATCCAAACATCTGCCAATTGGGATTGCTGACTGTAAAACCTGATCTACAAAACAAAGGCCTTGGACGCCAACTTCTTGAAGAGGGCGAATCATGGGCTCGCTCGTGGTCCTGCAAAGAAATGACTCTTTTAATCATTCAAACCCGTCGCGAAATGATCGATTGGTATATACGCCGTGGTTACAAATTGAATGGTAGTAAAAAGGATTTTCCTTATGGCGACACACGTTTCGGAATACCAACCCGCGATGATCTTTATTTTTTAGAAATGACAAAAAGATTATAACTTTGAGTTATTTATGCTTATTTTGCATAATAACATGATTGTTGTGCATTGTTTAATCTTCGACTTCTCTCGTAGATTAACTCTACTGAAGGAGGTAGTTTATGAAAATCATTAAGATGATACTCGTTTTTTACTGCCTTTTAAATTCTGGGTTAGCAAGTGCAGACGAATGGGGTCCCGATGCAAAATCGTTTGAATTCCAATGCCAGGCCCCACACGAAGCTCTGCCAATTTATTCCCGAGATCAAAGTTCCTTATTAGATAAGCAACTTTACAAAACTTTGGCGGCCGTCGCCTTTGACCAAGCTCAGGTTTGGGCTGATACGATTCTAGAAGGTGATTTCCATGCTGCTGGCCAGACTCGCTTAGACCAAGTTGAGGCTCTTTACAGTGGTGAAATTTTAATTGGCTATCGCATCACGTATTCTGAGAAAGCTTGGGATTTAAGCCAGTGTGAATATTATGAAGTTCCCGCTGAAAAACGCGATCAAGCTTTAGCAAAGTGTGCTGAAGGTCGCATATCTGAAGCTAGCTTCGTATCCCCTTCTTTTCGCACTTATATTCGTGATTCAAATCAATTTGCAGAATTCCAAGCGACCGAATAAGCTTCTCAGATGTCCTTAGTCATCGAAACGAGTGCCCTCAGCAGAGTCTACAAAAGTTATCAAAAAAAGGAAGGCATCTGGAACTCCGTCCAAGGATTCTGGAACCGACAGCATGTTGTCAAAAATGCATTAATTGACGTCAATTTGAAAATTGAGTCAGGACAGATCATCGGATTAATCGGTGCTAACGGCGCTGGAAAAACAACTTTGCTAAAAATTCTTTCAGGTCTGATTACACCTACTTCGGGTGACGCTCAAGTTTTAGGTTTTCGTCCGTGGGAAAGAAAATCAGAATACTTAAAACGCATCAGTATTTTGTTGGGCCAAAAAAATCAGCTTTGGTGGGATCTATCACCAATGGATAGTTATTCATTGCTGGCACGAATCTATGATTTAGATTTAAGAAAAGCGCGCTTGCGAGTGCAAGAATTAGCAACATTGCTTCGCTGCGAGCATGTTTTAGAAACTCAGCTAAGACGACTGAGTTTAGGCGAGCGCATGAAAATGGAGCTGATCGGTGCTCTTTTGCATGAACCAGAAATCTTATTTCTTGATGAGCCTACGATCGGACTTGATATTGTCGCACAGTCGACGATCCGTGAGTTTTTACAAAAATATGTTGAAAACAAGGGTCCTACCGTTATTTTAACCAGCCACTATATGGATGATATTGCGAAGCTTGCTCATCAACTTTTATTAATCAGCCATGGATTGATTGTTTATAACGGGACTGTTGAGCAGTTCACGAATAAATCGGAAGCCAAGCAATTACTTACTTTCCGATTTACAGATGAAATAAAGAGTCAGGTCAAAATCGGAAATGAATTTATTTTATCACCTTTGCAAAAAGAATATTCTTTAAAAGTCAGCAGCCAACAACTACCTAGCTTGCTGAGCGAAATTACTCACCTCGGTGCGCTCCAAGAATTAAAAATTGAAGAATCGGATTTTGAAGATGTTATTCGCAGCTTTCTGGAAAAGGAATCTCGGGTTTTTTAAACTCGCGATCTCGACAAATTTAGAATATCGATTGAATTTTGTCATCGATGCAATCCTGCAACCCACGGTCACGTCAGGCATCGAAATGCTTTTGTGGTGGGCGGTGTTTAAATCTGTGGGCTCAACTGAAGTGGCCGGCTTTGCCAAAGAATATTATCTAAGTTACGCACTGTGGGCCGCATTTATGGCTCGAATCACAACTAGTTGGATGTATGAATCCCGTATGGTTGAAGAAATTGATTCCGGATCCATAAATAGTTTGCTTGTGCGACCATTAAGTTTTTATGAGTATTATTTTAGCCAGTTGATGGGTTATAAATTTATCACGACTTTCTTTTCTTTTTTAATTCCTGTCATTTTAGTATTAATTTTTAATTTACCCACGCAGTTTGACCGTTTGCCCTTGGCGCTACTGCTCGCGTTTTATTATTTAATTCTTATTCATAGCATTAGCTTTCTTGTCAGCACGATGGCGTTCTTTTTAACTAAAGTCAGCTCGCTAACCACAGCTAAAAATTTATTTATTTGGGTTCTAACCGGAGAACTAGTTCCTACGGACCTAATGCCACCGTGGCTGCAAAATATTATGTTCAGTCTGCCTTTTCCCTCGGGTGCTTTTATTCCTGTCGGATATATCACAGGGCGCATTGGTATCGATGCGGTTCAGCGGGGTTTCGTTAACGTCACCGTCAGCTTAGTCCTAGTCAATATTTTGGCAGCTTACTGCTGGAAGAAAGGGCTGAAAAGCTATGTTGGCACTGGCGCCTAGAATCAAAATACTCAAAAAATACGCGTCACTGTACAAGGCATTTTTTCGCGCAAGCTTTATTGCAGATCTTGAGTTTCGCAGCAATTTTCTAGTTCGCATTCTGACTGATATTTTTTGGTATGCTGCTCAAATCACAACTTTTGAAGTGCTTTTCCTGCACACTGAAAAAATTGGAGATTGGAATCAAGCGCAGACGCGGGTTTTTTTAGGGGTTTTATTTATTATCGACGCGATTTACATGATTGTTTTCAGTGAAAATTTAGACCGTATGTCAGAAAAAGTTCGCAAAGGCGATATGGATTTAATTTTAACCAAGCCTGTTGAATCCCAGTTTATTATTAGTCTTCAAAAAGTAAATACAGCCCTTTTTGGGAATCTTATTTTAGGCCTTATTTGGTTTTTCTTTAGCCTTTCACAGTTGCCTGAGTTTTCCTGGTGGCGGCTTTTGTGGCTGATCGTTATGGTTCCTTGCGGAGTCAGCGTGGTTTATGCCTTACGCTTTTCCTTTAGCGCCTTGGCGGTGATTTTTGCAAAATCTGAAAATATTCAGTTTTTATGGTTTCAGCTTTATAAACTGGCGACGCGGCCCGATTCGATTTATTTTCCATGGCTTAAGTTTATTCTATTAACCATTCTTCCTATTGGCATGATCGCTAGCGTACCCGCCCGGGTTTTAATCGATCCACCAAATATTTGGTTTCCCCTATGGGCTGTGTTTTTAGCGCCGATGCTGATTTACTTATCGCATCGGTTCTGGAATTTTTGTTTAAAGTATTATAGCTCGGCTAGCAGTTAAGCTTTCACTGGAAAAAGCTGATCAATTTTTGTCATCACATCGCTTGATAATTTTGGGATGGCTTCTAAAGCTTTCACATTATCGTGAATCTGTTCGACTCTGGAGGCACCCGTGATCACTGTGCTGACTCGTGGATTTTTTGAACACCACGCAATCGCTAAAGCGGCTGGTGTGACGGAAAGATCTTTGGCAATTTTTACGAAGCTTTCGACTTGTTTAATTTTTACAGCAGTTTGGTATTCATCAGCCAGCCAAGACATCGACTTCATCGTCAGCCTTGAACCTTCAGGTGTTGCTCCCAAGTATTTGCCGGATAGAACTCCCGAAGCCAATGGACTCCAGATGGTTAAACCCAAACCTTCTTTTTCATAAATATCTTTGTATTCTTCTTCAACGCGGTGACGATTAAAAAGATTGTACTGGGGTTGTTCAACAATCGGTTTTCGCAAATGATATTTCTCGGCCACGGCATGGGCTGATTTGATTTGTGCGGCACTCCACTCGGAAGTGCCCCAGTAAAGGGCGTAACCTCGCTCGATCATATCGTGCATGGCCCAAACGGTTTCTTCCATCGGCGTCTGCGGATCTGGCCGATGACAGTAAACTAAATCAACATAATCCATCTCAAGGCGCTTTAAACTTCCGGTGATCGCTTGCAAAAGGTATTTACGATTTAAAGTATTAGTGCCATTGATATCTTGCGTGATGCCCCAGAAAAACTTTGTCGAAACCATATAAGATAAGCGCGGCCAATCCAGTTTTTTTAATGCTAAACCCATAATTTCTTCGGATTTCCCGTGAGCATAAACTTCGGCATTATCAAAAAAATTGACTCCGTAGTCTCTAGCCACCGACAAAGCATCGGTCGCATCTTTCACCTCTATTTGTTTTCCAAAGGTGACCCAAGAGCCAAAAGAAAGTTGACTGACTTTAAGGCCGGATTTTCCAAGGTGACGATATTCCATACCTTTACGGTGCTCATTTTTTGCTTATCGGTCAACTTGCGTAACGACAAAGTTTGCACGCGCTGCCTAAAAAAAGGAACGGGGGCGTCCTCGTTAGAAGAAACCCCCGGTCGATTGATCTTTAGCTTTGCGATAAGCCGGATTCTGTTCGAACTTTCTTGATCAAAGAAAATTCGTGATGACCATTTCTCTGGGAGCAACATTGCTGTCACCCTCTAGCGATCTGACCCGGAAGCTTATTGTGGCTCAACTTCGGTCCTTGCGGACTTATGCTCCCCTATTTGATCTTGCTCCACGCAGAGTTTGGCTGTTTTCACTCCAGCGGCTCGCGAGGCCCTCCCGTTCCCGGTACCTCGGTCACTGCCCTGGACATTCTCTCTGTTCCACTGTTCCTCACCCTCAAGCTTAGTTTAACCCAAGAATCCGGTGGAGGGGCGTTACCCCCTGCGCTGCCATTTGGAGTCCGGACTTTCCTCTGAGACTTGCGTCCCAGCGATCATCTGCAAAACGGCTTGATTTATAACACCATTTGCCAAAGCCCGCAATGCTGGCTGCTCAAAACGGTTAACAGATGGTGCCTTTTCTTGTAGGGTTTCGTTAAACCACATCTGAGGCAGGAAGTTATGAAAGTTTTATTGTCAGTCGTCGCTATAGTTTTGGCTTTTTCATTAAATAACCGTGCTTTTGCAGAATCTAATCACGGACAGCATGCCGATCTCTCCGCTGGTCATGGCAGTGGAAAAGTATTTCCAAAGCCAACCAATGATTTAGAGAATTCAAAGGTGCCGGGTCTTGTTGAATTAACTGAGCCCGCGTTTATGGCGACAGCAACTAGTTCAATTGTCCTAAAATGGAAAGATGCAAAGGACGCTGAAAACTATCACGTGCAAGTAGCAACGGATCCTAATTTCAAATGGCTCGTCGCCAACGAATATTTACACAAAGGAACTTCCTTTGAAGTGAAAGATCTTGAAACAGGGAAACATTACTACTGGCGTGTGGCTGCTACCAACCAATCAAAGTGGCTGGGTAGCACTCACGGTGACTTTACAAAATCAATGTTCGAAACAAAGTAAGGATATAAAATGTCAATTCATACGACATTGTTAGAAAAGCTGAACTGGCGATACGCTGTTAAAAAATTTAATGCGACTAAAAAAATTAAAGAATCGGATTGGAAAGTTTTAGAAGAGACTTTGCGCCTAGCGCCCTCTTCTTACGGACTTCAACCATGGCAGTTTTGGGTGGTTCAAGATCCTAAAGTTCGTGAACAATTAAAAGCAGCCTCTTGGAATCAAACTCAAGTCACTGACTGCTCGCACTTTGTTGTCCTCGTTTATAAACCAAAAATGGACGAAGCCCATATTCAAACTTACTTAGATAAGGTTTCTTCTGTTCGCGGAGTCAGCCTTGAATCAATGGCTGGCTATAAACAAGCAATGGTTGGTGATCTTATTAAAGGTCCTCGCGCCGATGTGATTTCTCACTGGGCTGAGCGGCAAACTTATATCGCGATGGGTATGATTATGGAATCCGCAGCTCTATTAGATATTGATACCTGTCCGATGGAAGGCTTGGTCCCTGCCGAGTACAATCGAATCTTAAAACTTGATGGTGTTCACTGGAGTGCTGTGGCCGCTGTGGCTTGCGGCTATCGCTCGGCTGAGGATCCTTTTCAGCACAATGCTAAAGTCAGATTTGATCATAAGGACATTTTTAAATACGTTTAATATAAGCTAGGATCTATCCTACACTAGTTTTTCAATCCGACAAAATTCAGAAAAAGGTAACACCGAAATATTTTTATCTTGGTATTTTTTTTCTCCTAGATGAACTTGATAAAACTGTGGGATCGCTGTCCTATCTCTAAAATAAAAAAGATGGGGTGAGATATTTTTTTCGCCGGTTTTACATTCTACAGCAAAAATAGGCTTATTTTCTTTCAGCACCACAAAATCAATTTCACGCCCATCAATATCTTTGATAAAGCGCAACTCCATTTTATAACCTTGAGTGTCTTCTAAGAAATGACAGTATTTAAGCAAGTGGCTGGCCACTAAGTTTTCAAACCTGGGGCCGAATTCATTTATTTCGGCCCAGTCCCAAAGATAAAGTTTATTTGCTTTTTTGACAGCTCGGATTTTTTTAGGACCGTAAGGTAAAATACGGTAGCAATAATAAATCGACTCAAGAACTTCGATCCAGTGTTTAACTGTATTCGGCGAAACTTCTAGGTCCTCTTTGATGCTGTTAATCGATAAAGTCGAACCCACCTTTTCGGGAAGCATGCTAACAAGAAGTTCTATTTTAGAAAGTTCTTTAACAGTGTCCAGATCCCGCAGGTCTTGGTAAACAACGCGACTGATTCTTTCTTTTTTCCAACGCCGATAAAAAGTTTCACTTTTCCTTTGGTAAGGCTCAGGGAAACCACTGAACTTTAAGAGTTGATGTAAGGATTTCCGAGAGCAAGTGGTGTCAGCCTCAGGCAGAGACAAAGGATGCAGCCTGAAATAGTGATAGCGCCCCACCAGGGAATCTCCGCCCTTACGAAGATGATCTAATCTTGCCGAGCCAGTGACTATAACTGACAGTTTTTCGCCAAATTTATCAAAAAGTCCCTTTACTAAAGTTCTCCAACGCGCATATTTGTGAATCTCATCTAAAATAACTAGCTTGAGGGCCGTGTCAATCTGATGGGTTTTAATAATTTCACGATCATTAATAAAATCCCAGTTCAGATATTGTTGGGATTTTTGAATATACATCTTTGATAATGTCGTCTTGCCGACCTGGCGTGGACCGCCGATAAAAACCATTTTTTCTTTTAAATCATTCAGAATCTGTTGATAAAGGTAACGAGTTATCTTCATATGACTGAAGTTTACTCGTGAGTAATCTTCAGTCAACTGAATTTCACTCGTACCCAGGACTTAGCCCCCACAGGGAAGATCAAAGAACAAAAATTCAGACGCTTCACCCGCCTGCAGTTTCACAATCTCTTCATCAGTAACACCTAATGCATCACCGGCCGACAAACTTTTTCCGCCGACTTCAACCGAACCTTTTACCATCTGAACCCACACTCTACGCCCCGGCTTAATTTTAAACTCGCTGCCTTCGCCCTTTTGCCATTTTGCCACGTAAATATTGGCATCCTGGTTAATCGATAACGATCCATCCACACCTTTTTGCGAAACAACCAAGGTCATTCCCTTCGCCTTTTCAAATTCAAACTTTTTTTGCCCATAAGCCGGCGCAATGCCTTGTTTCGCAGGCATAATCCAGATCTGCAGAAGATGAGTTTTTTGATTCTCTAGATGATTGAACTCAGAATGGCGAACGCCGGTTCCGGCGCTCATCGTTTGTACTTCGCCAGGCCTGATCACAGCCGAAGTTCCCATCGAGTCTTTGTGCTCTAAGGCGCCTTGAACGATGTAGGTGATGATTTCCATATCCTTGTGGCCGTGAGTTGGAAAACCAGTTCCGCCATCGATCACATCTTCATTGATCACTCGTAAAACCCCGAAACTCATGTGTCGGGGGTCATAGTAATCAGCAAACGAAAAAGTATGATAGCTATCCAACCAACCGTGGTTGGCGTGGCCTCTTTCTTTAGCCTTTCTTACCGTATACATAAAATGCCTTTGTAGGCAGCTCTGAAGGTGTGACCTAGAAATAATGCTAGAGCAACCATTGCTACTGGCAGAATCAAGCCATCAGGTGCTAAGAAAAAATGGTACAGAAAAATATTTATAATAATCGGCGCTAAAATAATTAAAGCCAGTGGTGCAAGCATATTTGTCAGCAAAGCTAATCCCGCAATGACTTCAACTGATTTTAAAAATGGGAAAAAATATCCCGAGCCAGCAAGGCCCCCTAAAAATTTCATTCCAGCTTCTGGTGGTGGCGGAACAGGAATAAAGTTAAAAAACCCATTCAATCCAAAGATAACAAAAATAAGACCTAATATAACTCGCGCGATGGTTCCTGCATGTTTCATGAAAATCTCCTTGTTGCTATAACTGTACGGTATTTTTTTATTTTGGCAAACGTGGAACAATAGGATACACTGTTCCACGTAATGCACAATCTGCTCTAACCAATAGGAGCCTAAAAGATGAATAATCTTAACGAGATAGCAGCCTTTGTAGCGGTCGTGCGACACGGCGGATTCACCATGGCCGCCAAAGAATTGGTCGAGCCCAAATCAACACTCAGCCGTAAAGTCTCACAGCTTGAATCGCGTTTAGGGGCAAGCCTTCTGATTCGAACAACGCGAAGTATTCGTCTGACAGACGCAGGCCAAAAATTTTATGACGAATGCTCCCGCATTTTAATTGAAATCGAAGAGGCTGAAAAACAGTTAGAGCCCCATCAGCAAAGTGCCGCTGGCACAGTACGAATCAGTGCGCCTGTTGAAGTGGGAACCCACTTACTACCAAAAATTATGACCGAATTATCAGAAAAATATCCGCAAATTCAAATTCAGCTGGATCTTTCTGACCGGTATGTGGATCTTTTCCGTGAAGGCTTTGACTTGGCCTTGCGAGCCGGGGATTTAAAGGACTCTAGTTATAAAGCTAAAAAATTAGGCTTAAGCTTTTTTGCTTTGTTTGCGTCGCCTGCCTACTTAAAAAAATATGGCCATCCGAAAAATCCCAAAGAAGTTTGCGAACATCATTGCATTGTTTTTTCCCCTGAATTCCGCGAGCTTCCATGGATTGTAGCTTATAATGGCAAAAAAGAAAAAATCATGGTCACTTCAAAATTGCATGTGAACAGTCTTTCGATGGCCAAAAATTTAGCCATCGCCGGAGCAGGAATTTGTTATGTGCCCCATCACTTAGTCACGAACTGTATTGCCGATAATGAGTTAGTCCCAGTTCTAAGTGACTGGGTGGGTGACGCAAAACCCTATTATTTGGTTTTTCCACCGATTAAAATTCAGCCTTTAAGAACCCGATTAGTCTTAGATTTCCTGGCCGAAAAATTACGAATTTAAAAAATACTAGATTGGTTTTTTGGCTTTCGTTTTAAAATAAAGCCAACATCCAAGCGCCCAAACGGTCAATATGAAATATCGATTTTTAGCGATGCTAAAATTGGATTCCGTGACTCCTGATGTGAAAAAGCAAATCTCGGCACCAAGAACTCCTAAAGCCAAGCCTTTCCAAAAAGGATTTTGATTTTCATTAAAACTTTTGAAGGCTAAAAAATGCATTCTGAAAAACCAAACAATCACGACAAGAAAACAAACTAATCCAAAGATTCCAGTGCCTGCTAAAAGGTGCAGATATTGATTGTGAGCATGACTTTCTAAAAACCCCTTTGGAACTCCCATTCGATCAAAATATTCGCGCAATCGATTGCCATTTTCGCTGTATCCCAAACCAAAAATAGGGTGCTCCGTAAAAATCAGCCAGTTGGCTTTCCAAATAATCAATCTTTCCGAATCATAGGTTGCTGCAGGATTAAAGCTAAATAAAATCCGTTCAAGAATTGACGGAATAGCTAACATTAATGCGCCAGCACTGATAGCCCCTGCGCTAAGAACCAACAAACCCTTTTTCCAATCGATTAAAAACCCCATCGCTAGCAGGCCTAAGGCCATTCCTATCCACACACCCCGAGTGAAGGACAAAACCACGCCAACCAAAGTTAATAGAGTGCATACAATCCAGAATTTATTTTCTAAAATGTTTTTGCGAGCCATATAAAGAATAGGACCCATCATTAACAATCCTAATGGTCCATATGTGTGAGCAAAAGGCATAGGATTTATAAAAAGGCCACCCGTACGATAACCAATCATATTACCATCGCGAAGGGCTGCAGATTCCAGGAACGGGTGAAACTTTAGCAGATACGCCGCAACAGCATAAACTGAAGCAATGAAAAGAACCGGTAAAAGGTTTTTAAACTGCTGTTCTTTAGGCTCAAGAATAATTAAAGCTAAAACATAAAAATAAAATTCTAAGATCCAACGAAACTCTAAAAAACTTTTAAGCCACGGAGTTTCTGGTCGAAGATTCGACAAAAGGCCTACTAAAATAATGGCCGCCCAAATTGGAAAAATGCGCTCTAATCCGACCTTGGGAAAAGTCAGAGTTTCACCGTGCTTCTTTTTCTGCACCCAGGTCAAAGTAACAGCTAAGGCGATCAGTGTGGAACCTAGATCCATTAACGATTGCGAACATAACAGCGCAATAAAAAAGAAATAATAAACGACACCCATCATAGGGCTTGAATATATCTTTTTAATATCGACTTGCATGGCTGCGCGTGTTAACCCAAAGGCATGCAAGTGAACAATCGCATTTTAGTTTTAGGAGCCCGGGGTCTTGTTGGATCCGCCCTTATTCGCGAGCTAAAAGCTAGAGGCTGTTTACAATTATTGGCACCTACCCACATTGATTTGGATCTATTAGACGGCGCTGCAACCTTAAATTATTTTAAATTAAATCAGCCCGAGTATGTTTTTCTTGCCGCTGCTAAAGTGGGTGGAATTGTCGCTAATAATACTTACCGCGCCGACTTTATTTTGGAAAATTTAGCCATTCAAGATCATGTGTTTCGAGCTGCATTAGATACGCCTGTCAAAAAATTTATGTTTTTAGGCTCGTCTTGTATTTACCCGAAAAATTCGCCCCAGCCGATCAAAGAAGAATATTTATTAACCGGGCCTTTAGAGCCAACCAATGAACCTTACGCCATTGCAAAAATCGCGGGATTAAAAACGGCAGAAAATATTAGGAAGCAGTATAAAAGGGAATTCGTGTCGGTTATGCCAACGAATCTTTACGGTATTCATGATAATTTCCATCCAGAAAATTCCCATGTGATTCCTGGCTTGATTGCCCGCATGCAAAAAGCCATTGATGAAGGCGCTACAAGTTTTTCGGTTTGGGGCTCAGGACAGCCTCGGCGGGAATTTCTTTATGTTGATGATATGGCATCAGCTTGTGTTTATTTAATGGAAAAGCAAGAAATGCCGGATTGGTTAAATATTGGCACTGGCCATGATATTAAGGTTGGCGAACTAGCGACCAAAATTGCAACGCTGATGGGATTCAAAGGCACACTTATTTTTGATACGTCAAAACCTGATGGCATGATGGAAAAACGTTTAGATGTTGAAAAGCTTTTCTCTTTAGGATGGAAACCAAAAATCGATTTGGACGAAGGCCTTAAAAGATCGATCGCTTTTTATCGCCAGCATGTCTTAAAATAAAAAACCCCGCTCTTTCGAAGCGGGGCTCTTAAAATTTCAGCGCATTAATTCTTAGTAACCACAAACGTAGTAGTAAAAAATCCCTTTTTGTTTGTAGTAACAGTTATTTTGGTAAGGGGAATAATACTGAGTGTTGTATCCACCTTGATTGTAACCATAGCCACCTTGACCGTATCCGTATCCGTATCCACCTTGATAGCCATAGCCACCTTGATATCCGTATCCGCCCTGGCCATAACCACCTTGACCGTAACCACCTTGATATGGATAACCGTTAATACCGCCTTGGTTCACACCTTGAGTACAAACGTTGTTATACCAACCTTGCCCTACTTGACATCCTTGCTGAGCAACACAGGCATTAGCTTGTGTAATCCAAACTTGACCCGCCGGGCATACACCTGGAGTCACTGCCACCGGCCCACTGCCGCTAGAATTATTATTCGAGTCGTTTTTTCCGCATCCAAAGGCCATCAAAGACAAACCTAGAACCAAAAAAACGTTCTTCACTTTATTTAGGTTTTTCATATGTTCTCTCTCTTTTTTTAAAGGTTACTTTTCTCTCACAGGACTACTAAGCAACCGCTGTGCCATTTTTTCATATGGATAATTTACCTTATGGACTCTTTAGAAGGGGTTCACAGATGATTTGAACATGGGAAGTCTCAAATTGGCGCAAGTTTGTCGTCACTGTCTAAGCCATGGACAGTTTTGTCGCTCTTTCTGGAATTTGTGGGGATGGGGGGTTAATTAGATTTGAGGTCATACTTCCAACTCAAGGCAAACCTGTGATTCAAATAGCCCACTTTCTGC
>JAYTOY010000086.1:0-38375 GCA_043747555.1 Pseudobdellovibrionaceae bacterium | reverse complement strand
GAGTCCCGTTAATTTTAACTAATTTTGTAAAATTAAAATTCTTAAAAAAATAGATCACCAAATAATGGCAGAAAGTTTGTTTGCCCTTTTGAATGGGGATCAACGTGATTAAAAAGCGAATCGAAGATAATATTAAATATTTGATGGAATCAGACATCGATTTCTCCGGAGTAATAAAAGTATATGATGGGTTTTACAGGCTGTCATCACCTCGGCCTTAGTCGGGTCACGGTCACTATTTGTGTTTTGGTGGCGAGTGTGCTGGACTCATCTAATGCAAAGCCCTGACATAGATTTCTTACAGCAAAAAGCATTACAAATGGCCGAAGGTCGAAGTTCAGATCTGCACTTGAATTGGGTATTACAAACGCTGAGGGCTGAGGGATTAAGTCCAAATGCAAGTGTCTTGGATTTTGGCGCAGGAGTCGGGCGCTTACTGCGGGGCTTAAAAGAACAAGGTGTGCAAAATCTGATGGGGGTGGACCTATTACCGCCACCGACAGGTTTCGATGGAAGATGGAAGCAAGCGGATTTAAATCACTTTCCAAGTCATGAATTAAAACAGGAGTTTGATTGGGTTGTAGCTGTTGAAGTGATCGAACATTTGGAAAATCCTAGAAATATGATTCGTACTATCGCTGAGATGACCAAGTTAGATGGTCACATCTTAATTACGACTCCCAACGTGGAAAGTTTGCGATCTATTTTATCATTTATATTTCGAGGTCACTTTGTCGACTTTTTAGATTCTAGCTATCCCGCCCATATAACGCCTGTCCTTACGATGGACCTGCATAGAATTGTCACTGAATCCGGGTTTGAAATAAAACGCCTTGAATTTTCTGGGCGAGGTGCGATTCCGGCTTTGACCAACTGGAGTTGGCAGGAAATTTCTGGCTCATTTTTAAAAAATAAAAGATTTAGTGATCATGTTCTTTTGGTGGCCAGGAAAATTCGATGAGGCTGCTTTATGTTTCGCCGAATTCAGAACTCGGTGGTGCTGAACGAATTCTTGAGACCTTAATTAAGTACCATGATTCGAATCAATTCGAAATTTATGTTGTTTTGATGGGGCCCGGTCCATTGGAAGATCGATGGAAAAAAATGGGGGCCAATGTTTTACAGATTCCAAATTTTCGCTTTCGCAACCCCGGATCGCTTCTAAAAGCGCAATGGAATCTTAAAAAGATTTTAAAAGATCAAAAAATTGATTTCATTCACAGTACAATGGCTTACGGTCACCTTTTTGCCGGCCCCGTAGCTTGGTTAATGAATATTCCGGAAGTTTGGTTTCAACATGGGCCTGTCGGGCACACTTGGGATCGATGGGCCGGCTTTATTCCAACTAATAATATTTTATGTAATTCCAAATTTACTGATGATCAGCAACAAGCTTTAGTGCCAACAAAAAGTTCAATTGTTTTTGGACCCGTCGAGATACCTTCTGTTGCGCCAGAAATACTTCAAAAAATTCGTCAGAATTTTCGGAAGAAGTTCTTAGTAGATTCTGATAAATTTCTTTGTATCCACGTTGCTAGGTTAGATAAATGGAAGGGTCAGGAAAATTTTATTAAGGCCATTGAAGTTGCCTATCAAAAAAACCCCCATATTCAGGCTTTGATTGTTGGTGGAACGGCCTTAGGGTCGGTTGCCTATGAGCAAAAATTAAAAGACCTTGTGGAAGAAAAAGGTCTTGAAAGTATCATCGGTTTTACGGGCTTCTTAGAATCTGTGCAGGAGGCATTCCTTTCAGCTGACTTATTTGTTCATTGCTCAACCCAAGCGGAACCATTGGGACTTTCTATTTTAGAAGCACTAGCTGCTGGATGTCCTGTGATTTCTGCAAATCAAGGAGGCCCGATTGAAGTGATCGTGAACCAGGAGTCGGGAATTTTATGTCCTGCCAATGACATTAGGAAACTGGGCGAGGAAATCTTAAAAGTTTCACAAGACAAACAATTGCAGACGCATTTGCGAGAGCAAGGCCTTATCAGAGCACAATTTTTTGAGGCTAAAAAATGGGTGAAAAAAATTGAACAAATTTACTTAAGCTTAACTGCGAAAGGTCCTGATGCAATATAAGACTTATGAAAATGATTCAGTCACTCCGTCCTTGCACGCCCCGTTCTTTGCGGAACATTTAGCAAGGTATCGATTTGCACAGAAGCTTGTTCAAAACAAAAAAGTCCTAGAGATGGGATGCGGAAAGGGTTACGGATCTTTCGTCTTAGCGCAAGCTGCTAAATCCGTTGTCGCCTGTGACTTAAATGAAGAATCTTTAAATTTTGCAAAGAAGCATTATGCTTCGAAAAATTTGGAGTACAAAAGTGAAAATGTAACTAGCGGCGGAAAATTTCAGCAATTTGATGTAGTGGTATCTTTTGAGGTGATTGAACATCTGTCTCCGGATGAAACCTTAGCCTATTTGCAAGTTGCGAAATCCTGTCTTTCTCCTGGGGGAATTTTTCTTTTAAGTACGCCAAACCATGATGTCGTTTTGAAAAGTGGAATGCCTGTTCCAGAGTTTCATATTAATAACTTAACTTCTTTGGAACTGCAGAGATTATTAATTTCCCAGTTTTCCGAGGTGCAGATGTGGGGTCAGATTTATAGCCAAGGATTTGTTAAAAATACTTTTTATTATTTAGATTATTGGAATATACGGCATTTGTTTCTTCCAAAGAAAATTCAGAAAAGTGAAAGTATAAAAGGCAATGCAAAGCGCGGCAGCGAAGAATTTTGGAATATTTCACAGGGCTTTGGGGAAGCAGAAAAATATATATTTTCTAAGTTATTGTGGCGCCAAGCAGGGATGTGCCTAGCTATTTGTACTTAAGAAGCAGCTGAGCGACTTTTCGGTGTGATCACTTTGTAATAACGGCCGCCATCAGCAAATACTATATCAGGGTGAGCTTTGTTCATTAGACCTAAAATAGGCACTGACTTTAGATCCGATAGTGTTTCCACAGAATTAATAATATCTTCACGATGAGTTTTTCGATGTTGTACCACCAGCAAATGGAGGTCAGCGATAGTACTAATTAAAAAGGCATCGATCACTGAAAGAATTGGTGGTGTATCAAAAATGATAAAATCGTATTTGGTCGATAGATTTTTTAATAGATCTGGTAATTTAAGACGTTCAATAAATTCTGCGGAATGTTCGATCGTTGAATGGGCTGCTAGGATATCTAAATTATCGTCATATTTTTCAATGCAACTTTCAATTTGATCGGCAGTGATTGATTTATTTAATTTACCAATAATATTTTCAGTTTCAAAAAAATTCTTGACTGACGGCTGCCTGAAATCGAAATCAACCAGTAATGTTTTTAAATTTCCTTTTGAAAAAGCAGAAGCTAGGTTTGAGGAAACAAAAGTTTTCCCCACTCCTGGGCCAGGGCTAGTGATTAAAAGAACCAGCGCCCTATTATCTGTCGATGATGAATTTTTAAAGGCCTGTAAGCGAACCCGTAATGCCCTAAATGAGTCAGACTCAAGTGAGTCCGGATACTCTTTTAGTAGTAATGGCATTTTAGCTAATGGATTCAAGGGCACAAGTGGTATGTAGCCCATGGGATTTATTCCTAGTTGCTCAAGATCACTTAAATCTTTGACTGAAGGAATCATCGAGTCTTGAATAAAAAGAAGCGCAAGACAGGAGAACAGCCCAATGCCAATGTAAAATAATAATTTTTTTGAAAGGGGCGAGTTTTCCGAGGCTCCCATTGTCGCGGGACTTAACACTGCAAAATCACTAACGGCAGCCGCTTCTTCTATTTGAATTTCTTGCAATCTTTTTTTAATAACAAGATACAGGTTGTTTGCAATTTCATTTTCGCGATTAAGCTCACCCAGTCGCTGCATATTCGCCGCTAGTTCTTTAAGATCAAATCCCCTCTTTTTAATATTATTTTCCAAGGCTGCCGCTTGATCTTTCATGCGATCGCGGTCCTTGATTAAAGATGCAAAAGAGGCTTTCAATGATTTTAAGTACTCCAAGGGGTCGCCAGCAATCAGAGTGCTATCGCCTTTTCCATCTAAAACTTGTTGGTAAACTTTCATTATCTGAGAGATTTCTGTGTCAGCTTTTCTGGCAGCTTCAGGATCCGTATCGTTTTTGGTGAGCGATTTTCGGTATTGAAGCATATTTAACCGGTACTGAATTTGATTTAAGTAAAGAGATGACATTGATCCGTCATTAGTAACTAAAGCTTTTTTCAAATCTCGGAGACTGGTTTTAGATTGCTGAATCAGATTGTCATTATTTTTCAGTTGGATTTGAAGCTCAAGGTAATCTCGTTCGCCTTTTTCAAGCCCCTCCACAATTGAACGTTCGGCTTGATTAACGGAAATAATAGATGAGTTAGCTTGGAACAGGGTTTTTTCGGTTTCAATTTGACGAAGTTGTCGGCCCAGCTCTTTTTCTTGAATAGATAAAAACCGCTTTAATTCAGAAACGCGCCGTCGTAGCCTTTTTTGATCTTTTTCTACAAACATCGTTGCGGCTTGATCTGCGATCAGTTGCGACAGCCTGGCATCATTAATACGGCTTAAAATTCTGATTTGTAACCGTTCTAGATCTGGTTCGAAGGATAAGCTGCCACACACGGCTTCATCCAGTTCAGCAGGAAGTGCAGAGGAAATATCTCGGCGCTGAAGAGCCGCGTTCACTTCGGTCACCAAAGATTTGCAGGTCTCTTGGCTTCTGAATTGTTCAACTAAGGCTGAAACTTTAGGAACAAAATTATCTCCACTTGTAAGCCCCATCGACTCACTAAGGGGACTCATGTGATCTCGACTTCCCAAGGAAAGAATCGAAGTCGATACGTAGCTATTTTTCTCAAAAATATGAGCAAAAAGAGCCAAAGATGCAGAAAAAACAAGAGTTGAAAAAATCCAAAACTTATTTACTTTGAGTAATCGGTAGGCCCATCTGAAATCAGGTGCCGGGTGATGATGATGAACGCGACCCTGAGGTGCCCCCCCATTTTCGCCCTGTGGCAAGCCGTTTGTGTCAGATCGTTTATTCATAAAGTTCTTTACCAATGGTCCTTTGATTCTCCTTCGATATCGGATGAGTAGCAAGATTCCGTAATATATTTGTGAAAAACCGTCCCTTTTTCTTTGAACCCCGACTAACTTCTAGTCATGTAGCCAGACTTATACTCTTTCTGGCCCTATCATTTTGAGACACTGCCTTTGGTCGTGCCATCAATTTTAAAGTTAAAAATAGGACTCAAGTTATGATAAATTTATGAAATGAAAAATCTTGCTAGGCAGCTGAAAATTTTTATATCTCTGGTCCTTATTTTTCCGGCAGCTCAGGCTCAGATGCCTTCCTTGGGTTCAGCGCAAACAATGGGATCAGGGTCAGAATATTTTGCTGGTCGAATTGAAGGAAAGCCTCTGATAAAAGTCAATTTAGTGGGCGGAGTTCGATTGCCTGGCGTTTATCATGTTCCCGTCGATACAAATCTGGCCGAGGTTCTGTCGTACGCTGGTGGAGCTGTTGATGGTGCCGAATTAGATGCGATACATGTTCGATCAATGCTTGGTATGAAGTCGACATTTAAAACCTACGATTTTCAGCACCTGTCTGAAAATACGGCAGAAAATTATCCAACAATTAAAAATGACGACATTATTCAGATTAACGTTTCAAAAGACCAATTGGCTCGGACGGCCCTTTGGGTAGCTATTATCGGTAGTATCGTATCCGTCACATTAGCGACGCTGACCTACCAGCGCACCCGGTAAAATATGATTAAAGTGATGCATATTGGAAAATATTTGCCGCCGTCAAAAGGAGGTATGGAGAGTTCCATACTTCATATTTGCAGGAGCCTATCCTCAGCGGGACTCGATATCACACTTGTTGGAACGGATGAGCCAGGAATAGGTGTTCATCACCAAGAAAAGTTTAAAGTCCGAGCCTTGAAGACACTTTGGACCTGGGCGTCTACACCCTTTATAATAGGCCTTTTGAAGTTAATAAAAAATGAAAAGCCTGACTTAATTCACCTTCATTTGCCAAATCCATGGATTTCAATCTTGCTGATTTGGACAAATATTCCAATTGTTGCAACCTATCACTGTGACATTGTCAGCTTTAATCTTTTAAAAAAACTTTATAATCCAATCTTATTTTTCTTTCTAAATCGCTGTGCAAAAATTATCGCGACATCGCCACAGCTAGCAAGCACTTCAGAAGCACTCAAAAATTACCAAGAAAAATTAAGTATCATATCACTTTCTGTGCCGCCATTAGATCTTAAGAATGAAAATATTGAATTGACTGAAAGTCTTAATAAAATTTCAAAGAATATTATCCTATTTGTTGGGCGCCTAGTTTCTTACAAGGGCCTGCCATTTTTAATTAAAGCGATGAAAGGTATTGATGGACACCTGATGATCGTCGGTGACGGAACTAAAAAAGACAGCTTGGTTCGTATTGCTCTAGAGATTGGCGTGACATCAAAAATAACTTTCGCCGGATTTGTCAGTGATGCAGATTTGCCTAGTTATTACAAAGCTGCAAAAATGATTGTTCTTCCTTCGATTAGTCAGGGCGAAGCTTTGGGAATGTGCCTGATAGAAGGACTTTCTATCGGACGGCCACTTGTGACAACGGAACTACGAACTGGGGTCTCGTTTGTAAATCAAAATGAAGTGACCGGTTTGATTGTTCCGCCAAAAGATTCAGCGGCCCTAGCTGAGGCCATTTTGCGCGTTCTGAATTCGCCGGCAGAGCGGGAACGGTTTTCGACTAATGCCCAGATTCGCTATGAACAGATTTTTGACCTTAAAAAAATTAGCGAACAGCACCAGAAGCTCTATCAAGAGGTGCTAAGTTTATGAAAATTGATTTTATTATTCATGATATTAATAAAACGGGTGGCCAAGAGCGCTCGACTTTAGAAATTGTTAAAAATTTAACTGCAGACAATACCATGAGGGTTTTGGCATCGACTCATTCTGGCTTGCCCGATGCCGTAGCCAAAGTTCAAGTTCCCGTATTATTTCGAAGGCCGCTTATTTTGAAAGATTTTTTTTTTCGTGTCTTTGTAGAACTTCTAGTTTCGAGGTCTAAAGACCGTCTTTCCCATGCAACAGGTACCTGCATTTTTTCTGCAGATGTTTTTACAATTCAGTTTATTCAAAAAAAATGGAAGCAAGAAATTCAAAAAGTTCAGTATGTTTCATTTTTAACAGGTCTGAAGGAAAAGGTTCAAGTCCTCCATGATGTATTTTGGGAGAGTCTAATTTTTTTCATAAATAGGCGTCGGCGCTTTATTGCGATCTCTGAACAGGTCGGACAGGATTTAAAAAATCTTTACGGACTTAAAGACGTTGTGGTGATCCAGCATGGAGTTAACACGAGTGACTTTTTTCCAGATGAACAAAAAGCAAAGAATGCATTAATTCAACGGTACCCCCAGCTGGAGAGCGGATTAGTTTTTTTATTTGTAGGAGCTTTTGAGCGTAAAGGCTTACGAACGCTCTTGCGGGCACTCTCTGAAGTTAATAAAACAAATTCCGAATGGAAATTGATTGTCGTAGGTTCAGGACCCGTTATCGAAATGAAAAAATTATGCGAGGCCACCGGGGTCCTTGAGAAAATTATTTTCGCTGGTCACCAGAAAGACGTGATTCCTTATTATCAAGCTGCGGACCTATTTATTTTGCCGTCGCACTATGACCCATTTGGTTTAGTTGGAGCCGAAGCACTGGCTTGCGGATGTCCTGCAATTCTTTCAGGAAGTTCGGGATGTTCTGATCTAATAATTGAAGACAAGAATGGCTATATTTTAAAGGATTCTCGCGACGATCGAACTTTATCTCAATTAATTTTAAAATTTATAGATAATCCTCAGAAATTTGAGATGATGCGTAAAAATGCGAGGCAGTCAGTTGAAAAGCAGGGATGGACTGAAGTCGCCGTTAAATACCAAAAGGCCTTTAAAGAAGTGAATAAATATTTATGAAAGCGACAATTATTTCTCACACCTACGTGACGCCGATGAATCAAGCTAAGGTGCAAGCCATGACTGAATTTTTTTCAGGCGTGCATTTGATTATTCCACCAATCGTCAAAGACACTTTGCGTACAATTCAATTCCAACAAATGGAAGGTGCAAAATTTCAAAGCACAGCTGTTCAAACTAGTTTTGATTTTCATAATTCAACAAGGCTTTATCAGCCTGGTCAGCTGCGCCGGGCTCTTGGCGCTTTGAAAAGCCAAGTCTGGATCATCGAACAAGAGCCCTATAGCTTATCAACATGGCAGATTCTAAGTTTGAAAAAAACGTTTGGCGTAAAAACTTTACTTTATTCATTTCAAAATATTTTTAAAAACTACTATCCGCCATTTTCTTGGGTCGAAAAAAAGTGCCTTAGTTTATCAGATGGACTTATTGTTGGGTCTGATTCCGCAAGCGAAGTATGGCAGCGCAAAGGATATCCTAAAGATAAAATTTATATTTTGCCTCAGGTTGGGGTTAATTTGGATTTTTTCCCACCAATGAATTCAAATGATGCGCGGAAAAAATTAAAAATTCCTCCTGTCATGACATTTGGTTTTGCAGGGCGTTTAGTTGAAGAAAAGGGCATTCATGTTTTATTAGAAGCGGGGGCGCTGCTGAAGGACCGCCTTAAGTCGGCAGGGAAAAACCAATATTTTCAGATTGTTATTGTCGGACGGGGGCCCTTTGAGGGTGAGCTTCGTGGTCTCATCAGTAAATTCTCATTAGATTCCATAGTCCTTTTTGTCGGCGCCCCTGTTCATGAAAAAATGCCCCAATATTTACAAGCCATGGATGTCCTTGTCTTGCCTTCTCTGACACGATCTCATTGGCGTGAACAATTTGGGCATGTTCTTATTGAAGCGATGGCATGCGAAAAACCATGCTTGGCCACTGATGCGGACCCGATGAATATGATTATAGCAGGAAGTGGTTTGTGTTTTAAGGAAGCGGACGCTGCAGATTTGTCATTAAAGATGCAATTGATGCTAGAAAATCCTTCCGAGAGAGAACAAATGGGAAAAACAGCTCGGGGCATTGTCGAAAAGAAATATACAAATCAAGTTATTGCGAAAAAGTTATTCGAGATTTCTGGAGAAATTGAAGGGAAATATTGTTGAGTCGTTCCCAAAGTTCCATAAAAAACTTGATGAGTTCTTTTGGTTTGAATACCATCACAATTATTGCATCTTTCTTTGCAACTCCCTTGATTTTAAATTTTCTTGGCGATGTGCGCTTTGGTTTCTATAGAACGATTTTCGAATGGATTGGCTTCTCTTCGATTTTTTCCTTTTCGTTCCTTGCATTTGCTTCCCAGACGATGGCGCGGCAAAAAACACAGTCCAATTCAGCTAATGAAATTGGTAATTATTTTTCATTCGGTGTGAAAATACTGATTGTCAGTCTGCCGATGGCAGTTCTTTTTATCATTTTTGCGCCCTATATTTTAGGGGCCTCCGAAAATTTATACAGCGAGCTCCGTTGGTCCAGTGCTATTGGCTGCTTAGGTTTATTTTTTATACCTCTCCTTGTGATTCAATCATTTTTGGAAGCCCAAAATAAATCGTACATCGTTAATACAGCAATGACCGTTCAAAAGCTGCTAGTTATTTTTTTCAGTCTTCTTGGAGCCTTTCTATTTAAGAATATAGAAAGTCAGTTTGTGGCGCTTTTTTTAGGGCAGCTGTGTTTCTTTCTTTTGATTTTTCGACACGCGCGGCTGAAGTTGGTTTTTCGAAAAAGTTCATTAGAATATTGGAAGTCATTGGTTCCTTTTATTAAAATGGACGCTGCTAGCAAAATTGGCATGTCAGCAGACACCATTATTATTTCGATCTTATTAGGTCCACAAGATGTTACTAAATTTTATATCTTGGTTCGTCTTCCAGCAATGTTGATGGGTCAGCTTGCAAGCCTGGGGAATTCAGTTTGGGCGGGATTTTCACAGGTTTATTTTGAAGGGAACGGTGCCAGCGACTTATTTCTTAAATTAACGAAGGCAGTAGCAATCGTAGCGAGTGTTTGCGGCGGGAGTATTTTTTTGTTTAACTCAGACTTTCTATCGCTTTGGTTAAGTCAAAACTACGAAAGTAATCTTGCTTTTAATGCTATAGTTGCATTTAACTTATACATTATTACGCTAATCTCGTTTTTAGGTTGGATCCTGACTGCTGCACAAGGTGAGAATGAATTTGCCAAGGCTTCTCTATTAAGTTCTTTTGCGAACATTGCAATTGGTGTGGGTGGTACATTGTATTTTGGAATAATTGGGCCTGTCATTGGTTCGGCGGTGGGGTACGGCATCATCAAAATGGTTTGGATTCTAAAGGCGATACAACAGAAAATGCAGTTGTTATTACGCAATCTTTTAGAAGTTGTTTTACTTCCCCTTGTTATGGGTATGATTTACTTTTATGGAATTTTTCATCTTAGAACAATGTATAAGTTTTATTCAATAAGTTGGGCCCAATTAATTTGTTTCGGTTTTGTTTCAAATTTTTTTTACATCGTAATTTGTTGGTTTGTTTTGTTGCGTAGTGAAGAACGGAAATACTGGGAAGTCCGACTTTTAAAGCGAACAAAAGGGGCAGTATGACAACTTGGATTGAGCGTCGTCATTGTCTTGTTTGTGGTGGACCCGATCTTGAAATTGTTCGAACTGAGAAAAATTCAAAAAGTAGTCATCCCGATCTCAAGTTCTATTTCGAAAGAGATTCTGTCCTTGTCGCCTGTTCAACTTGTGAAATGGCTTTTGTAAAAAATATTCCAGATGATGAAAAGTTTTTTTCTGCACTATATGCCGGCACAGATCGTGACGTTTCCATTGATTTTAAATATTCTGGAAAGATAAATATTTTTGAACAGATTAGAAAAACAGTTTTGAAATTTAGAAAATCTGGAGAGTTATTAGATATAGGTTCTGGAACGGGTGCCTTTCTATATTTTATGAAGGACCACTTTACGGCGACAGGCGTCGAGCTGGGTGCTGCAGCCAGAGAATATGCGGTCTCGCAAGGATTAAAGGTTATCGCTGCTCCGATTGAAGCACTGCCTTTTGAAAATCAACAGTATGATGTGGTAACAATTATTGATGTCCTTGAGCATCTAACGTACCCACGGCAAGCTTTGGAGGAAATTCATCGTGTTCTCAAAGTAGATGGTCTACTTTATATAAAAGTTCCAAATTATAAGATTCAAGCTTTTAAGCAAAGTGGGCTTAATCTACTGGGGCTTTCTAGCGAAGGGATCATGGGAAATTATGTTCATATTAATCACTTTTGCCCGCAGTCGCTGCAAGAAATTTGTAAAAAGTCTGGCTTTAATGTTTTAGAAGTCGGGTTTTCTAATTCTGAGATGTGGAATATGGAATGGAAAGATGCGCCGCACTCGTATATATTCCGAATTTCAAGAAATTTCATTATCCAGTGGACGAATGAAGTTTTAAAATTGTTATCAGTTATTTTCAAAAAAAATTTAGGTTTTAACATTTATATCTTAGCTGGTAAGGTCCCTCGCCGATGAAGGTATTGCTAATTTCAGCCCACGCACCACCTATTATTTGCGGAGTCGGAGACTACACCGAAATTCTCACGAAACATCTGAATTTTCAAAACATTAAGGCCACTCATGTTGCTTTGACGAAAAGCTATTGGCCACGATTCTTAATAGGATTGAGAATTATTTTGAAAGTTCGAAAGGCGATTTCAAAAATTAGTTTTGACTTAATTCACCTGGAATACGAGCCCTTTAGTATGGAGCAAAGCTACCTACTATTGATTTACTTAGCAAGTCGCAGGCAACCCCTTGTTGTTACCTTCCACGAAGTTTTCCAGAAAAATATTTTTCAAAATTGGCGAGATCGAACGCTTTTAAAAAAAGCGGGAGCGATTATCGTAAATGATCATGGACGTTTTGAAAGTATTCTTAAGTTATGGCCCGGAGCCAGCAAGAAACTTCATTGTTTATGGGTTGGCTCTAACTTACCTAGGCCACAGAGCGAAGTTCCCGTTCAAAGATATAAGGTGGGGTATTTCGGTTTTATAAATGGTGTTAAACGCTTGGATATTTTAATGAAAAGTTTTAAAATTATTAATACCCAGTTTCCTAAGGCCCGTCTTTGCATGGTTGGAGCATTTGATAAGTCGAATTCAGATGTCAAAAAATGGTGCCAGTGGGCTGCCGCGGAAGGACTAACAGATTCTATTGACTGGTGCGGGCCCCAATCTCGCCAGGTTTCTAGTGAAAAAATTCTACAATGTGAATTGATTCTTTTACCATTTTCAGATGGGGCTTCGCCGCGCCGGGGAAGTCTTCAGGCCGCCTTATTTCTTGGAAAGGCGCTGTTAACATCTAGCCCAGCCTCTGTGGAACCAAATCTTAATGGACTTACTTTTGTTCAATCACTTAATCCAGAGGAGTGGGCCCAGCAAGCAATCACGATTTTGAAAGATGAAAACTTAAGAGAGCAGATGGAAACAAAATCTTTAGAAATCAGTCAGAAATTTTCTTGGGAGAAATTGGCGCAGAGGCATTTAAAGGTCTATCTTGAAATTTTGCATCAGAAAAAATAGGTATTAAAAATGCGAATCCTATATATTACAAAAGAAAATCCGACAAGCGCGTTGGGCCACGCTCCAGACCGAGCCCGACAATTTCTTTTGCAACTTAAAAAAAATAATCATGAAGTTCGATGTGTCTTTCCATCTAATAAGGATGACGGAGGGCTGCCTTCAACTAGATCCTATATTGAAAAAATTTTAGGTATTTTTAAGTCCTATCATGAGCGCCGAGCTGGCAATAGTTTCTGGCAAGTCCTGCGAAAGCTTATTGAGTCGGAAAAATTTGATTTTATCGTGGCTGAGGAATTGTCCGCGGGCTTATTAGCATTAAAGCAAAAAACAGTGGACCAGCCACCGATTTGTTATGTCGCACATAACGTGGAATCCGATCTTTATCGACAAATTGTTGGACCTGAGGTCTTAGAAAAAATCCGTGCAAAAAATTTGCTAAAAACAGAAAGATGGGTCCTTCGAAATGCAGACCTTGTTTTTTCATTTAGTATCGAAGACCGAAAAAGGTTACAAACTATCAGCGGGCGATCTGATATTGTTTTAACAAGAGCAGGCGTTTGTTTACCAGCAAAACCAGCTGAGACAGCTAAAAATGAGAAAGTTATTTTTGTCGGTGCCTTAGATTACTTTCCGAATATCCAGGCCCTCGAATGGTATGCCGAAGAGATTCACACATTAATAAAGAAGAAGTATGAATTGGTAGTTGTCGGACGGAATCCTGGAACCTTAGTTAAGGCGATTTGTCATAAATATAATTTTACACTTGTGGCATCGCCTCCGGAGATTGATTCCATTCTACGACAAGCCGCTTTAGAAGTTGTACCACTATTATCGGGCAGTGGCACTCGGGGGAAAATTCTAGAAGCGGCCGCTTACGGAATTCCAGTTATATCAACAACATTAGGGGCACAAGGGTTAGGTTTTACCAACAGGGAGGCGATTATTATTGCAGACCAAGCTCGGCAATTTGCCGGCGAAGTAGAGCATTTTCTAAATGCTCCTCAAGAGCGAACAAAAATTGCTAATGCTTCGTTAAATTACGTCCAAAAGTTTAATTATGATTCTGTCGTTGTCGATTTTTTAGCTGAATTAAATAAATTTAAATAGGCCGAATAGGTTTCTTCCGCGGCTTTTTCCCAGGTAAACCTTTGGCTTTGTCGGAAAGCGCTTTCCTTAAGATCAGCAAGCATTAAAGGATTTGTCTGAAGTGATTTAAGGATGGAATTAAGATCTTGATTGCTAATTTGAAGGCCAGCATCACCTGTTACTTCAGGAATGGCACCGCCTCCTGTGTATAAAATAGGTTTCCCAAAATTCATAGCTTCAACTATCGGAAGTCCAAATCCTTCTGATTTTGAATAAGTAATAAAAGCCAAGGCTCCATTATAGTACATAGCTAAGTTCTCATCTGAAATATTTTCGAAAAAGAAAAGACGATCCGATGAAAATCGTGCGTCCTGTTCAGAGGCACCTCTGCCAATTAAAATAAGATCAATCTGTGATGTTGTCTTAAGAAAATCTGCTATTAAAAGGTCCGTCTGCTTCCTTTCGTCGAAGGTCCCAACATAAAGTAAGTAGGGGTGGCGATGAGGAACCGCTGAAGAATGCGATTGGGATCGAAAATGAGTTCCTTCATAAATCCTAATTAGGGATTTTTTAATCCCGTATTGAATAAGTTCTTCCCTTGTAAAGTTACTGACGGTGATAATGATATCAGCAGCCCTTAAAGAAGTCTGCCAATCTAATTGATAGCGAATGGCCGCCTTTAAATTCTTGAACGACTTTAATGATGTCATTAATGAAAAGTCTTTTTCGGAAAATAGATCATGAATTGTAAGAATTTTCTTAAATGATCCTTTCAGCGGCAGACCGGCATTGGCTGGGGCATGTAAAATATCAATGCCATTTTCATGACAAAGATTTGGTAAAGTGACCTGCTCCCAAAAAGTATGAATTTGCTGAGTTGTATTCTGAAAGATAAGAATATCCAGTTGGTCTGAATAGGATGTCTTTAAATGTGTGATCAGCTCTGATGTATATCTTGACCAGCCGCCGATTTTGCCGGATTCAAGGCAGCTTCCATTAAAGGCAACTTTAATTTTTCGCGAGGGTTTCATAGATTTTCGCATAGGATTGAATTTGTTTCTGCCAAGAATAACCTGACAAAATCTGAGCTTGCTCCCGCAGCAAATCTGCCCGAAAAGTAGAATTCAAAAAAATGGTTTTAATCAATTCTGTCCAGGTTTGGGGACGCAATTCCAAAAGGCCCTTGTGAGCTGGTAAAAGCTCTGAAAAAACATCTATATTTGAAGCCAAGAAGGGTGTGCCACAGGCAACACTTTCTAAAAGTGGATATCCAAAACCTTCGTAAGTACTAGGATGCAAATATAAATCCGCGACCTGGTAAAGTTGAACGACTTCGTCCGCCGAAAGATTTTCAAGGTGTTTGATATGATGACCTAAGTTGTATTCTGCAATTTTATTTTTATGTTCCATCGACCAAATAGGTCCAACCTGAATAAGTAAAATATTTGGAATCTGAGATTTTAAATCTTTCAAAAGTTCAATTAGAAACAAGAAGTTTTTTCGGGGCCAAGCCGTATTTGCTAAATTTAAAAGGAAAGGGCGATTTTCAGGATTCCACTTTGTGCTCAACTTATCTCGTCGCAAAACTTTTTGAAACTCATCTCCACATGAATTTGGAATTACACTTGATTCAGGTAAGCTGACTTGCATTTCCTCTGCAAGGGTCGCCAATTCTTTATTCACAATTTTAGTAGGAGTCGAAATATGGCCAGCTACGAAGAGGGAGTTTGCCATCCAACGACGAGCCATCCAGTTTTTAGGATCGCGTTTTCGCCAGAACTCTAAATCATGGCAAGTGATCAAAACTTTCTTTTTTGGCAGAAACTGAATGACATGCGAGTATGATTGATCAGAAATATGGTAAACATCAAATTTTTCGAAAGCTGCGGAGGCCGTGTAGATACCCCGACGGGCAAAACTTGCACCCCAATTTTTCCAGGTTTCGTTAGGTCTAATTAAATTAACTTGAATATCAGAAGTTACAGCAGGAAGTTTTTCGTAAAGAAGCTTTGAAAATCTTTCGATGCTGTGCCAGTGGTCCGATTGGAATGGCAGAAATAAGCCCACTTGAATCATAATTGATTTTGCTTTTCTAAGTTTGAGAAAATTGATTTGGAGAATTGATCCGCCGAAAAATGGGTCTCCACAGTTTTTCTAGCGGCTTTCGAAAGTCTGTGGCGTAAATCGGGATTCTTGCAAAGATTTTCTAAGGCCTTTCTTAATTCAGAAGGTGCACTGGGTGGAACCAATAGTCCGTCGATCTTGTCCGTAATAATCTCACTGACGCCGCCGCCGTTAGTTGCAATAACGGCGCATTCCGACGACATAGCTTCAATAATAACGCGGCCAAATGGTTCAGGATTTTTTGAACAATGAACAACTATATCAGAATTTTGATAAACTTTTTCGATCTCTTTGATTAAGCCTAAAAAACGAATTTTTTTGGTCAGTCCTAGCTCCTGCACTCGAGCCATTAATTTCGATTTATATCCACCCTCACCATATGTTTTATAGGTTTCATCTCCGATAATCTGACATTGAAAATTTAAGTTCGGGTTCATGCGATAAAGTTCACCAATTGCCTCGATAAAAATATCTTGACCTTTCCAAGGCGTGATCATCGCGACCATACTGATAGTGATTGAATTTGTCGTAGTAGGCGTGCGCGGGAAAAACTGTTTTATATCGACAGAATTGTGGACAGTTGTCAGCTGAGTATTCCAAGATGGTGGGATTGTGTTTTCAAGAGCTTCTTGAACATTTTTAGAATTACAAATAATCATTTCTGGTTGAGTCCCGATGAGTTGTAAATATAATTTCACATAATTGAGCTTTGGAAAAAAATCTTGCAAATGCCATACGGTAGTTATACCGGATAGTTTTTTTATAACTAAGCTTAAAAGATGGCATTTTAAACCGTTTGTATAAAAAATATCTGGCGAAAATTCCTTGATAGCCCTTAAAAGTTTCCAAATATAAATAAATAAAAAAGGAAGGCTTAGGGCTGCAGCCACCAGGGTCCATAGTGGGAATTTGCGAGTTCCTTTTGCAAAAAATATGGGAATAGGAATGTGGACTATCGCGACTTCAGGGGCTTTTTCAGTTAACGCCTGCTGGAGTGGTCCCTTGTTCGGTAGGACAACTAAAAAATTTTCTCTTTGCTTCAGTGTGGCTTTTTCTACGAGGTCTAAAAAGGAGCGTTCAGATCCCCCTAATATAGCCGAAACATGTAGAAATAAAATTCTTTGCATATAGAAATCTTAGGCGCTGATAGAGGCAAAAACTAGTCTGGTTAATCGAAGGCTTTGTGGCAAACTGAATGGGATGTTAGCACGAATTCCCGGACCTTTTTATTATCTTGCATTTTGTTTGCTGATTTTCGGCTTGTCGCCGAGGCTTCATGCCTCTGCTTTTTTTTATTTGCCTTTAATTTTGGGTGCTTTCCTAATTTTTAGGTCTTCTCTAATTAACGGGCTTTGCATTATTTTGGCCTATTTAAGTGTCGAGGGTGCGTTTAAGCTTTTCACCCAATACGACACAGTACTTCGTCTAGCGATTGATATACTAATTATTTGCCTTTTCATGCGCTTAATTCAAATTCGCCTCAGAGATCCCAGAGGCCGCAAAATTTTTGAAGCGCCTTTTGTATTTTTCTTTTTTTTGCATCTTGGTTGGATTCTTGTTGAGTTTTTAAATCCCCATGCTTTGGGGCTTTTGGCCAGTCTTGCTGCTTACAAAGTTTATATCTCAGCCCTTTTACTTTACTTTATTGCCTACACTGCCATTGAGGGCCCTGAAGACCTAGATCTGATTTGTTGGATGGCGCTGCTGCTCGTGATGACTCAGGTTGTAACCTCTGCCTATCAATTTAGTATCGGCGAAGCCGGCCTTACTCAATGGTCACCCTATTATCAACAAGCGATGGGCGTGCGATTTAAGGGAACTTATTTTCGACCTTTCGGAACTTCAAACGTCGCCGGCGGTGGCAGTACATTAATATTTTTACTTGCCCCCGTTACCTTGGGTTTTTTACTTAAAAAAAGTCCACGATGGGCAGTTTTATGGAGTGGTCTTTTATTAATAGCAGTTACCTACATTTTATTTATTTCCCAAGTAAGGGCGGCTTTATTAAAAGCGCTTTTTGGCTGCGCAATAATGTTTTTTATTTTATTTGCAAAAAATATTCGTGAAGTGATGTATTCATTTATTTTTCTTGTGGTGTTGTCGGTGGGCGTAGGCCTAGCTGTTAAGTTTGATGATTCACGATTTCAGATGGCTGAGAAAAGGTTACTGGCTTTAGGGCAAATTTCAAAGGTCTGGGAACAAAGATCGCATGGCTCATTTGATTCTGTGGTTCAAATCGTTTCCCAAGCTCCGCTTGGAATTGGGTTATCGAGAGTTGGTGCTGCTGCAGAGCCCTTCAAAGAACTAATTCAAAGTGATTTACAATACGGTCTGAGTTGGTCATTTGCCGATAACCTATACAAAGCCCTACTTGTTGAAATCGGCATACCAGGCTTGCTCATTTATATGACGTTTCTAATTATGACTTTTTATCAGGGTCTGAAAGGACTGTTTTCATCTTTACCTAATTCCAGAGCCTTTGTTTTCTTTCAAGCGGGCGCAATTGGTGCGCTTTTAGCCTCCTTTGCCGGGCATATGGGATCTGAAGGATTTTTGTATCAACCTGAGGCGACCATAGTCTGGATATTTATTGGTGCTTTAGCTAGGTTATCTCAATTCAAGAAATTTAATAAGGTTCCGATAACACCATCATGATACTGGATAAAGAAAATTTTAAAACTCTTAAAGTTTCTCAGGCAGAATTTCTTGAGCGGTTATTTTTTAGTGGTCACATCGTGCAAAAAATAACTTTTGTTTTGTCATTTGGATTTTTTTGCTTTTTAGTTGGGTTTGGTTCAGCGAAAATATTCTTTCGAAATGAAAAAGCGAAAATTACTTTTGCTAAAAATGAAGTGGTTAAAAAAGACGAACTTTTAGATCCCGTTCCAAGTCAGCCAGAGGAAGCACCAGTTGCAAAAGAAGGTTTAAAGCGCGCGCCAGCATCTGATGATTTTTATTTTACAATCCGCGTTGGTTCTGCAATCGATGAATCTGAAGCAAAAGATATGCTTAAGAAATACAGCAACGAGTGCCAGGACATCAATTTTAAATTTAGCGATATTCATCGCCGTTTTTTAATTTACTGTGGACGCTTTGACGATATTTATTCGGCAAGAACAGCCAGCGAAAAATTAAATACAAGTGAACGTATTATTGTTCGAAAAAGTCCTGCCGACTCTATTTAGATTTCTTTGCGACGACTGTAATCGAAGTTCCAAATGGCAAAAAGCTAAGAAAAAGCAGTTCGAAGTAAGCCCATCCCTTTAAAATCTGATTAATGCCTTTGGATAGTTCAGGAAATTCAGCACCCGAACTGGGTCGCCATTTCCGCCAAAGTGCTGGCAATAAAAAGAAATGAAAAAGATAACGAGATTCTTGAACCTCAAAACCCGCTTGCTTAACAACCTCTATCAGTGACCTTTTTGTATACCGCCGGTAGTGACCCATTTTTATGTCCCAAGCTGACCAAAGGATATTTAAGGCAGGGCAGGTAATAATTAAAAGGCTATCCACTGACATACGAGAACAAAGATCTTTCAAGAAACCTTGATCATTTTCAATATGCTCTAGAACATCTAACAAAAGGATCGCATCCTGATGAAGAGGCGCCTTTTCATCAGTCACCACTTGGCTTCCTGGAAATTTCAAAATTCGATCGCGCAAAGCTGGAATGGGCTCAATAAAAAAATATTTTGATTTCGGCCATTTCATTAGGTAATGTTTAAAAAAAACTCCTGCTCCCGCACCAACATCCATTACGGAATTCGTTTTTTTGAACTTTTCAAGGGTTTGTAAAATGAAAGAACTTCTAATGACATGCCAAAAAAAATCGATGAATTGATCAGCCTTATCAGCTTGATCTTGTAAATGGGATTCTAGATCGTGGGCTTTTGTTGTCATTGATCAATCTTGGTAAGAACCAAGCTCTGCATCTGCACAAAAACGGTGAATAACAATAAAAATATTCCTAAAAACAAACAAGACAAAACAAAACCAATAAATAGAATTGAAAGATACCAGCTGGAAATCGAAAGGCTGCCCGTCATCTTCAAGATCAAGCAGATCAGGCCAGAAAAAGCGGTCACGCCGACAAGTGTGCCCGAGGCGATGATCGCCCGCATAGCGATTCGGTCGACATAAGGCATAAGCATCCGAAAACCATGCATGATAAGGTTAAAATAACCCATTTTTGATTGATCAAAATATCTAGCACCGCGCTCACAGGGTACGCTGATGATAGGAATATTTATATTCACTAGGCTTGAGGAATAACAAAGTCCAAAATAGGGATGAAAGATAATTTTTTTTGCAGTCCGACCTGGCATGAGTGCAAAATTTCCAGAACGTAATATTTTACCTGTAAGGCCACGAAATAAAATAACAAACGCAGAGTACATCAATCGAAATTTTAAACTGGTTTTTCGTTTAGTTCGACGTGCGATAATAATGCGATGATTGGACAGGTCTGAACCAATAGCCTCTAGCATTGAAGGTAAGTCCATCGGACGGTCTTCGCCGTCTGAGTCCATGGTAATAATTAAATCTTGGTCTTGAATTTCAGGTCGCAAAAGTCTGATTCCAAAAACAATAGCACGTTGATGGCCCAAATTAAAATCTGGACTGATAATTCGAACATTAGAAAAAGTCTGAAGATCTTTAATACTTGGATCTAGGCCAGCGGTGTCGTCAATCAATGCAAAATTAATTTCATATTTATCAGAATATGCGTTTAAACTTGCAAGGGTATCGGATCTCAATTTTTTGAATGAAGGCACGTCAAAATAACATGGAGTTACGACCCACAGATTGGCTTTTGGCATGTTCTCATCCTAAGATGTAAGGTGAATGATGTATAGGAAGAAAATATTTTTATCAGCAGTTATGGTCATCATATTTTTGATGCTCAATATCGACCTTTGGCAAGTTAGAAATTCTCCGGAAGTTTTCAGAGACCCTGATGAGGCTTGGTACGGGATTGTAATGAAACATATCTCGACCGACGGCTGCAGTGGTGTTCCGGTTTCGTATAACTTTCAAGATCGGATGAATTTTCATTCTTGCCAATTCTTATCGGGCCTAGGCCAGGTATTCCCGGGCGACAGTGTGGTCACTGAAAGTGTGATTATAAAATTTGTCACTCGTGCAGGTTTGATTATTATTTTGGGGGTTTTTTCTGGGCTATTGCTTAAAGACTGGTTGTTAGGTGCTTTCTTAGGATTGGTTCTTTTTTTAGATGACGGCATCTATGTTTTTAAGCCAGCAGTTATGACCGTCATTAAATTATGGCAGGGAAGCCTTGATGATTTTAGCCGCTTAAATAGATTTATAAGTCCAATGCAATATCAGGTTCCCCTTTTAATGTGGACCATGTTGTTTTGTTATTGGCTACTGTCTAAAACAAAAAATTCTGCCACAGCTGATGCTCTTTTGTTTACGGCCACAATTATTTTGGGAGGCGTCGTTGTTATGACGCCTTTTTATGCCTGGGCTTCATATTTTATAGCTGTGTTCTGGATGTTCGTTTTTGCTTGGGCCAAATTGCCAACTCTTCGACGGGGGCTTGCACTAGGATCTTTTTTCGTCACTGTGATATTGTCTATAGGGCTGTCTTTTTCGAAGACTAATATTCCTTTTGGGACCGAAGTTTTGGTCCGCAGTGGTTTTTTCAATAAACAGTGGTCGCCGCTATTTTTAATGGATAAGGGTCTTATTCTTGGAATGTCCCTTTTAGGGATTTGCCTTTTTCAGGCTACAAAACATAAGTGGTTAAGTATTTTCATTCCTGTTTCCTATTATATGTTGGTTAACATCAATATATTTACTGGTAAGGAATTTCAAAATTTTCACTTTAGAGATTACTTAGGTCCACTTTGGTTTATCAGTATCGTTTTTCTAGGATATTTTCTAAGGCCGCAAAAAAAATATTTAGTCTATTGCGCTCTGGTGTTTTGTTCTGGCCTTGGCTTAATTCAGCATTTGCGAAGCCAACTTGGTCGACCTAGCTTTTTGAAAGCTGAAATGGCTCGCTTAGATTATGTTGAGGTCATTTCATTTTTTAAAGATAAACCTAGCGCACATGTTTACTGCGCAGATTTTTATCAAGTTTTGCCTTTGGTTAGCTCTGTTAAATGTTCATGGCACCATTTGTTGATGACCTATCCCTTAAGTAATCAAGAATTGTTGCTTCAATCAATGGCCCAGTGGCGGTTATCCGGCCGCTCTGAAGAAGCGATCAAAGAATGGATTTCTGTGGATGCTGTGGCGACACGATCATTGGGCGTTTGGAGTCACGGAGTTCTTAACGAATGGATTCAAGGCGAAAAGGAAACAGAGATGTATAGTAGCAAGAATCTCAATGAAAATATTATACCTAAGTGGATGAAGGAATATCAGAAATTTACTGTGTCGATGGCAACCAAAGAGTTAGGGTCTGTTGAGTTTCTTATTTTGCCGAATAAATTTGCGCAGAGAAATCCGATCTTTGAAGCTGCGGCTGTCTTTTCAGAATTTGGAATTTATAAACTGAAAGAATAAATTAGGCAGCAGAGTCCCTCATTCGATAACCAAAGCCACGCAAAGTTTCAATAAATTTTCCGGCCAAGCCTAATTTTTTTCGAAACCCTACGATTTGGACATCGATACTTCGATCCGTGACCGCATGATTGTAGCCATTAAGTTCACTTACCAGCTGACCACGAGTGAAAACCCAGGAGAACAAATGATTTTGACACTGTGTTAGACGATACTTACGGAATATTTATGTCTCATTTTGAAACTTAGTTGGGAATCGCTAAACCTCGGAGTTGATTAAGGCTTTTAGGTGTAGAACTAATCTGGTTCGTAAAAAAGCTTGCTTGACTAGAATTTAGCAACCAATGAGGTTGTAAAAGCCGTATCTTCTTTTCGCTCTGTGGATAATAAAATCTTATTATGAATTTTCACCAAGTATGCGACTTTCAGCGAAAATATTTGGTTCATCAGCACTGTCAGCGACGGCTCATAATTTAAAAAATAGCCTTCGGAGTCGCTGAAGTTCGGTAAGTACTCGACCCAAGCCTTGGCCGAGACAGAAGCATTAATTTGTCTGGAATATTCGGTGTACAGACGGCCAAAATTTTCTCGTTTTGAATCCACACCTTGCGATGACAAAGTTCGTGTCGAACGAAGACCTGCTTCCAGAAGTGCATTCTCAGTGTCTGATTTGATAAAAGTATATTTAGCACCCAAGTCAGTATTATCCCGCTGCAAGTAGCCAGCATAAACATTAGATTCTGCTCCGTGCTGAAGAAAGCCCGACCACAGGTCACTAAAAACTTTTTCATAGCGAAGGGCTGCATCCCAGGATTTAGCGGTTTCAGCGCCACCAGATTTTGATTGTAAATAGCGAGCCGTGCTGACCCACACATCGGTGCCTTGAGTAAAAGTGGTTTTTTCTTTGGCTGAGTAACTTTCAGATTCAGTATTTCCGCCAACCTTTACAACGGCGGCTTCAGATTCATTCGACCATGGAGCTTTTTCTTGGGCCCAAGATTTAAGACTAAGACTAGCAATAAGAATTAAGCAAATAAGTTTCATTTTTTGTAGCTCCATCGGACTATTATAAAAATATTATTTAGTCTTTATGTCAAATGGAGCTTTTGGCATTCTTTTAAAGGATTGATTCGCACCGTGGGGTCACATTCCCACAATAAGAAGAGTGAACAGAAGCCTGGCAGGCTTGCTTAGCTTTTGCTTCAGCTTCGATGGCATTAGCTCCTCGGGCAGAAAAAGTCTTTTGATAACCTGAGTCGGTGATCACGCAGTAAGATCCCCTTGTCCCGACATCGACACTGCCGAATCTGACAGATCCATTGCAGTATGAAGAGTGGACAAGTTTGCTGCATTCTTGTCGGACCATCGCTTCGGCTTCAAGTTTTGTACTGCCGCTGCCTAAAAAAGTTTTCGAATATCCTGTGTCTATCAATATCGCGCTATAACTAAGGGGCGGTGAAGGAAATACATTGCCTGGGGGAGTAATTCCTTGGCTATATTCTAAATTTTGAAGGCGGTTATCGTGACTAGCTATTAGATTTTGCAATTGCTGAACTTTTCGCTCGAGGTTTTGCAAGCGGGTGGCCGTATCCGTTGGCGAAGGCCCCAATCCATGCGCTTGTGCGATACCACACAGTAATAAAATGAAACTTGTTAGACTCTTTAGCATTTTTCCCCCTTTTCGAATTGAAAATAACTGGTGTCGAGATGACCCTTCATAGGTCCTGATGCGAATTCTGTACCACTTGGCTACTTCGATTTTCATTGCAGGATCAATAAGGCGCAGTTAGCATTTCTTAACTGTTTTAAAGGAGAAATTTGTGGCCTTAAAAGATTCAAAAAATGTGGTTGAATGTCTAAATACTATCCTAGAGGCCGAGCTTGCCGGAGTTGTAAGGTATACACATTATTCATTGATGGTATTTGGTCACAACCGAATTCCTATTGTAAAATGGTTACGGGATCAGGCGACGGAATCTTTGGCACACGCTGGAATGGCCGGCGAACACATAACAACGATGGGTGGCCATCCTAGTTTAAAAATTGGTAAGCTGACTGAAACCCACAAGCATTCCATCGGCGATATTCTTTCAGAAAGCTTAAAGCATGAAAATGAGCAGCTAGAAAATCTTCAAAAATTACTAAAGCTTGTTGAGGGCCAATCGATTTTTCTAGAAGAGTACGCTCGTGATATGATTTGCGAAGAAGAAGCCCACGTCTCTGAAGTTGAAAAAATGTTGCGGGCCCAGCCTAAAAATTAAAAAGCGTTGTTTAGAAAATGTTAAAACCAGAAAAAGTCTGCGTTCAATGTGGTCGAAGCTTTGAATGGCGAAAAAAATGGGAAAAAAATTGGGACGAAATTAAATATTGCAGCGATCGCTGCCGCGGGCTGTCTCGTCATAAAGGTAAGTCAGCCAGTCTTACTTTGCAAAATCAAATAATTGGTCTGTTAAAAATTCGAGATACCGGAAAAACAATTTGCCCTTCAGAAATTCTACCCGCCGAGCAAAAGCAAGATTCACAAAAAATGGAAGAAGTTCGGCAAGCGGCGCGGTTGCTGGCTCATAATGGAGAGATTGAAATTACTCAAGGGGGACGGCCTGTCGACCCAGACTCTTTCCGCGGTCCTATTCGCTTGCGATTAAAGTAGATAAAAACAGACTTGGCTGCTGTTACTGCGTGAAAGTAACAACGCTGGTGCCTGAACCGGCATTACCTAAAGTATCAGCGACCAATGCGGCATTAATTGTGATAGTTACGGTTTGCGTTGACACACACATAGCAGGACTTAGGCCGACAGTGACAACAGCACCGACAACACTTGTCACAGTTAAAGTAGGAAGAGTTGTGCAAGTGCCGCCCACAACAAAGTCAGTGGCTTGAACTGAACCGGCCGCTAAATTTTCGCTGAAAGTAATATCGACTGACCCAGGAGGCGCACCAGAAGCCGGTGAAAAGCTTAAAGTTGTAGGTCCGACATTATCCACGGTGTAAGTGACTGCCGAATTTCCAACGCCAGCATTTCCTGCAAGATCAGTGATTCCAGGGAGTGCAACAGTTATCGTGGTTGTCTGCCCGTGAGCACAAACTGCACCTGAAAGTGCAACCACTGCTGTTGAGCCAGAAACACTTGTTACAGAAAGCGTTGGAAGTGTTCCGCAAGTGCCACTGACGGCAAAGTCAGCGGCCGTCACAGACGAAACTAAAACAGCTTCACTGAAATTAACAGTGACTGAAGTCGGTGTCGATAGCACAGCGCTTGTCGCTGGAGAAAACGATACGACGGCGGGGCCGATAGAGTCCTTCGTGTATGTCGTGACCTGGTTATTTGAGCCCGCATTGCCAGCAAGATCAGAAAAATTAGAACCTAAAGAGGTAATAATTAAAGTTTGTCCTTCAGAGCAAGTGGCCGCTGAGACTCCAAACGTAACAGTAGATCCAATAACACTTGTGACCGACGAAGTTGGAAGAGTTGAGCAAGTTCCCGAAATTCCTAAATCTGAAGGTGCCACTGAAGCCGAAAGAATGGCCTCATCAAAAGCGACAGTGATCGATGCAGGCATCGTATTCCGATTGCCTGATACTGGCGCAATAGCAGATGGAGTTGGGCCGACAGTATCAATGGTAAAATTGGATAAAGCGGTTCCACTTCCAGCGTTTCCAGCCGTATCGGTCACGCTCGCACCGTTGACTGTCGCTGTTACACTTTGCCCGTGAGTGCAACTGGCACCTGATAACGAAAAAGTAGCAGCGGCTCCTGCGACACTTGTCAAAGCTCCTGTTGGAAGAGTTGTGCAAGTTCCGCTGATTGTCATATCTGTTGTTGCAACAGACGAAGCAAATAGGGCTTCGTCAAAACTAAATGTAATCGAAGCAGGAATGGCATTCACAGTCCCCGTCGTTGGTGAAGTGGAAGTCGCAACAGGTCCTACGTTATCAAAAGTGTATGTGGCAGTGCTAGCTCCGGTTCCTAAATTTCCCGCAGCATCCGTTACGTCCGAACCATTTAATGCGACGTCGACCGTTTGAGCTAAACTGCAAATAGCACCAGATATTCCAAAAGTGACTGTCGCGCCAGCCACACTGGTTACGGACGAAGTTGGAAGTGTTGAGCAAGTTCCTGTAACGACAAGATCACCTGCGATGACAGAAGACGATAGTAAATTTTCTCCGAAGGTAAACGACACAGAAGTCGGTAAGGTCGTGAATGAAGCTGAAGCTGGCGTGAAGGACTGCAAGGCTGGGCCGACATTATCAAAAGTATAAGTTGCACTGAATGAACCCGTACCCAAATTACTAGTTAGGTCGCTAACACCAGAAAGATCCGCGGTTAAAATAACCGTTTGATTTAAAGTGCAGGCCGCTCCAGCAAGAGATAAATTCGCGACCGCACCTGAAACACTGGTCACTGAAACGGTTGGCAATGTTGTGCAGGTTCCAGTAATTGCAAAATCAATACTTGTTACAGAGCTTGCCAGAACGGATTCATTGTAAGTCACCGCGACGGATGAAGGAATCATAGATACACTTGAAGTCACAGAACTAAACGTGGCAGAGTTTGGTCCGACATCATCAAGAGTGTATGTTAAGGTATTTGATCCTGCTCCGGCATTTCCTGCCGCATCCAAAATTCCAACGAAGTTTGTAGTCACAATTGTCGTCTGACCAACCGTACAAAGAGCGCCCGTAAGGCTAATGGTGGCAGTCGCTCCGACAGTGCTTGCAACGGCTAACACGGGAAGAGTATTGCACGTGCCTGTGACAGCAAAGTCAGCTGCTGTGACAGAACTACCAGTGATTGTCTCTGGAAATGTTATCGTCACTGAAGTCGGGATCATCACGTAGGTCCCAGTGACAGGGCTATAGATGGCTGAACCAATTCCTGTGTTATCAATAGTAAAAGTTCCGCTGGCACTTGATGAAGTCGTAGTGTTACCGGGCAATTGCGCATAGGCCGTACCCGCAGAAATTGTGATCCCAACAGTGCCAGCTCCTGTGCAACCACTAAGACTGACAGTCGGAGTCGACGTGGTTCCATTTGCAACAGTTTTCGTAGCACAAGTAGCTGTTCCTGTTTTATTAAGAATCACCGAAGCCGGCAGTAAATTAATTGTTGTAGCGCCTGAATAGGTCACAACAAAAGTCACAGCAGCAGATGTTGCATTGACTAGTGATGCAGAGGGAACAGAAACACTAAGGGTCGGCGCTGCCGTTGTATCTGTGTTAGGTTTCGAAGAACAGCTGAAAAATAGAAAGGCTCCAAGCCATGGAAAAATAAGCACTTTTGAAATAAGAATACTAAGCAACCTCATTGACTACTTATCGGTAAAAACACCTGTTCACTTAATTTGACCGTTTCAAAATGAGACAATGCTTTGCGCAGTGATTTCGCTCGATTGTAGGCAGGATGTAAATCTAAATTTTCTATTTAAAAACTTCAAATTCGACACGGCGATTTTGTTCGCGACCTTGAAAATTTCCATTATCAGCAATCGGTTGCAATTCGCCGTAGCCGACAGCTTTTATATTATCACCGGCAAAACCTTTTTTAATTAAATAGTTCCGCATCACATGGGCTCGTTTTTGGCTTAAAATTTTATTATAGGATTCACTTCCCAATGAGTCTGTGTGGCCTTCAATAATAAGTTCTTTAAAAAATCCTAGTTCGCGAATCTTTTCTGCAACTTCGCTGAGAGATTTTTCTGAAGCCTCAGAAAGAATATCTGAATCGAATTCAAAGTTTAAATTTTCTAGCCGAAAACGTCGGGGCTTATCAGTACTACTAAAAAACGAAGATGTTTTCGAAAAAACGGGACCGAAAACATAGTTGAGCCCACCGTAAACACGCCAGTCGGGTGAAGCCACTCCATGTTGAAGTTCAGTGCCGCCGCCGGCATGAAGCGCAATTTTTGTACTTAAGTCGTATTTGACTCCTGCAATTAATTCTAGAGAGGAACTGACACGATCAGGATTGCTGTTTTTTTTCTGAGCAGGCCAACTGCCAAAAATTTCACTGATTAATTTTAAATCATATTTTGGAAGATGGTGACTGACCGCTGTACTGGCAATGACCTGATCGCCCATGGGCTCGACAGGCATACCGACCAAGGGACTGCCGGGATTGGTTTTTCGATAACCGACGTTAATTCCCCATGCTGTCTGGTTGATTGTTGTATCCCAAGCTAATTCCAAATTGTGTATAAGTCCGCCATCGCGACCGATGTAGGGATTATTAATAATACGATTAAAGTTTGTCGAAAAAATGCCAGCCCAGCCGCCTCGGTCGTTTCCAGAAAAACGATATTTTCCCAGCACACGAACTTCGGTACCGCCTTTGGCGTCAAATTCCGAGTGAGTTTGATTTGAAGATACAGATTGCGCAAGGACAAAAGGATGACTTAATCCCATTTCAAAATTTTCCGTGATACCAACGCCGATATTTAGATCTAAACCCAAAAGACTATCGTTAAAAGTCGTGCGATCTTGGTTGCTGGATTCAAAGTAAGGCAAACTGTTGATCGCATTATTTAAAAATAAACCAAGATTGATAATGCCGGGCTTCAGGGTTTCAGAGCTATGAACAGTTAAAAAATCTAAACCGTCCGGGGTAGGATTAAAATTTTGGTTGCCCGTGCTAACCACGTTAGCGTTTGCAGAGCCGACGAAGATTAAAGCAACAAATATTTTTAAAGCATGTCGGCTCATTTTATCCCTAAATTATAATCGTCCTGTGGATCTTCATGCGGGCCTCACTAAGTCCTTTGGGTCGGGTTTAAATTTAATCGCTTTGTGTTCAATGTAAAAGATGGCTCCAAGTATTCCCCACATGAGCAGAGCCAATTGAAAGGCCGTAATGGCAGTTTGTCCAACCAAAGTTTGTTGTCCTGAGTAAGTCTGGAATAGATATAGAAATGCAACTTGCCCAACCCCAAGGCCAGCGGGAGCAATCGGAACAGCGGCAATGATAAATCCAATTGGGACTGCAAAAAAATAAGTATTCATCGGCAAATTATCATCGCCTATTGTATGACCAATTAAAACTATAAAAAGAATCGATAAAACTTGGGCGCTGATACTTAAGCCAAGGGCTAAAACAAACAAAAGCTTTGAGCCAGATGTACTTTGGCTGAATGAAAATTTAGCAAGAAGCCGATCAATTCGAAAAACTGTGCTTAGCTTTCGAGAAGAAGAAAAAGTTAAAAACAAAGTCATAAAGACAAAAAGTCCTAAGACAGCCGTAGATAACGCTGTCAGCTGAGGACTGGCCTGAATACGGTCCCAGCCAAAAAGTGTTGCGACGACGGCAATAAAGACCATTGAGTAGAGTCCAAGGATTCGGTCAAACACCACTGAAATGACAGCATCAGCTTTGCGGGCTGGATGAGCTTGCACAATGTAATAGCCACGCATGACGTCGCCGCCGACAGAACCAGGCAATGCGTAATTAAAAAAATTTCCAATCAAAAACAATCGCCAAGTTTGCCAAAAAGAGACTGAGAGATGCCTGGACTTAAGTAGCAATAACCATCGAAGCGATTGCAAGAAAAGTGAGATGCCGATGAGGCCTAGCCCCAAAACCAAAACGACAGGATCAAGTAAAAGCTTTAAAACTTCAAAATCAAGCAAGTCATTTTTAAACAAAAAAACTATAAGGCCGATAGCAAAAAAGAATTTAGCAGCCGTGAAAAATTTTTCTTTTAACTGATTCGTGTTCGACATTCTTTTATAATGACGGTCCTTAAGGAGAATGCAATAATTTTCCCAATGCTAATTTTGCGTTTTGCATTCAGAAATTTGATTCGGCACTGGCGTCGGACAAGTCTTACGATTTTAGCCATGACATTTGGTCTGGCCATTAACTTTTGGTTAGATTGTATGCTTCGTGGTCGTAACGAAGAAGTGGTGAAGCTCGTCACAGGTTCTTATACTGGAAATTTTCAAATCTATAACAAATTATTTTTCGAAGAAAAACTCATTAAAAGCCAACTTGAGGTTGATGAAAATCTAATTCACTCCGTGCTTCAAAATAAAGCTGAATTTTCAGCCCGCACGCATTTGCCTTCACTGATTTCCAGTGGAGAGAATTCTGTTCCCATTTTACTTCAAGGTATCCGGCCTTTAGCAGAAAAAAATGTATCAACAATTTCTTCAAGCCTTAAAGAAGGAGATTATCTAACTGATGTTACAAATTGCTCGCCGGGGGATGTCCTTATCGGGGCAAAACTTGCAAAAATTCTTAAGGTCGATCTTGGTGAAAAAGTAGTTCTTTTAACTCAATCAGCCGATGGAAATTTGGGCAATGAGCTTTTTCGCGTTAAAGGTATTTATGACACTGGTTCTAGTAACTTTGATAAGGCCTATGTCTTTACCCAAGAAAAATGCGCTTTTATCTTGGGGCAAGTGCAAGCGCCCCATGAGATTACCATTCGCGTGCCTCGTGCTGATGATCAAGAAGCTGTGTTTGCAAATTTAAAGGAAATTATTAAGCCCGAGCAACTTTTGACAACTTGGCAAGATTCTTTGCCTGCGATTTCCCGAATGATTAAAGTTAATAATTCGATTATGGGACTCGTGTCTGTTATTCTTCTGGTCGTAGTTATATTAGGATTTGTAAATACTTTGCTAATGAGTGTTTTAGAAAGAACCCGCGAGATTGGTATGATGATGGCGATCGGAATCACTCCTGGCCAGGTGCAATGGCTTATTATTACAGAAGCTCTGTTAATAGCTGTTTTCTCGTCAGTGATGTCGATTGTTTTTGGTTTTATTGTAGTTAAGTATTATCAAATCAATGGATTTGATCTGAGCACTTTTGTCGGAGAAACCTTTGATGCTAACCAAATTAATTTAGGGGTCATTATTTATCCTGTTATTTCAATCTGGCCCTTTGTAAAAGTAATTGGATTTTCACTAGTGACAGTATTTCTTTCGGTTTTTTTGCCGGCCTATCGAGCTTCAAGGTTATCTCCGTTGGATGCTTTACAATCCTTATAAGGGGCAGTTTTTGCGAAAAATTGTGGCAGTTTTGATTTTAGTCTTTGTCTCCTCTGCTTATGGGGAGCCTGTTAAATTTAGGGCGCGCTTTGACTTAGCCCTGACTGGTACCAGGACAGTTTTTAATCAAGATGGATTTTCTGATTGGAATAATCTGACTGAATTTTTTCTTTTGGCCGGAGTTCAACAGATCATTCAATGGCATTCAGTTCTTTTTGAAATAAGACCTGAAATCCGATATTTAAATTCAAACGCCTTCCAATCAGACAAAAGTGATTTAGCTTACCCAAGTATAAGTACACCCGGGCGAAAAATGCACCTGAGCAAAAATATCCAGTCGGCAAATACCAGCGAGTCATTAATTGATATTGAAACGATTTATTTAAAAATACAAACCGATCGATTTGAAGGTATGGCGGGCCGGCAGAATTTAAATTTAGGAATAATTAAAAATTTTCCAATTTGGAATAAGTTTGCGAATTTTAATCTAATTAATACGCGGGTCCAACTGCAACCCGGGGTTGACCAAGCGACAGTTCGAATTCAAGGCGAAAGATGGTGGATGCAGGGGATCAGCGTATTTAGTGACGATGAAAAACTAAATGCTTACCTGGCACTTGCTGGGTTTCCCTTGGAATTTTTAGAATTTCAATTATTGGGGGCGAAATGGTGGCAAAGTTCGGTGGCTGGATTTAACATTCAAAAGGACTTAAAAGGAATTCTGTTTAAAACAGAGTGGCTGTCGATCGGACTTGATTCAGGTGATGTCGATAAGCATGTGCAAGGCGCCGTGGCGGCAGAGTACGCCTTCAGTGAAGACTGGTCGACGACGATAGAATACATTTATGCTAGCGTAGGAAGTACAGTTCCAAAAGATATCACTTTGTTGCCGCCGTCAAAATTTTTCCCGCTGCGGTCAGCTCATTATTTACTTTGGCAATTAGATTGGCAAGTAAGCCCATTTTGGAATATTTCAGTGATTCCTTTAATAAACCTAGTCGACAAAAGCAGCCTTGTATCGCTGAGCATTAGGAAAAATATTTCAGATAATATCGATTTAAACTTTCAATATAAAGTTCCTACGGGTCCACCAGAGACGGAACTTAGCGCACGCGCTTTCGAATTTCGCAATGGAAGCTATATCGGAGTCAATCAAACAGCTCTGGTGCAACTTAAAATGTTTTTCTAGCCGGTAAGACTAGCATTTATCGTCATTTTCTTTCTTTAAGCTTCTGTTGGGTAAAAATGGATTCTTCTAAAGGAATATCCATTTTGATAAGCTTGTACTCGAGGGTTGTTTTTAAACCTTCTTTTTGATGATTGGTCATAGTCATTTTCATAGGAATCTTATGACTTCCAACCGTCTTAATATTCTCAGCCGTCATTGTTTTTAATAATTTTCCCTTTTCGGAAAAAAATTCGCGGCGGACTGGAACTAGGTCGCTATCTTTGATCCATTCAATAACCTGTCCCCAAACAACAGGAGCTGAGGGCTTGGGCGTGCATTTTATTTTTGTGACGCCATTTTTTGATTCAATAAATTCGTGGGTGTAATCCGAATAAAGACTTGATGTCTTGACCATATCATCATAACTGAAATCTGATCCCATCCAGCTCTGCAACATCATGCTTGGTGGAACCTTAATGATGCGGTCAACATTCGCAAGATAACGCCAAAGATTCAGATCAATTCTCAAGTTCCCACTGTTGGTTTCTTTGGCGGGCTCTAAAAGCTTGATTAAGGCTTTATTGCCCCCCTTGGTCCAAAAATCAAATTTGATCGTTCTTGTGGCGTCCTTGTTAGTAACTTCCATTTCCAGCCGGCCACTCAGGGTTTCGCCGCGCATATTCGCTTCTGCTTTTTTAACTAGGTTTGAAGCCTTTTCATTTTGTTTTAAGTCGGCGTGTGCAAAGTCTGAAAGTAGAAATAAAAAAATAAAATATTTCATGATGTAGTGACCTCGGAGGATAGGATTTCACCAAAAATTGCAGAGCGCAAGGTTCAGTGGGTAGCCCCCTTAAATTTTGTGTTGCTAAAGGTCACAGCCAAGAAGGACCAGCGAACTTTATTGCAAGTCTCCACGGCAGTTCATAAAATACTCTTACACAACATATTACCAAAGGTCGAAAGTGACGAGTATCCAGGTCGAACATAAGACACTTCTTCGGCATTCTGCGCTGGATGGGATCCGGGGTTTTGGTTGTTTGCTTGTCATGCTGGGCCATACGCAGTGGACTGACAAAAAAACCATTCTTCCAGGTGCCTTGACTGCCATGGATTTATTTTTTGTGCTTTCAGGGTTTCTTATCACAGGTATTTTAATTGCTGAGTTTGAAAAAACAGGGACAATTTCATTTCCTAATTTTTGGAAGCGAAGAGCCATTCGCCTTTTGCCAGTGTTTTATGTTTATTATTTTATTGGGGCCTCGGTCTATTTACTATCTCGTTTTCAGCCAATTGTTGGATCCGATGCCGCCGTAACATTATTAAGCACAGCTTTTTATACATCAAATTGGGCTTTGGCTAGAGGCTACGATTTGGGAATTTTCGCGGTCACTTGGTCCCTGAGTCTTGAAGAGCAGTTCTATCTAATTTGTCCCATTATTTTTCTTATCCTATTTAAATATCTTACTAAAAAACTAGCCATGCTGTTTCTTGTGATTGGAATTATCACGGTGAATATTCATCGGTCTTTTTTGTTTCATTCGATGATCGAGGAAAATGGAATTATATTAGCCTTTAAAAGATCATTTTATGGATTAGATACACGCTCGGATGCGCTGATGATTGGTTGCTTGGCAGCTATTGTTTACAATCTTCATGGCAGTAAATTTAGAGTCGGATTTAAATTAGGGGCCTTGTCCTTGGCATTATTTTTTGCAGCCATCTTAGTCCGAGATATTCCAGTGGCTGTCCATCTTGCTGAAAATTCTTTCTATACAGAATTCCTTATGACAGGTGGATTTACAGCGCTGTCGCTACTTTCAGTTTTAATTATTTTGCATGTCATCCAAAATCCGGAATCGATTCTAACCAAGTTCTTTTCTTGGCCGATATTTGTAAAGCTGGGTCTGATGTCTTACAGCATCTATATCTTCCATACGACCGTCTTTGGCGGAATTGAGGCGGCTCTTAACAGTTGGAACAGTTCTCCTGCCTTGTGGGCTTGTAAAACAGCGCTTCGTTTCAGTGTGGCTTTAGGTATTGGATACTTATCTTTTCGATTTATTGAATTACCGATCTTAAAATCTCAGGTCAAAAAAAGAAAATATAGTGCGCTCAAAACGGGGGAGCTCGTATGAGTCGAAGGCCCGTGCTTATTTACGCCTTGGCAAGTGCAGGTATGGGTCACGTGACTAGGGCTATTCCCATTTTGCAAAGGTTGAGCGCCGATTTTGAAATACATATTTTTTGCTCAGGACAGGCCCACGAGTGGTTGAAAAAACAATTTCCAAATGTGCATCAGAACCATGCCATTAAGGGGGCCACAGCTGGTGGAAAAATCAGTCTTCCCTTGGTGATAGCAAGGGCCATGGTTGAATTTCCAAAATCTTTATTTTACATTTTTCGAATTGCTTTATTTATGTTGATTCATCGTCCGTTAGCACTCATCACAGACTTTGAAGCCCATAGCGTCTATGCGGCCTTGCTTTTAAGAAAACTATTTAAAGTGCCAATAATTTCTTGTGACCACTGGACGACACTTCGTATGAGTGAGCGGCCCTTTGAAATGAGCGCTCAAGATCAAAAAGATCTTGAGCGCTGGCAAAAGACTATAAAAATGGTCACTCCATTTGCGGATCAATACTTGGTTCATGGAACAATGAAAACAAAATTAAATAATTTTAAGGCTAAATACGTTCCAACCCCAGTCAGAGATAGCTTTCTTGCGGCAAAAAATGCAAATGTTCCCGAGGGACCCATAGTTGTTTCGATGGGACATTTAGCGCCGCCATCGATGACTGAAGTCTTAGAAGGTAGCCGCCATCAATTCGTCATTTTCGGCAGCAAAAATCCTCGTAAAGTAAAAAATATTGAATATAGAGCTTTTAATGAAGAAGAATTTATAAAGGGCTTGCAGGCATCTCCTTTTGTCATTGTTGCTGCAAATTCTTCGGCGATTGATGCCTTAGCTGTTGGAAAGCCACTTTTATACAGCCCAACTCAAGGCCAATTTGAGCAAAAGTATTGTGGAAAAATGTTTGAATACCTCGGAGTCGCAAAGTTCGTTGATGAACTTAGTTCTGCACAAATTGATAACTTTCACAATGAGTTGGGAAAATATCAAAAATGCGTAGATAAAATAGATATTTTTAATAACGACGCCTTAGTGGCTGAAATACGCCGATCTCTCAAAGAGGTTAAGCAAACATGAAGTCGCCCAGTAAAGAGCAACCCGAAAAAAGAATCTAAGCCTGCTTTTTCTCGGGATAACCTTGAGTAAAATTTAAATTATACTTAGCTTCACACTCAGGGATTTCTTTCTCGCTCCAAGGAAACTCGCACAACATATTTAAGTAACCGTGACTGATGTGGGCTTTGGAAGCCATATCGGAATCTTTCATGATGGCATTATGAAGCTGAACTAAATTATAACATGGAACGGCGGCATAAATATGATGACCTAAATGATAGCTGCAATTATGTGGAGCTAAAAAGATGCGATCAAATAAGTTTGGAACAATCGTTCGAGTGTCGAAAGGTTTTTCTTTTGCTTGGACACCGGTGTGGTCAGAAATAGCGCGTAAACGGAGTACAACTTTAAGCCAGGTAAAGCTAGGAAGTATCCAATACAATAGGTACAACTTCCAAGTTCCAGTCAAAGTTAATGTCGTCGCAAGAGCCACGTAAAATAAAGCACGCAGAACCTTGTAAGTGGTCGTTGTTTCAGTTTTTAAGCGTTTGATTTCAGCAAGTTGTCCAAAGGTGTTAAGTGCTAAAGCATCGCCCATTAATTTTTTTAGAATTTGTTTGCGCGTTTTAAGATAACGGTCGTCTCTGAAATCAGGATCAAGCTCTGTGTTTGGATTTTTATGATGGGCTAAGTGTTTTTCACGGTAAGCTTTCATCCTAATAAATAAAGGCCAGGCGGTCAGAAGTTCGCCTGTGATGTCATTCAATTTTCGATTTCTAGAAAAGCGAAAATGAGATGAGTCATGCATAAGAATCAAAAGTCCATGCTGCCTGTTTGCAATAACTAAAACAGCCAAAAGATATACGGGAAAGCTTGAAAACATTTGAGCCACCGCGATTGTTGCAAATATCACAATCCAGTCGAAAGCGACATAGCCCAAGCTTTTATAAAGGGTCTGCTCTGATAAAGTTTTTACGACAGAAGTGTCTAACGTCGGTTTATTTGTCATAAATCATCCTTGCCTTTAGTTTTTTGTCGCATATCTTTGATTTGCTTGCGCAATGACTTCACAACTTGGAGAAAGAAATTTCTCAATTTCAGTTCTGATTTCATTGTAATTTATGACCGCGTCGATAGTTCCTGAAGCTTGTAGATCAGCTAGGTCTGCAGTTTCGTCAGCCGTGAGCTTCTTCCAATTTTCTAATAAAACCGGGGATCCAGACAACAATTCCGCAATGATTGATTTATGCATGACTCCCATTTGGGATCCCTTCACAGCCACATTGCGTAGACCGCCAAATATTTTTGGAAAAGCAAACATTCCAGAACCACCAAAACATCGACCATTAATGATCCCCATTTTTAAAAACGGGTAGTCGATCATTTCGTGAGTCAGCTGCATCATTTTTCTTAAGGCATCTTTATCACTTTCGTGCCGTCTTGGGTCGCCGCCAGGGCAATCAAGAACAGACACAACAGGAATCATAAGAACCTTAAATAATTTTAGAGCGGCAGAACATTTTTCAATGGCATTAACCGTTAAAAGATTATTTGGATGTCCGGGAGGATTAACAAGAAATCCGATGCGGCGACCATCAGCCATTTTTCCGATATAAGTTTTAACGACATTGCTTCGTTGAGCATAAATTTCCAGCATTTCATCAGCTAGATTCTTTTTTAGATCTTCAAGTTTTTCATGGCTGGACTGATTGATCAGAAGTCCACCTTGCTCGATATCTTTTATAAGAGTCACGTTTTCATCAGCTTTGCCGTCACCATAGCTGAAAGAAATAAGTGAGCGGCAACGGTTTGATAAAGTTCGTAATGAATCAAGAATTTCATGAATTAAATGATTAGCTTCAGACTGGCTTTCAGCCGATGTGTATTGATCAAAGGGATCATCGATTTGGCCAAAAAACTTTTTGTGAACTTCGGGGCCTGTTAAGTTAATTTGAGTTTGCTCGGCTAAAGCCAAACGATAATGAGCTTGAGTAAAAAACAAAGCGCCTAAGCCTAAAGTTTTTCCGATAGAAACACCTATCAAAAGGTTATTTTGGCTAAAGCGATAGAGGTCAGGAATGATACCAAAAGCGTTATCGAATAAAGTTCGGCTGGCCATAAACCGTGCGCCTAAAGAATTAATGTAAAAAACCAGAGGCAGTCCTTGTTTATCAAGGTACTTGATAAAACTTGAAACTCGCGTGGAATTTTCAGAAGCAAAGCTCCCACCGCCAACGCGGAAATCGGTCCAAATAATACCAACACGCTGTCGGCCCACTAGGCCCACAAGAGTCACAAGCCCGTCCATTTCGCGACGATCGAGGTGTTGACCCTCTTCAATGTAGTAATTAACTTGGTCGCTCGTTAATAGATCAGAGAGCGCCGATAGTAGCTTCAGATCACCAATTTTACCCGGATAGTTAATATACATGTTTGTTCTCCAGCCCTTCACTAATGCAACCTCGGGACCAGTGAATTTGATCTGAAAACTAATAAGATAAGTTAGGGCGCCTTCGCGGTACAAACAGACCCTGCCGTTGGGCCTAATGCCAATTTTAGGCAAATAGGTGTCTAATCAGAAGTCATATAAATCGCTCTTTCTGGAATTTGTGGGGATGGGGGGTTAATTAGATTTGAGGTCATACTTCCAACTCAAGGCAAACCTGTGATTCAAATAGCCCACTTTCTGC
>JAYTOY010000085.1:0-55116 GCA_043747555.1 Pseudobdellovibrionaceae bacterium | reverse complement strand
GGCGGACATAGTTCTTCTTCGTCTTCTGGTGGACACAGCTCTTCTTCCTCATCTAGCGGTGGCGAAGGCGGCAGCGGTTCTTCTTCTGGTGGTAACAACGGTTCTTCTTCTGGTGGTAACAACGGTTCTTCTTCTGGCGGTAACAACGGATCGTCGTCTGGTGGTAACAACGGTTCTTCTTCTGGTGGTAACAACGGATCGTCTTCTTCTAGCTCGTCTTCTGGTGGCGATAACGGATCTTCGTCTTCTAGCTCTTCTTCTGGTGGTAACAACGGTTCTTCTTCAAGCTCTTCTTCGGGTGGCGACAACGGATCTTCGTCTTCAAGCTCGTCTTCAGGCGGCGACCAAAATCCTCCCCCTAAAGATGCACCTCCTCAAGAGCCACAAGCTCCAGTCGCTCCAGTTAATCAAAAGAAAGAAGCTGAGCTTAAATTTAAATGGACACCCGCTTTCTATCTAGATTTCGATTTGGGAATTAAAATTACGAATCTGACTCTTCATAATTCTGACAAAGCGATGCGTGATTCTGGAACTGCAAATGCATTAGTTGTCGACGATTACAAAAACGGTTTCCGCGTTGAAAAATACAATGCTCTTGAGGCCGGTTTAGGATTATCTGGTCACTGGTGGTATGACAATGCAACTGGGCTACAAAAAATATTTTTTGCTTATGTTGGTTTGATTCCCATCAAAGGAACAAAAACTTATTCATCTCAGTTTGTAAATTCAAAATCAAAAATTAATTCACTTCCAAGAATGACTCGTCCTCCGTCAAAAGCCAGCGAGCTTAATGCTTGGACTGTCGGCGACAGCCTTACTTACATGAGTTCGGGCGGAATTGTTTCTTTTCTAGGCGCAGGATTTGGGCCTCTCTCACAAGGAACCACTTCAATTGCTAAAGGAACTTGGTCCGTTTTTGTTCAAAAAACTGCTGCAACAACAGCCTATGTTAAGATCACAAAAGGTAATCTGAAATCTTTTGCGATCGACAGCCGCGCGGGACTTGCATCTATTGGAACTTCACAGTTTAACAATTTAGATCATGGCTTTTCTTTCTTGATCAATATTGGATCTGATAAGGGTCAAAAAGCTTACGAAGACCTTGTTCGCGGAAACGTAGCGGGTGTACAAAACTTGGTTAAGAACAATATCGCAGTTCGAACAATCGAGTCTTTTTCAATCCATGAAAAGGGTAAGTTCTTAAATCTTTTCGTGGGCGTTCCTATCCTTCTTAACAGCATATTCAGCGCTGGGACGATTCATAACGTCACGAAATCAGATTTGAAAATTGATAACTCTAAGATTTCGGTTGATTACGGGATTTACACTCGTGATGCAAGAACTCGAGTTTTCAACACTCACACTTTTAGAACAAGCGTGTTCTATGGTGCTGATTACACGATTACGAATGCGAAGGGTTCTGGAAGAAGTATTTTTGGAAAATACAGCATCGATTTGGCTGACGAAAACGCATCAACTAACGACGTACGCCGCTTTCTTTCAGAAATGGTTGGCAAGACAGGCCTGAGTCAAGTTATGACCCACGTGCCTAAAGCGGGCGACCTTGATTATGCAGGCGCGCACATTGATTTCACGATTTCTCAAGATCAAACTTTGACGATGATCAAAGCAGCCACCTCTTTAGGAAAAACTGCTTTCATTAATTCGCAAATGAAAAACGTCCGAAGTTATGTTAATTCAGGCCGCGATGCATGGGACCTCTGTGGCCAAGCTCAAGGTTTTAAGAATGATTGCGGAGATCGTTTAACAATCGCTTCTGAGAAAAATTTCGGCGACATGCACGATGCGCTGGTTAAAATGAGATCTGAACTTTGGAAAAATCCAGCTCGCTTCACAAAAGCTTATGCTGAATTAGGAAAAGCAATTTCTGCCAATGCTTTTGCACTCCAATCAGCCATCCGATTGGCTGGAGAAGGTGTTGAAGTTTATTACCGTATTGATGGCGCTAGGGTTTCTATGTTTGAAAAGTACATGAAAACTGGTCCTCAGGGTCAAATGATGACACTGAGCCAGCCCGGTGAATTGCCACCAAGTTTTATTCCTAATTCGGGCGCTGACCGACAAAGAGGTCTGATCCTTATGCCAAATCAGCCGATTTACTCGCCTGTAAATCAGTAAAGAGTATTTTCCTGGAAATAGTCCAGGCTGAGTCTAGTCTAAAAAAAGGGAGAACTTGTTCTCCCTTTTTCTTTTAGAAAGTATATTCAAAGAAACCTTCCAAAGGATCTTTGTGAGCACTCAACCAATTCCGGCCTCGGCCACCCATGGTGGCATCGTTTTTCTTGGGCTTGTTGCTTTTTTGTTAAGCCTTTTTTCAGTCAAATTTTTAAACCTATTTAATAACGTTGTCGACCAGGCCCTGTTCGTTTGCTTTAGCACGGCGGCCATCATCTTCATTTTTGAATTTATCTTGCTTAAGAGCTATCGCAGACCCTCTACGGGGCTCAATTTTGATATATCAAACCCATCTTACCTCAGAACCCTGATTAAATTTTTGGGCCTTCTAGGTTCGCTAGGTTTTATCGCTTTTCTGTATTGGCTTTTTCCGGAATACCATGGTGATTTTTATAACCAGTACTACACAATGTTAGCGCGAGTCTTTCCTTATTTTCTGCTTTTGTCGCTGCCTTATATTTATTTTGTTGATCGGTACCAAATAGATCCTTTGGACTCCTATTATCAAATGGGTCAGCTCTGTCTGTTTAATTTTGAAAAAGTCGAGTGGCGGCCCTTGAAAAATCATCTTTTAGGATGGCTTATCAAAGGTTTTTTTCTGCCTTTAATGTTCACCTATTTAACTCAAGATATTACTAACTTTAATAAGGTCGACTTTTCTAAATTGAATGATTTTAAATCTTATTTTGATTTTCTTTACGATTTAATTTTTACAATTGATGTTGGAATAGTTTCGATCGGTTATATGATGTCGTTCAGACTGACTGATTCGCACTTGAGATCAGCCGAGCCAACATTTTTAGGTTGGTTTGTAGCGCTTTTTTGTTACCAACCCTTTTGGTCAATGTTCAGCAGGCAATACATCGATTATGATCATCATAAAGGTTGGGCGTTCTGGTTTTCTGATAGTCCCCTGATGTATCAAGTTTGGGGCTGCACAATCCTTCTGTTATTTTCAATTTACGTTTGGTCTTCACTGAATTTTGGCTGTCGCTTTTCGAATTTAACCCACCGAGGAATTTTAACGAACGGTCCTTACCGATGGACAAAGCATCCAGCGTATATTTCAAAATGCATCGCTTGGTGGTTGATCAGCTTACCTTTTTTAGTTAGCGAAAGTGGGGCTGATTCTTTGCGACGGTCGCTTTTATTATTGATCCTGACTGGTGTTTACTTCTTACGAGCCCGCACTGAAGAACGACATCTTTCTCAAGATCCAGTTTATGTACAATACGCCGAATGGATCCAAGAAAATGGCCTAATTGCTCGACTTAAAGTCGCCTTATTTTTTCGATAAGCCTTAGATCGGCTAAAAATATCTGCGTTCGCCACTCTGGCTAACTTCGGTATCCTCTGCGTACCCGTATTGCACAATCTGTCACTTCGAAAAATATTTAGTCATGCTTGTGCTCTGTATTAGAATCAAATTCACTTTAAAACTGGATCGCTTTTCGCATACTAAGTCTACGCAAGATCGTTCAGGTTTAAACAATGGAGTATTTTATGAAAACATCTTTAGCGTTCATGGTGACAAGCTTTTTGTCTGTTTGTTTTTTAACGACTGGAGCTTTGGCTAAACACACCAACCATCAAAGGAAATTAAATCCTAAAGTTAGCTTCAAATTAAGTGCAGATGGTTCAGTCCGAGTCATCGGGTCAGATCTTTGCGAAGCAGATACATTTAAAATTCGTGTTACTGACAACATCATAGATGAAAAATCTTGGTACACCTCCCATGCTGGAAATACTTCCTGGAAGATTGGCCAACAGAGTTGCGCCGTAAATATGGAAGTGGCCCAGGATCTTTTACAGCCCGGAAAAACCATCGAAATACGCACTTATAAAAATTCAACCGGAGAAAAAGTTGACACTTTTCAATATAACATTCCTTGTACAGAGACAGAGTTTATTTCCATTCTAACAGATGGCTTTGATATTTTTATTGGGTCCGTAACTACGAACTCTTGCCAGGCTTCTTTGCCTTCTGCTAAGAAAGAAAGTTCTCCGCGGGCTCTTCCCGCTCCGCCACCAGAGCCAGTCCAATCCTGCACTAGCAAGATTGAAAAGTCTGCGAATCAAGTACAAGTTTCTTACCGGTGCGACCTGCCGGATGATGTAGACGTTAAAGTGACTGAATCAATAACTGGTGAGGTTGTTTGTTTAGAAAGATTTAAATCTGCCGTTTCTGAATATCGTCCCTTATCTTGTAATATTGAAAGAGACTCCTTCAAAACCATGAAATTAAACGTCCACATTGACTCACGGAAAGGTCAGTTCTCAAAAAATCATTTGGTTGAGAAAGAAGCTACCTTTACGACTGCGCCAAAGGCTCAGTTTTTAAATAGTTTAAAAATAAATGTGACTCCTAGTTACGGAATTATCTTTAAAGAAGATAAAACATGGAAAACAACGATCAAAGCTCAAGTCTTTGATGCGGACGTCAACAGAGAAGAAAATAAATATCTAATTAAAGTTGAGCTGGTACAAAAAATGAATGGCCGCCTTTACTTAATTGGTCAAAGCAATATGTATAACACTGGTGACGTCGCAACATTCGTTCTCAAAACAACTTATTCCAGTCCAGGCCTCTTTACTTCGGGCGGAATGGGCGGGGATAAATTAAGCCTCGGCAGCAACCAACTTTATTTGCGAATCCACGATGCCTACAACCTGAATGAAATGGCTTTTATCGATTACCCGATCACTGTCAACTTGCAGTGATCGTTACATGTTTTTGAAAGGTTCCAGTGACACACCTCTTGTTTCTTGCACTGTTGTCTATCTCTGGGTTGGCTTTCGCGGAAAGCTCGGCCCACCTGGGCTTTTATCCGCTCACTCATCTGAGTATTCCGCCCCAAGTTCGCGTGGCTTCGGATTCGGTCTTGCAAATTGTTGTACCTAATCTCGAGGGACGATCTTTAAATACTTTTCAAGTCCCTTCCCCAGAATACACCGCTCTTAAAAAAAGATTTATCAATTACAAAAACATGAGTGCAACATCCAGGAAAATGATTGGCGCTCAAATCCAATTTTGCGATCAACAGAACTTGAAATCTTGCGATATTTATTTGAATTCCCATACGGCCACCGGCTTTATGATGAATGGTGCTTTTTGGACAAATGCTCATGTCGTTGAATCTTACCTTGATCAATTGAAAAATCCAAAAGAACGCTTGCTGATTTTTATATTCAATAAAAATGACGAACTTATCTTAAACCCGTTGGTTGATCCTGTTTACTTACATAAACTTCCAGCGATTAATGAGCGCGCACGACAGTTGGGATCTTTTTATTCTGAGGAAACAGATTTTGTGGCCTTTAAAATTTCGAAAATTTTAGCGCCATCACTTAAAACTGCTTCTGAAAAAGATGCGTCTGTCTTGTCACAAGATCTTTATATTCCAGGTTTCCCGGCTTGCACAAATTGCTCTGAAGCTCTTAGCGGCCAAGATTCAAATGACCTTTTAAATCGCTTTCCGTTCCCAAATTCAACCGGAAAAGGTCTTCGCGTGACCCATGGTCCAAGATTAAATTTGACAGGCGCCGCGAATCTTCTTGATGTTCCCTTAGACAGCCTTACCCGCTTGGCTGGGCAGGGACTGATGTTTCTTGAATCTGATTCTAGACAAGGAATGAGTGGCGCTCCCATTTTGAACTCTAAAGGTCAAGTCGTTGGGATTTTTTCGGGAGGAAAAACCAAATCTAAAAATGGCTCCCTAAGTCGAGTTTCTCGTGGCGTCAGAGCTCAACAGTTGATCAATTAAATTACGATGACATGATTTTCCTGCAGGGATAAGCTTTCAAAATGAAAAAAGTAATTATTGTCGGCGGTGGATTTGCTGGCATCAATGCTGCAAAAGCCCTTGGTGACAAAAAAGATATCGAAGTTGTTCTGATTGATCGTAGAAATCATCACTTGTTTCAACCGCTCCTTTATCAGGTGGCGATGGCCGGATTAAGTCCTGCTGAAATCGCCTACCCCATCCGGTCCATATTGACTGGCTATAAAAATATTCAAGTTTTATTGGGCGAAGTAAAAAGTGTTGATCCAAAAGCCCACAAAATTGAAACTGATTTTGGTTCACTGAATTATGATTACTTGGTCCTGGCTTGCGGAGCAAAACACAGTTATTTTGGGCATCCCGAATGGGAAGACTTTGCGCCAGGCTTAAAAAATCTTGAGCAAGCCACTGAAATTCGCCGTCGCGTTCTGGTCGCTTTTGAAATGGCCGAGCGTGAGTCCGATCAGGAAAAACGCGGGCAACTTTTAACTTTTGTAATTGTCGGCGGTGGCCCGACGGGTGTGGAACTTGCCGGTGCCTTGGGTGAGATTAGCCGGTTTACATTGGGGAAAGACTTTGACCAAATCGATCCTAAAACCACAAGAATTATTTTGATTGAAGGCGGTCCACGAATCCTTCCCAGCTTTGATGCAAAGTTGTCTCGGCAGGCACATGAGGACTTAGAAAAATTAGGTGTCACCATCTGGACGCAGCGATTAGTGACAAAAATAAATGCAGAAGGCGTGAACATCGGTGCCGAGTTTATCAAAGCATCCACTGTCTTGTGGGCGGCCGGTGTTCAACCGTCAGGACTTAATAAAACTTTAAAAGTTGAACTCGATCCACAAGGTCGAGTGATCATTGAAAAAGATTTAAGTTTAAAAAATTTTCCCGAGGTTTTTGTGCTGGGGGATCAAGCCCACTTTGCCTCTGAGCAAGGGGGCCTATTGCCAGGTCTTGCCCCTGTGGCAATGCAGCAAGGTCAACATGCTGCTAAAAATATTCTGCGTGACCTTCGCGGCGATGTTCGCAAATCTTTTAATTATTTTGATAAAGGTCAGATGGCGACGATTGGCCGAAAAAAAGCTGTGGCCCAATTTCGAAAACTTCGCTTTTCAGGCTTGATCGCTTGGCTGGCTTGGTTATTAATTCATGTTTATTATTTAATCGGTTTTAAAAATCGATTATTTGTTCTTTTGGATTGGTTTTGGTCTTACGCCACATATCAGAAGGGCGCTCGCCTTATTGTGAACAAGGATTGGCATAGTTACCGCTTGGCGCCAACTCCGACGCCGACACAACCGCCGATGCCGTCGGACCCAGATAAGAAAGCATAGCCGCTTTTGCTTTTCTGAGCTGTTCTTGTTTTTTGAATTTCTTATCTCGGCGTTGTTGATCGGTCAGGTTTTCGGCCGGTGGAAATAAACCAAAATTAATATTGGTTGGCTGAAAATGTTTGGCCCGTGTTGGATCCGTGATCGCCTCCAGCAAAGACCCCATCGCAGAAGCTCGTGGTGGAGGTGAGAAATTTTGCCCTTGAATCTTTTGATCCATAAAACGCGCGACTAATAAACCAATCGATGCCGATTCAAAATAACCCTCAACTCCGGTGATTTGCCCTGCAAAAAACAGCCATGGATCTTTTTTGCTAGATAGGTCCGGGTTTAATTGGGCAGGTGAATTGATATAAAGATTTCTGTGGATGCTTCCTAGCTTTAGAAATTCCGCTTGCTCAAGCCCAGGGATCATTCGGAAAACTCGAACTTGTTCTCCGTAGGACATGCGAGTTTGAAAACCGACCATATTAAAAGCGGTGCCTTCTTTATTATCTTGGCGAAGCTGTACCACCGCCCAAGGCTCGCGTCCTTCTCGGGCATTAAACAGGCCCACAGGTTTCATCGGACCGAATCGCAAAGTCTGCGGTCCTCGCTCGACCATCACTTCCACGGGCATGCAGCCTTCAAAAAAGGGTGTGACTTCAAAATGCTTAGGTTCAATTTTTTTGGCAGCTGCAATTTCAGCGATAAAATTGTTGTACTGATCTTTGGTGAACGGACAGTTGATATAGTCGGGCGTCCCTTTATCATACCTATCGGCTTTCCATGCTATATCCATATTGATCGAGTCCGTATCGATGATTGGCGCAATGGCATCAAAGAAATAAAGAAATTCATTGCCGAAATGTTTTTGCAATTCAGCGCCTAACGCTTCATCAGTTAATGGACCCGTCGCTAAAACAACAGGGCGAGGAAGTTCTGATAATGATGAAACCACTTCTCGGCGCACTTCAATGCGAGGATGTTTGGAAATAACATGTGTGATCAGTTCGCTGAATTTTTCGCGGTCGACTCCCAACGCTTGACCTGCCGGGACAGCCGCATCGCGGGCCGCTTTCATAATCAGAGCTTGCATTTGGTCTGCTTCCCACTTCAGCTGCCCCGGCGCCGAGTCAGGCCCTAAACTTCCAAATGAATTTGAACAAACCAACTCGGCCATATTCGAGGTCTTGTGGGCGGGAGTTGGCTTCACACCGCGCATCTCGATTAAAACAACCTGGTAGCCCATTTCGGCCAATTGCCATGCGCACTCGCTGCCGGCTAAACCTGCGCCTACAACGGTGATGGTTGAATTTTTAGTGAATTCCATGGCGTCTCCTGTTAGATCTTAAAGTAGAATATGAGCGATGAATACGAGTTCAATCCAAAATTTAAGTCCGGTTCGGAAGTCCTACAGAGTCTTTTCGAAAATGGCAAGTCTCCGCTGTCGGAGCAATTTATTCGTTGGAAGATTTGGGCACGTTGGTCCGATTATGTGGGAGCAAGCCTAGCTAAAGAATGTGAGCCTGTCGGGTACTTTCAAGGCACCTTATTTTTGTGGGTCGTCAGCAGTTCTTCAATGCACAACTTAAATTTTTTAAAAGATCAAATTCAACTCGAAATTAATAAAAAAATTGGCCGAGAGTTTGTTAAAAAAATTCGTCTGACCTTGGATCGCAAAGAGGTCCCGACTAATTTTCAGCAGCAAGAAAATTTACGCAGCTTTGTCCTGCAAAGCCGGCCCCAAAAAAAAGGTGAATGACCTCGCTTTATGGCTTTATTGCGAAATTTTTGCAAAATAAGAGCCTAAATTGGCCTTTTACGCTCTTCATCCACGATGTGTTGTTGCCCCTTGAGTTTGTTTAGAATAACTCCTGACCCTTGATGCAGAGACAGCGCCAAGGGTTCTACCCCCAACAGATGAGATCCTTAATCGCAGCCCTTGGTTTTTTACTGATGGCTATGAATGGTTGCGATGCCATTTATTTTGAAAATGAAAAAGTCGCTCAGCAATTACACCAAGATTCCCAAAAGGAATTGCGCGTTTTAACTCTAAAGCATCCATTGATCTATAAAAGAGGCAGCGAAGGAAAATACTCTGGAATTGATCACGACCTCCTGCAAGATTTTGCCAAATTTTCTGGGTACAAATTAGTTTTTCTGACTCGGCCAGATGAAGCAAGCCTTTTGGAATCGTTATCCCGAGGCGACGGGGACATTGTTGCAGCTCGCCTGCGCGGAGAGAATAAAGCGATCGAAGGCCTGCTTGTTGGCCCTGCTTATGAAGAGACCCGTCTCAGCCTTTTTTGCCGACAGAATTTGAAGGTATCTAACATTAAGGATCTTGAGAGAAAATCAGTGGGTCTCCTAGAAAAAGACACTGACCCATTAATGGAAAATCGACTTCATCTTTTAGCGCCCCGAATGAATCTACAAAAAATTATTAATTCTAATGCCCATCAAATTTTAAAACTGACCGCTCAGGGAAACTTTGATTGTGCTTTTACCGAAGATCTTGAGGGCAGCTACTTCCTGCGAGCTTTTCCTCAGCTGGTCAAAGTCACCTCCGTCACTGATCGATATAGTTTAAATTGGATTCTAGGTGCAGGTCAGGGAGACTTACAAAATTCAATGGAGCAATGGTTTCAGCAAGCCAGTCGCCAGGATCAAATTTTGCGCATTCAGGATCGCTACCGAACTTTTTTAACTTCATTGGATCATCTTGATATCAGACGCTTTAGTCGTAGCCTTCAAAAGACTTTACCAGAGTACGAAAATACTTTCAGAGAGGCCGCTCGGTTTTATAAAATCGACTGGCGCTTGGTCGGTGCCATCGCCTATCAAGAGTCCCAGTGGGAATCATCGGCACGCAGCTATACGGGCGTACGGGGATTGATGCAATTAACTGAAGACACCGCCAAACTTGCTGGGTTGATGGACCGTTCTGATCCCACAGAAAGTATTTGGGGCGGAGCCTTCTATTTTAAATATCTTTGGGAACGACTGCCTAAAAATATTGATGCAAGTGATCGCCTTGCGTTGACCCTTGCCGCTTACAATATGGGATACGGACATTTGTTAGATGCCCGAAAATTAGTCCTGCAAAAAGGCCGTAATCCTTATTCGTGGCGGGATATTAAATCTGTTTTGCCTTTATTATCTGATCCCGATTACGCTGATCGCCTTGAGTATGGTCCAGCCCGTGGATTTGAAACTTTGAATTTCGTCGAGCGCGTTCGTGGCTATCATAATATATGGCCCTACCTAGAGACTTCATCTGGACATTGAATAAGACATTGCTAATCTAAACCTACATGAAACCTGCTATGGCTTATATCTTCATTTGTTTTGGAATTTATGGCTGGTTCCTAGGAAATCCGTTTATTTTAGACGATGAAATCCAAATTCTTGAAAACACCCATATTCAGTCTCTCGCAAACTTACCGTCTTTTTTTATGTCTTCCACAATGGGTTCCGGTGGGGCCCAGCATATGTCTGGCATTTACTACAAACCTTTAATGAGTTCATTTTTTGCGGTCATGTGGAATTTTTTCGGCGCCGATCCAGCCGGTTTTCGTTGGCCGCTTTTGTTATTGCATTCGTTAAGCGCGTTTTTTATTTTTTTGCTGTCGATAAGATTTTTTAAGCCACCTTATCAAAAAGAGTGGGCCTTTATTTTGGGGCTTTTTTTTCTGGTTCATCCTATCAACACTGAAGTTGTTCTTTATTTGGCTGATGCTCAGGATGTTTTATATATGTTCTTTGGCCTTTTAAGCTTGGTCGTCATTTCTAGAGTCGAAAATAATTGGAGGCTTGGAGCTTCTCTCGTTCTTCTTTTCTCAGCGGGACTTTTATCTAAAGAAACGGGCGTTTTATTCTTGGGAATTGGTACGGCCTATGCCATTCTTTTTGAGCGAAAAAAATGGCCGGTTGTTTTCGGAACAGCCACTTTGGTTTTTCTTTGTTATTTGGGATTAAGGATTTCATTAGGCCTAACAGAAACTCGCAGTGCGCAATTGCTTTTTCATAATGCGGATTACCTCACTCGAATTTCAATGTTGCCATTTATTCTTTATCATTACCTTGAGATTTTCTTTTTCCCTTGGCGCTTGTCTGTTTCGGCGGACTTTTTATTGGCGGATTTAGACTTTAAAAACTTTTGGGGTCCTATGTTGGCTTGCCTATCGGCTTTAGCAGGCATGGTAAAAATGGGCCAGTTCTGGTTTAAAAAAAATGAGGGAAAAGAGTTTTCATTCTTCGCATTTATTTTATTACTTTGGTTTATTCTTCACACTCATATTTTTGTTCCCCTTGATGGAATATATGCAGATCGCTGGCTTTATTTAGCTAGCTGGGCCGGGCTCAGTTTAGTTCTAATGACTTTGCAGCGTTGGCATTTAGAAAAAAAATACCCCATCAAATATATTAGATATTTTGCAGCAGCGGTGTTGGCCTTAATGATCGCCCGAGATTTTGTACGCGGTCAGGATTGGAGCGATCCTTTAAAGTTTTACCAGCGGGAAAGCCAATTGCATCCAAAGGATGCCGTTATGAGCAACAACGTTGGTGCCATTCTATTTAGAAATAAACAGGTTGATGCGGCCATGCCTTATTTTGAGAAGGCCACAAATATAAATCCCCCATGGGGTGTTGCCTGGAATAATTTAGCAGCTTGTTATGAGTGGAAAAAAGATGAATTGAATGCTGAAAAATATTATCTAAAAGCTATTTCGTTGCAAGATTACGCTTTAGCCTATGAGAATTACGCAAAGCTTTTGTATCGGAACCATCGATCCCAAGACCTCCGCGTTTTCTTAGATTCGAAAGCACTTCAGAAGTTTCCTTATAACCCACTTTTACAAGCTATAAAAAACGAAACCAAAAACTGGTAAATCTAATTCTGCCTTATTCGACAGTGACCGACTTTGCCAAGTTGCGTGGTTGATCGACATCATAACCAAGGTGATTTGCTAAGTGAAATGCCATTAATTGCAAAGGCACGGTCGCAAGAATTGGATTGGTCGTCCAATGAGCTTTCGGTAAGGACAAATAGTAATCGCTGACTCGTCGCAGGTCAGCGTCTTCGGCCGAGCCAATTGAAATAATTTTTCCACCGCGAGCTTTTGCTTCCTCTAAATTACTTAAAGTTTTTTCGAATAAGTTATCGCGGGGAGCAATCATAACAATCGCCATCGTTTCATCAATTAAAGCAAGTGGACCATGCTTCATTTCTCCTGCGGCGTAACCTTCGGCATGGAAGTAAGCCAGCTCTTTTAATTTTAAAGCTCCTTCCATAGCAATAGGAAAACTCACTCCGCGGCCCATGTATAAAAAGCCCTTATTTAATTTTAAATGATGAGAGGCCTCATCGAAATATTTATCAAAAGCTAACACAACTTCAACTTGGGATGGCACAGCTAGAAGGGCACGAACATGTTCTTCTTCCGTTTTAGCAGGCATGACTTCACGAATTCTTGCCCAACTGATGGCCAGGCAATTCATCACTGTCAATGTCGCTGTAAATGCCTTTGTGCTAGCCACGCCAATTTCGGGACCCGCATTCATATATAAATGTCCGTGAGCTTCCCGATCTATTGTCGAATTTTTTACGTTGCACAGACTTAAAGTCATGGCGCCTTTCGATTTTGCCATCCTTAACGCGGCCAAAGTATCGGCTGTTTCCCCACTCTGGGAAATTGTCATCACCATACTGTTTTTAGGGATGATCGGATTGCGATAGCGAAATTCGCTGGCAATATCGACTTCAACGGGCAAACCCGCCATATTTTCAATTAGATATTTTCCAACGCTAGCGGCATAAAAACTTGTCCCGCAAGCGATAATAAATAATCGATCAATATTTTTTAAAACTTTTTTTGTTTCAACCCAGTCTGTAACAGGATCAAGGCCATCCATCACTTTTTGAAAATCTTGGTTAAAACCCAAATCTTTCAACTTGACGGAATAATCTTTCAGTTGGACGTGCGGCTCAAGAGCGGCTGCAATAGCGCGGGGCTGCTCGTAAATTTCTTTCAGCATAAAATGGGAATAGCCCTGCTTTTCAACCATTTCGGGATTCCATTTTAATTCAACGATTTTTTTATGGATCAATTTTCCATCGGCTGAATAAATTTTTACTTGGTCACCTTGAATATCAACAATTTCACGATCTTCTAAATAAATAAACTTTTGCGTGTATTGAATGAGCGCTTGAACATCGCTAGCGATAAAGTTTTGTTTTTCGCCCAGACCGACAACTAAAGGGGGACCATCTTTAAAAGCGACCAGTCGATCAGGTTGTTTTTCCCACATCACAACAATTGAAAAGGCCCCGTGCAATTGATGTAGAACTTCTTGCACGGCTTTTAAAAGATCTTGATGCTTTTGCACTTCTTCAGAAATTAAATGTGCCACTAATTCTGAATCGGTGTCCGATGAAATTACGGCTCCACGTTTTAACAGTTGCTCGCGAATCGCTTGGTAATTTTCAATAATTCCATTATGAACAAGACTGACACCGCCCACCTGATGAGGATGTGCATTTCTTTCTGAGGGTGCTCCATGCGTGGCCCAGCGCGTGTGACCGATACCGGTGTGTCCGTTAAAAGGCTCTTTTGACAATTTATCTTCTAATGATTTTAATTTTCCTTGGGCTCGAATTCGTTTGGTTTGCCCCTCATGCAAGATAGCGACACCGGCACTGTCATAGCCCCGATATTCTAGTTTTTTTAATCCTGCTAAAATAACATCTTTGGGATTCATAGGGCCCAAATAACCAACAATTCCACACATAAATTACTTCTTTCCGACAATCTCAGAGGGATCGATTAAAACTTCGTTCACCTTGGGCTGATAATTTTCTTTTATGATCTGCTTCCCTCGGGCGACAGCCAGCGCTTTTGCCGGAACATCCTTTGTAATCGTTGAACCCGAGCCAATCACGGCATCGTCGCCCACTTCAATCGGGGCCACAAACTGCGTGTCGCTGCCTACAAAAACTCGGTGACCAATTTTAGTTTTATACTTTCGTTTGTCGGCTGCGTAATTACAGGTGATGGTGCCGCAACCAATATTGACCTCGTCACCGATTTCCGCATCACCCAAGTAAGTCAAATGGCCGGCTTTTGATTTTTTACCGAATTTTACTTTTTTAAGTTCTACAAAGTTTCCAATCTGAGCCTCATCCATAATTTCAGTTTCGGGACGAATCCGCGCATACGGGCCCAGAATACAGCGATTATGAACAATTGATTTTTCTAAATAGCTACCAGCTCGAATTTGGACACTATCGCCGATCTGACATTCTGAAATAAAAGAATGAGGTTCGACAACGCAAAAAACTCCTAAGCGGGTTTTGCCACGCAAAAAAGTATTAGGATAAATCACACTGCCCGCGCCGACTTCAACAGCGTCTTCGATATAAGTTGATTTTGGGTCGATCACAACAACACCTTCGTCCATCAATCGATTCACTTTTTTAAAATAGCAGTACCTTGTGGCTCGTGAAAGTTCGGCTTGAGTGTTGACCCCCCAGGCCACTCGCGGAGAGGTTTTAATCGCTTGGACTCTTTTTCGACCTTCTAAACACAAGGACACAAGATCGGTGAGGTAAAATTCTTTTTTAGAATTTTGATTTTTAATTTGCGGCAAATATTCAGCTAAAATTTGCGCTCGCATAAGATAAATACCAGTGTTGATTTCTTTAATTTTTAAAGTGTCGGGGCCCGCATCCTTGGCTTCGACGATGGCGCGAAGTTCCCCTTTTTGGCGAACAATTCGCCCTAGCTCTCCGGGTTTTTTTACTTCCGCTGTGACTAAGGCTAGATCCAATCTTTCATCTCGAAAATGCCGCAAAAAGTTTTTTATATCCAGACTTTCAATCAATGGATGGTCGCCGTTCATTATTAAAACGTCGCCCTCGAGCGAATCGACATCGGCGCTGCGGACGGCATTGGCGGTTCCAAGTTGTTCTTTTTGCTCAAAACAAAAAACTCCGAAGGGTTCCACGACTTGCCGAACTAAGTTTTGACCGTGACCCACGACAATGCGAATTTCTGTCGAGCCGCCCTCTTTGGCGGCTTGGATGACTTTTTCAATCATCGGTCGACCTGCCACAGGATGAAGGACTTTTGGCAAGGGTGATTTCATTCTTGTCCCCTTACCCGCTGCCAAAATAATGGTATTCAGCTTGGGTGGGCTTTTGGCGGTTTCTTTTGTTTCGCTGGTCTCTTCTTTGGCCATGAAAGCATCCTTTTGAAAATCGGTTCCAAAATCGTTAAATCTCAGGCTTAATTATGTCATGAGTTCTATCCAAACTACAATACTCGGAAAATCGGCTCTGGGAAACCCAATTGAAGTGTTTAAAAAAATCCACACTTCAAGCCTTCCAACTGCGGCTAAGAAACCCTTTTTGTTTATCGGTGGAGTCCATGGCGACGAACCCGAAGGCGTCGAGATGGCCCAAAAGCTTTTACTTTGGCTGACTGAGGCGGAAAAGAAGCATTCGTTGCGGCCCTGGATTTTGATTCCTTGTATCAATCCCGATGGCTATCGAAAAAATGAACGTACCAATGGTCATGGCGTCGACCTGAATCGCAATTTTCCATCGCAGGATTGGAGCGCGGAAAATACACGGGGCAATCGTTATTCTCCAGGCCCTCAACCTGCGTCCGAGCCTGAAGTGGCTGCTTTGGTCGCGTTGATCGAAAAAGAAACACCAGAAGTTATTTTTCACTTTCACTCCTGGGAGCCTTGCGTTGTTTACACAGGCGCACCGGGCAAACCCTACGCTGAGTTTATCAGCCCTGGCGCTGGGTATCCAGTTCGCGAGGATATCGGCTATCCCACTCCAGGAAGTTTAGGACAATATGGCTGGCAAAATCATAAAATTCCCGTGATTTGCGTCGAAGAACAAGAGAAAATTCCGATCGATGGAATCTGGCCGCGATTCCAGAGCGGATTTATAAAATTGATGATGCATTATTCTTAATGAAAAGAACTGAATGACGAAATTAAAATGTCTGGCCTTCGATCTTGATGACACGCTCCTTGATACTTCAGGGCTCCTGTTGCCTAAGGCTTCTCGTCAAGCTTGTGACAAAATGGTGGCGCTGGGATTAAAGTGCACAACCGAAGAGTGTATGCAATCACGAACAAAGCTTTCCAAAGAAATGTCCCACAAAGAAATTTTTCTTGAGATCGCTCGAAAATTTGGCCGGAAACCTGATGAACGTTGGGATGATCAGGATCTTCAGCCAATGGCTCGGGCTGGTATTGATGCCTTTTATAATCCAGATATCCCTGCCACTCTACCCTTACTCCCCCTCGCTCTTGAAAACTTGAAAATATTAGAAAAAACTTACACTTTATTTTTAGTCACATCCGGTGCGCCATTGACTCAGAATAAAAAAGTAGATGCCGCGGGAGTTCGCGGATTTTTTAAGAAGGTCTACACTTTGGATGGCTTTAAGGGTGAAAAGAAACGCTCGGCTTTTGAAGATATTATTTTGAGTGAAAAAATTAATCCGAGAGAACTTCTTAGCATCGGCAATCGATTATTTGAAGAAATTCGTCAAGCCAAACAACTGGGTGGACAAACTTGTTACTTTAAATATGGCGATCACGTGGGCGAAATCCCGCAAGTCCCTGAGGATCATGCCGACTATACAGTACTGTCCCATCAGGAATTGATCTTAAAATGCCAACTTTAAAGACCAGCCTTTTATTGGTCGGAGCTTGGCCCGCCCACCTGAAAGACTTGGGCGCCGTGATCAGTCATGACCTCAGCGAAGCGTTTCATAGCCTGCAAGATTCTTCCTTTGACGTTGTCGCCCTAACAATCACAAGTATTTTAGAAAAAAAATTCAGCGACTTTTATATTATTTTAAAAAAACATAATCCCGCTGCGCAGATCTTGCTTGTGGCACCTTTGGAATTCGACGCAAAACAGTTAGTGCACCTTTACAATCAATATCATGTTCATCGCGTCTTACAAAGTTTTAACGATCAAAAATTAAACGATGCGATTTTTTCTGCTTTGGAAAAAGCCCAACAGGAAAAACAGAATCAAAATCTTGAAACCCTTATTCAAGAACAAAATCAGACTCTTTTAAGATTGCAAGAGGATCTTGAACAACGAATTGAAAAAAGAGCCCGATCTTTAAGTGAGTCACGCCATCGTTTAAGGGTTCTAAATTCCCGCACAGAGGCTTTACGAAAATCTATGTTGTCAGTTTATCAAGCGGGATCGATGTCTGCTATGGAGCAAAACTTAAACGAGTCACTGGCCTCTGTTGCAGAATGTTCTTGGATTAAAATTGTCACTTTTCCCCACGATCAAAGTTTTCAAGCTCAGATCCAACAAATGAAAAGTTTTTCGCAGCTACAGATTCCTTTATTCAAAGAACAGGACCGCATTGGTTCTCTCTTTTTTATGCGGCCGCCGAATGAAAATTTCACTCGCGAAGAATCAGAATTTTTAAATCGCGTGGCCGAAGCCGTTACGTTAGCAGTCATCCGAATTCAGAAATTAAATGATTCGCAAAATGTTAAGGAACAGTGGGAAACCACGTTTAACTCGATGTCTGAGCCCGTCGCCATTATCAGTCAGGATTATGAACTGATACAGATGAATTCTTCCTCAAAAAAATTAGCTGACGGTGCGACTCCTGTGAAGACTAAATGCTTTGAGGTTTTATTTAACAGAACAGAATCTTGTCCGGGCTGCCAATTAGGAACCAGATATCATATCGAATCGATCGATACGACGCCAAGAACCTATGATGTTTACAGCCAGAGTGTTCGGGTCGATTCCGAGCGGAAAAATTTATTTTTCAATATCTATCATGATATCACTGAAAAACTCCGTTTAGAAAAGCAACTTTTAGACACTGCCAAGCGGGCCGAGATGGGAACCATTGGTTCAAGCATTGCCCATGAGCTGAATAATCCTTTGGGCGGAATTATTACCTTTACACAAATTTTGAAATCTGAAACTTTGCCAGAGAGACCGTTATATTCGGATTTGGTGGCTCTAGAACAAGGCGCTCTTCGCTGCAAAGATATCATTCAAAACCTGTTAGAATTTTCAAGGAAACCTTCCCATGACCAGATGCAGGACATGAATTTAACTGAAACTTTGCAAAAGGTGATTCGCCTTATTGAAATTAAAACCAAACCTGCAGGGCTTGAAATTGAATTGCAAACGTCAGGAGATATTTTTCTGCTGAAAGCGGACAGCGGTCGTCTGTCGCAGATATTCACGCACCTGTTACAACAGCAAGTTCAGAATTTGCTAGACACACCTGCATTGAATAATGGAAAAATTATTTGGAAAATTTCTGGCTCAATTTCACATTTAACCGTTGAGGCCTTGGACAATTCAAAGGGGCCGCTTTGGGATAAAAATGTGAATAGCTTTTCATATTCTTTAGTTGAACAAGTTCTGCGGGATCTGGCCGCCCGCTTGGAAATCCCTGCCTCGACCAGTCTAGACCTTAAGGCAAAAATTACCTTTTCTCGTCCAGTTTTGGGCCCATCAAACTAGGATCTATGCGGTTTTTTTGACAGTCCGGTCAAAAACAAAATACAATCAAAGTATCAGAACCCACCATGGAAGGAAGGTTCATGCGAAGTCCACGAGTCCTTATATTGGATGATGAGTCCACTCTACGAACAGCGCTTTTTAGAGTATTAGATCGAAAAGGCTTAAGCGTTATCACCGCTCATAAAATCGAAGAGGCAAAAACTTTGTGTCAAACAGAGAGCGGCATCGATTTGGCGATTGTTGATCTCAGCCTTCCCGATGGCGATGGATTAGAGTTTATGACTTATCTGAAAAATCTCTATCCGCAAGCGGAAGTGATTATTTTAACAGGTCATGGCTCGATTGAAACTGCCATCAAAGCCACACAAAAAGGGGCTTTTCATTTTGTCACAAAGCCTTTCAACTTAGAAGAGCTTTTGAGTGTCATTGAAAAAGCTTTAACTCATAAAAAGCTGCAGCAAGAAAATTTGCAACTTCGAACAGAGCTAAATAAAAAATATCGATTCGAACAAATTATCGGACAAAGTGATGCTATTAAGTTTGCCTTAAGCCTTGTCGAAAAAGTGGCGGATACTGATTCAACGGTTTTAATTACTGGCGAATCTGGTACAGGGAAAGAATTAATTGCCCGCGCCGTCCATTATAACTCTAACCGCGCTCAGCACCCTTTCGTTGCAATTAATTGCGGCGCTATTCCTGCAGAACTTTTGGAAAGCGAACTTTTTGGTCACATCAAAGGGGCTTTCACCGGCGCTGTTTCAAATCGCATTGGTCGATTTGAATTAGCTGATGGTGGAACAATTTTCCTGGACGAGATCGGTGATTTGCAACCCAACCTGCAAGTGAAGTTATTACGCTCCCTTCAGGAAAGATGTTTTGAGCCTGTCGGCAGCACAAAAACTGTCCAAGTGAATGTCCGAGTTATTGCCGCCACCAATGTAAATCTGGAAGATGCCGTCGAAAAAGGAAATTTCAGAGAAGATTTATATTATCGTTTGAATGTCATTCCTATCACAGTTCCGGCCTTGCGTGAGCGGCGTTCTGATATTCCTATTTTACTAAATCATTTCTTAGAATCATTTCGCCGAAACAAAGGTCATAAAATCACAGGTTTCGCCGCAGATGCGATGGAAAATCTTATGAATTACGCTTGGCCCGGCAATATTCGCGAACTAGAAAATTTGATTGAACGTTTGACGATTTTAAAAGGGCATGGCGAAATTGGCGTGATTGACCTTCCCGTTAAATACCGTGCGTCCGTGAATGCTTCTCGTGAAATTGGCTGCGTCGATATTCCTGAGAATGGTTTAGATTTTAATTCGGCCGTTGATTTGTACGAAAATGCTTTGATCATGCGAGCGTTAGAAAAAACTGGTTGGAATCGCAATCAAGCCGCTTTGTTATTAAAATTAAATCGAACGACTTTGGTGGAAAAAATTAAGAAAAAGGGTTTACGCCCGCCAGATGGTGAAATGATGGATTTTAATTGATGAGGAACGCGTGATGGAAACCCAAGACCACTGGCGAAAATGCAGCAGCTGCAAAAAAGACATTGGTTTTAAGAAAAAGTATTATATTTGCAGTGTTTCTTCCTGCAATGGCCAAAGAACAGGTTACGTTTTTTGTAAAATAGAGTGCTGGGAAAATCACCTTCCTGGTGCTAGACACAGGGATGCTGCTGCCGTTTCCATGGAATCTCCTGCCGCGCCCACGCAGTCTGCGGGAGTTCGAAGAATCGTGACGACCGGGGCCTCACCGGCAACTTATGTAAAGCCCGCGATCCCAAAAGAAATCCTGATCGTTGCGTCTAAATTAAAAGATTATATTCGTGCTCGATCCGAAATGAATACGTCAGCTGATGTGATGGATATTTTATCTGACTTTGTACGTATAAAATGCGATGAAGCCATCGACAGCGCCCGCCAAGAAGGCCGAAAAACTGTCCTCGACCGCGATTTCAAATAAAATCTTTATTTAGCTAGCACGAAACCACCTGGAAAAAGTTTAAGCTTAATTTGACCACCGAGTGGATCAGTTTCATTTGCTGAGCCATCAGCACATTATGAGTCCGACAAAGCAGCTGAAGATTGTCCATTGCATTCGATCCTCCTCACATGATGGGCGTGATGTGATCAACCTGATCCGCAGCGATTTCCATTTGCGGCAACGTATTGACAGCATCCTTGTGCATTATCGAAGAGTTTTCTTTTTAGATGCACTGAAATCGACGCACGCTTTCGTGCGAATAAATTTATATCTGAGGTGGGGGGATTCTTAAGCTCCCCAGGCTCATGATTAACCACCTGTTAATCATTTAAAATAAATTCAAGCGCTGTCTAAATTTTGATCACTGAGCGGCTGTAAGCTCTGCCCTATTTTGGCTGGCGACCATCTGCCTATTGGCATGCTTTGCAATAGACACTCGTATGAAATGCTTAATGATCCCCCTCTTATTTTGTTCATACCTCGCGTCGGCTTCTGAAAAAAACTGCGAGGATTATCAGACTGGCGAATCTCGCAAGTTTTCGAAGCATGCTGTGATTGGGTTTTTTGGGGCTCCTGAGCAATCTTATCAGGTTACGAAGTTGCCTGAAAATAAGTATTTGGTAGAGGTGAATCCTCACTTTGTTGAAACGGTCAGTAAAATATCCCCATTGGGTGTTACTGAAACTCGGGTCCAAAAATTTTCAATTGGGCGAGAACTTGTGAAAGCTTGCTTTAACTGGTTCAACGAGAAGTATTCCGCCTCCATGAATCCACAAGTCCTTCTTGGCATTTCGGAGTCTCCTCGTCCTGTAAAAATTAACGTCATGGATGAAAAAAATTTTCGTGGTTACGTTAAAAAGTATTCCGTTGAAAATATGAACGACTGTTCTTTTATTGTGCACGAGTCGCTGCATCTAATGGGCTTGTGGGACGAACATGCCGAAGCGGACGTATCCAATTCAACCGGTTTTCTTTCTTTTAGCTGTCGTTCGACTTCAGATAGCATTATGGCAGAGCGCGGATTTTATTCTGGCGATTCTTTCACCAAAAAGGAAGATGGTTCATTATTAGCACCTTTGCGCCCAGCGCATCTACGGCAACTTCTTTTTCCATCGTGCACAGAAAGAAACCCAGTGTACAAAGCTTGTATCAGCAATGCGTACAGGTCCGTCGGCACAATATTTAATTGCAATCCCGCCCCCGCAGTCTGCGGAGAAAAAAATACCTGGCTTGAATAGTTGAATTCTATTTTCCCGAAGCTGCGCGATCAGCCAAAATTGTAAAATCATGGTGCTCGTGCAAAGCACTGGCTGGAAGAGTGGGATCTTTTCTTAGAAATCTTTCCAGAACTTCTTGTTTTCCAGTGCCAGAGACAAGAATTAAAATCGCCTTAGTTTTTAAAAAAGCCGAAGCTCCGTAGGTTACACCCCAAGTCGAGGGCTCTACTTTTAAAGTTTCACAAGTTTTATCACTCAGCCGTACACAGCCAGAATAAAAATTCTTCGGAAGTTCTGGTTCATGAAATGCGATATGACCGTTCAGTCCTAAACCAAGGATCGCTAAATCGGCTTGATCGTATTTTTCGCCAATCCACTGAAAGCGATCTCTCTGTTTTGGAAGATGTTGCATCAAGAACTCTTTAAAAATTCCTGATTTTGGGCCTGTGAGGACATCATCAATCTGGATCAGCCGCAGCTTATTTAAAAATTCTGGAGGGTTTTGTGTCCAGTGTTGATACACAGGAATTGGCGTGTTCCCCGCTGGAAGATACAGGGAATTAGCCTGAGTTTTCTTTATTTTATCTAGACACCAACTCGACGTTTCCATGGCCATCGCGCTCGAGTCTTTGCAGATTTTCAATTCCATGCTTTAATGATGCTTCGGGGAGCTGCCTGATGTCCACGCCAAAATCAAGTTCGAAGTATAATCTTGTCGTCACCGCTCACGCTGACGATGAAACAATATTTTTTGGAGGACTGCTTCTTTCCCGCCGGACCCTGCCCTGGAAGATAGTCTGTGTGACTGACGGAAATGCGGATGGCCAAGGTCTAATACGAAAAAAGCAATTTGAAAAAGCCTGCGCTTTGTTAAAAGTAAAACACCTTGAGTGGTTGTCCTTTCCAGATATTTTTGAAAAAAGATTGGACACTGAAAAACTGATTCAATATTTAAAGACGCTGCCAAAGCCAAACGAAATTTTCACGCATGGAATTCTTGGCGAATACGGGCATCCTCATCATCAAGATGTTTGTTACTCAGTCCACCAAAGTTTTAAGAAGCATCTTAAACTTTATAGCACGGCTTGGAACTGCTATCCTGACCTCAGTGTTAAAATTACGAAATCTCAGTTTCAAAAAAAGTGTCATATCTTGTCTGAAGTTTATGGCTCTGAAACAAGGCGGTTTTTTAATCTGTTGCCCGCGACAGCTCTTGAGGGATTTGCTCGTATCGATGCTTCGGAAGTTGAAGCTATCTATCAATTTTATACTAGAAGCCACGCCTTGAAGCGCCTACAACTGAAACATTATCATTGGCTGTGGCAACGCTTGCAAGAACAAGGCCCAAATCTGGGCCCGCGTCTGTTTTAAATTTTAAAGAATTTTACGAGTAGCTACAACTGCAAGCGAAAGGTCTTCTTTTCCTGGCTGATCGCCAATCATAATTTCCGCTTTAAGATTTTCCAGAGAGATGATCTGCGGAGTAGCTACGATTGTCTTTTCACCCGTCGCTGAGATCGTTCCGTTGACAAATTTCATAAGAATTGCTTGTTTATTATAGTTTGTTTTTCCGTAGCTATCACATCTATAAACATCTTTTTTTCCTCTGATTCTTGGGTGATCGAAGCTGGTTGCAACTCATTTTAATTTTTAAAAATCTTAAACGCTGGCCATGATACAAAGAAGTTCAAACATCACTTCGACACCCATCAAAGATGTAATATCCGCGTGATCAAAAGGCGGCGAAATTTCGACGACATCGCCGCCGACCAAATTTGGAATTTTTAAAGCGCGAAGAATTTTTTGCGCTTGATAGCTGGTCAGGCCTCCTGGAATCGGGGTCCCCGTTCCAGGGGCAAACGCTGGATCTAAGCAATCGATATCAAAACTAATATAAGTTGGCGTGCTATCAAAACCTTGCAAGGCCTTTTGAATTTCAGCCCAAGGTTTTTCATTGATATCTTCAACGGTGAGCTGCCGAATCTGATGTTTTTTAATAAAACTCAAATCATCAGCGCCAGCCAGGGGTCCACGTAAACCAATCTGAATCATTTTTGCGGGATCGACCAAGCCTTCTTCGATGGCGTGCCTAGCAAAAGATCCATGATGAAATTCTTTACCCCAGGCCGCAGGATAAGTGTCCATATGTGCATCAAAATGCACAAAGGCCAGCGGTTGACCGTAATGCTTTCGCAAAGCGCGCAGCACAGGCAACGTGGTCGAGTGATCTCCACCCACAGAGATAAATTTCTTGCCACTTTTCAAAACGTCACCAATAAATTTTTCGATTTGTACGTAAGTTTGCTCAAGATCGATAGGCACTGTCGGGCAGTCGCCGATATCTGCGACTTTTAGTTTTTCAAACACAGCCAAACCACGGGTCCAATGAAAGCCTCGCCCAAGGCTTGAGGCATTGCGCACGGACGCAGGAGCAAAGCGCCCGCCTGGCCGGTAGGAAACTCCCCCATCAAAAGGAATCCCCAATAGAGCCACGTCGAATTTTTCCTGTAAATCAACAAAGGGCAACCTGAAAAAAGTTTTAATGGCAGAAAAACGGGGAAACTCGCGGCCGCTCAAAGGTTTAAATTCCATGCTGTAATTATCAGGTAAAAACAGATTGAAAACAAAGAAATTTGCCTTAAATTGCCCCTATGCATGAAGCGAAAAAATTAAGAGACTGGTATCTAGATAATCAGCGTCCTTTGCCATGGCGACTGAATCGCGATCCTTACCGAATTTGGATTTCTGAAATGATGCTTCAGCAAACCACTGTTGCTGCCGTGGTCCCCTTCTATGAACGCTTTATGCGTAAATTCCCAACGGTGCAAAGTTTAAAGAAAGCTCCGTTGAGTGATGTTTTAGAAATGTGGGCAGGGCTAGGTTATTATTCCCGAGCTCGCAATATTCATAAATCAGCACAAATTTTGGGAGCTTCCGGTTTTCCAAAAAGCCATGTTGAATTAATGGAACTTCCTGGTTTTGGACCCTACACGGCTCGAGCGGTCTCAAGTCTAGCTTTTGGAGAAAAAGTGGGTGTTGTGGACGGAAATGTCATCCGGGTTCTTTCACGATTTTATGGTCTAGCTGGACCTTGGTGGACCACCGCCGAAAGAAATCATTACCAGCAAAAAATCGATGTCTGGGCGCAAAGTGAAGATCCATCTTTGATCAATCAGGCGGTGATGGATTTGGGCGCCACCATTTGCACTCCCCAACGGCCGGCCTGTTTGCTTTGCCCCCTACAGAAAATTTGTATCGCCTTACAAACCCAAAAGATTTCAGAGTTACCAGTTAAAAAACCTAAGAAAGATTCCGAAGTATGGCTGTGGGATGTTGATTTGTATCTGCGAGGAAAAAAAATTGGCTTGATAGAAAATAATTATCTTCCTTTTTTAAAAGGCCAACTGATTTTTCCAGGCACGGCACTGAAACAAAATAAAAAACCCAAAAAGTATGATGTAAAACATGGTATTACTCATCATGATATTTATGTCCGAGTGAATAAACTCAATGTGACAGGACAGAAGAAAGTCAAATGGATCGAAATCAATCAACTTCAAAAAATCAATCCGTCTTCCTTGCTTCAAAAAATTATCAATTTTCAAAGCTGATTTCGTTAATCCTGATTTTATTTCTATTTTTAGCGTGTTCAAGTTTTCCAAAAGCACTGACCCTGCCTCCGCCACAAGACTATTTGCTGTTAAAAGGGGCCCGCCAACTGACTTTTGAAGGGGCAAATGACTCCCCTCGATTCTCCCCCGGCGGCGATCGTATTCTTTTTATTAGCTCTCAAAGAGCGTCTCATAAAAACACCCAGGTTTATGAATTTGAACTTCTTAGAAATAATGAACGGAGAATCACTTTTCAGGATGGTGAAATTCGAAATCCTTCTTACCTGGACAATGACCGCGTGATGTATGCCTCTACGACGGATGAAATTAAAGAGACCCTTGCACCAGACCTTGCAGGTAAAAATTCAACTCTTGAAAAACCACCTACAGAGCTTTATCAAAGTGACCTTTTTGGAAACGAAATTCTGCGGCTGACTTTCTATCCGGGCTATGACGATGAAGCCATCGATGTCTTGGGTCCCAAACCCTATTTACTTTTCACATCGTTTAGAAATAATATTTTGGGAATCTATAAGTATGACACTAAGGGTAAAAGTTCGTCGCCGTTTTTAGTTGAAAAAGATCGGGAAAAGTTCAGCCCGTCTATTTCGGCCGACCAGAAAAATCTCGCATGGATCGAAAAAAATATTGAAAAGAAAAGCTATGCTTTAATGATGAGTCCCCTTAAAAACTTGAAGCCCCGAATTTTAAAGCAAGATCAGGTGGAATGGCGCGACCTTAGTTTTACCGATGCCGGGACCAAATTAATTTACAGTGCACAACGAAAGGGTGACAGCCTTTTCCACCTAGAAATCTACGATTTTGAAAAAAACTGCACGCAGATTGTTTTTAGTGGCCTAGATTCTTTGGTGCAACCTTCTTACAGCCCGGGCTCTCCGAATCGAGTCGCTTTCACCCGAGTCATGAAAAATACCCGTCAAATCTACCTGGTAGATATCCCTTCTAATTTGGGACCTTGCCTAGAGACTCTCCCTTAATTAAGATTCTTCTATGGTCTATAAAACGCTGATTCTTTTAATGATCTGTTTTAAAACTTTTGCGGCGCCTCACCCAGTGACAAGTTCTTCACTGCTGACGGATCCAGAAAAAGGCCAATCGTTCCGCGGTTTTGGTTTTAAAATGGCCTTTAGTGGCTCGGCCTGGCGCCCTCTCCACAAAGAAAGCGAAGGTCTTTTTGCTGAAATTCAGTTTCAAAACAAGAACTCTATCAGCGATAAAAGCTTGGCCCAAATTTCATTAAGAATGGACGACCTGAGTAAGAATCAACGAATTGAAACCTATGCTAAAAAATGGATGCGCGATTACCCTCACTACGGCTTTGAAGTGCTAGGAACAAAGACTTTTGCTCATTCAGGGGGCCAAGGCTTAGTGGTTGATTTATTTCACCGGCAAAATAACAAGCAATTGCGCCAGGTGATTCTACTGAAGGATAAAAAGGTAGCGATCTTCACTTGTTCGGATACAAAGCTCAAATTTCCCGAAATCCTAATTGAATGTAATCACTTAGTGAAGGGTTTCAGCTGGTTAGATTCAACTCAGAAATCACTGTAAATCTTTCCGAAGTGTCCTTCCCGTAAGCACTCCTAGGAGGCTTCAAAATGCCTGATAAGCAACTGGATGCCTAGCGCCTTGTGGCATAGGCCTTGTAATGCACTTCAATACAATAATTACGGGGATGCCTATGGGAATGAGCTTTTTCAAATCTGGGATGTTGGTTTTGGCTTTAGGCTTAATGTCTGTTTCCGCTATGGCCTCACGCTCAGCCAGCTATTGTTCTTTAGAAGGTAATGACCTAACAGGCGCCATTGATGGGGTTCGAACCGGCGACCGATTGCCCATCGGCTCTGTCAGCAAACTTGTTACAACTTATTGGGCCATATCTGCGATGAAATTATCCTACAGATTCCCGACCCGTATTTATATTTCACCGATTCCTGAACAAGACAGCTCGACTGTTGATTTGCACTTCGAAGGGTCTCGGGATCCTTATTTCGGAAAAGAATCTTTGCACTATTTAATCTCGGAATTGAACAAAATGAAAATTTACAAAATCAGAAATCTTACTTTTGATCATGATTTTAAATTTTTCTGGAATGCCAGCGGAGGTCCGACGATGACCCCGGGAACAAACAGAGTCGAAACTGGTTATTACGGTCCGGATGCACCCACATCCGATCAAGTCACAACAGAACTTAAGAAATATCGTAAGAATTTAACTTTTGGATATGGTAATACTCGTGCGTATTTGCAAAAATCGGATATCGACCTGATACCGAATCCGAAACTTTCAGTCGAAAATATTCAGTATGTGCCTGCAGATGAGTTTCATGCTCCGGAAAATTCTGAAGTTCGAATGATTTATTCTTCTCAGATAGTGCGGCTTTTGAAAGAAATGAACCGTAATTCTAATAACCACGCGGCCAATCAAATTTTTGAACACTTGGGCGGCGCTGCGAAATTTCAAGAATTTATTAATGGTGATGGTTTTTCCAACGACGAAATTTTATTCGTCAACGGCCATGGAAACAGAAAAGATATCGATTCCACTGAATCGGTTTATAATGAGGCCACCTGTGCGACGATCGTAAAAATTATGTCTCGTATGCGGAAAAAATTGCAGCTTGAAAACTTGGATATGGATGATGTTCTAGCGGTGCCGGGCTTAGATGAACACTCGACCTTAGGTGCCTATGAAAATAAGCCTTATGCTGATTCGATCGCTGCGAAAACTGGAACTGTCGGGCCCGCCGTGACTTTGGCTGGAATGCTTCAATCAAAAGATGGTCCGATTTTCTTTATGTATAATATGGAGACCGAAGGAACCCGGCGTGACTGGAGTCGAGCGCGCAAAGCAATCGCCGTTCAATTAACCAACTTAACTAAAAAGTTTACTGGTGGAACTCCTTTTGATTCCGCGACTGCGAAATTTGTGGGCTTCGATGCTAAATTATTTTTTCACGAAGATGATTTGAAAGATTCCGATGAGGTTCCAACTCCGGCCGTAGCCACTTCGAACCAGGCTGGCCCACCTGCAGTCATTGCACCAGTACAAACTTCAACAGCAACAATTCGCCAGATTGGCCCAAATTTTAGGGTGCCGCCAAAGGCTGTGTCTAAAACTGCATCGGTCCAGCTAAAACCAAAAGGGACTGTTCTAGCGGAAGCCAAGCCGAATGTGGCTGCTGAAACAAAGCCTGTCGTTTATCCTCCGGGGCAACCGTTGAAAACTTATAAATTGGAGCCAGCAAAGCCGCAGGTGAAATCAGAATCTAAGGCCGCTCACAAGACGGCCTCTAAAAAGAAAAATAACAACAAAAGTGTTGCTTCTAAGAAGTCCTCTTCAAAATCAAAGAGCACAGCTTCCATGAAAAAAAAATCTAAGTCACCTTTGATGGCTTCTTAACCAAGAAGCCGTTTAAAGAAACCTTTCACTTTTGCACCCAAACTTTGATTAGGTCGCGGGCGCGAAGGTCCGGAGCCCACAGGCCGAGGCCCTTTTGAAGGCTGAGGTCGCTGACGGTTTTTACTATCGCCACCATTTTTAGCATCGACTCGTTTTTTAGAATGATCAGGGCCACGTTGTGGACCGCTTTTTCTTTGAGGTCCTTGCCCTTGAGTCGCAGGAGCACCTGCAGCCGCTGGCTGTCCCGGTCGAGTCGGCCGACTGTGTGGCTGCCGTGGCTCGCGGGGTTTATCCCTTGATTTATCCCCTCGTCCGCCTTGTCTTGCACTGCGCTCCCGTCCACTGCCACTATCGGCTCCACGGAAGTGAAATTCATCGTTTGTCATTTGCTTGAATTCCTTTATTAAAGTCGCGTCTTCCATATAGCTGACGTCAATTTTATGTTTCAAATACTCTTCGACTCGCATGAGTGAGTCGACATCTTTATCGCTGACCAAACTGATGGCATGGCCACTGGCACCGGCGCGACCGGTTCGTCCAATACGATGAACATAGGATTCAGGATCATTTGGCATTTCATAATTAACAACAAGATCAACGCCCTGAACATCAAGTCCCCGAGCGGCCACATCTGTTGCTACTAAGATATTCATATTGTTCTGAGCTTTAAATTCTTGCATCACGCGTGTGCGCTGAACTTGGGATAACAAACTAGAAATCGCCATGGCTTGAATGCCATTATCATTTAAGAATCGAGCAATGCGTTCGACGTTTGTTTTATAATTAGTAAAAATAATTGATTGCTGCGGATTTTGCGCTTTGATCACCGACAATAAATGCTGAGGTTTTTCGTGATTACCAACATGATAAAGAACGTCTTTAACGTTTTCAGCTTTGGCTTGATCGCGGGAAATATTAATTTCTGTTGGCTCAGAACCAAATTGATAAGCCGTATTTAAAACTTCAAAATTTAAAGTCGCGCTAAAAACTAAAAACTGTCTTTCGCGGGGAATACGATGAAGGATATAAACCATATCGTCCTTGAATCCCATGTCGAACATTCGATCGGCTTCATCAAAAACGACGGCTCGAACTTGTTTCAAATCAACATCGTGTTCTTTGTAAAGATCCAGCAAACGGCCTGGAGTTGCGATGACAAATTGCGGATTCTTTTTTAAACCTTCACGCTGTTTTTCGTAACCAGTGCCACCGTAAATCGCAACCCCTTGAAGCCCACAAAATTCACTTAAGACCATTAAGTTTTCGTAAACTTGATCTGCTAGCTCACGGGTAGGAACAAGGACAAGGACAAAATTTCTGGCTTGCCAGTCTTTGTAGACACGCTGATGAGTTTTTTCTCGCTCTTCCGGCAAAATTTCTTGATCCGTTGGCGTTGATCTTAAGATTCGCTCCATCAGTGGCAGCAAAAATGCGGCCGTCTTTCCAGTGCCTGTTTGCGCTAAACCGGCAACGTCTCGGCCTTCAAGAATGTGAGGCATCGCCTGCTCTTGAATCGGGGTGCAATCATCATAACCTAGCTTTTGTATCGCTTGCTGAAGGCGGGAATCCAGCGTCAACTCAGAAAATTTCAAAGGCGTCTCCATCAATTAATCACCGACTAAAACCAAACCTACTGAGATGTCTTAAAAATGTCAAAACCCGTCAAGCAAATCCACCGACAAACTGGCGAATTTCAGCAACAAAAGACAAGGCTTGTTCGGAATGCACCCAGTGGCCAGCTCCAGCCACCTCGGCACCCTGAATGACACGGTTCATCGAAAGAATTTTCTCATAGTCTTCGCGGCCGAGCTCGTTCGAATCAGCCCCGCGAATCCATAGCGTTGGAATTTTTAAGCTTTGAACTTCTGCCCAGTGGTCGGTCGCCCGAGCTTGCCTGGCCGAAGAGATGATGGCCTCAGGACTGAATCTCCAGCCCACTTGTCCGTCTTCAAGATCTGTCATGTTGGCGTATAAATAAGCTGAAATCACGTCGATTGAATTTCGGCTTTTTACTTTTGTTTTAAACTCGCCTTGAAAAAATTGGCGGGCTTCGGTGCGATTTGAAAAAGGCGCCGGCACTGCCGCCAGCAAATCAGCATAATATTTCCACCCGTCGATATCTTGGGCCGGAGAAATATCTTCGATCACAAGTTTTAGCAAACGCTCGGGAAAGCGGCTGCCAAAATTCAGAGCGTTTTTCCCACCCATGGAATGTCCGACTAAAACAACCTGATCCCAACCTAATTCATCCAAAATCATTTTCAAATCGTTAGCATAATTTTCTGGGGCATAATCCGTTTCATTTTTTAAAGATCGCCCGTGGCCTCGCTGATCAAAAGTCAGACAGCATTCGGTCGATTCCAAATGCGAAATCACGGTTCGCCAGTTATTCAAAAAACCCATTAGACCGTGTAAAAAAACCCATTTCCTACCCCCACTAGGTCCGTAAATTTTATAATTAAAATCACTTAAAGTCGGCACGAAAACCTCGCAGGATCGAGCCTATCAGGAGTGCTCGGAAAAACCAAGGTTGGGTCTAAAAAAGCTCTCACAGTATGGATTTATTTGTTAGAATACCGAATGCAAAAATTTTTGATCCTTTCCGCTCTATTTCTGCTGTCTTGCTCTGGCAAAGATAAAACAGTTTATTTTCAACCGATCAGCGACCAGCGAACCCAGGCTGTTCAGGATTCTTTACTTTCTGGAAAAACGCCTGAGGATTCCAAAGCCAGTGTCGACTGTCAGGCCTTTATCAAAACATTACCCAATGATTACTTTCATGATTTCTTAGAAGTTCCTGAAAATTGGTCGCAAGCTGACAGTCCGATGATCAAAGTATTTTATTATGGTCGCATCACAACTGGGAAAGACGTCGTTGTATTTTATAATGGCGGCCCGGCTAGCGACAGCCACGGTTCTTATCAAGGATTGTCGGAACAACCTCGATATAATGAATTTTCATTTATTTTTATGGATCAGCGCGGAACTGGCTGCTCGACACCGTATCCACAGGATTATACAACGGAAGGTGTCGCTCGCCTTCTTCAATATAGCAGCCGTGCTATAGTTATGGATTCAGAGGCTTTACGAAAAAAACTTTTACCTGTCGGGAAAACTTGGAAAGTCTTTGGCCAAAGCTTTGGCGGTCGCATTGTTCAGCGTTATTTGCAGGTGGCTCCCGAGGGTCTAACTTCAGCACATGCCCATGGTTATTCCGTCATGTCTGATGACTATCAGTGGCTTGCCTTAAGACTATTATCACAACACCGTGTGTTTCAAGATTACCTAAAAATTTATCCAAAAGATGACGCCAAGATTTTAAAAATTCGCGCACAAATTAAAGAAGATCAATGTTTTGTCAGCGGTGAAACTTCTGTGTGTGGGCCACGAGTTATTGATTCGTTAATTCTTTCTTTGGGATTCAAATCCAGCTGGGGCAGCTTACATTTACGTTTATCTGGATTGATTGATCAAAATGATCACCTGAATTTGTACAGCCTTAATAAACTAGTAGAAGACTTTGTTTTTGGAGTTTTCGCCCATAATTACGCTGCCGGCACGATCATCACCTGGGCTGACTTTTTTACGGACCAGCCAGACCTTCAATTTTGTCATCGGCCATTGGAAATCTTGCGGCAAAAGGGGGAACATCCAGATACTTGGGCCCTCAATGAATGCCGATTATTGGCTGATATTCATGACTCGAAATGGGATCCATTAATGCTTGAGTTTTTAAAAACGCATCAAGGTTATGCAGATCCAATTCCCCTAGACAAAATCAAAGAAAACTTAAAGCTTTATCCAAAATTAAAATTCTTTTTATATTCAGGCCAAGCTGATGTTTTTGTGCCACTGGAAACTTTTGAGGAAGAAATCAATTTTTTAGCGCCGTTAGTGCGGTATACGAATTTCCCAAATAGCGGCCATGAGGGCTTTTTGACCGAGGAAAAGGTTTGGCAGGACTTAGCCAATTAAATTGTCTTAAGGTGTGACTTCAGTTACAAAAGACAGATGTCATCTTTGCCACGGCTTCATGAAGATTGGATTGACCCGCACGCATTTCGAGTTGTCGAAGTGCTGCAGCAGTCAGGATTCCAGTGTTACTTAGTGGGCGGTTGTGTGCGGGATTTGCTGATTGGCGTGCATCCTAAGGATTTTGATATCGCAACAAGTGCGCTTCCAGCCGATGTTCGCCGCAAAATATCCAACGCCTATGTTATTGGCCGAAGGTTTCGTTTAGTTCTAGTCAAACGCGGCCAAAAACAATATGAAGTGGCGACCTTCAGGCGCAACCGAGCCCCCGAGGATCTGACCGAAAACGAGGATGGCTCACCCATCAATGACGATAATTTTTTTGGCACCGCTCAAGAAGACGCCCAACGACGCGATTTCACCATTAATGCCTTATTTTATGATCCCGTAGCACGTGAACTTCTGGATTACTGTGAAGGCAAAGCCGATCTTGAGGGCCGATGGATTCGCATGATTGGCGACCCGCAAGCCAGGTTGATTGAAGATCCCATCCGAATTTTACGCGCGATCCGATTTTCCCACAAACTATGGTTCACGATCGAGCCTGTTTTAAGGAAAGCCATGGTCGATCATGCTCCCACTTTAAAAACTTCGGCATTGCCCAGAAAGCGTGAAGAGTACTTAAAGATTCTGCGCCTGCGGGAGCCTTGGCGCGTGTTTCACGAGCTTTTTGATTTGGGGATTTTGCAGCATATTTTGCCGACGATTCACCAAATTTATGAAGACAAAGAAAAGTTAGATATTTTTGAAAAAATCCTCATCGCTGTTTCCGGAGTTTTTTTAGATCAAGAAAAGCCAGAAGAACTTTTTTCTGTTTTAGTATGGGCGACTTTGCGCGCCCATTTGGGCGATTTTGATCCAGCAGAAGTGGATTTCACGGAAGATATAAAAGTGAATGCTTTTATGAAAGACGAACTGGGCATGTTTAAACTGGAAATGGCGCATTTCTTTAATGCTCTTCAAGTTTTTCCGCTTTTGCTCAAGCGACAAAGTTATTTAAAGCGCGGCACTCGCCGAAAAATTAATTTCTTGCGAAACGAAGCTCTGCCTTTATCTATTAAGCTTGCTAAAATGGACCACACCTTGATGGGTCCCGATTATTTCTTCTGGCAAAAAGAGCTTGAAAAGAACTATCAAAACCTAATTTTATAAAGTTTTAATATCGATAACAAAGCGATACTTCACCTGGCTTTTAACGGTTCTATCGTAGGCTTCATTGATTTTTGAAGCCGGAATCAGTTCGATATCTGCCATGACTTTTTTGCGCGCACAGAAATCCAACATCTGTTGTGTTTCTTTGATTCCACCAATCAGTGAACCCGCTAAACTTTTGCGACCAAAGATTAATGCCATGGCAGCCACTTGATTAGGTTCTGGAGCTGCTCCCACAAGTACATGCGTCCCGCCAATTTTTAAAGTGCCCATGTAAAGTGTGAAGTCATGCTGAGCTGAAACTGTGTCGATAATTAAATCAAGCTTTCCAGCGAACGGATTAAAGTTGTTGGGATCTTTTGTAATAACAAAGTTTTTTGCTCCTAATTTTTTAGCGTCCTGTTCTTTATTTGGAGACGTGCTAAAAACCGTGACCTCAGCACCCATGGCTTTTGCGATTTTAACGGCCATATGGCCAAGGCCACCAAGCCCAACAACGCCGACTTTAGTTCCTTTTTTCACGCCATATCTTTTCAGCGGTGAATAAGTTGTGATGCCGGCGCAAAGTAAGGGTGCTACCCGATCAAGCGATAGACCTTTTTTGATTTTTAAAACATAGGGTTCTTTCACTGTGATATGGGAAGCATAACCACCTTGGGTCGGAGTTTTTCCATCAAGCTCGGTGCTGTTATAGGTAAAAACCGTCTGACGCTCGCAGAATTGCTCTTCATGGGATTTACAACTCGCGCATTTTCCACACGAATCCACAAAACAACCGACGCCGGCTAAATCTCCGACTTTAAAGCGCTTCACTTTTTTGCCCACTTGAATCACTCGACCGACGATTTCGTGACCGGGCACACAAGGGTAAGCGGTCGGGCCCCACTCGCCGCGAGCGGTGTGAATATCAGAATGGCAAACACCACAGTAATCAATTTCGATCACGACATCTGTCGGATTCGGAGACCTACGCTCTAACTGGAAAGGTTTTAAGGGAGCAGTCGGTGAACTTGCGGCGTAGGCTTTTGCTTGAATCACTGTATTTCCTTTTTTTTAATTTCATTATTAAAACTCTAATCCCGCTTTGACGATGGCTAAAGAATCAATCCCATGTATCGCATACAAGTCAGAAGCCGTATAAGCACTTCGACCAAATTCACCCTGCACTGCTAAAGATTTAGATTTAAATGAAATCCCGTTTTGCAAGAGCGCATGAGTTAAGATCTGCCCAAAGCCGCCAATCATTTGATGATCTTCAACAGTGATTATTTTTCCGTCACAAGATTTCAAAATTTCGCTTAACGTTGGTAGATCTATATGATTGATCGCGGGACAGTTGATCACGGCGGCACTGATTCCCTTTTTTTCTAATTCTTCCGACGCTTTTAAGGCTTCTGGCACCAAAGAACCCGTCGTCGCAATTAAAATCCTTTTTGCGCCCGCCGCCTTTTTCAAAACTTGAATTTGATCTAGCTTGTAAGTTGCACCAGCGGCATATGTTTTAGGAAAGTTTTCCCGGCCTAAAAAGAATATATAGGATGATGGTGTTTTTCCGGCTGCCCGGTCAGCCGTAAACTCTTTCACAGCTTGATAAAATAAAGCATCAGCTTCTTCGCTGCAAGACAGGCAGAACACTTTCACATGCGGAATCGATGCCGACATTGAAATATAACTAAGCGCTTGATGGGAAGCTCCATCCGCCGCGTCCTGAAATCCCGTGTGCGAATAAACAGCAAAAATCGGCGCTTCAGATAAGGCTGCCATCGTTAAAGGCAAAGCGCCTTTCGTCACACCAAATTGTGCAAATGTATCAACGACGGGTATATATCCCAGTTTTGACAATCCAGCAGCAGTAGAAACCATATTGCTTTCAGCCACACCCACATCAAAACTTTGGGCTGGGAATTCTTTTCTGAAAGCTTCAACACCGGTCGAACCTGCAAGGTCAGCTGAAACAGAAATTAATGGCAAGCCCTCTTTAGCTGCGCGAATCATGGCAGAAGCGATACCTTTTTGAATTTTTTCGCCTTCATCTTTTTGAGGCGCCTCTTTTTTAGCGGCTGAAATTCTTTTTTCTTCGACGTCTAATTCTTGAATCCAAGTCTGAAATAAGGGCGGCAAAGTCGCTCCGTAAATTTCAGAAATAAAATCAGTCATCTCGACCACTTTTTTACATGGAAATCCATGACCGCCAGAAGCTGCGTCCACTGTCTTCTTGGTACCAATACCTTTGACTGTTTTCGCGTGAATCACCACTGGTTGGTGTGGATTTTTTTGAACAAAGGCCAAAGCTTCCGATAAAGCTTGATGACATTTTTCAAGATTATTTCCTTCTGCCAAAACAATTCGCTTCCAACCTAAATCTTCTAAGGCTTTGAATGAGGGCTCCATCGAAAAAGCTTCTTTATCAATGCGGCCAGACAGCTTCGTGTTGTTATCAGAAATAATCATAATGTAAGGATTTAAATGGCCGGCCTTAGCCAAACCTGGAATGGCCGCAAAAGATTCTTTGGCCTCGCCTTCCATACTGGCGCCGTCTGAAACAATTGAAATTGTGACTCGTGAACGACCCGCTAATTTATCAGCTAACGCCAAACCTTGAGTTTGCGGCAATGCTGAACCCAAAGGACCATTCGACATCAATACACCTTCCGGAAAACAGTGCACTTCACCGTGGCCTGTTAATGGAGAATCGACCGCACGGAATTTTTTTAAACTTTCAAAATTTAAACCAGCCACTTGGTAATCGGCCTTTAAAGCATAAAAAACATTTTCACAGTGACCAGCGTCGTTCACGATATTAAAAAGCTCATGCCATTTTTTTCCAGCGGTCTTCGCTTGATGAAAAGCCTCAGCATGAAGCGCAGAAACAATCTCGGCCAAGGCGGCAGGCCCGCCATAGTGCGCAGCGGCTCCACCGAGAACGGCGTTCATATCCATCAGTGCCACCAGGGCCCTCAAGGCCTTAGGATCACTGGCCGTCAAAGGACCTTTGGCAGTTTTTATTTCCGTTTTAAAAACAGGTTCATGTGTGGGATTATCAAACAGGCAAGATTTAATTTGTAAGGGCTTTAGCATGCGGTATTGTTCTCAAGTTTGAGTCCTGGTTACAAGAAAAAAATGGAGATTTAATGGAGCTTTTTAAGCAGCAATTAAGGCGAATTCCAAAAGTGGATTTGCACCGACATTTGGATTGCTGCCTGCGTTGGAGTACGCTGGTGGAATTGGCACCGCAAGTCGGAATTGAATTGCCAAAGTCGCATGTTCAAAAACAAGAAGCATTCCTAGTTTTAGACCCGATGATGGATTTAGACGCTGTTTTAAATAAATTTATGAATTCACAGAAGGTCTTAGCCTCTGAAGAAATTTTAACTCGGTTAGCTTTTGAGGCTTGCGAGGATGCCTTTAATGATCATGCTTTGATTGTTGAATTTCGCTATGCACCTAGTTTTATTGCTGAGGGCCATTCCCATTTAACCTATGAAAAAATCCACCAAGCCATTTCAAAGGGCTTAGCCATGGCTGAAAAGAAATGGCCGATGGCTACGGGCTTGATTTGCATCTTGCAACGGAATCGGGACTTTGCTTTCAGCCAAACAGTTTGTGATTTTATGATTGATCACAAGGAATCCTTTATTGGGATCGATATGGCAGATAGCGATAAAAATTTTGACGAAAAAAAGATGACTCCACTTTTTGATAGCGCGCGCAAAAATGGCCTTCGGGTTACAGCCCATGCTGGGGAGTCCCCTTGGTCCGGCGCTGTTGAACAAATTCGCAACTGTGTGGATCTATGGGGAGCTGAACGAATCGGTCACGGCGTGCAAGTGATCACTGATGCCAAAGCGATGGACTACCTGATTGAAAAAAATATTGTGCTTGAGACCTGCCCGATCAGCAATTACCTCACTCAATCTTTTCCGACCCATCAAGCTCATCCACTCAGGCGCCTGATGGATGCGGGCTTAAAAGTAACAATTAATTCTGATGATCCAGGAATATTTAATACAACGCTAAGTGATGAGTACGAAGTAGCTCATAAAATTCATCAAGTGACATTGCTTGAATTCTCTCAATTAAATCAGGTTGCGGCCGAAGCTAGCTTTATCCCTTTGGCGAAAAGAAAATCTGTTTGGATTCATCCACTGAATAAATAGGAGTCTTTTATGCGTGATTTTTTTCCTCCCATCGAGCCCTTCCGCAAAGGAAAGCTTGCTGTTTCAAAAATTCATACTCTTTATTACGAGCAGGTGGGAAATCCCGAAGGAATTCCTGTTTTGTTTTTGCACGGTGGACCCGGCGGAGGAATTTCGGCCGATCACCGCAGGTACTTTGATCCGCACGTTTATCATATTATCTTGTTTGACCAGCGCGGTTCGGGCCAATCAAGGCCTGTCGCGGAACTAATCGAAAATACAACCTGGGATTTAATCGCGGATATTGAAACCCTTCGTCAGTTGGTGGGTGTGGAACACTGGCAAGTTTTCGGCGGCAGCTGGGGATCCACTTTGGCTTTGGCTTATGCCATCACTCATCCTGATCGTGTTAAAGCTTTGATCTTAAGGGGAATCTTTTTATGTCGTCCCTCTGAAATTCAATGGTTTTATCAGCGTGGAACTTCTGAACTTTTCCCGGATCGGTGGGATCAGTATTTAAAAATGATTCCTGAAAATGAACGACATGACATGGTGACAGCTTATTATAATTTACTGACTCACGCTGATTACGAGGTACGCTTGAAGGCAGCTAAAGCCTGGAGCCAATGGGAAGCCTCGACTTCAAGATTAATTGTTTCTGAAACAGCCATAGAGGATTTTGAAGATCCCGATTACGCCCTTTCGTTTGCTCGCATCGAATGTCATTACTTTATGAACAATGCGTTTTTCCCCACAAACAATTATATTTTGGAAAATATTTCAAAGATTCGCCATATTCCAGGAGTGATTGTGCAAGGCCGATACGATGTGGTCTGCCCTGCAAGAAGCGCTTGGGATCTTCACAAGGCTTGGCCAGAGGCTAAAATCCACTTTATTGCAGATGCAGGTCACGCAGCCTCTGAGCCTGGGATTCGCTCGAGTCTTATTGAGGCGACTGAGGCATTTAAGCTTTATAAATGACCAGCACGGTCTGTGCTTGAAAAAATTTCCATAAGGACCCGTTATGGAACCCGCAAAAATTATATAGTTGTCCTAAGTTTGAACAACTGATTAAAGTTCAAAGCAGGTTTTAACTTGATCGGGGGATTTCAAATGAATGCTCTTACCAAAACGACAATCGCTGCCTTGGCCTTTTTATTGGCATCATGTGGACCTTCGAAAAATAATGAAACAAATCTAGATAGCTCGACTGGAATTCGCCTGGGTCAAGAGGCTAAACCTAACGATGAATTTGCGGCCAGCACTGTCGGCATCCGTGGCTTCAGACAAGATGGAATGAGTTCTTTCTGTTCTGGAACCTTACTTCCCAATAACCTTATTTTAACAGCAGCTCATTGTGTTGATGCATCTATGGAGATGTACATTATTTTTTCAACGGATTCAGCTACGAACTCTAGCGAAATTAAAAGCTTGGCCCGATTTGTCGACGGCGCCATTATTCATCCAAAGTACACAGGCAAAGACACTTTAGAAGCTCCATCGAAATCAGGGCCTATCTCGGGGAATGACATTGCCTTACTTCGTTACGAAGGAACGACTCCTTCTAACTACAAGCCCGCTCAGTTTTTAAAAGACTACCGGCTTTTAAAACCGGGCGTGATGATCTCTATCGCAGGTTATGGAATTCATGAGGACAGTGGCGCTATCGCTGCTGCGAAAGACCCAAAAATGGCTGGTGATACCAGTTGGATGGATAACTCGGGTATTGGAAAATTGCGTTTCACTGAAGTGGCCTTAATGGGTTCGCTAACGCCATCAGAAGTTGTGTTCGATCAAAGCAAAGGCACGGGCGCTTGCCAAGGTGACTCGGGCGGGCCCGCTTACTTACGGGTCAATCATCAGCTGTTGATGTTTGGTGTTTTATCCAGAGGATCAGCAAGAGCCCCCGGCAGTCCTTGCACAAAGGACAGTGTTTATACTTTAGTTGGCCCGTACATGAAGTTTTTAAATCAGGCCGCTCGAAAACTTCACGTCACTAGTCATTAAAAAATTTTAAAATTTCTTGGGCGACAAGTTGCGGCTGATCTAGCAGCAATCTGTGGCCCGCGTCTTTTAAAATGGCCACTTTTGTGTGATTTGAATTTTGCTGAATTTCTTCCGCCATGGCTCTGTACTTTAAATCGTTTTCACCTGCTAAATACAAAAGTGACAAATCTTTCCGCTGGCATAATTTTGAAAAATCTTTTTGTTCGCTGACGGAAAAGCCGGTCAAGGTGGCCGCTAACTTCTTGCGATCAAAATCACACTCATTCCTGAATGGGGCTGACGAGTTTTTAAAAATCGCCTGCGCGTGCCATTCTTTTAAGACATTTTCCCAAGGTTCTTGAGAAAACTTTAGCGCCCATTTTTGGCTGAACAAACGGCGCTCGGCCCGCTGGCTTAAGTCCTGTTCAGGAAAACCAAATTGGGAACTGAGGAAAATTGCTTTTTTTGAAAAATTATTTTCTAACAATGGGCAAATCAGCCGGCCGCCCATTGAATAGCCCACGAGACATGTTGGCTGAGGAATATTCTTATGCTTTGTCCAACGTAAAAACGCCTCGGGCCAGCTTTGAAAATTCAATTCAGAGATTGAAAAGTCGCGGTATAAATCTAAGAAATATAATTTGGTTTCACCTAGATTTAAAAATTTTTGGACAGCTTGCCAGTCTGTGGGTTGACCCAAGAAACCATGGATAAAGACTATGCTTTGTTCCAGGCGGCCTCCCACTCCTTTACAAATTCCTCGGTGGCTTTAGGTGAAATTTTGATTTCGACGATTTGCCGTTCACTTAAACCCGTTGGCCCATCGGGAATATTTTCCCATAAGGCGTAATCCCAATTCCACATCGCCGCCCAATTTTTAAAATTAATATTATGGCGATTGATAAAAACATCCCGCTTAAACATTTGATCAAATATTTGGCCACCACTGTTATTAAGAATTAAAATGCGGGCTTTCATTTTAGACAACTGTGGGGATATCCACAAAGACGATAAATCGTATAACGATGTCAAATCCCCAATCAGACACCAATGTTCCTGTTCCGGGCGACACCAACCTAAAAAAGTGGAGACCTGCCCGTCGATGCCGTTGGCGCCGCGATTGCCAACCACTTGATAGGGTTGAACCTCATAGTCCGCCACCAAATCCCATTCACGAATCGGCAAACTATTCCCCAAATAAACATAGGATTGATGCATCCAGGTTGAAACTGTTCTAACAAGGCTAGGCTCAGACATGGGGTGCTTTTGCAAAAGATCCACCAAGACCTTCGCCATCTTTTGATCTTTTGATATCCATTCGCTCGGCAAAGGCTGCGGAGTTTTAATTTCAATTCGTCCTAAGTCTTCTAAGTCATCAAAATGTGGAATCTGTCGGCTAAGACCCGTAAAGTGATTATATCCAAATGAAAAAACAGGGACATCGACGCGCTTGTCTTCAAGGTCTCGCCATAATCGAAGCGTTGGAACGCCGCCTATTCTTAAAATGCCAGTGCATATTTCTTGATCTAAAAGCTGATGTAAAATGGGTTCGCCAGATTTTAAAATGTAGGGTTTCAGAGTCGGGTGCGATCGCAAACCTGAAATTCCCTCTGCATAAATGGGGGCCTTTAACCGTGCTAAAAAACTAATCACAGATTCTCGGGACTTTTCTGGAATAGTGCTTAGAATAACCAAGGGCTTATTTTGTCCTAGGAATTCGTGGAATTGATCGACCATATTCATCGGAATTGCGACGGGGAACCGGGTGCGAGTCGTCGTTTCGGGAATTTCAATTTTTGGAATAGGTCCATCCATTAATGGTTCCGCAAAACAAACATTGATATGAGTCGGCTTTTTCCAACTTAGACCCTTCATCGAAATATGCGTGTTTTCTTCATCTAAATCAAAAGACGCTTCGATATAGTAAGAAAAAAGACCGACCTGTTGGATGGACTGGGGTGCTCCCGATCCACGATATCTTTTGGGCCGATCAGCCGTCACTAAGATCAATGGTAAAGAAGAGTACGTCGCTTCAACTGCCGCCGGTAATAATTCAGCCACTGCTGTTCCCGACGTCGTAAAAATAGCAACTGGTGAACGTGTCGCTGCAATACGCCCTAATGCAAAAAAAGCCGCCGAATTTTCATCAAAAAAAGTGTAAATTTTAAGCTGCGGATTTTCATCAAACAAATAAACAAAGGGCGAGTTCCTGGCTCCAGGACATAGGCAAAATTCTTTAACCCCAGCCCCCAGAAGCTGATCGATGACATTTTTAGCCAAAGCCATATTTGTCATTGTACGGATCATGGTTTTAATCCTAATAATTTTTTAACGGACTCGCGTTTATAAAACAATTCTAACCACTCTCTATCGAGAAGGCTGTCGCGAACAACGCCACAGCCGGAACCAATCATCAGGCTCTTACCGTCCCACTGCAGATTACGAATAGCAACTAAACAGATCCAGTGGTTTTCACTGGCTTTCATTAAAAAGGGCGCTCCAAAGCGCTGACGCCGATTTTGTTCGGGCCACTCTTTCATCCAACGCCATCCAAAGTTTCGCGGAGCGACTCCTAAGGCCGGGGTTGGGTGAAGTCGTTTCACCAACTCAATCGGGGCTACATCGACTTCAAGTTGCAACTGGATACGAGTGAGTAAATGCCACAACGTGGGAAGCTCGAGCAGTTGAACAGGTTCGATTTGTACACGACCTAGGGGCCGCAATTGCTGTCGAATATCTTCTGCGACCAGATTGTTTTCGTGCAGCTCTTTCTTATCTTTTAAGAGCATCTCGCCTCTGCTTTGAGTGGATTTTGCCATTGTTCCAGCCAAAGCCATACTTGAAACCTGAAGCCCGCGCTTTTCGAATAAAATTTCTGGAGTTGCACCCAAGAGGCCTTTTTCTCCCTGCCAAATGCCATAAACATGCAGTGCCTCTGACAGCGTTGCCATGGATAAAAAACATTTTACAAGAGTCGCCGGAGTTATCTGTGCCTCAGCGTGTGAAAATACACAAGGCACTGCTTTATCAATTTGTCCTTGCGAAATCAGGCGCTGCGTATGGGAAAAGGTCTGCGCAAAGTCGTTGAACTCGGGTTCCTTCCAGGGGATCTCGTTCCAATCCAGGGGCAATGCAGAGGCCTTTTCGAGATAATTTCGGCATAAATTAAGAAAATCAAGCTGACTTAAGCACGCTTCATTTTCAAAAATCAACGCTTTGGCATCTTCCACATCAAAGAAATGAGGGGCAAAAACTGAAAATAGAGAGCCATTTTTATGGGCATCTTTGTCAGTTGAAACTGAATGAGACGGGCCATACGCAAGAATCCATTCGCTCCCGCAGCGGAGGAGCGCACCTGACTCTAAAAAGTTTGTAAAGTCCAAAAGCGATATGCTATTCTGCCGCTTCACAACTATGACCTATCATCTTTGAAAACGTTATATAACGATTAGGTAGTATGGAAACACAAAGTATGCAAACAAGTCCCTCAACCCAAACTGTCAAAGTCGGCTCCGTAGAAATTGGCGGCCCTTCGTTCACAGTGATTGCGGGACCTTGCTCGGTGGAAAGCAAAGAACAGTTTTTAGCGACCGCCCTTGCCGTCAAAAAATCAGGCGCACAGCTTTTGCGCGGTGGAATCTGGAAAGTAAGAACTTCCGCTGCTGCTTTTCAAGGTTTGGGACAGGATTCGTATTCTTTTATAAGTGATGTTTTAAAAGAAACAGGTTTACAGCTGGTCTCTGAAATAATGGAACCTCGCCAAATGGAAGAGATCCATGAATTTGTCGGAATGTATCAAGTGGGCGCTCGAAATATGCAAAACACGTCCTTGTTAAAAGAACTGGGTCGGCAAAAAAAACCGGTTCTTTTAAAACGTGGCTTTGGTTCTTTAGTGGATGAGTGGCTAAAGGCTGCTGATTATATTCACCGCGAAGGAAACCCGAACGTTATCTTGTGTGAACGAGGCATTCGTACTTTTGAAACAGCGACGCGCTTTACACTGGATTTAAATTCGGTCGTTTTTGTAAAAGACCGCACCCGATTTCCGGTGATCGTTGACCCTTCTCACGCTGTCGGCATTAGTGCCTTAGTGCCGCGTCTTGCTTTGGCTTCGGCCGCAGCTGGAGCCGATGGCTTGATCGTTGAAGTTCACTCGGATCCAACAAAGGCCCTTTCTGATGGCCTTCAGGCTTTAACTTTAAAAGGCTTCGATGAAATGATGTCCCAACTAGCTCATGTCCTAAAAGCCGTCGGAAGATCCTTCGATGGGAAGAATTTATGAGTCTTGAAATTCACGCCTCCCAACCTGATAAAATTAAAAATATGTTTGGCCGCGTGGCCAGAAACTATGACTTGGCAAATCAGGTTTTATCTTTGGGGATTCATCATCTTTGGAGAAAAAAATTAGTTAAAATCAGTGGCGCTAAAGCGGGCCAAAAAGTACTAGATTGTGCCACGGGTACGGGCGATCTAGCCATAGAATTCAAAGAAGCTGTTGGCACCATGGGCGAAGTGATTGGCACTGATTTTTGTATCGAAATGCTAGGCCCCGCACCCAAAAAAGCTCAGAAGAAAAAATTAGAAATTAAATTTGAAGTGGCTGATGTCATGGATCTTCCTTACAAGGATGATACGTTTGATGTTTGCAGTATTTCTTTTGGAATACGGAATGTGCAAAATCCAAAAAAAGCACTTCAAGAAATGGCTCGGGTCACTCGTCCGGGTGGCCAAGTTATGATTCTTGAGTTTGGGCAAATGCAATGGCCTGTTATTTCTGGTTTATATAATTTTTATTCTGAAAAAGTGTTGCCTAAATTGGGTGGATTTCTGACAGGACAGCGCGAGGCCTATGAGTATTTGCAAAAATCTTCTCAGAATTTCCCATGTCGTGAACGATTTATTTCATTAATGGAATCAACTGGGTCCTTTTCCAAAACAAGCTACCTTCCACTAACAGGTGGGATTGCTTATATTTACAAGGGCACCGTTTTATAAGTCTTTATTTTGTTTTTTTTCGCTTGCTCAAAGCGCCAAATTCGCGAACCAAGTTTTCTTCCAGCTGAATCAAAGAATGTTTTAAGATCAAATTGAATAATTCGTCTGTGCTGACTTTATAAAGGCCAGAAAGTTGCTTTAATACTTTCATGGGCGGGCTGGAAACACCACGCTCCCAATTTGAAATAAACTGTGGAGAAGTATATTTTAACTTCTTTGCGACATCACCCTGTGACATAGATGCATTTTCACGTTTTGATTTTAAAAATTGTCCTAGGGTCATGAAGCCTCCAAATGTTATATTCCTGGAGTATCCATTATTTTTTTAAGAACCTCAACGATTGTCTTGATCGGCTGGCTGATCTAAAAATTGAAGCCAAAACTTTTGTTGCTCTAAAGCTTGAAGACGGAAGAATTCTAACCCTGAAATATACCTTCCTTGAGTTTCCATCGCATATTTTCGACCTAACGAAGTTTCGGCGTAATTCAAATCAACAATGGTTTTTGGCTGCCAATTATTCGGAGGGAAAAGGATTCCATTGTGGAATGGAGCTGCCCAAATCAAAACAGAAGGCGAATTTATTTCGTGATTTTTTTCTTTGGGTTTACCTGTTCTGACCGAGTAGGCAGAGGCCTGGGGTAAAGCTTTCTGTAGCATCGAAAGTACGCCTTCTCCTCCCCATATCACCACAGAATTCGATAAATTTTCATTCTTCAAAAATTTAACAAAACCTAAAAAATCGGTGTTTTCAGCCTGCCAATTTTTTTTATTCTTATTCCAGACCAGAGTATTTACGGCCTTCAATTCATTCGCTAAGTCAGTCAGCAAATAGCTTCCTAAGTAAGCTCTTTTTTTTAGGGGCGAAGTCACCGCCGCAGCCACTAAACCCAAGGATTGCAAAATAGGAAACGCGTCCAGCCACTCGTCCTCCTTGATATCGATTGCAAAAAAGCAACTTTTTCGATCGTTAAAGAAATCAAAGTGCATCATGGGAGATAAACTTTGCTGAACTGGGGAACCTAAAACCGCCGCAAAGGATAAAACTTTTTCTGGTTGCATCAGCCATTCCAAAAGACTGGGCTGATCGGCTGCAGAACTTTCAGATTCATACCAAAAATTTAAATCTTGGCGGCCTTTTTGATATAATCGATACCACTTCCAGCGACCTTCGGTGGACCTTGGTAAAAAAGAACGGTGTTCAGGGTCTTTCTGTTGCCACTGGTGGCCTACAAAAATATCCTTCCAAGTCGTAACTAGTGGCGAAAGCTTAAGGTGAACATTGAAAGCTTTATCTAGCTCACTGATTCCTGACTCAATATCATCTTGATGTGAAGAATGAATCAGGCGCTGACCTTTATTCAGAGCGATTTTAAACGAAGTTTTAATTGGCAGGTCAATCAAGGCACTGCCGGATACTATTTTCTCATTCTCTTTTAAGGCAGATAATTTTTCTATGCGGCTTGAATACAAACTCCTTGAATCAGCAAAAGACTCTGAATAAGACTTCATCTGCAAGGGCGATAAAACGTCATCGCGAAGCTCAAAGTACTCCGGCTTTGCTAACGTCGAAAGGCGAAGATCTGATGGAAAAAAAGTTTTTAGGCCTGAACCTTTCCGGATTATGTTGTGCGAAGTCGCTGACCATCTGGCTTTAAAAAGCTGGGTCTCTAACTTTTTGCCGACTTCACTTAAAAACAAGCCCTCGGGCATTGTATAAATTAGATTCGCCCTTGCCAGGAATAGCGGGTCGCGGTCTTTTCGCTTGATTTCGTATTCGGCCAGGGCCGGGGTATTTTTTAAAAGTTGCGGTCGATCCAAAAATATACGGCCTTGAGTATCACTCGGTCGACGAATCCAAATAACTTCAGAAGACTCAGGAATATTTTCTAACCTGAAACCTGCACCGACGCAAATAATCTGAGCTTTCAAAGTTAACTTCTGAAATATTTCTGCTTCCAATTTTCTAAAATATTTCTCGCCGTTCGTTAGAAATATTTCTTCGATAGATCGATTTTGAGCTTTTTCAATTTCAAGATCTAAATCATAAAAAGGACCATACTCGGGAAGACTTAATGCCAACCGCTGAAGAAAAGATGATTTTCCTGTTCCTCGGTGTCCAATAATGATTTTTAAATTTAAAGGAGCGCTCAAGGGGAAATTGTTTTCTTCAAACTGGCACAGGCATTGACGATTTCTTTAATTTTAACGGTATGACGAATACATAAACCAGGGCGCACAAGAAAAATAAAGTAGAGATCGTCTTTTTTATTTTTTTTCTTATCCATCATCAAAGTAGCTTCAATCTTATTTAAGCTGAGCTTCTTTAATGATTTCTTTAGGCCCAAGTTAAAATCTTTATAAAATGGACTTTGCGTGATGGCTTGATACTGCTGCGGTCCTAAAAATCCCAGCTGGAAGCCCCATTCAGTGGCAAATGAAAGCCCCTGCCCCACCGCCTTGCCATGGCTGACGCCCAGCTTGGCTTCAATCACATGTCCTAAAGTATGACCAAAATTAAGAATTTGTCGGTAGCCTTTCTCTTCAAAGGGGTCTTCCTGAACGACCCGATATTTTTCTTTGATGGCTAGCGGAAGTATTTTCCAAATTATTTTCTCATCCAGCGACGGCAGGCTTTTTATATGGCGCCAAAGAGTCTGCCCTTCGATCAGTGCCATTTTAAAAAGTTCTCCAGCGACATCGGCCATCAGCTCTGGCGGCTGATGCTTTAAGATATCACGAACTATAAGAATGGTTTCCGGATTATAAAAAGTCCCGATTTGATTTTTGATAGCACCGGCGTTCAGACCATTTTTTCCACCGTGGGCTGAATCTATGGCGGATAGCCAGGTGGACGGGATTAAAACAAGCTTCGTTCCTCGTTTAAAAACACTTGCAAAAAAACCCGCAAAATCACCAACAGAACCACCGCCCAGACCCACAATTTTAAGATCTTTTTGGTTATGTTTTTGTAAGAGCTTAAGAAGTTTTTCAACATGATCAGAGAATTTTTTTAAATCTTTTAAACCTTCGCCACCTTGAACTGCACAGCGAAGTGGAAACTTTTTGATTGTCTCTTTTAGAGTCGGATGAGTCTCTAACTTCTTATCATAGATCAAAAGACAAGAGCTGGTTTTTAAGCCTTGGAACGAAAGCTTTTCTTGATACTTGATGACTGACTTCTGAAGTTTTGACATCCCTGCATTTTATCTGAGGCCCTTCGATAAATCAAGCTGCTCGGATCGGTGGCAGGCGACTCGCCCACCCTTCTGCTCTTTCATCTCTGGTACTTTTTCTTTGCAAATGGCTTCAGCAAAAGGACAACGAGGATGAAATGCACATCCTGAGGGCGGATTGATGGGTGAAGGCATTTCAAGACTAGCGATATTAAGGTTTGAATGAGCCGGTGCCTGCTTTTTATGAATGGTTGGCAAACTCATTAAAAGCATTTGGGTGTAGGGATGAAGCGGTTTTTGAAAAGCCTCTTCGGTCAGATTCTCTTCAACGACTTTGCCTAAATACATGACGGCCAAACGTTTTGAAATAAACCTTACAACGCTCAGATCATGGGAAATAAAAAGTAAGCTTAAACTTTGCATTTTTTGTAAATCATAAAGCAAGTTTAAAACCTGTGCCTGTACGGACACATCCAAAGCCGAAACGGATTCGTCACAAATAATATATTTCGGATCAGTGATTAAAGCTCGTGCAATACCAATTCTTTGTTTCTGCCCACCGCTTAACATATGGGGAAAGCGATCTGCCATGTCGGGCCTTAATCCCACAGCTTCCATCAACGAAAAAACTTTACTCTTGATTTGACTGGCAGGAGAATTTTGAATTTTTAAGGGTTCAGCAATAATATCGAGAATTTTTTTTCTTGGATTTAAAGCTGATCCCGAATCTTGAAAAATCATCTGTAAGGTTTGTGCCCGTTCTAGCAATGGCATCCCGTTGATAGACTTCCCATCAAGAGTTATTCTTCCTTTTGTCGGTGCCTCTAACCCAATTAAAAGTTTTGCTAAAGTAGATTTTCCACAACCTGACTCGCCTACTAACGCTGTAGTGATCTTTTCGGGAATGATAAGATCAATGCCTCGTAATGCTTGAACTCCACCAGAATAAATTTTTTGGAGTTCTTTGATTTCGATCATAGTGTTGCCTCACTAAGATCTATGTCTCCAGCAAAAAAACAGGCTGATTTTTGTTCAGCAAAATTGACGTAAGGTGGTTTTTCACCACAAACATCTTTCGCCTTGTAGCAGCGATTTCGGAAGACACAGCCAGTTGGACGTTCGCTTAACGAAGGAACACTGCCTGGAATTGCTGGCAATCGAGTGACTTCGGAATCAGAAAAAATATATTTTCCCGGAAGGCAGTTGAGCAAAGATTTTGTATAGGGATGTCTAGGCGAATGAATAACAGCTTCTGCTAAACCTTCTTCAACAATTTCTCCGCAGTACATAACATTCACGCGTTCACAATTTTGCGCAATCACACCCATGTCATGCGAAATCAGCAGGATCGCAAGCTTATTTTCTTTTTGTAATTGCTTAAGAAGATTTAAAATCTGCGCTTGAATGGTGACATCAAGTGCGGTCGTTGGCTCATCTGCAATTAAAAGTTGAGGACGACAGGCAATGGCAATCGCAATCATTACTCTTTGCGCCATTCCTCCGGAAAGTTCATGGGGATAGGCCCTGAGTCTTGCCGCAGGATCAGGAATGCCGACCATCTGTAAAAGCTCGCGACAGCGATCATCGACTGATTTTCCATGCAGATGCTGATGAATCTTTACTGTCTCGGCAATTTGGTAACCCACTGTAAAGGCGGGATTCAGGCTACCGACGGGATCTTGGAAAATCATCGAAATTTTTTGACCGCTAAATTTAATTTCACCACCAAGAACTCGCGCATTTTCAGCCAGCAAACCCATGATACTTAAGCCCATCACACTTTTTCCTGAGCCTGATTCGCCGACCAGACCGACCGTTTGCCCAGCTTCAATTTTCAAATCAATCCCGTTTATAACGTTTAAAAGCTTCGATTCTCCTTCAAAGGCCAGATGCCAATTTTTTACTTCTAAAAGGCTCATAGAACTCTCCGAAGTTTGGGATCTAAGAAATCTCTTAATCCATCGCCGATAAAGTTAAATCCCATCACGACAAGAAGAATGCAAAGCCCCGGAAGTGTGACCATCCAAGGTGAAGTTTCTAAATAAGATCTAGCGTCGCTAAGAATCGTGCCCCATTCCGGAGTTGGTGGCTGGGCGCCCAATCCTAAAAATCCCAAAGCGGCAGCAGATAGAATCGCTTCGCTAAAACCTAACGAAGCTTGCACAATTAAAGGCGCCCAACAGTTTGGTAGGACGTTAATAAATGTGACTCGCCACCATGAAGCCCCAAAACTTCTTGAGGCCTGTACATAGTTTTTACTCATTTCCAATAACACAGCCCCGCGAACAATGCGGTACACGGAAGGAAGCGCCACGATTCCAATGGCCATCACCGTGTTGTAAAAGGAAGGCCCAAGGATCGCAACAATCACAATCGCCATCAACATGCTTGGCAGTGCCATAATAATATCCATCAACCGGGATAAAACTTGGTCTGGCCAGCCTGGCAAGCTACCGCCAATCAATCCTAACAAAGTTCCAAGACTGACAGAAAAAATCACAACGAAAAAGCCTATGGCAAGGGAGACCGGCGCTCCGAAAATTAATCGTGACAGCAAATCGCGACCTAAATCATCGGTGCCTAAAAGAAATTGACGTTGCCCACCCTCTTGCCAAGCCGGTGGCAATTTTAATTGATCGGAAAAAACTTGATCGTAAGAGTAGGGCGCAATCAGAGGGGATAAAATAGCAACCAGTAAAAAAAATCCTACTAAGATCAAACCAAAAAATAAGGATTTGTTTTTTAAAATTAATTTTATCATCCTGCTTTTCCCCTTAAACGGGGCTGGGCCCAAATATAAATTAAATCAACAACAAGATTTATGACAACAACACCAAATGATGTGTACAAGATACCACCCTGAATAACAGGATAGTCCCGAGCTTCAATACTTTTTATCAACCAGCGCCCGACGCCAGGCCACGAAAACATTGTCTCGGTCAGAACGGCGCCTGTCATTATTGACCCTAACATTAATCCCATCACGGTCACGATTGGGATTAGAGCATTTCTTAAAGCATGCACCCAAACTAGCCTAGCTTGTGAAACTCCCTTTGCTTTTGCGGCGCGAATATAATCTTCGCCCAACACTTCGATCAGACTTGATCTTGTCATGCGGGCAAGAATTGCTAATGGAATCGTCCCTAAAACAATGGCGGGCAAAATCAAATGACTAAAAGCACTTTTAAAGGCCGCCCAAGGCTCGTCGGAAAACCAAGAATCAATCAGTAAAAAACCAGTGCGTACAGGAAAATCATAGATCACGTTAATTCTTCCCGAAACCGGAAACCAACCTAAGCCGACGCTAAAAAATAAAATTAATAAAAGACCCCACCAAAAAATCGGCATCGAAAAACCAATCGTAGAAAATCCCATAACGCCGTAATCAAAAATAGTGTTCCTTCGAATTGCGGCTAATAAACCCAGTGGCAGCCCAATTAAAAAAGCAATTGTTAAGGAAAATAATCCTAATTCTAAAGTGGCTGGGAATCGCCCCCAAAATTCTTCACTAACGGGGCGCTGGGAGATCACTGAAGTTCCTAAATCACCCCGCAGGGCATTTCCAATAAATAAAAAATACTGTTCAGGTAAACTTTTATCCAGACCTAATTTTTTTTTCATATCAGCGACTTGCTCTTCACTGCCGCCACGCTCACCCAATAAATTTAAAACTGGATCGCCTGGCACCATCCGAATCAGAGCAAAAGCAATAAGGCTTGCGCCAATCAAAGTAACAAAAAGCAGAAAAAGTTTATGCAAAAAAAAGCGAATCATTATTTCAAGTCAACCGTATGGAAAATATCTCCACCGAAAGGATGGATTTCAAATCCTTCAACATTTTTAGACATGGCTCTGAATACTTTTGCATAAGCGATAGGAACCCAAGGGGATTGTTGTTTAAAAATAACTTGAGCTTTGCGGTACAACTCTTCCCGCTTTTTTCGGTCGGTTAAGGTTTTTGCTTGATAGACAAGCTGATCATATTCCTTATTGCACCATTTCGCATTATTAGTGCCGCCTTTAACCGCCGCACAAGATAATAGAATATGCATAAAGTTATCTGGGTCGCCATTGTCACCCGTCCAGCCATTTTGCGCTAAGGCATGTTCACCTTTTCTGGTTTTTTCCAAATAAGTCGGCCAATCGTAGGTGATCAGCTTTACTTTGATACCCACTTTGGCAAGGTCCGCTTGCATCAGCTCTCCCATTTTACGTCCGGCCGGATTGTAGGGTCGCGATACGGGCATGGTCCAAAGCTCAGTTTCAAATCCATTGGGAAAGCCGGCTTCTTTTAAAAGGGCTTTCGCTTTTTCAGTATTATAATCGTAATCTTTGACGTCATTGTTGTAGGACCAGATGGTTGGCGGAATCGGATTCACTGCCATGGTTGCACGACCCATAAAAATCGCTGAAATATAAGACGGCCGATTTAAGGCATGGGCCATTGCTTGTCGCACTTTCAAATTATCAAAAGGCTTTTTTAAAGTATTAAAAGTCAAATATCCAATATTAACACCTTCGCGCTCTTTTAATTTTAAATTAGAATTCTTTGAAATAGCATCCAAGTCCTGAGGTGATGGATCGATGATCAAATGGCATTCGCCGACTTTTAGTTTTTGATAGCGAACGTTTGAATCCGGCGTGATCGCAAAAACTAGGTTATCAATGGGCGGACGACCCAAAAAATATTTTTCATTGGTAGTGAATCTGATCAGGGTGTCTTTTTGGTAGGATTTAAAAATAAATGGCCCAGTGCCAATCGGCTGAGTGCTGATCAGGCTAATATCTTTGCCATTTTTAAGGAGGGTTTCGGCGTACTCCTTAGAAAGAATGCTCGCGAAATCCATTCCTAGGTTTGCTAAAAATGGAGCTTCAGGCCGAGTCAAAGTCATCTCCACCGTATAATCATCGATTTTTTTAATCGATTTTAGGATTTTATCCATATCCATGCTTTTGAAATATTCATAAATGCCGTTTTTAATGGCCAGTGGATTTTTAGAATTCATTTGCACATCAAAAGAATAAATCACATCGTCGGCGTTAAAATCGCGTGACGGTTTAAATAATTCATTGGAATGAAAACTGACACCTTTGTGAAGTTTAAACGTATACTTTAAGCCGTCTTTTGAAATGACCCAGCTTTCTGCCAAGGCGGGTTCGATTTCAGTCGATCCTTTTTTAAATTCAACCAAACGATTATAAACAGTGTGCGAAGACGCATTGAAAGTGGTTCCGTCCGTCGCCAGAGCTGGATTAAATGTGCTTGGGCTGCCTTCCGAGCAGTACACGAAGGTTTTTGCGGCTTGGACGTTAAAAGTCATCAAAATACCCGTCAAAAGCACAAAACCAAAAACACTTCCCATATTTCACCTCGATGATAGGGCCTATAATAACTTTCCTATCATCAAAGGCAAGCTGCGGATGGTTCCATGCAGCGGGGGTAGGTTTAGGTTATCCCAGGGGACTTGCACCTAAGTTCTTTATGGCCAGAAAGATCTTATCTTTAGGCTTTTTGATTTGGCATGTTAGCAATTTTTGTCTTTTCAATTGAATTCTAATTCTCAAATAAGACGTATTCAATTCAGGTCGGCTTTATTTTTGAATCTAGTTATTACTAATGCTGAAGTCAAAAAGGATTATCAAAATGAGACTTGAACAACTTATTGTGTTTTTAAGCTTAGTTCATATAAGTGCTTTTGCTGATCCCGCAAATTCGACTCAGCTTCTAAAAGATAGAATTAAGGGCCCATCTGTTGGAGCGCACCAAGGTAATGTTTTTGCAACTGCCCCAAATACGATGGAGGCCTTTGAATTTGGACGACAAGCAGGAGCCAACATAATTGAAACTGATTTGCATATTTCAAAAGATGGCGTTCCTGTTGTTTATCACGATAAAAATTTACAGGATAAAACAAACTGTTCAGGACGAGTCAGCGATAAAACTTTTGCCGAAATTAAATTATGCACACTTCTAAATACGAAAAATCAAAAAATTCCGAGCTTTGAAGAAGTCCTTATTTGGTCCAACGGCCGAGTCGTTATTAACGCTGAATTCAAGGACGGTGCCGCGATAGAATCCGCTGTTGCCGTTGTTCAAAAACATTCAGCTCACTCGTGGGTTTATTTTCAAGCTAAGAATAATCGTGAATATTACGATCGTGCTCATCGCTTAGATCCAAATATCGTTTTACTTTATGTTATCAGTGCTGATGAAGCAGATCTTCAATGGGCCTTATCGCAACACGAATCATTAGCAATCATAGAACTTCACGAAGGAAATAGAAAAGCCTCTGTGATTCTGGCCATTCACAAAGCCGGCAAACTTGCCAGCGAAGATTCGTGGCATTTTTCTACTTTTAAAGAATTATTTGGAGCAGCCTGTGATAGGCTTTTTGAACTAGGAATTGATATCGCAATAACAAATCGAACAAAAAGTTGTGTTCTTCAGAAAAAGTCCTTTAAGCCTTAGAAACTGCCCCACTTAAGTGTGCTTAGGGCAGCTTAACGCCTCAAGATTGTTCTGATATTTAAAGGGCTTAAGTGGTTCGTTGTTGCCTTACGAAT
>JAYTOY010000084.1:0-100093 GCA_043747555.1 Pseudobdellovibrionaceae bacterium | reverse complement strand
CCAGAACAGATTGGCTAACATTGAGCTAAAACGATCGATTCTGAGTACGACCCTCAGCCAAATCGCAAATAACGTAAGTTGTTTTTCCGAATTAATTTCGGACCCTGCCACTAATACGTTCCAGGCTGATTCCATTGGCTCTATGCAGCCGCCGATCATTAGACTGCAACATCTTTCTTCCGGCTCAACGGGTATACCCATTGTTAAAGTGGGTGAAAACTCTTCGTTGTTTCCTGGCTCTCTTAAGATTCAAACTATTTCAGTCAATAATTTTTCAAGAACATCGAACCCAAATCTTTACCTTGCTAATCTAGAGATCGGGGTTCTTAACCTACAAGATAAATCAACGAAAATAATATCGATGCGTTTAAATATTCGGACTGTTAAAACATCGACCAGTCCAAAAAAAATTGAGAGTTGTTTGCTGTAAAAATGATTCTATTTTATGAGGGAAAACGTCAATGAGTGCAAAAAAAAATAGATATCTAAACCAGGCTGGCTTTACTCTGATCGAAACGATGGTCGCCATCGCGGTCCTAGCAATCGGTATTATGGCTATGATCTCATTTATTTCTGCTCAGCAAAGAGAAACACGAGCCCTGGTTGAAAACCTAGATAAGATTGATCTACATACTCTAATAGAGTCCACTTTGTCTGACGGCACCGTTTGTACTTTTGAAGTGCAGTCAACGCCGCTGACCTTTAATCCCGCACTTATCCAGTCTAATCCCAGCCCAGGGGCCAACCAAAATCCTACATTTTATATGTCGAAAATCCACTCCAGCGATGACGCCAATTCGAAGCCAGTTTTGGTCACAGGAGGAAGTTACGGTTCAAACTCAACTTTGAAAGTGGCAAGTATTGTTTTGAATATCATAGGCGCGGAAGCTGATCCCGATAAATTCATCGGAGAATTTGTCGTTACATTTAATCCCGCTAATATGGTTCGCCAACTTAAACCAATTAAAATTAAGACGACAATTATCACAGACAAACTATCCGTGGCCCCCAATAAAAAAATCATTGGCTGCCTGACCCCCGAAACGGTCGCCACCGCTACCACGGCTCCGCCGATGGTGATCACCTGTCCCGTCCTGCCACCTCCGCCGCTTGCACCGGTCGCGGTTCCCGTCGGTGGTGACTGCAGGTCCTTCGGATGTCCCGCCACGAGTCCCTACCTGTCAGGCTGTGACTTAACGGCGCTTGGCTCGAAGGGATATTTTCTAGTTAGGTACACCAAGGGAGCACCCAGCTCCACCTATTTGCAAGAGGGTGGTAACTGTGGCAAAGGTGGTTTCACTGGAAATCTGTATTGTTCTTCAGTGGACACTGGCCCCGTCAGTGTGACCAATTGCCCGGTTCGCTTAGGCCGCGGCTTATCTTCCACAACTTACGTTAACCAATAAAGGGGAGACTTCGATGAATCAAAAAAAATATAAATCCCTGCATCAAGCTGGTTTTACTTTGGTTGAAGCGCTGGTCGCCATTGCTGTCATGTCAGTGGGTCTATTTGCCATTATGACATTTGTTTCCGCCCAACAAAAAGAAACAAGAGCCCTGAATGAAAACCTAGATAAAATTGATCTTCTAAAACTGCTGAATTCAACTTTAGCCGATGGCACTGTCTGCACCCTTGAAGTGCAAGAAAATCCGCTGGCTTTTAATCCTGCCTCCATCATTCCCTATCCTACTGCAGGAATGAACCAGAATCCTTCATTCCGTATTGGCCAGTTTCGCTCGAGCGATGATGTCACTTCGCCGACAGTTTTGGTCGTGGGTGACAGTTACGGTTCAAACTCAACTTTAAAAGTCGAAAGTATTGTTTTAAATATTATTGGGGCGCAACCTGATCCCAATAAGTTCACCGGAGAATTTGTAGTTTCCATCGACTCCTCAAGCATGGTTCGGCAACTTAAACCGATTAGAATTATGACGACTGTCCTAACGGATAAAAATTCATTTGCGCCCAGTAAAAAAATTATTGGCTGCTTATCCCCCCTGGTCGCAGCCGCCAATAGTGCTCCGCCGGTCATGAGTGTATGCCCGATTTTGCCGTCGCCACCGCCGCCACCAGTTGCGGTTCCTGTCGGTGGAGATTGCAGCTCATTCAGTTGTCCCGCGGCAAACCCCTATTTAGCAGGCTGCAACTTAACTGCCCTTGGCTCGAAGGGCAGTTTCATTGTGAGGTATACCAAGGGAACACCCAGCTCCACCTATCTCCAAGAGGGTACGAACTGTGGCAAAGGTGGATTCACTGGCAGTTTGTATTGTTCAACAGTGGACTCAGGGCCAGTTAGTGCGACTAGCTGCCCTGTTCATTTAGGAAGAGGCCTCTCCAACACAAGTTACATTAATCAATAAGGGCCTTCAATCAGCTCTTACAGTAAATTAAATGGAAAACTAAGACCAACCATGGTGATGGACTGATCAACAGACTTAAAGTTATCGTCAGCAGTTCCGTCAGCCAGTGAAGCACCGTTAGAAGTTAGCGCGTATTTCGAGTAAGTCGGTTTGATGTACTCGATATTAACTGACAAGAACGGTATAAAAGAAAGCCCAATCCCGGCTTTGACGGCCGAGCCGCCTTTGAAAACTTCTTCTCCTGAAACACCTAAACTATTATTTCCAGTACTTTTGAAATAATTTGAAAAACCATAGCCGCCATAAAGTCGAAACAAGAACGGCAAATCTACACCAACATCAGCAAAAATAAATTGAGCGCTCGACGAACCATCAGGGGTGTTTGAAGGCTTATTATATTTTATAGACATATTCATAGCCATGTAATCAATCGCAGCCCAAGCCGCTAAAAATTTAAAACCAACCCGTCCCCCGTAGGCCGAGCCACTCAGTTTCGAATCCATCGGGGATCCAATCGAAAATCCGCCTGCTTTGGTTTCGCTGGAATAAGATCCTCCAACAGCACCGATATAAGGCTCAAGCAATAAGCCTGCAAAAGATTTTGGAATCGCTAACATAAGAAGTACAAAGGCAAAAAATCTTAAAGACATAAATCCCCCTTGAGATAACTTATTGAGGATAAGTTGGTTTGATAGAAATCAAAAGTTCAAAGGCCTGACCATCCCAATTACTGTACCTGGGAACAGGCTAAGGTCTGGTGTTAAAGCTCGATTTTTTCTCGGTTCACATTTTCTTCATAGCTTTTAGCTAATTCCTTTGAACTGACTAAATCCACTTTATACGCGAACTCCGAGTCCTCGATATCGATAATAATTTGAGATATAACACTCGCAGGCACAGGGCATGATTCTTTTGATACGTACAAAATATCAATGTCAGAGAATTTTTTAAATTTGCCATTGGCTCTTGAACCAAAAAGATAAACCTGAGCTTTGTATTTTTTTAACGGCTGAATAATTTTTTTATTTAGAACTTGAATTTCTTGTTCTGTGAGACCGTATTTCATTAGCTTTTTTTCAATCGACTGATCAGCTGTTCAATCTCTGGGATCAGCCTTTCAACTTCTGCATAAACTACTTTTGCGACTTCTTCGTCGTAAGTATGTGATGTTTTATTTCTTGCTGTTAAGAAATCAAACCAGAGTTGAGGATCGTCAATCAGATTGTTTCTAGCCATATCACGTATTGCAGGATTTGGCGCCAGTACTGTTAAACCAAGCACCTTCATTGAAACTTTCCAAGAAAGTTCGATACAAAATTCAAAGCGCTGAATACTACCGTCACGTAATAATTTATGAAGTTCAATATTGTTGGGCTCTGTAGCTATAGCATTCGTTAAAAGATCTCTTGAAATTTTTAATGACTGGATCGCTTTTGAAAGCTCTTCGACTGTCGTACTCATCACACCCCTTGTACAAAATATGGGTTGCAGGAGAAATTGGATGGGGTGGCAGGACTCGAACCTGCGAATGACAGAATCAAAATCTGTTGTCTTACCAACTTGACGACACCCCAATGGAATCAGAGATCGAAATTAAGGAATTTCGTGACCGAGGGCAAGCGATTCAGCGGTGAAGTTATGGCGCGTCACAACTGTCACCACGATAAAAATATGCTTAATTTTTAATCTTGGCTTCGCGAGCCAGGTGCTTTTTGCCTCTGAAGGGGTTCTGATGACTCTCCACTTTCGCGGAGCAAGTTTTCATAGGCTTCAAAAACCATATCTTCGATCAATGCCCGCGTTTCTTGGTTTAAGGGGTGGGCGATATCGCGGAACTGCCCGTCTTTGCGCTTCTTACTGGGCATAGCCACAAAAAGGCCACTGGGTCCCTGAATGATCTTAAGATCGCGAACAACGAAGCACTCGTCAATTGTGATTGAAATGTAGGCCTTAAGCCTATCTTCGTTGACGGGGAAGACTTTGACCTCGGTGATTTTCACTGTGCCTCCCTCTAAGATGCCGTCCGGACTTTGTCTTATTAGTTTCCCTCATCTTTCAAGAGGGCCCAAGGAATACACTCATTTTGTCTCATCTTGAAACAAACGGCGGCCCTCCAAGCTAATACTAAGACAACTTGATACTTGGCTTCGGTGAATTTCTAAAATGTAAATCCAAGCTGAAGCTTCAGGGCCGAAAGCCTAGGAAAGTATTTAACGTATTTAAATCCAGCTTCCAGGTCGCCGGCCTCATTCGAGCTATTTGGTTATGGCCGGGGCCGGGTGTGGTGTCCCAGGTGTCGGAGCCATACTTGGATCCAATGGCATAATATCATTTCTTGGAAGATCGGAAGGATCCTCTTTTCGAATTTGGACCTGCCTTTGCTTCTGGCTTTGCTTTTTTAAAGGCTGCACCTTCGGCCAATCAATGGGCGTCGAGCTTTGAGCAAAAAGACCCCCAGGAATAAACAAAATAATGATTTTTAAAAAGGTTTTTGAGGCTTTCATAATTCCTTCTGGGGCGAAGGCAGCCGCTTCCAAACCAGAACAACCTTTTCATCCGCTAAAGGAACCGTTAAATAAAGTTGATCATTTTCTAGCTTAAAAGGCGAAAAACTTTCATGGCCAACTTGAAAATCTGGATCGGCATTACAGTCCGCGCGATTTTTCACGTTAGCCCAGGTCACATGTTGGTGCAGCTCTTGTTTTTCGCGGTTATAAAACCATAATGCCGTACGTTCACAAAAGCCTTCCTCATCCGTGCGGTGAAAGGATAATGTATTTTGGCCGTTGTCTTGAAAATTAAAGGTCATGACAAGCTGTGGGTTTAACGGATCCATCAATTCACCTTTGTAAATCATCTTATAAAATAACCAATTTCCAAAAAGATCTCCCTGATCAATGGATGCCATCGAGGGTACGCTGACCATAAAACAAAATACTATAGCCCCGCATTTAAGTGTCATTCCGAATCCCAATCTCTTTCGCGCAAAATATTTGAAAGCTTCACCTGGTCTGGCAATTCAAGAGAAAGCCGTGCCTGCTTCACTAGCTCTGCTTTAAATAAAATAAAATTACTTTGAGGATTTAAGTTCTGCAATGTTTTAAAAGCCAGCATCCAGCCCTTCTCAGATCCTAATTTCTTGTTTAATTCCCACAGAAGCGAGCTGACGATAAGACTATCTGCATAAAGGCCACCCGTCATTTCAGAAAATTTCTTTTTCAAATCGATTCTTCTTTTAAAGGGGGCTGGCAAATAGGAGGCTTCCCCCAGTAACGGATTATCTAATATGGAAGCTGCAAAATAGTCTGCGAAAGCTTCATTCAAAGATCCACCTTGGCCTTCAAACGGAAGATGCGCCAACAAATCGATAATAAAATGAGCACTCTCGTGGGTGACAATGGACGGATCCCAAGGAATTTTACTATAAATAATGTCATCCCCCATTCCTAAGCGAACATGGCCTTGATAATAAAAAGCCGTATTGGTTTTTTCTGGGGCGCCAACATTAATTTGGAGGTCCAACATGCTGGGGTATTCCACGCTAAATATTTTTGCAAACCAGTCTAGTGTTTTTTGCGATAAATAAAAAGACTGCAACTGATCAAACCGATGATCGCTTGTCGTAAATTGGAGGGGTTCACCACTGACCCGAATTTTTGTATTGTCAGCGGAAGTCACTTTTAAAAGCTTGGAAATCAGCTCATCGCCTTTTGTTAAATTCGTCAAGTACACCTGTTGAAGATCACCATATTTTGGACCCTTCGGAAACACCCAAGCTGGCGTCACGTCATATTCTGAACCAAGACGTGAATTCGAAATTTGGTTGAGCTTGAAAGAAAATATGCTCTCCCAAAGCTCGCCGTTAGAGTCATAATATTTTAAAAACCACTGAGGCGTTAAGCGGTCTTTATTTGAAATAAGTTTCAAATCAAAACTTTTTATTTCTTTGTTTTCAAGATTTTGATTTTTTCCACGCAGCGCTTTTAAAACAAAAAATTTATTTTTACGAGCCACAGTCCATCGTGCCTTTTGAAAAATTGAAATGTTCCTTAATTCATATTGGGCTTGGAGGCGCGTCAGACGCCCCCCTGAATCCTTAATTTTTTTAACATATGCGCCGTCGACTTCAATGCCATCGATTTCTTGATTTTGTATTTCGACTTGCCCATATTTTGACTGAACCACCGAAATATCTTCACCCGGAATATTTTTCATTTCCGGGCTTAACGCCTGTCCTGAATCTGAGCTCCAATCGACGGAACTCATTTTGTAGGACTCCTTTGAGCATGAGGCGGCCAATAAAAATAAAATCAGAAATCTTCTCATGGTCATCCTTCTGAAGATCGATTCTATTCAATAACGATTTTCTTCTCTAAAAAGGTGCCATCGCCATTTAAGAATCGAAGTGTGTGTTCGCCCTGAACAAATTTTCCTAAGCGGATCTCCTTATTAAAAGGAACGAGGACCATCAAGCACATTCCCTGCTTCACTGTCGCCATCGCTTTGATCTCATGCAATGTGCTTGTTGGCGCGTTCACTTCTGCACCTTTCCAACGATAACATCCATTGGGAAATATTCCGCTGGCTACGACAAACACTTCAGAGTTAATATCGAAGCCCCCAGGAACAAAAGCTTCGTTGATGGCAACCATAACTTCTCGCTCGTCAGGTGCTTGCGCACCATCTGCAGCGGCCAGACTCAACCCTCCAAACATTAACATAGATATTGTCATTAAGAACTTCTTCATAAGCATCTCCCTTGCGTTGTCTCGCCGCGTACATGCGATTGAGTTTTAGCGATTAAAGCAGCAACGACAGTGCCAAATGAGAAAAGGGCCCTTATCAATTAGGACCCTTTTGGGTAATTTAGAAGTAGAATGGGCTTTTTTACCCGAGGTAAAATTCCCCTAATTGGCGGCGCGCGCTAAGCCCCTTGTCCAATTATTAATTTTATCAAGAACAGAAATTTTAGTTTGAGCAAACTGAACTCCATAATTTTTACTCTCTTCACTCCAAACGATTCGGCCTTCGACTTCGACAAGATCTTTTCCGTCGGGGCTGGATATTTTCATCGTAACACTATGACCTTTTTCTAAGGCCTCGTCGGCATTAAAACTTAAACCACCCATTGAAATGGTTTGCATTTGACCCGTCAGTTCTCGGTCACCCAACATGACTTTCACAGACGAGCTCATTCGAAACCGATCATACTTTCTTCTTGATGGAGGACTTTTTTGCCGCAATCCAAACCATAACATCACGGGTATTAATAAAAAGATCGCAAGCCAGCTCATATTTGAAAAGGAACCGCCGCCAGGGCCTAAAGTTTCAATCGCTCCCAGCAACCCGCAACCTGCCGCTTTGTCAACGGACGAGGATTCGCTGGCAACACTTCGCTCAGCCTTAAATGACGGGACATAATTTGGTTGGCTTGCGATGGCTAAACTCTGAGCTTTCGCTGCGGAGATAAAACTTAATGAATCAATTCGACCACTGGTCCCGACTTTACTATTCAGCTGAGTGACGCGTGTTGCAGAACTTAGTATTAAACCTTTAAGTTGATACCCTGACAGTTGAGGGGCTTCGCGCAAAGAAAGTGCGGCCGCTCCTGCGACAAATGGCGCTGCCATCGAAGTGCCTGACATCAGACCATAAGTTCCACCAGGAATCGTACTGTAAATTAAAACTCCAGGACTGCTCACAGGAACAGTGCTGACTCCAAAGTTGGAAAAACTAGCTAAATAATCATAATCATTTGAAGCTGCCACTGAGAGGTTACTTGGAACATCATAATTGGCGGGGTACATATCAATTGAATCGTTATTACGGCTGTAGTTACCCGCCGCCGTGACAACCAGAACTCCATGCGAGTAAGCGTATGTGATCGCTTCATGTAAGGCTCGAGAGTAGGAACTTCCTCCCCAAGAGCAGTTGATAACCCGCGCGCCATTGTTAACCGCGTAATATAAAGCCGCAATAGCATTCGACGTCGCGCCACTTCCATTTGAATCTAAAAATTTCAAAGGCATAATCTGAATTTTTGCAAAATCTAGCGGCGGGGCTTTTAAAATATCCATGGTTGCACCCAAAACAATTCCTGCGACATGGGTGCCATGCCCCTGATCATCAAAAAAGTTGGCCGAGTTTCTAATAAAATTCCAACCGTTGACGTCATCGACGTAGCCATTAAAATCATCATCTATACCGTTACCTGGAATTTCTTGAGGATTTGTCCACACGGATCGCGACTGATTGAAAACTGTATGTGAGGAATCAAGTCCTGTATCGATGATTGCAACAATTGGCCTGTTATTAACAGCGTAAGGAAGCGAGGCCGCCCAGGCTTCTGTGGTATGCACGTTAGCCCCGGACTGATCGTAAACCCCACCACTTTGAGCCGTGACAGCTTGATCCGTTAAGCCACTTGGCCGCTCGACACCCTCGCGAGGCACTGAAGATAAAATAACTCCTGGGTTATCTTCAGTTGCAGGATGGAGGACAAAATTGGGCTCGATATATTCAACTTCTGGATCATGTTTTAAAGCTTCGACACTGACCGCATCCTTGGGGTCAAATTTTAGATGGAAAGAATGCCCTTCGTTGAAGGCACCCTTCATCTGCGCTTTCCCTTGAATTTTATTATGAACTTGCGAGGACGTTGTTCCACCTCGGAATTTTACAATATACTCTCCAGGCACGACTTCAGGGTCCTGAGCGAGTGCGATCAGCGAAAACAAAAACGAAGATATTGAAACCAATCTTGCGCGTTGATTCAAAAACAACTCCTGGATAGTAAACTTATCGGACCTAAGTCTGGAATCTTAAGTAAAATGTCGATTTCTACGAGTTGAACGTTTTGGATGATCCCGACGCCTCAGGGTGATACACTTTCCGTATGCAAAACATACGACAAATTTTTTTCCGTGGACTTATCACTTTGCTGCCTATCGCTGTGACGATTTACATTTTATATGCGGGACTTTTGATTGTTGAAAACGCGCTAGGGTCCATTCTTCGCCAAGTTCTTGGAACGGAAAATTATATCCCTGGTTATGGCTCGCTCTTAACGATACTACTCATTTTTATCTTTGGACTTTTATTGAATAATTTGCTGGTTAAAAGCTTACTTGGAACTATCGAACTAAGGCTCTTAGGGGTGCCGCTTTTTAAAGCGATTTACTCTCCGCTCCGCGACTTAATGAATTTATTTTCCAAAAAAGGTTCAGGCAATATTAAAAGCGTTGTTCTAGCACAACTTTCTCCAAATGGTCCAAAAGCGATGGGTCTGGTCACCAGAGAAACGTTTAAAGATATTTCTGCATTCGGTCCCCACACCCAAGACCACGTGGCCGTTTTTTTTCCTTTAAGTTACGGCCTTGGAGGATTTACTTTTCTTCTTCCTACTTCGGCCTTAACTCCACTGGATATTCCAATTGAAAAGGCCATGAGCTTAGCTATCACCGGCTGGGTGAAAGCTGATCAAATCACCATTCCGACCGAGGGAAAAAATGGATAATCGAACGACCCTTGCTAAGGCATTACAAATTAATCAAGATCTTGAGCGTTACGGAGCCTTCGCAGAAATTGGCGCAGGACAAGAGGTGGCCCGACATTTTTTCTTAGCGGGCCGGGCTTCGCAAACGATTGCAAAAACGATGTCTGCTTACGATATGATTTATAGCGACGAAATTTATGGCCGTGAAAAGTCTGGCCGCTATGTTGTTGAGTCTCGATTGATGAAAATGTTAGATAAAGAGTACGCTCTTTTGCAGCGGCGACTGGCCACTCACCGCGGCGATAAAACAAACTTCTTTGCTTTTGCAAATACGGTGGCCACAGGCTCACCAGAAACGCCAAGATGTCATGGTTGGATGGGAGTGCAGTTTCAAAAAAGTCCCAACGGTCCTTCAAATACAATTATTTTACATGTCCGTATGATGGATCGCTTGCGTATTCAACAGCAAGAAGCATTGGGCGTATTAGGTGTTAATTTATTAGATGCCGCCTTTTATCATCTGGAAAATCCTGAATATTTTATTGATAATCTGATAGAAAATCTAAAAAAAGATCAGCTGGTAATAGATGTTTTAAAGTTTGCTGGACCTGACTTAGCCCATTTTGATAATCGCCGGATGAATTTAAGCTTAGTGGCTCGCGGCGTTTCAGAGGCAGTTCTTTTTGATGACCAACTTGATATTTTAAATATCGCCGATACAATTCACGGCAAAGCATTGCTTTTTCAGCGTGGCAGCTACAAACCACTGACAAAAACCCATTTAGATGTCTTAGAAAAAGGACTTGAGCAATTAAAGAAAGAAGTTGGTTCCTCTGAAATCATCCCTATTCTTGAAATTACAATACCCGCAAAGGAAAATTTGAATCTAGATGACTACATCACCCGCATTGAAATGATTTCGAAGTTAGGATTCAAACCTCTTGTTTCTCAGTTTCATCTTTTCTACCAACTCAAAAGATTTTTTCGGAAGTACACAGATCAGCCGATGGCCATTGTTATGGAGGCTTCAAAACTTTCAAAGATTTTTGATGAATCCCATTATAAAAATCTTGAGGGCGGAATCATGGAAGGTTTAGGGAAGCTTCTAGATTCGAAAACTAAACTTTTTATTTATCCTTACAAAACTGAACAATTATGTCAGACAGCGAAAACCTACCATCCGCCACTTAAAATGAGCCATTTGTATTCACACTTTTTAGATCTGCAACAAATCACAGATATTTCAGGCTGTGATGAAACTGGAATTTATCATCACTCTAATGAAGTTCGGAATTTGATGGAAAAAAAGGATCCTGCTTGGGAAAAGATGGTGCCACCTAAAATTGCGGAATGGCTCAAATTGAAACTGTCATAAGTTTCTTGGTCAGTTGGCTAAAGAATGATGATCAAATTTGGTCAAATTGACGATATCAGATCTGGCTTGAAAAGTTCTGCGCTCGAATTTTGCACCGATCTCCTCATACTAGAGGTAAAACATGAAGCATATTAATTTAAATCATCAAAAAAAGGATTACTATGAAGCGCGTCCTTTTTTATTTTTTGTAGCCAGTCTTTTTGGACTGGTGGCGCCGCTGATTTTGCATCCTGATAAAACTTTTTTTAAAATTAGTTATCTTTCATCATTTGTGATTTTGGGCTGCACCTATAAAATAATTCAAATGCGACGAGCTTATCGGCGGCGTCGATTGCCTATCTAAGTACTATAGAAAAAACTAATGCAAAGCATGAGGCGCTATTAAATAAAATTCAGGAATCTCAATGGCAAAATTTTCGCCGTCATCACCCACCATTTGATAGGTGCCCTTCATGCTGCCTGCACTGGTCGCAAGCGGACATGCACTTTCATATTCAAACGTGGTGCCAGGCATAATTCGTGGCTGCAAGCCAACAACTCCAGGCCCCCGAACTTCTTCAGTTCTACCTAAAGCATCCGTGATCGTCCAATGCCTAGAAACTAGCTGTGCCGGCGAATTTCCACAGTTTTTAATACCGACATGATACGAAAAAAAATGATAGCCCTGCTCCGGCTTGGATTCGGAAGTCACATAGGTGATCTTGACCGAAATCTGAAAGTGGTTCTGCGCTACAGTTTGTTTTGGCATACACCCTTCATCTTAAAAAATTCCTATATTTTCAAGCTCAAAAATCAATGGATAGTGATCTGAGGGTAAATTCAGCTTTGCATCAATCGTATTTGGAATATCTAGGGCAAATCCAAACTCATCTTTGTAACGATAGACTTGAGCCGATCCAGGCTTTAAATGGGACGCAGCACGAGGTGATAGAAAACAGTAATCGATCTGCTTGCCTTCGACCCGCCCGCCTGTTCGCACTTGATAGTAAGTCGCACGTTCTGCGATTGGCTTTGCCGCAAGTTCAAGTATATCTTGTAAACCCGTGCCTTGATAAATCGATTCGAATTCAACGTCGGTGCCAAGGGGACTTGCATTGCCATTAAAATCTCCGGCCATCAGGACAGGGCACTGAGGATGAAGCGCTTCCACTTCTTTGTATATTTCCAGTAAAGTTTTGAATTCCGCATGACGGCGCTGCGAACCCATTGGATCGCGGCGTTCAGGATCCAGGGGAGATTTTAAATGCGTCAATAAAAGCACCATAAAGGGATTGTCTCTAGCTTTTTTAAATAGTCTTAGTTCAGCCACATCCCGAGAAAATTTGTGGCTTGTTATTTTTAAGGCTCCGGGGGCTAGATTTCTTTCGTTGGGATAAAGAAAATTAATCAACCGATTTTTATTCGAAGCCAGGTCAAAATAAAATGGCGAATTCTTTTTAATCAAAAAACCCACATCAATATTACGATCCGAATTTCCTTCTATCGCAATGGGCGAATATGTTTGATTCAGAAATAGCTGATTAAAATTAACAAGGGATTCGGGTCCGCCTATTTCACAAAGCATCACAATGTCGGCGTTAATATCTTGAATCACCTGGGCGAGCTCTTTTGTTTTTTTCAAAGATTTATTAGGAAAAATTGAAGTCGATAAGCGCTGCCATTCTGTTTCATCAGCCTTCGTCATCTCTAGCGTAGCAGGACGGTCAAACAATAAAAAAAGATTTTCAGCATTCAGCAGGGCTACTTTGAGGCTGATTTTTTCGGACCACGTCATATCTGTACATTGTAAAGAGAGTCATGGCAGAATCTCAATGAAAAAGAGGTTTTATGATCAACTCTTGGATTTCTAGCTTTCAGTTTGACAATGCCCCCAAAAAATTCTCTGCGCCTATTGGTTTTGCTTACTTCTTTGGCGAACAGAACCCTCAGCGTTTTGATCACCTTGTCGAAGAACATGCTCTTGAATGGCAGCTGAACTCGTTACGCGCCCATGATAAGGAAATTGTGTATTTTAGCGGCCGTCAGGGTCCTGTTTGGATTCTTCGACCTAAAGCTGGGCGTCACCTTGGTCATTGGGGTTTAATGAACGAATCGCCTTACACCTGGAGCCGCGACATCATCGGATCAATGGCAGGTTTTTTTAGAGCTCACCAATTAAAATCAGTCATGGTCGAATTTTCTAACACAACGCCCGAGCAGGAATTAGGCGCCTTGACTGGCTTTGAATTGAGCGCTTATCAATTTCGAGAAACTTTTGAACAAAAGCCATCTAGTTTGCCCAAAATTTACCTCTCGAAACTGGACGGCAAGGTGGATACAAAACTTGTCAAAGAAGCTAAGGCCCGTGGTGCTGCCATCAATTGGGCCAGGCATTTAGTCAACCTTCCGCCAAATGAATTAAATCCCTCAACTTTTAAAAAATACGTCAGCCAAGTTAAATGGGGCCGCCACACAAAAGTTGAAATTTGGAATGAGACCCGCCTTAAAAAAGAAAAGTGTGGGCTTTTACTAGGTGTTGGACAAGGATCTCCGAATGCGCCTTGCTTAATTCACATACGTTATCGTCCGTCAAAAAAATCCAGCCCCGGCAGCCCTTTAAAACCCATCGCCTTTGTGGGAAAAGGCATTACTTTTGACACAGGCGGATTAGATTTAAAGCCGTCGGCGGGAATGCGCCTGATGAAAAAAGACATGGGCGGAGCGGCCAGTATTTTAGGATTAGCTTCTTGGGTTTCACAAAGCCAAATTAATCAACCTTGCGATTTCTATTTAGCTTTGGCTGAAAACTCTGTGGATGGTTTATCATTTAGACCCAGTGATATCATAACATCCCGTTCGGGCTTGCAGGTTGAAATCGATAACACCGACGCTGAAGGGCGACTCGTGTTGGCAGATGCTTTAGATGTTGCTGTCACTCAAAAGGGCTCTCACGAGCCTGAACAAGTGATCAATGTCGCAACTTTAACAGGTGCAATCAAAGTCGCTTTAGGCGTGGATTTTGGCGGGCTTTTTTGCAATGACGACCAGATGGCAGACCAACTATTAAAAGCTTCTCAAAAAAGTGGCGACCACTTATGGAGAATGCCTTTGCCTGAAAAATATTTTGGCTCATTATCGTCTCCTTTTGCTGATTTTAAAAATTCTTCCGAAGGGTTTGGTGGAGCGATCACTGCTGCTTTATTTCTACAAAGATTTGTCCGTGGAAAAAAGTGGGCCCATTTGGATATTTACGCTTGGGCTGACAAGGCTTCGGGCGCTATCAGCGGGAGCGGTGGGAACGGCCAAAGCGTGCAGTGCTTAATCGATTTTTTATCCACAGCGGAACCAGCATCCATCTCAAAACCAAAGGACAGTGGCGCCAAGAAACGATAACTCGATTTCGTTGAAATAAAAAATTTGTATAATACGAGTTCTTGCCAGTTGTTTTTCGACCTTGATGAATCAGCTGCACCGTTGGCAAAAAACCCATCAGTACACCTTGCTTTGCAGCCCGGGCCCCGTAATCAACATCTTCCCAGTAAGTATGCAAACTCTCATCCATCACCCCTAAAATTTGGTGCACTTTGCGGGATAAAAGAAACGCCGTGCCCGGAGCATACGGAAATTGCCCCCAAGATAAATCTTTTTTTTCCACCGGCCACTTTAAGTGCTGCAGGCGGCCTCGACGGCTATCGAACAGTCCTCCAAAAGAATCGACCCGCCCCACTTTTCGAAGCCAAACTAGAGGCGAATAAATTCCCGACTGCAATTTTAAAAGATCTAAATCCCAGGCGGTTAACTCGGTGTCGTTTGTTAATAAAAAAATCCAATCTGACTTTTCAAAACCACGGCGAAAAATTTCATTCACTCCCACCGTGTAACCTTTATTTTTTTCCAAGTGCCAATGTTGAATTTGAGGAAATTGAGTTTCTAAATCTAGAATGTGTCGGATTTCTGAACCATTGTGCAATAAAGCTATGTTTTCAGCGGGCAGCCACTTTAAGACTGAAGAAACGCAGCGAGCCGTGATCACAGGATGGTTATAGGAAAGAATTGCGAATGTCAGCATTGTTGCGGCTAGGATTAGAGGCAAACCATGGTAAATTCAACTGCAAATTCGACTGCAAATACAACGATGATAGTTCCTTGCGCTGGCTTTGGAACTCGGGTGGGCTCACCGCCGGCCAAAGAGCTGCTGATCAACCCCAGCACCCAAAGGCCACTGATCGATCACAGTCTTAGCGTCGCACAAAATCATTATTGGAATAAGGTCCTTATCACCCGCCCTGAAAAAAAAATCTTGATGGATTATGTAACAACTTGGGAAGCGGCCCAAAAAATTAAAACTCAGTGGGTGATTGTTCAAAGAACCGTCGAGTGGGCAGAAAGTGTTTTGAAATCCGCTGACTTTTGGGGCGAAAAAAATATTTTAATTTTACCTGACACCAGCTGGGCTCCGTCGGGAATTGAATGTGAAATCATTCGCCAGTTGGATCATTTTGATGTGTGCTACGGCCTTTTTGATGTTCCATGTAAGCAGACTTGGGGAACAGTTTCAATCCAAGAGGGCAGCTTGCAGCTTTGTGAAAAACCAGAAAACGCCACTCCAGACTTCAAGGCCTGGGGTCTTATCGCCTTTAAAAAAAATATTGGTAAAATACTTTTTACGCATATTTTAAAAAGCACGCTCGACCACCAGGTTAAATCATTGCAACTTAAGGCGCGCGGACTAATGATGACGTCATTCTCTGATCATACCCGGCCAGATCATGCCAATCTCAAAGAGAGCCTATGACAAAAGTTTCAGATTTGTATATTATGATTGTTGACGACGAAACGAATATTGTTGAGATGTTAGTAGATGTTATGGCGCTGTCTGGCTTAAAGTGTCGCGGCTTCACGCAACCTGAAAAAGCCTTGGCCGCCTTTCTTTCTGAACCTCTGGCTTATAGGGTTCTAATCACTGATTTGACCATGCCAACTTTAAAAGGTGATGCCTTCGCAATCGCTGCTCAGTCAGCAAATCCCCAATGCAAAATTATATTAAGCACGGGTTATCATTCTGAAACCTTAAGCCCAAAATTAAAAAATTTTACGCTTCTACAAAAGCCCTATCGCATTGATGAATTATTAAGTTTAGTTCAAATTAAGGATTAAAAGGGACTGTTGCAGCTGTAATCACTGTTCGTCGAAAAAGGACGATTTGAACTTTCGTGGCTGCATTTAAAAAAGAAATCCTGTTTTTTCACATTCCGAACAGGCATTGTCGTATAGGCAGGAAATAAATCGTTAATCATAGTTGCAGGATGTGCCTTTGTCGTCGGTCGCTCAGGCTCTGAAGCACACCCAGATAAAACAAAGACCCAGAAGGCGAGCCAACTTACCATTTGCATTTTTTAATCTTACCACAGAGGCCTGGGCGGATCCCAGCGAGATCCCAAGATTCACCCTTAGGCCACGACTAAAGCCGTGGCTGTTGCAGAGTCTCGCTCAAAATAGGCGCCGGTGGAACAGCATCAGAAAGATCCAAGCGATAACCTTGGCCGTGAACTGATTTGATCGCTGTATTTTCTGAAGTAATTTTTTTCCTCAATCTAGAAATGTGCGCATCGACAGTCCGATGATCGACATAAACTTCCTCACCCCAAATTAAATCTAAAAGTTGCTCTCGGGTGAAAAGTTGACGAGGGTGCTCCAGAAAAAGTTTTAAAAGTTTAAATTCAATTTGAGTCAAATGAAGTTCAGCTTTATTTTCACCGGTGTATTCATAGGCCCGGTAAGAAGAGACATCGACTTCCAAATCCCCCACTCGCATCAAAGCGGCCGCCGGACGATCTGCTAACCGTGTCACTACACGAGCTTTTAACTCTAAGGGTTCAAAGGGTTTTACAATATAATCAACGGCGCCGAGATCAAAACCCGTTAGTTTGTCTTGTAATTGGGAACTGGAAGAAAGAACCAAGAATGGCAACTTTCGTTGACCCAACTTTTTCTGAACATCATGGATTAATGAAAAGCCATCTCCATCAGGAAGCCGTAAGTCCAAAATCACCAAATCATATATTTCAGTCGCAAGTAATTTCTGAGCTTCAGAAATTTGACTTGCCCGTGTCAAATTCGCCATCGAGGCTAAAACTCGCTCGACCAATTTAAAAGAATCTTCATGATCTTCAACAACAAGAATGTTTGCTTTTTTCATTTCTTCCCTCAATTCTGTTTCACAAGAAATCAAAAAAATCGTCACATGTAAAGCCTGATTTGAAAACTAAAAATATTAACTAATGACGAAAACTTCACAATGAAAATCTATTGAATAGTGAATGGGCAGAACCCTCTCAAGCCACTTGAGGGTTTTTACAGATTTTCGATTTTGACACAAGCAATCTTTAAATTAGGGAATTTAATACTATTGCAGGAAAAATATTACGATCTTGTCACATCTAAGCTCACTTATATTGTAAAAACTTTATAACCTTAAATTTAAGGTTTAATTTGCCAAAAAGCGGAAATTCGAGCAACAATGAAGAGGTGAAGGAGTCATCAAATGTCGTATTCCATCTATGTAGATCCAGACCTTGCTGATTACATTCCAACATTTGTAGAAAACCGAAAAAAAGAAATCGAACAAGCAACGACTGCTTTAAATGCAAAAGATTTTGAATCTCTACGAGCTCTTGGTCACACTCTAAAGGGCTGCTGTGCATCTTACGGATTTATTGAACTGGGAGACCTTGGAAAAAGATTAGAAGACATGGCTAAAAATGAAAAGAGCGAAGATATTTCTTCGCTCTTGGGTGATATGAGTTGGCTTTTGACTCACTTTGAAGTGGTTTCTGAGGTTACCACTCCGAATAATGGCTGACAAAAATTAGGCCCCTTTTATAAAGTTCTTCACTTCCAAAAGGAAAAATAGTTTCGTCATTGTACCAAGAGTAGGTTAAATCAACCCCGTCCATTTGAACGCCTGATAGATTGGCTCCACGGAGATCAGCATATCGAAGATCACAATAACTTAAATCCGCTTCAGAAAGATCGGCTTTGCGCAAATCAACAGAAAGTAATTTAGAGTACCTTAAATCAGCCTCCCTTAAATCTGCACTCTTCAGCAAGGCCCCCGTCATATTACAGCCTGTGAGTTTAGAATAAGTCAGTTGTGCATGAGTCAATCTTGCATACTTCATGTTGGAGTAACTAAGGATCGAATGCTTCATATCCGCTCCTGTTAAATCAACATTTTCCAATTCAGAACCTTGAAGGTCTGCAAAAGTGAGATCCGAAAATCTAAACTCTTTTCCTGAAAGATTCATTTTCCTCAGCGTGTAGTCTGGACTTAATTCAGTTTTTAGTTGCATGGGGCCCCTCCTTTTATGCGGTTGAAAACTTCATCCAATTTTTGTTTGAGTTCTTTTACCATCAACGGCTTTTGCCAATAGTCGACTAGATAAAAATGCTCTAAGGGTGGCACTTCAATTTCCTCAGCAGGTTTAACTGAGCAAATCACATAAGGGATACGACGACCTTCCCAAATCTCGCCAAGGTGGGGATCTGTTTTAGTCATCATTTCAATTGTCTTTAAAGCTTTTAAGCCATTTAAGCCCGGCATATTCCAATCTAGAATAACTAGATCAGCGGCAGGAAGTGTCGCTACTCTTTCCACAGTCTCATAACCATCTTCTGCCCAACTTAGACGACATTCCCGGCGCAGCCCTCGTTTAAAAAGCTCGATGATGTTTTCATCATCATCCGCGACGATCACGCGTTTAAGTTTGTAGGCGTTGGCTTGGCCCAGTTGACTATTGGCGACTGCAGCCGGAACTTCTACAGAAATCCAGCCATCTAATACAGACGACATGTCTCTTTCCATAAGACACCTCCTTTATGACCTTGCAAAAAAGGTCCAATTGGTTTTTTTATATCTTGGCCGGTTAACATCAATAAATCCTTCGAGCGGGATGACGATCCAATGACGAATTCATCAATATTGACCGCCTCTGTAATTCAATAGAAACTATTTTGACCGGAGGCCCTTTGATTTATCGCTGGAAAGACCTTGCTCGAACACACCAGTATTTTCTTGTGTTCCTTTTTGTGATTTTACTGCGAGCTATTTTTTCTCTAAATGTAGGGTTGATTGACGACGAGGCCTACCACTGGTCGTGGTCTCAGCATTTAATGCTGTCCTATTACGATCACCCGGGATTGATTGCTTGGCTCAATTTTATTTCTACAAAAGTTTTTGGTGACACACTTTTGGGCGTCCGGCTTCCTTCTTTTTTATGTTACGTAGGCACTTGCTACTTTAGTTATAAGTTAGGAAAAGATTTATTCGGTGAAAAAGCCGGAGCCTTTACCGTACTGATGCTTTTATTTTCGCCATTTTGGGGCCTTGGAGGATATGTTGCCTCACCAGAACCACCTTTTATGTTCTTGTGGATTTTGGCCACTTGGACTTTTTGGCAAGGGATGCGTCCGGATGCTTTTCGCTGGTCTGTGAAAAAAACATGGATTTGTTTAGGTATTATTTTAGGCCTGGGATTAAATGCCAAATTTATTACCGTTTTTTTAGCGCCAGGATTTGGGCTTTACTTATTAGCGACGCCAAAACGGCGGAAGGATTTATTGATTGTTTGGCCTTGGGTGGGTGTCTTGCTTGCGACTTTAATTTGCCTCCCGATTTTTATTTGGAATATTGAATTCGATTGGCCTGGATTTAAATATCAGTTCCATGATCGTCACTCGGGCGATAACGTCAGCTTTGTTCGCTGGCTGGGTTGGTGGGGCAGCCAATGGTTGCTGATGACGCCTCTTTTATATCCTCTGCTGATGACGTCTTTTTACGTCGCATTCAAACGCTTTAAATTAGCGCCCTGGAGATTTATTCTTTGCTTGTCCCTTCCAAGCCTACTGGTTTTTTATCCTCAACCCTTTATGGCTGACTATAAGCCACATTGGAGCGGGGCTAGTTATCTGATTCTTTGCCTGGGCGCCGGAGCCTTGTGGTCCCAAGGTTTAGAACACCGGCACCGCTGGTTGATTTTACCAGAAAGCAGAAGATTAAAATGGAGTTTTGTTATTTTGTTCAGCTTTTTAAATATTTTAATTTATAGCCCTTTTATCTACCCCTATTGGCCCAAAATCTATCGCACTTTTAATCCTAAAGGCGAATGGAGCGTGCGCTACGACCTTAGCAATGAATTCCATGGTTGGGAGGAGCTAGGTGATTTCGTCAATCGTCGCCAGCGAGAGATTCATTCTCAATCAGGACAAAAGCCATTTATCGCAGGTCTTCGTTATGAAACAACGGCTCAAACATTTTGGGGCACAAAGCAGAAAACCTATATGCTTAGTTTAACTCGCAGTCATTACACTGTCGTTCATCGACACCAAAATGAATGGCCACAAAACTATGGCTTAGATGCTTTAATTGTTACGACCGAGAAATATTCAGACGATCCCAGGGAATATGCCAAGTTTGATAGGTGCACCGCTGAAGATTTTAAAACCTACCGACATGATGAGCTTTCGCGCATTTTTACAGTGTGGCACTGCTCAAATTTTCAAGGTGTTATTAAATAAATTTTGGATAAAAAAAAGCCACTCAAGAAGTGGCTTTTTTTAATTCTATTTATCGCAGTAACGTTGACCGTTAAGCTCGACAAAGCCATCGGCCCTTCGACCTGAAGGATCGTGATGCAACCAATGCATCAAGCCGCCCTGCCCAGTCATTAAAAACATTCCGGCTAATGCCACTCGGTCTCCAACTTTGACAGGAACCCGAGGACACATATCAGAATTATAAACAGCTTGTACTTTTTGACCGTTAGAAAGTCGAACGATCCATTTTTGATGTCTTAATCCGCTGTTATCATCTGCTAAAAGTTGAACCACCTCTAAATCGACAGCCATTAAAAATTGCACTGTACGGCCCCGCTGCATCGCTTCGATCAGAGCGCTATCGTCCGTCGCATCGGTGCCTTCGCCGTAGCTGTGGGAAGCCGAAGAAGGAGGATTGTAATTTCTTTGATCCCGGCGCGATTCATGGCTATTGCGGCCTCGATCGTTGTCTCTAGGTTGATAATGACCCCGCGGCCCCGCTTGGGTGACCAAAGACGATAAGAGCAAACAAACTAACAAAACTTGAGATTTCAAATTCTTAGATAACATGGACCCCTCCGTGTCCGTGTTGTCGCCCAGAACTGGGGCCCTTTGCAACACAGATTTAGGTTCCTTATCAGTTTTCATTCAAGCGTTAGAAAATTTACTCCTGGCGAGGGTTTTATGCCTATTTATACTGAATTTTATCGATAGTAACGTGGTCAATTCCTTGCGGCTTTTGGATGGCGATTTCATCTCCGACCCGTTTCCCCAATAAGGCTTTTGCCACCGGGGATTTCCAAGATATTTTGCCAAGTTTAATATCAAACTCATCTTCTCCGACAATCTGATAAGTTATCATTTTTTCATCCTCGTCGATGATTGTAACTGTGGCCCCGAAAACAATTTTATCTGGATTTAAAGTCGCAGGGTCTACAACCTCGGCGGCTTCGATTCGCTGCCTTAAGAATCGCAGCTTCCCATCTATTTCGCGCAATCTTCTTTTTCCGTAAATATAATCGGCATTTTCTGATCGATCGCCATTACTGGCAGCCCACGTCACCGTTGCCACGACCTTAGGACGTTCGTCATGCAGCAAGAAGGTATATTCTTTTTTTAGAACAGCTAATCCTGCGGGAGTTATATAGTTTTTCTCTTGTGCGCCTTGGGCCATACCAAAAGATAGCCGATCTTTGTCTAGGGTGCATCTCAAAAACTCTAGACCCCTTCAAGCGCCTAAACCCTATTAACTATTGAGCTTTAAAGACCGATAACTTTATTTAGGGAGGTCTCACATGAGATCACAGTGGAAACGTTTAGCATGGGCCGCACTGCTGTCGTGTTCGTGCTTTGCTGCAACATATTTCTGGTATAGATCCACTGCGCCCGATAAGAACCGCGCCAGCAGCGAAGCTCCTTTAGCTCAGGTGGGCCGCATCGGCGATGAAGTAAAGAAAAAATCAGCGACCCGCTTACTGTGGCAAGAGCTTAAAACCGGCGACAATCTTTACAACAATGAAAGCATCAGAACTTCCAGCCGCGGCGAAATTCGAATTCAGTTTGAAGATGGACGGTACATCGATTTAGAGCCCGATTCATTGGTGATTTTGCAAAAATCCCAAGGTGAAATTGCTCTAGATCTGATGGAAGGTAGCGTTTTTGTTAACGCTAAAAATGGAGCCAACACAGCCAATTCTCCGGGTCTGATCTTAAACTCGAATGGAAATAAAGTTGATCTGAGTGGTGCGTCGGCCTCGTTATCAAAAGGCAAAGGCACTGGTGTTGACCTGCAAGTTTTGGAAGGTAAAGCGACCATTAAAGATAAAAATGGAAAAAGCAAAGAGGTCACTCAAGGTACAACGGCCATGGGATCTTCTGAAAGTTTAAAAATTGAAGTGCTTTCACCAGCTCCTCAGAAACCTTACTATCTTGATCCTGAAGGCAATCAATTGGTTGCTTTTAAATGGAAAGGTTTTCCTTCACAATACAAAGTTTCGCTGATGGCAGGACCGACAAGAAAAGAATTAAAGGATTGGGCGGCCAGTGAGTTGCCTGGCGGGACTGATCTACAAGCCAAATTTACAATTGGAAAATACTTTTGGAAATTAGTCGCCAAAGATCCAAAAACAAATGAAGTCAAAGGCGAGAGTTCAATTTTTAAAACAGAGTTTCTGGCGCGCTATGCACCAACCATCACTTTCCCTTTGGCTGATGCGGGAATCCCTGTCGATAAGTTTCCGACAAGCCTCATTTTAAAATGGCAAAAAGGCGATGAAGCCGAGCGTGTCACTTTAGAAGTTGCGACCGATCGCAATTTAAAAGCGCGGTTGGCCAATAAGTCTTTCACCTCGGAAGACTCTTACAGCATGTCCAATCTTAAAGAAGGTGAATATTTTTGGCGCGTCAGTGCTTACTACCCAGACAGCGACAAACCCATCGTTGGGAAAATTCAAAAATTTAGCCTGACAAAACTTCAAGCCAAAGACCCTGTCCGAATTGCATGGACTATTCCAGAAAAAATGTTGAATCAATATTATATTGAAAATCCTGAGCTTCAATTAAGTTGGAAACCAGAAAATAGGCAGGAAGATATTGTCAGTTTCAAACTTAAGATTGTTGAAGCCGAGGGAAGTCCTGATGATGCTTTAAAATTTCAAAGTAAAGAGCCTCAATTTAAAGCTTCTCTGTCAAAAGGCGGTCGATATATTGCTTCCGTTGAAGCCCTTGATAAAAACGGGGAAACAATTGGTCGATCGGACCCAAAAAATATTCAGTCCCTGGCGCTACCTCTTTTAGCAGCTCCTAAAATACTTCCATTAGAAGGTATCTTAAAATCCCAAAATGATGGCCGCTCTGAAATTCAATGGCAGCCTCTAGAAGGCGCAAAAGAGTATGAACTGGTTGTTGCGAATAAAGACGGCAAAGAGCTTGCGAAAAAAAGATATCAAGGCAGCTCGACAAGTTTGAAAAATCTTTTACCTGGCGAATATCTTATTAAGCTCGTCGCTGTTGACCAATTTGGCAGAACGGGAAAAGAAGCTGATCAACGGACCTTAGTTGTTCCTGATCGATCCAATATTCTGGCGCCAAAATTAAAGAAAATTAAGGTGAATTAGGCATGCGATCTTTGTTTTTGATTTTTACATTCTTACTGATTTCGGAGGTAGCTCTATCCGAGACCTATCGCCGTCTAGTCAACTTTGAATGGGAAACCATCGACAATGCCAAATCTTATGATCTTGAAATTTTTCAAAGTAATAAAAAAGACTCTAAAAAGTTCAGCTTTAAAGTTAAAGAGGCGGCCTGGAACGGTCGACTTTCAGCTGGCAAATACCAAATGAAATTGCGGGCGGTCGATGGTCGCGGCGTTCCTGGCGATTGGGGCGCACCGATTGATTTCGATGTTAATTTAGAAAATGTTGTCTTAAAATCACCAGCAGTCAATGCCGATCTAAAGAGTAAAGAAGTTGAATTTGAAGAAATTAATTTCGTATGGGCGCCCGTCGGGGGCGCTGATACCTATCAATTTGAAGTTCATAGCGAAGATGGCAAGCTAGATAAAGTCGAGTCAATCACACAAACGAATTATAAAATTAAATTGCCAGTGGCCACCCGTTTTAGCTGGAAGGTCTCTGCAAAGAACTCCGCTGGCATTAATAGCGACGCTGTCTCTGTCGGGCAATTCACCTTACTAGCCGCAAAACTTGAAAAACCACAAATTGAAAAACCTGAATCAGATTTTGTCAGAGAAATAAAATGGTCTAAGCCTGCTTTTGCAGATCGCTTCGACTTTATCGTCAGTCGATATGATAAAAAAGAAAAAAAATGGGAACCCATTTTAAATGGTAAAGATCAAAAGGAAGAAATTATTTCTTTAAGAGAAAATGCTCCCGGCGGAGACTACAAAATTTCAGTCCGTGCTAAATCATCGTTACGACAAAATTCAGAAGTTTCAATGCAAACCTTCAAGGTTCGAAACGGTCTTCGAACACCTGCCGCTGAATACACAGCCATGGTTCGAAAATCAATCGATCGAGTCACTGGCTGGTTCGGAATCGCAAGTTATTTAATCACACAAATTAATTACACTTCAGTGTCGCAAGAGACTCAGACAGCTCTCAGCTACAATGCGATTGGCGGGACCGGCCGGCTAGGATTGGGTTGGTTCAGTCCCACTTCTTCGTGGGGGTTCTTATCTATTATGGATTTGAGCGGTTTTGTTTATGAAGGCACAAATTTAACTTTTGCGTCCCTTGAAGCATCCGCCATATGGAAAAAAACTGTCGGCGAGCGCGGTGAAATTCGCGCTCATACAGGGCTTTATTACAAAGAAATCCCAGGCACCGTCGGGAATGCTTTTGCAGGGACTACCAGCAATGAATTGATTGCGACAGTGGGCCCTCATCTTGGTGCAGAATACTGGCATTCAATGACTCCTAAGTTAGGACTGCAAGCCAATGCACATATTTATATCAGTGCCCTTAAAGTAAAAACTCCGAACGGCCAAGGGATTGATCCTTCGATATCAACACAATTCGGATTCTTAGGCAGCTGGCGTTTCAATAGTCGCTTCACGGGCCTTGCTGGATATGCACGGCGTGAGGATAAAATTAGGTACAAAGCAGGAGCTTTAAACTCGCAGTTTTCTTCAAGCTCTGGATCTGGAAATAATGAATCTGTTGTCCAAGGTGATTATCTGAACTTTTTTGCAGAGTATGCTTTTTGAGGTGATGTGATGAGGATACCGATTTCGATAAAATTAATTGTGATCACGATAGCCCTGCTCATTGGGGTCACCGCCCCGATCGCGCTACGAAGTTCGAAATATTTCGAAAATACTTCCCGCGAGCGTGAAGAGACTTTGAATCTAGATTTTGCAAAAGCGCGGGCCACCGAAGTCGATAACATCCTTACAAATCTTTATGACAAATCGAAAACCACTTCGCTTATGCTTTACAAAATGGTCGGCCAAGAAAATATCATCAACGAAGATTTTGAAATTAACTTCAAACGGGATAAAAACTTTATTGCTATTGAAATTTATAAAGTCGATGGCGCCTCTTTTTTGCCCGTGGGCTTGCGGGTGAAAGAGGAAGCTTTAAAAGCTTACAACTTGGATTCAAAGTACATTTCCAAAGTGAGGAACCTACAGCAGTTCCCTCTTCGAAATGTGGCTCAACAAAAAGTCGAAATTAAAAATTCATCTTATCCTAATGGGCCTCCTATGTTTACAATGGGAATTCCCATTGTCACTGATCCGATGACAAAAAGGATTACCCATATTGCTGTCGTAGATATTGATTTGGCTGTGCTCCTGAAACCTTTCGCTGAAACTAAAGAGCGAACCTACTTTATGACCGACAGTAAAGGTATCTTACTAGCTCATAACGATGAGAAAAGGGCCATCGCTCAAACCGATGTTTCTAAAAATGAAATCGTCGCAGCCGCTGCTGTTAGCCAGTCGGCTAATGCACAAAAAGCATTTATGGAACCTGATGCAAAAGAAAAATTTTTCGGAGCCTACGCTAAAATTTCTTATGGGGTGACAGTTTTTTCGCAAATTTCTGAGAAAATTATTTTAGAGCCGGCCCAAGAAGTGAAACGAGAAGCTTTTTATATTGCTGGAATATTTTTATCTGGTTCTTTATTTGTCATCTTTTTATTCTCGATGTCACTCACCTCCCCGATTGAAGCTTTGGTGGAATTAATTGGTGTCGTTTCAAAGGGAAATTTTGACGTGAAAGCCAAGGACAGAGTTAAATCAGTTTTTAAAGACGAGGTCGGAGAGTTGGCCGAAGCTTTTGATAATATGACCGAAGGCCTTAAAGAACGCGATAAAGTGAAAACACTTTTTTCTAAGTTTCATGGCTCTTCAGTCACAGATGATCTGATGCAAAATGATATTGGCGTAGGTGGCCAAAATAAAAAAGTGGTGATCTTCTTTTCTGATATCCGTGGCTTTACGGCCTTCTCAGAAAATCGTTCTCCCGAAGAAGTCGTCGCCATGTTGAATGAATACTTTGCAGTGATGGTGGGAATCATTAACAAAAACAAAGGCGTTGTGGATAAATTTATTGGCGATGCGATCATGGCTGTTTGGGGAGCACCCAAGGGTTCTGATAAAGATGCTCACCTAGCCTTAAAGGCCTGTTTAGAGATGCGTGTTGCTTTGAATGAATTAAATATTAAGAGAATTGCCCGGAATGAACCCCCGATTGCCATCGGAATGGGCTTACATGCCGGCGATGCCATTTCGGGGACAATCGGGTCTGATGAGCGGATGGAATACACCGTAATCGGGAACACTGTGAATACGGGATCGCGAATTGAAGCTTCCACCAAAGCCTTTGGAACCGATCTACTGATCAGTGATACTGTTTTTGAAAAAGTCGGTGAAGATTTTAAAGTTGAATATGCCGGCGCGGCTGAAGTTAAAGGCCGAACTGAAGCTTTAAAACTTTATAAAGTGCGCGGCTACAAAGATGAGAGTGGAAAAATGATTGAAATTTCCACGCCTTATTCAGACTACAAAGCTGAAAAAGTTGATAAGGTCAAAGTCGCCTAAGAAATTTTTAAGAAAAAAAGCGGTTATCTTAAACCGCTGACATATTTCATAACAGCTGGGATCTGACTGAAATCATTCTTCGCACGAATGATAAGCTTCACAGCATCTTGTTGCCGAAGACTTCCACTGGCCATTTTTTCGCACAACAAAGGCTCTAATGGATCTGTTTGCATGTAAACGGACTTGTGCTGCGGCCATAAATTTTTAGGCTCATTGCTGCCACCCATGCACAGCGGAATATAATGATCAATTTTAAAGTTAGCGCGTCCGTTACCCATGATGTTGTAACCCAATTTTGATTGGTAAACTTCAATCACCATTCGCTTAGTTTCTGACTCGACATCGCGTTCGCAGTAATTAATGCCTTCAGGATAGCGACGAGCTGTTGGCCGTTGGCAAAGATCGCCCGGCGTCACTTGTGAATCAGGTTTTAAGGGAAAGCCTTGAGATCTAGTTCTAGCCTCAGCTGAGAACACACTTAAGACAACGAATAAGCCAGCGAAAACACTTTGCTTAGAGAACATCTTATCACCCCAAATAGACACACATTTATGGCGTGTGGTAGAAACACCGACCCGTATTGTCGGCTTATACTTGAAAGCCACTTCCTACAAACCACAGCCCTTGATTGTTTAGCAACAAAATAAATTTCGTTTTGCTGTGCCTGATCAAGACTCAGGAATAATATCACAGGCTGATGGGGGACCTTGGGAATAATTGCGTGCCGACTTAATTATGTCTTTACGGGCCTTTATAAACGATCCCTTCGACTGAATTGTAAAAATTACCATTTGAATTCCATCCGCGTTCGGTAACTGCATTTGGCCCACCACGCACTGACTAATGCAGGCCCATATGCCGAGCTAATAAAAGATTATCAGTCCGACAAAGCAGCTGAAGATTATCTGATGCATTTCGCCCGCCCCAGTTGACCGGCACGATATGATCAATTTGAAGTTGAAACTGAGATCCGCAGCGGCGTCCATCCGAGCTAATGTATTGGCAACACCCTTGGGCCTTAGAAAAGATCTCCCTTTTTATATGCACTGAAATCGGCGCGCGCTTTTGTGCGGATGGATTCGTACATACTATCAAAGCCAAGATCAGCATAAAGTTTACGATTCATGATTTCTAGAATATGCGATAAAACTAGGTGCATAATCTTACGTTCGGTTTGAACAAGATTCTCAGTTCTAAACAGCAGATCGTCGTTGGAAATATATTTTAGATTATAGTTATTATCTTGATATATAATTGACTTTGAATTCAGATTTTCTTGCTCAAAATTTAATTTCTCTGCTGCAAAAGTTAATTCCATTTTGTCTCCTTTTTAAAAACTAAAAAGACCATACCATGGAATTTTGAATGCAAATTTTAGGTTTTCTTGCAGCAGATTTACTTTTTTAGAAACTTAAAATTTGCTAGCTAGGAGGCTCATAATTCACTTGTGATCAATTCAATTTACATCAACGCTACCCGGATCAAAAATATTCTTATCCTTAAACGTAATTTAATTGAGAGACACGAAAAGCCCCCGCAAGAACTATTTTATAAATATTTAAAAAAATAAATTAAATAACGCAGCTCCTACGTTCAATTCACAGAGCGGGCTCCGCTGCGGAGCCCGCTCTTCACTTCGGCGGCTTCGACTCGCACCTAATTCGCCAGTCGTATTTTCACCAAAATCTGATCTATAAATTCTAATTGATGCCTCATCAGACCCGCCGCTTTCCAAAAAAGACATTTTGCACATAGCCACCCACCGCATTTTCTTGTGAGCCCCTCAACTCAATGTTACCCTCCAAGACATCATGAGCAAACTTCAACCGGCCCGCGGCACTCGCGATCTTCTTCCAGAACAAACTAAGGCTTATCGCTTTATTGAAGAAACTGCTTATAAGGCAGCGATGACCTATGGCTTTTCTGAAATTGAAACGCCCATTTTTGAATTCTCGGAAGTCTTTCACCGCACATTAGGTGAAAGTTCAGACATGGTCAGCAAAGAAACTTATGATTTCAAAGATCGTGGTGGCGAGTCCATCACTCTTCGACCTGAAGGAACGGCCGGTGTCGCCCGAGCTTTTATTTCCGAAGGTTTAGCGCAGTCCCTGCCCCTTAAGTTTTTTTATTCAGGTCCCATGTTTCGCTATGAGCGCCCACAAAAAGGTCGCTACCGGCAGTTCTACCAATTAGGTGTTGAATATATGGGCTCGGAGTCAGCCATGGCCGACGTCGAAGTTTTATCCCTTGCCTGGGATTTTCTGAAAACTTTAGATCTGCATAAAAATTGTCGCCTTGAAATTAACACCTTAGGGGATAAAGAATCGCGAGCTAAATATCGTGAAAGCCTAGTGCAGTATTTTACGCCATTTGAAAGCCAACTTTCAGCCGACAGCCAGGTGCGACTTAAAAAGAATCCCTTAAGAATTCTTGATTCAAAAGATGAAGGCGATAAAAAACTCGTCGCCGGCGCGCCCTTGTTTCAAGATTTTTTAAATACAGAATCAAAGTTATTTTTTGATAAAGTTCAAAAAGGTTTAAAAGATTTGGGAATTTCTTTTCAAGTGAATCCAAAATTAGTTCGCGGAATTGATTATTACTGTCATACGGTCTTTGAATTCGTCACAGAAAATTTAGGCGCTCAAGGCACTCTTCTTGCCGGTGGCCGCTATGATGGATTGATTGAAACCATGGGCGGACCTAAAACGGCAGGTGTCGGCTGGGCCGCAGGAATTGATCGCTTGATGGATTTAGTGCCAAAAGAAAAACTTCCTGCGCCTGGTTTAAAAGTGGCCTTTGTAGGCGCCGATGAAATTGGAGAAGGCACAATTCTACAAGTGGCGCACCAAGTTCGAGCCTTGGGTTTAATTTGTGAAATTCCCTGGGGTGGAAATATGGGGAAAAAAATGAAAAAGGCCGCCACCACTGGTGCCAGATATGCAGTGATTATTGGTGAGGCTGAAGTTAAAACCTCGACGGTGATGTTAAAAGATTTAGAATCGGGAGAGCAAAAGCCCCTCTCCCAAAACGAGTTATTGGCTATTTTCGCCCGATCTTAATGCTTTGAACTCGCCCCCAACCTTGCACGACAAAAGCGCTGGATTTGGCCCAAACAAACGAAAAAATAAATCCTAAAGCCAACATGCCGATACTTAATAACTGACCCCTTGTCAGTCCAAATATTTGAAAACCAAGATGATCATCTGGCATTCTAAAATACTCGTCAGAGATTCTAAAGATCGCATAAAAAATTAAGAAGCATCCTGCAATAAACCCTGGTCTTCGAGATTTTCGCCATAAGAAAAATAAAATTAAAAATAAAAATAAACCTTCAAAAAGAGCGGCGTACAATTGTGATGGATGGCGGGCCACGAGAAAAGGCCCTAAAGCGTCACGAAGGGCTGTATTGCCATGCTGAATTTGTCTAACAATGGCATCAAGGGTGCTTAAGACGTGTTGATTTGCCATGACATCATTTCGCATATTATGAACGGACTCCAGCCATTGGCTGGGATTGATGTCAACGGAAGTAAGATCAATACCGGACTCTTTTTTTAATTGCTCGACATTGATTTTTTCGACCACTGAACTAAGGCTCTCTAGTCTTTCAGGCATTCGCTTGGGCCACAAGTAAAGATCGCTAGGAAATTTCACGGCCCATGGCAAGTCGGCGGGCGCGGGTCTTCCGACCAATTCACCATTGATAAAATTAGCAATGCGTCCAAAGAAAACGCCCAAAGGTCCACCGACGGCGCACAAGTCTAAAAGATATGTAAAATTAATTCCAGATTTTCGGACAAATAACCAAGCAGCAATCACAATTCCAATAATACCGCCATGACTGGCCATGCCGCCTTCATTCACCGCTAAAACTCCCCAGTAAGGAATTTCAGGTTTAAATTTTGTCAGCAGTTCTGGGCTGTAGAAAAAAACATATCCAAGACGACCACCAATAATGGTTCCAAGCGCCAAGTAAGTGATCAAGTCACTGACCATTTCACTGCTCAATCCCGCCTTCTGGCGATCGCCCAGCCAACTGATCACGAGGTAAGCTGCTATAAATCCCAAAATATAGGAAAGCCCATACCAGCGAATTCCGATATCACCGGAAATATGCAACAGGACTGGATCGAAATCGTGAATCATGAAATCCCCTTATGTCTTAAAATAAGACTGTGTGAGGCTGGAATGTCACGCATTCTGGCCACTGTGTGATTTAAGCAATCTCTCAATTTGAGAGCAAGTTGAAAATCTTCGCTCAAGAAGCTTTTCAAGCGCAAAATGAAGACTGGGAGGTCCTTATGGCATTTGTTTCCAAGACCTTGATGACGATTGCAGCAAGCCTTCTTATCACGTCATTACAGGCGCAAGGAGAGCCCTCAGGAGCCAATAACGACTTTGGACGCAGAGCTAGCAACCGTGAAGCCAAAAGATGGACTCTGCAGGATTGGCTCGATACTAAGGATCGCAATCGTATGATGGATTTATGGTTATCACTGAATTCGGCGTCGCCCTATGAAGCGATGGTCAGCGCAGCGTATAAATCCTACCTCCGAGATATCGATGTGCCCAAGACACAAAATAGCTTTACATCAGTTGATGGCTCGGTGACAGCGCATGCGCACATTGTTGGCCTGACGGTCGATTATGAAAATAATCCCCAAGAAAAACTGAACGATTTGAGTGGCATGTTGAATTTAAGACTTTTTGGCGAATCCATTCAAAGTAGTTATTTAGCATTGCACTTTGGTCAGCGAACAAGGACCTACAGCAACTCCGACACACCAAAAGATTACAAAAATCAGTTTGGGCAGGTTTCACTGCAGCTGTATTTAATGAAATACTTCGGAATTGATGGGTTTCACCGGATCTATATCTCTTCAACCAATGACATCGCTAAAGAAGAAATTGCGGGCTCAATCAGTGAAGCCGGAATTTTTATTGATTTTAAGGCTCTACGGATATTTGGCGCGGCTTATCGAGATTATGAAATCATAAAATCCACCATCACTCCCTTTGTTGAAACTTCAACGATTCGAAGTGGCAGCCGGGCTGGCGTTAAAATTTATTTTTAAAAAGAATAGGTGATCGCCATCGCGACATTGACGATCCCAAGAAAATTTAGAATGCCGCGGATATTGCGATCTTCATCACGACTAGCACTGTAGAAATTGCCGGCGGCAATCAGTGAATGCGTGGCCACTTTGATCCAGCGGCGACGATCATGTTCAGCTCGCTCTTGATCCAAAAATCTTTTAAGAATTTCTGACTTTTGGACGGCCGAAATATGAGCGCCATCGATAGCTCGATAAAAGGAAGTGTATTCATTTCCGACAAAGTAAAAAGTGGCCCCGTAACCAATGGCTGCAACGCCCACAGATTGGGCCACGGCATAAAGGCCGCGACTGAAAGAATCCTGCGAGGAATAATATCCAACAGCTCCCCCGATGGTCGCAACAGCCCCAGAGATCATATAGCTGACACCAGCAATACGATCTTCTTGTTCTTTTTTTTCCATAAATTTATTAAATGAACTCCACTCAGCCGGGCCTTGATAAAATTGGTCCTCAGCCAAAGCTGAAAACGACACCAGGCTAAGCATTATGCATAAAATTATCTTCATATCTCGATGCCAATCTGGGTGTAGATGGTACGAACTTCATCGCTGTCCCCGATCAAATTAACGAATTTTCTAAAATCATAGGTCAGGCCACCGCGAACACCTTTGTAGTGAAGCAAAAAAGCTAAGTCGTATTGGTTTTCAGTGGCACTAGCCACGTACTGAGTGGCTCCCAACTTATAGCTGACGCCAAGACGGATTAAATTTGTCCACTTTTCATAACGAGATTGCGCGGTGAATGTCGTCCCTAACTCAAGCTCTCCGTAAGTGATGGGCGGCTTAACAGAAGTTCCAAGATGAGCTTCAGGACTGGCCGGTAGCTCTGTATATTTTTTATCGACGGCACCTAATTGAGTGACTGTTAAAGAGACTTGCGGATTCCACTCTTTTCCTTCGGGAGTCCACAAAAGACCAGGCTCAAAATACAAAGCCTTTTGCTCTCGCACTCGAAAAATATCTTCTTGGCTATTTTCCACGAGGGCATCTGTTAAGGTGAATTCGGATAGAATAAATCTTCGCTGAACAGCCCGCAGCTGCAAACCAAAATAAAAATCCTCTTGGACGTAGGTGGCAAGCTGCGTGCGAATCACCTGCTCTTGTCCCGCGTATAAAGTGATCACCGGTAAGGAACTATTTCGAATCAAAGAATAATAAGAAAGGCGATACGGAGAAAAACTGATGCCGAATTTTTCAGTGAGAAAACCCGCCTCGACGTTGGCTTCCATTTCAGAACTGCGTGTTTGATTAAATAAATGTTCAACGTTTTTTTGACTGGTTTGATTGTTTAAAATGTCATTCACATCTTGAGCATACGAAACATTATTTCCGAAAAAAATATGGGTTTGCAGCTGGGCCCGACGCTCTTTAGCGGCGAATGCGGGATTGCAAGGAAGGCCGTCAACAACGGCGTCCATCGCAAAGCAGGTTGTTCCTAACGATCGATGTGTAAAATCCGATGTCCCCAGGGGAATTGATCTTGGCACCTCAATGGCTTGTGCCGACAAAGCCAAAGCTAATAAAATAAAAAATCCCGCTGCCTTCATCGGCATTCCTTAGAATTTGGAAACAAAGTATGTTCAAGGCGTGGGACTTCTTCTTGATACTTCTTAACAGATTTATCAAAAGCAATCATCTCTTTGGCTTTGGACGGAAAAGCAAAACGAATGTCATCACTGATTTCAGAGACTTGCTCAAATTGGCCGACGAGCCAATCTTGAAACTCAGATATTTTGATCGAACATAAAATCTGTTTATTTTTGGGATTTTTACGATCGCCTACATCAAGCTTTTTAAGCTCCGTATTAACGTCTTCCCAATACTTAAACCCATCTTGTAAATCAGATCTTAAGTAAACTAAATTTAAAATAGCTCGATAAAGATGGGCACCCTTAGTCTCGGCCCCTTTTAAGACGGCAGCGCCCCGCCTTAGATCATGTCGTTTATTCAGCGCAATATAAGGAAGGCTTTCTATTTTTTGTCGGTACGACTGAAAAGCCGCCATTGATTTTGCTAACTGATCCAGCTCGTTTTCAGAATTTTTTCCAAGAATTAAGGCATTTTTAGAAATCAAATCTTTGCTCTGTAAAAAATCGGGACTGCTTTTGACGGACTCTTCGGTGACTGGCGGAGAATTCAAAGTTTTTACGAAGTTCCAAAGTTTTTCAATCTTCAAACCTGCTCGGCCCGCATAGGCTGAAGCCAGAGCTGATTTAACAACGGGGCGCGTGTCTCTGGTTTGCAACTCTTCAAGGGCCGCAATAGCACCGTCATAATCTCCTCGGTCAATTTTTTGATTGGCGTCGGCTAATGGATCACGATCAGAAGCTTTTTGCCCCTGACAACTTAAGGTCGCTATAAATAAGACTGCCATCAGAAGCTGATAAATCAACGCCATAGGCCCCTAACTACAGCAAGGACAGGGCCACAGCAATTGGAATTGAGGGGGCTCTGGAGCTGTGTGATCTGCATAATTTACAGGTTTGTAAAGCCAACAGTGGCATCGAAGGAGGAATATGAAAAAAAATTAATTCGACCGACATTTAATTGTGATAAAGCCATCTGCGTCTGTCTTCATTTTTAGCGTCAGCGCTTGGCTTTGACCACAAACTGATGCCAAAAATTCAACACTTGAGGTGGTCACGATACACATTTCACGAGTGGCAGAATTGATTTTTGTGCTGATCAGGATGGCTGTTCCAGGAATGAAAACAGTTTTTGGATCCTTGCTTTCAAAATTTAGAACTAACTTCGGCGAATCGTTATAAGGCAACTGGGCTTCACACTGGATGGAGGCCAAAGATTGGCTTTGAATTCCGACTAAAAGTAGCATGAAAATCGTAAAGTTTTTAAATCCCATCTTAGCTTCCTTATTTTTAAAGTTAGATCTGATTTTTAATCAGCGGCAATAATAAATTAATAATTTTAAGGGCCAATTTCTTTTTCTTACTAACACCTTTGAACTCGTCAGGCTTAGTTATTTCAACCCCATTTTTAGAAACCAAAGTTGATCGTGATCGAAAATTTTCAATCGTTCGAGTCAGTTCATTGATAATTCTGTTATCGTCGCTATCTGTAATTTTAACTCCAATTTCACGATTTAAGTGGGCCGATCTTGGATCAATATTATAGGTTCCAATCAAAGCCACTTTGCCATCCACCACTGCGGTTTTAGCATGGACAGTGTCGGGCCCATTGTATTCGTAAATTTCAATGCCTAACGATATCAACTCTTTTTTGGCGGCACGATATCCAGCCTGTGCAAATAGATTATCTGTCGATTGCAAAGAGTTTGTAATAATTCTGACTTTAATTCCTCGCTCTTGTAGGGATTTAAAAATTCTCATCAGACGCGTCGTAGGAATTAAGTACGGAGTGATAATATTGGCTTCTATTTCCGCACTGCTTAAAATTTCTGCAAGACGCTCTGTCAGGGTATCATGACGTTTGTTGTTTAAGACTTCAGGATCTTGGGAAATAAATTCAGCGGTGACGGTTGAATTTATATTTTCAAGCCAATTTTTATTTGTTCCACTTTCAACTACGTCGTCATCTTGCTTCTTAATAATTTCTTGAAAGATCTTCAGCATTTGCTTTTCTGCTAAATCCAACTGTTTGAAGGCGTCTTGACGAACAAATTCACAATGGTCGCGATCTCCTGCAGACAAACAACTTTGGGGATCTAAATTCTTGTCCGTATACTGATATAATTCTTGGTTTGCAACGACATCACTGTTCCAGACTTGCATAAAGTTTCTTCGAGCTTGAACGGCAACATCACCCTCGCCCAAAAAATCTAAATCATTAAAGTTTCTCACTTTATTTAAGCCGAAATATTTATCTCCGACATTGCGCCCACCAGATATGATTCGTTGGCTGTCGACGATCAGCATTTTTGCATGATCTCGATGAGTAGCCAATAACAAATTAAATTGAAGTGGATTGTAGACTTTAATTTGCAAAGTTTGGTTTCCCTGTTTGTCTTTCCCGCGCTTTTCGAGGGCCGCAAATATAGATCTTGGAATTGTATTAGATAACGAATCAACGATCACTTTCACCTGGATACCACGTTGCGCAGCTTCAAGGAGCAATGCCATGGCTCCAATTGACTGTTCGTCATCCCAAACGGAAAAATATTCGGCGATAATTTCATGCTTAGCCTGCTGGATAATATCGACGCGGGCCTGGAGGGCATCTTGATCATTTTCTAGCAAAATAACTTTGTCGGCGAAAGAATTTTGGGACAATAAAAGTCCCGATACTAACGCCATGTTAAACAATAACTTGCTCATAAGCTTCTCCAAAGTATTTGATCTCAATAAGGACGCTGCCAGCTTTATACCAAGCCAAAAGCCCGATACGCGTGCTGTCGCCAAAAAGATGATCTTTTCAAAGACAGAGTGCCTTTTTATGGCAATACGTAGATTTTTGTGATTACCTTTGTTTCTCAGCTTGAATCACAAGGCATTATTTTTTGAAGCCATTTTTGGTTTATCTTGGCTAAAGAATTAAGCCTCCCCGTGATCACAGAAGAAAAAGAAAGAATTCACTAAAACGAGTCTGTCACCCTAACGATGACTTTTTCAAAAGAACAAATGGGCTGATGTTATCACAGCTCTAGCTGAGAGAGATATCCAACGACGCACTGAAATCAAACGGCCAAGCCAAGTTCAAGAGACTAAAAGTAATTTGATCAAATCAACCCTTCCGCCCTCTCGTGAAGCGATCAGGCCTAATCTTCGAAAGACTATTTTTGCTAACGACAAGTGCTGCCAGTTTAAAGATCCGCAGACGAATAAAATTTGTGGAAGTGTTCGCTTTTTGGAAATTGATCATATACAGCCTGTATGGGCTGGCGGTGATAACTCTGCTAGCAATTTAAGAATCCTATGTTCGCAACACAATAAATTTAGATATACTAAAGAACGGGATCACACCCGCTACGGTGGTAACAGGTTCGCTACGCAGGCGATGGTCACTTGTGTGTAAATCGTCATTAAGTTGTCACAGATCTAAAAACCTTTTTTGGGACTTTATGGGTAAGTTATGGACACTTTAGAAATCTAAAGCAAACGAAGGAGGTCTTATGATTTGGGCGATAGTTATAGGTTTGATAGTTGGTGCGATTGCAAAGTTTTTGATGCCAGGAAATGACCCAGGTGGCTCTATTGTTACCATTCTATTGGGTATTGCTGGATCTTTTGTTGCCAACTGGTTAGGTGCTTCCATGGGATTATACACTCAAGGTGAACCGGCAGGACTCATTGCGTCGGTCTTAGGAGCTATGTTGATTCTTTTTGTATACCGACTTGTTGCCGGTCGTCGCAGTCGTTTAACTTAAGTTTATTGACCAATTAAAGGGAGAAAATATGAGAAAAGTATTAGCAATGTTGACAGCTATGGGAATTTTAATGAGTTTGGCTCACGCTGAAGAGACTGTTGGCGAAAGTGCAAAAGCCACTGGCAACACTGTTGTTCGCAAAATGAAAAAGGGTGGACACCGCATGAAAGAAGCCGTTTGTATGGAAGGCGACTTGAAATGTGCTGCTGAAAAAGGCAAACACCGAGTAAATGAAGCTGGCGAAGCTGTTAGCTACAAAGCTAAAGAAGTAAAAAACAAGGTCGACTAGTTTTTTAATATTTTTAATTCTAAAAAGGGCCGGCGGAAGCATTCGACGGCCCTTTTTTTATTTTACATTTAAATGGGCGGCCTCTACGATTTGGGAAGACAGGAGTTTTCCCTGAAATATTCAAACGTTTTACTAGTTCTCTTATTTTTAAGTGCATTAACCCCTCAAACACAGGCGCGCGCTAAAAAAAACAAGCTGCTGATGGACGCCCAGCACGCCTTAGCTGCATCGATGACCCCTCCCCCAATGCCAGATGAGGTTTGCTTTTCTCCCGACCAGCTTTGCGACGTGAAGCTGATTAAATTCATTAAGTCAGCTCAGACTCAAATTGATATGGCTGTATTTGACATCAATCTTGATCAAGTCGTGCATGAGCTGCTGGTGGCTTCCAAAAGAATCAAAGTGCGAGTCGTCGTGGATAAAAGACAGGCCGGCGGTAATCATTCTTTAGTTTCAACCCTTATCCGTGGGGGCGCGCAAGTCCGATTCGGAAAACAAAGGGGAGTTATGCATGATAAGTTCACGATCATTGATCGAAAGATGATTCAAACTGGATCCTTTAATTACACCAACCATGCCAGCAAAGCGAATCAAGAAAATCAGATTTATATTTCAACAAAATCCATCGTCGATCGCTACAACGATCGGTTTGAAAAAATATGGAACACAGCCAAGGCTGAGCGATCCTTATCTTCGCTGAAAGAATAAAAAAAGGTGACCTGCTTCGCAGATCACCTTTTTTTCAATTAAATAAATTTATAAAATCTTACGCCTGAAACTAGTTCAGATGTTTAAAGGCGCCATCTCCACCGATATAAAACGCCTCAGATTGCTGAGAGTGCTTCAAGACGGTATCGATCGACCAGTTCAAGTTGATCTGCATTCCTGCCACCGGTTGTGCTAAAGTTCCGCTGTTGAAAACGTTGGGAACAACTGTTGACGCATTAAAGGTATAACCCCAAGCCACGTTTAACTGCGCTGGAACAACGGTCGCATTCGAAATATAGCGTCCTGTGCCGTTGTAACTTCCGCCAGCTGTATAGATCACTCGGAAAGCGAAGCTTACAACTTCAGAATTAAAACCGTTCACGTAAGAGACTTTATAAGTTTTGCTTTGAGGCACGGACCAACCGGTTAAGTGATTCCAGCAAGAAACACCCTGTGGCAGAGCATTCGCAGAATCAACAGACACGTTAACGACAGGACGACCCAATTCAATCACTGACCATGCTTTTTTACCGATATTAATAATTTTATCCAGCCAGATATGAGCGCGATCCACCGGATTTAAAGGATCTAAAGCTTCGCCTAAAACATCTGATTCTGATTTGTTACAAGCTGCAAAGTCTGTGGCTAATGGCTGATAATCAGCTAAAGGGCCGGATGTGATTTCTTCAATCACAGGGCGACCGAACTGATAATATTTTGCAGAAGGCGCCGATGTCGCAGCAAAAACCGTAGAACTTAAAAGTAAGCCGAAGCCGACTAAAATTGATTTCATGAATCCCCCTAAAAAGGTTGGCCCATTGGGCGTTTTAATAAACTGGCCGGACCATACCAACAGAGAATTTTCAGAATCAACGGATTAAATAACATTGCTCGGCGTTAGTCAGCCAAATGAAACCTATTGTCGACGCTTCAGGCGAGCCGCGTAAAAGCCATCTGTAGGCCCCTTATCAGGTCTTAAAAAGATCTCTTCTTCTAGCTCCCAGTCGGTGCCTCGTTCGCTCATAAAGCGTTTCACTTGCAGTTCATTTTCAGAGGGGAGCAAACTGCAGGTGGCGTAAACAAGGTTGCCTCCGGGCTTTGTCATCTCGGAATAGGTCGTTAAAATTTGCCATTGAAGCTGGATCAGTCGTTCAATGTCGACGGCAAGGACCTTCCACTTTTTATCGGGATTGCGCCGTAAGACTCCTAAGCCCGAGCACGGCACATCTAACAAAACTCGGTCAGCGGCTTTTTCTAACCGCTTAATTACTTTTGTATTTTCAATCAAACGCGTTTCAATAATATCAACGCCATTTCTTTTCGCGCGCGTGCGAAGTTCTTCTAATTTACGATCATAAATATCCAGCGCAATAATTTTACCTTTGTTTTTCATCAGGCAGGCCAAGTGCAAACTTTTCCCACCCGCTCCGGCGCATGCGTCAATCACCCGTTGACCGGGTTCAATTTTTAGAAAAGGTCCTATTTTTTGCGAGCCTAAATCCTGCACTTCAAAAAGGCCCTCTTTAAAAGTGGGCGATACAAAAACGTTTTTTCTTTCAGTCAGTCGCAATGCCAAAGGATCGTTTGCGACTTTTTCGACATGGATCTCTTCTTGATTCAACCGAGCCGCTAAGGAATCTCTGGAAGTTTTTAAAGAATTGGTTCTTAAAAAAACATCGGCAGGCTCATTTAAAGATTGGGCTAAAGAATTCCATTCGGTTTTCCATTCAGTTTTTAGAATTTTTAAAAGCTCATCTGAATAAGAAAGAAGAATGCCTTCACTGGTGATTTTTTTCCGGCGCTCTTCAATTTGGTGAATGTCGATATTATCAAATTCCGGCCAGGGAACGGGCTCTTGGTTTTTACAGACATAGTAAGTGGCCCAGACTCGCTCAATTTGGCCGGTGCTCATCAGTGCACCCTGACGATGATCAAGATCTGAATATCCCGCTAGCGACCAGTACAGCCGCCACCAGCGAACTAAATCATAAACACTTTCAGCAAAAAACCGGCGATCTCTAGAACCCCATTTGCGATTTTTCTTTAAGTAGGATTCGATCACCTTGTGAGCATGGTGATCGGTAGAAAATATATCTTTAATGGCAAGCGCCATCTGATCAATCAGAAGTCGATGAATTTTCAAAACGTAAAAACCGCTCCGGCGCTAAGAAAAACGCCATTAAATTGTCCGCTGCTGGTGATCAAAAGATGGTTTTTTAAACCCGTTTCAATAAAAAAACCGGCGTTCTCATAGATATCAAAAAACCTGGCACCCAAAAGAAGCTGGTAATCAATGCTGACAAAACTTTCATCCTTCACCTGCCGAAAAAACACGCCTGCCCCTGCCCCTGCGCCAAAGTACAATGGAAACTTTGAAGCGACGTCCGGAAAAGTCAGAACCGGCATAAAACTAAGTTTGAAGGGCTTTTCATTCACCACGTTATATTCGTTAGCTTCGATTCGAATATTTAAATCCATCAAAGTCGTGTACTTTTCAACACGGTAGGTGACGCCGACACTGTAATTACCGGTCTTTTCAGCGCGCTCGTGCTGACCCCACTCCCATGAGGTCGATTCCATAAATTGGCCGGCATGAATCGCTAAATAATGATCTTGGTCCGTAACAGCTGCTGCCGCTCTCTGGCCGTTGGCAAAATAGGTTCCTGCCGCTTCACGCCCGACCTCTTGGGCTCTGGCTTGATTTGAAAATCCCATGGCCAAAAAAACAATAAAAACTGATATTTTCATGCCCCATTCTTACCAACCTTAGACAGTCATGCAAGGAAAAATTAATGCTTAGTGTTAAGCATCGAAGGTTGACCCCTTTACTGGGTGCTCCTACTTTACCAAGAATGAGATGTCCTTTCTGCAGTCATCATGACGACCGGGTCCTCGATACTCGCATCCAAAAAGACGGCTCGATTCGCCGTCGCCGGGAATGCTTGGACTGCAAATCTCGTTTTACAACCGTAGAAACTTTAGTTGTGAATTATCCCGCTGTTGTTAAAAAAGATGGCCGACGTGAAGCTTTCCTGCGTGAAAAAATTCTGAAAGGTTTGCAAGCGTCTTGCCAAAAGCGGCCGGTCAGCTTGTCGACTTTGGATGCTATTGTTGACCGAATTGCTTCTTGGCTCATCAACCGCGGCGACTCAGAAATTCCGGCTCGCTTGATTGGCAAAAAAGTCATGGCCGAACTGAAGCAAGTGGACGATGTCGCTTACGTGCGATTTTCAAGTGTGTATCGAAACTTTAAAGATGTGCAGGAATTTGTCGACTCTTTAGAAGATTCGGAACTGCAAGAATTTGTCGATGTAAAAGATCCACAACTTCCACTAACTCCCCAAAATAACTAAGAGAACTAAAACATGAGACGCACCTCCCGCGAGTTGGCCCTGCAGATTCTTTTTCAACGTGAATTCACTTCGCAAATCGATTTTGATCAATTTATTGCCATGCTGGATGAGCCTGTTGCTAAAGATATTCGCGACTACACGTTAAAATTAGTCACCGGAGTCACTGAAAACAAAGATCAAATTGATCAGTGGATTCAAGCCGCTAGTCGGCACTGGAAAATGGAACGCATGAGCGTCGTCGATCGCACCATTTTACGTTTGGCTTGTTATGAAATTCGACTGCTTAATTTGAAATCTCATATTGCTATCGATGAAGCCGTCGAGATCGCAAAGAAATATGGCAACACTGATTCCGGTGCATTTGTGAATGGAATCTTGGATCAGATCAGCAAGGAGTCCTAGTTGTTTGCCACTCTCTCGCAAGCCAGTGCTTTAAATCCGGGAGCTGAACTTTGGGTGATGGCAGATCTTGGAAAATGCCAGTGGACTGCAAAAATCGACTGGTACTTAAATTTCCAAATTGTGAAAGCCTCTCGGCATCAAACACCACCCTTGTCTGAGTTTTTAATTGGAATCATTGAAAAAACTGGCGTTGAAGTTCCAAAGATGATCTCTGCAAGCTCGGCACCTCTTATTATTCATTCGCAACCCTTGCTCCCCAATAAGTGGGTGGCCATCGTTCCTTATAATGATAACTTCAAGGAATGGATGAAAAAAATTTCGACGGTTTGGAGCCAGCTTCAAAATCCATCTTTACGAATTTTTTTACCCTCGGGCCAACTGGCGGATGCGATGCCTGAGTCCCTGATCCCCACCGAAAATGAAAAAGAAATTACAGTCGTTCTTGATCTATTGAACTAAAAACAGCGACAATAGATCTATGGAAAAGTGGAGTCAGGGCCTGCAAAGGCGATTAACTAAGCTCGAGCAAAAAATTGAATCCGTACTTATTATGGATTTACAGAATAACGCACAAAATGCAAAAACGTTATTCGAACCCCATCATGAGTCGCAGCTGATTCGAACTCTTTCCCGTGAATTACCAGAAGACCTTGAAGATCGAACGATCATCTTATTCTCGCGATTGGCAATTTTTTTTGATGTGGGAATTCTTTTGGAAAAAGAAAATAAAAACTGGAAAGCTCAGGCTTTCTTTGAAGAGGGTCGCATGAATCCCTTGATTGATCAGGCCATGGAAGTTAAGGGCGGCCCTCAGCTTTCGCCTTTGCAAATTGTCAAAGCCCCGGCCATTCCTTTCCTAAAACAATTAGGGATTGATCAAAAAATTCGAAACCCCGAAGACCTGACTGCCTTTTTTCTAAGACCGCATGACCACGTCAGTTTTCTGTTGATGACAAGATTGGCTGGACCATGGCTGAAAAATCATATGAATGAGGTTCATCAAGAAATTTTGAAAGCCTTTGCATGAGTGAAACCAATTATACAATTTATATTATCTCCGACAGCACCGGAGAAACGGCCGCTACAATGATTCGCGCGGCCCTTGTTCAATATCCTCAAAAAGATGTTAATATCATCCGCTGCAAAAATGTGAGAACGGAAAATCAAGCAGAAAGCCTTATTGAAGAGTGCTTTCAAAAGCGAGGGATGATTGCCTATACGGTGGCCAGCACTCAGCTGCGAGTAAAATTAAAAGATTTGTCTGCAGCAAAAGGTATTCCCTATATTGACTTACTCGATCCCCTCTTGAACACCCTTGACGCATTTTTTGGTGTGTCTTCAGAAAATACGGTGGGCGCCTTACGCGTTGTTGATGACCTTTATTTTAAACGCATCGAAGCCATTGAATTCACCGTCAAACATGACGATGGAAAAACACTGAATGATTTGGACAAAGCAGATATTATTTTAGTCGGTATCAGTCGCACCAGCAAAACGCCATTATCAATTTTTCTTTCCCATAAGGGATGGAAAGTAGCCAATGTTCCCTTAGTTTTAAATACACCCTTGCCAGCGGAATTAGCTAAAGTTGATCAGCGGAAAGTTGTCGGTCTGATTATTGATATGGAATCCTTGCAAAGAATCCGTAAAAATAGATTAGAAAAATTTGGCCAGGATCCAGGGGGCGAGTATGCTTCGCTTTCACACATTCATAAAGAGATCGAATATGCAGAAAGAATCTATAAGGAAAATCGGCGCTGGCCCGTTTTTAATGTGACAGAGCGGGCTCTGGAAGAGACCGCTTCGGAAATTGTTCGTGTGATTGCTTCGCGAATGGGCCTTCCAGAGAGCGTGCTGTTCTAACTACTTCTTCCCTTGGAAAACAAATGGATAGATGACTGTCGTCGGCAAGTTATTCGGTGCTTGCGGGAAAACGATGTTCTTCACCACTCTTTGCACGCAATTTTCTAGGGATGGCAAATTCACATTGCTCGATTGAACGGCAATTGTTTCAACCGGACCCTTTGCTGTGATTTTCCATCTTAAAGTGATACGTCCTTCTAAATCTTTTCTTGATAGAAGTGCTGTTTCGTAACATGTTTTGATGGCTCGACGGTTTTCAGCCAAAGCTTTTCTGACGGCCTCTTTATCTAAACCGCCCGCCACTTCCATATTGCCGTCCCCGGACATACCGCTGGTTGATCCACCAGAAGCGCCTTCGCCGCCGCCTAACTTCATACCCGTTGAATACTTACTCTTTCCACCGGTCATACCTAGCGCACCGACGCTGTTATCATCTGTCACGCCGTTATTGCGCAGAGTTGTTGATGCCCCCGCCAATGTGTTATCGCCCTTAGCGCTTCCTCCACGGCCACGGCCAAGCTCTCCAGATGGCGGCTGAGAGACAACGATCTTTCCAGATTCTCCTGTGGCTGTGTCTGAAACAACGCCCTTATTTACAATCAAATCAGCAGAAACTTTTTCACCGGTTTTTTTACCGCCACCCAGTTTGCCAAGTAAACCAACAGAGTTGACGTTAGTGACTGGAGCCGGGGAATTCAGACCGGCTCTGTTTTTTTCTGCCTTGGTTGTATTCTTAACAGATGGTGCAGACGCTTTTGTTTCTTTAGCTGTGACCTTTTCTGTCTGAAAAGATTTCTTTGGAGCCGGAGTTTTTGTTTCCGTTACTGTTTTTTTAACTTGCGCCGGTGGAGTTTCGCTAGGAGGAGGTGGCGGCGGAGGAGGAACAGGCTTCACAACCAAATCCTGCACTTGAATCGTTGCGACACGCGGAGGTGGCTCAGGCTCTTTGACCTCGTCTGGTGGACGGATCGCCATATATCCGGCCATTAAACATAATAGTAGTAATAAAAATAACAACGCACGAACCATTGGATCGTGCAACCACGCCAATGGAATTATTTCGACACGAACTGGAGGAACTAACCGAACGTAATATTCATATTCTTGGGTTTCAATTGTAATAAAATCAGAAGTGCGAACTTCAACTTTTTTGCCTTTGTCATCAAGAGTTTTTGTAATCTCTTGACCGCGGTTAAAAATTTGAAAATCTTTTTTCTCGCCCTGATTTTCTAAAAAACCAACGCCGGGCATTTGCTCCAGCCAAGAAAATCTCACCAGCGGCAATGATGGAAAAATTAAAACAGGAGACGTTTGCTTATCGAAGTGACGAATATTTGTAATGGCTTCGATATCTTTGCGGAAATAAATGACTTCAGCAACAGTCCCCGGAGACTTTGTGCTTCCCTCACTGTCCTTAATTCCTTCAACAGCTCTTGTTAAAACTCCGCGCCGAATCTGCGATTCTGCCAATTCATCTTCAACAATTTTAAATTCAAAGACTCCGGATTCAATGGCCTGACTAGAAAGCATTAAGCCTTCTCCAACATCACGATCCGTTTTTAACTTTTCTTTTAAATTAACGACAGTCCAAAGGCCTTGATTAGGATCAAATTCCCCAGCGCCAACCCATTCCACTAAAAAATGAACGGGCTTTACTGATTTTGAACGCATAACAACATCGCAAGAAGGAGACCGACCCACTAGCGTGCTTCGTCCTGTTGGAATAAAGCGGCTAAGTTCTTTGCCTTTTTGGCTGACGACAATCGTTTTCATTACTTTCCTTTGACTCTGAAGTAGCGATTTCGACCTTTTCTGTCGACTTCTAGGTAATCGTTATAATTATTTCTTAGATATAGCAGGGAATCGAACGAAAGATCCTTGGTTGAAATCTGCAGGAATAGATCAGGACGTTTTCTTTCGCCCTCGATAACTTCTCCTTCAAAATCTAATACTTGACCATTTTTATTTTGTCCAAGGCCCGACGTCGCCGCATTTTTAGCAGGCGTCGAAGTCTTCCCCGCAGCTTCTGCACTTCCTATCAGCCCAATGGTAAAAATTAAAGATACAAAAAGGAGAGGTTTTTTCATCCAGCGGTTCCTTTCCACTTTGTAATAAGACCTTCTTGTTGAGCTGCCTTAAGCTCGCTCAAGATAAAATCACGCATTGATTGATGGACCGCGATCTGCAAAAGCAATCGTACGCGTCCTTCATAATAGGTCTCTTCAGTGATCTTTTTATCAGTCAGTTGAGCATCCCAGAAAACCAGGCCAGCCACTGAATTTTTACGGAATAGCTCTTGGGCCAAAGGAAAACGCGAAGCTGGTGACGGCTCAGGAAGTTTTTCAATCGCCACCTGCGGTAAATGATTTTTAGCTGCGTCCTCTTCTTCCACTTGGTTCTTAGCATCAATTTCAGTTTTACTTTTATTAAACTCATCAGCTTGATTTTCGTACTCTTTAGCGACCTCTCCTAAAGCGTTTTCATACTCTACTTTTTGAGGATCACTTAATCCAGGAGGCAGAGGTGACTTCCGAATCGACTCAGCTGTTTTTTTTTCTTGATCGATGGCATTTTGCAAAAGTGCGATCTTATCTTTCACACTTATTTTTCCGATTTCTCTGGCGATTTTCTTTCGAATTGAACGAGTGTGGGCGACCAACTGCTCAACTTGATTGTTATATCGCTTTGCACTCCATGTTGATTTTGGCGCCGGGACTTTTCCAAACTCAGCAAAAAGTTTCGATTTTTCAGCCGGTGCATTTTTCTTAGGAATAACGCCCCTTAAAAGTTTTTGCTGCTCTTCAGTGAATGAAAAGTGATCATGACCTCGCTGCATAAGATACGCTGTATATAAAATTCTTTTTTCGTCTTCGTCTAAACGCCTTTGTTCTGTTAGCAGATCAATCATTAGTTTCGGTCGGGAGACCATCACTAAATTGTAGATATAATTTCTTTTTTGCGCCGGCAAAGATCGGATGTCTTTAAACTCTGGTTTTGATAAGGGCTTATTTAAAGCGCGATGATACACTAAAATATTGAAATTAAGGTTTTCATCCTTCGAAGGCTTTTGCAAAAAGACATCGTCGACGAAATAACCATCAGCCCGCATGGAAGATAGGGCATTTGCTCGTACGGGTAAAAACTCTTTCAATTCTTTTGTCGGGCCTGCTGTCGCACGCCACTCTCGCATAAAGTTGTCGTATTTCTGAGCCTTAATCAAACGATCAAAATAATCAGTGTAAGCTAACACTGCCTTTTGCTGATCAGGATTCGAGGCCAAAAACATTTTGAGATTTTTTTCATAGTTATCGAAGTTATTCCCGTCTAAGCTTTTTTGAGCCAAGATTAAACTGGCCTCACGGTAAACATTCAAAACATCCTTATTTTTTGACTTGTCCACTCCGGGGTGATTAACAACTTCTTCATACATTCCTAACTTAAATCGACTGAATAAGAGCTTATGAAGATTATCATCAGTAGGCTCGATCTTTTGAAGCATCTCAAGCTGCGGCAAAGCCTCTTTAAAAAGTTCTTTCTTTAACATCAGCGCTGTCGATTTACGAATTAGTTTTATATTTTCTGGATGATCAGGATGCTCTTTGACGAACTCTTGAATTAATCTTAATAGTTCGCTTTCATGCAATTCTGGATCTTTTTCATAATTTTTATCAACCAATGTAAGAACTTTGATTTCTAAGATCGTGTGCAAGCCATCAAAGGCTTTAATTTTGTCACTTTTAGCTTTAAAAACAGGTTTCAGCTGCTGCAAACAGGAAATATCTTTTGTGTCGTAGCAAGCATCCATCCATAAGCTATAAATTTGATCCTGCTTACTAGAGTTTGGAAATAGCCTAAGATGAATTTCGATTAATTTCTTTAAAGCTGTTACGATATAATCCTTCGTCAGCTTTTCAGGCATATTCAGTCGTCCAGTATAGGCATCGACGAAGTTCTTTATGATCGCTTCCGAATTATCTTCTAAATTAGGCCCTTCTTGAAAGAAAAACTTTTCTTTCAACGGCGGGTCCATTTTCTTAATTTGATTATCCATTTCAGCGATGGCTTTATAGGCTTCAACCGTCGGGTACTCTCTGCGTTCGTAGCTGACTTTTAAAGCTAAAATGCGAGCTCGCTGAAGGGGATCTTTTTCAACAGCAAGAAGCTCTAGAAATAAAGGTTGCCGACTTTTCTTTTTATCTTTTTGAAGGTAATAAGATAACGAGTGAAAGTAGAATTTAGCGCGGTAAGCAAGGTCTGAAAAGTTTTCAACGCCGAATTTAATCGTCTGCATTTCGTCGTCTTTTTGTCCAACCAAGAACGCTAAATCCCGGATGGAGTCCTCAACGAAAGATGTTTCCCCATTAACTCTGACAACTCGAATTAAATATTTTTTTGCATTTTCAAAATCACTCAACCCGATATAGCACCAGCCTGTCTTATAGTCGGCCAAGGCGCGTTCGTGGGGATTCATGACCTTGTAAAGCCACTGATAACTTTTAATTGCTTCAGCGTAACGGTCGTGGTCATAGTCAAGTTCGCCAACCATCAAGGCCATGGTCGTCGCCAATGGATTTTTTGGATCAAGCTTAATCGACATGATAAAATAATCTCGAACTTTGTCGTAATGCTCGTATTCGTATTCAACCATACCAAGAAGATAATAGATATTTCCTAGGCGTTTTGGCTTTTCTTTGCTGAATTTCTGCAAATCTTCTAAGGTTTTTTTTGCTGAATCTAAATATTTTTTTTCATCGCCGCCCAAATCGGCTCTTTTTGTCCGCTTCAAGCCCAATGTTCGCGCCGCTGAAATATACAACTGGCTACGACGAATAAACAGATCAATTTTTTTCTGCTTATCACTTTCAGTCTTAATAATTAAATTGATGGCCTTAATTTGCGTATCAATTTTACGTAAATCTCCAGCTTGGTCCAAAACTGGTACGACCCTTTTAGACACATCGGCTTTGCGGATTTTTTGCGCTTCAGATAAAGTTTCAACAGGCTTTTCTTGAACAGCTTTTTTTTCTACAGATAAACCGCCAGAATCAAATGGTTTTCCTGCCGCTAGGAGCGGAAGGAAAACCATCACTGCCAATGATAAATTGCCCGAGAAGACTCTCAATGACATTGCGACTCTCCAATAAAAACATGGCTGCCGATTTCATCGGTCCACTCTTCGCCTGTGCTTGCCGGCCAAAGTTCAAACCCTTGAGATTCTAAGACAGAAGATTCGGGAAGACTTTTTACCTGACTTAAAAGCTTTTGCTCTTGCGTAACAGCGATAGCTGAATAACCCAAAACTTTTTCAAGCTGAAGCTCAATGCGAGTTTTTTCTTCCAAAAATTTCTTTTGAAGATAGGCCTGAATTTTCTTTTTTTCGTCGGTTCGTTCGCTGAAATTGACGATATCAATACGGATCTGTTTGATGTTCTTTTCATCATCCGCCAAAAGTTTTGCTAGCGACATGCGAGTTAAATCTCCTCGCGCCCAATCAATGTATGTGAATGTGCCTGTTTTAAGCTCTTTCATGTAGTATCGAATAGCATCGACTGTAGCTTTTAATTCTTTTTCGCGGCAGAGGCGTTTTAAAATATAGATCTTAATTAAGTAACTCTCAGGATCCAAGTACCGCGAAAAAAATTCAGACTGCTGAGAAGCAATCGCGCCCAAAGCGATGTCATATTTTCCAGCTCGAAAGGCGGCCCACATTTTTTCAAACATGATTTGCCTTGTCTGAGCATATACGGGGGGAATCCAAGAATAAACTTCTAAGGCATCATTAAACCGTTTTGTTGCATAAAGGGTTCGACCCATTTGATGGATTACATTTAAATACAATTGGTTTAACGAGCGCGTGATACGCCCACCGTTTGATTTCTTAATATAAGAAGCGACTTGCTGGTAGACCGTAAACGCTTCTTCAAATTGCTCATTCAACGCAAAGTTATCGGCTCGCTCTAACGCTTTAAAAACTTTTAAGGCATCTTTTTCTAACGGCGATCCTTTCAGCGTGGCTTGATTATCCCAAGCCCTGACGACATCAAAACCAACATTCGGCCGACGGCTTAAAATTCCACGAATCTGCGACCACTCAGTAATATTTAATTTCTTTTTAAAATTTTTGCGAATAAGAACGCGCATTCCCATATCATCGCCAGCTGTTTCAAAATCTCGCAATTGCGATACTAAACTGGCTTCGGCTGTTACACAAAACAGTAAGATGATAAGGATCCATTTTTTCATTTGGCAGGCGCCCCTATGTTTGTATCACCTTCGGCAATAAAAAGAATCGACTGAAAGCCACTCAGCCTTAAGACTTTCACAACATTAAAAACGGTCTTATAAGGAGTCGCGGCATCTGCAACGACATTGATGTTTACGACAGAATTTTTACTCTCATTGGCCGCGTTTTTAATATAATTTCCAACAAGCGCTTTCAACTGAGCTAGATCATTTGGATTCTGATTTAGAAAAAAACTTAAGGGATATTCAGTTTTAAGCGTTGGTATCAAAACCTTATCGTGAGAGATAACGACTTGTGGCGCTGTTTCCATAGCCTCTTTACTGACACTCTTGGCTGTTTTCATATCTTTGGGAATAACGATAGCAACGCCACCCAAAACGGTCGACATCATCAAAAAAATAATGATGAGAGTAAACACATCAATCATCGTGGTTAATTGCAATGCGACTGGGCGTTTTCTTTTTACTTCACTGAATTCGAAGCTCATTCGCCCACCTTCATATCTTCCGGAGATAAAAGAACAATATCTTGAATTTCAACCCGCACACCGTCCATCACCGATATAAGCTCTTGGTAGGTCGCCGAATCTGAAAAAATCATTTGAATCGATTTTTCTTCTGGAAATTTAATTTTGAATTCTTTCACAATGTCATATGCCATCGATTCAATTTCCCTGGAACGGGCATTTTCGAGGGCTCTGGGGACAGATTTTTTGATTTGGTCAGGATTTTTCCCTGCCCATTTCAATTTCATTTCTAATTTTTTCTCGCCGTCCACCTTAATATAAAGCTTGGGACTTGTCGGTGGAGGTGACTGAGAATCAGTCACGACGCTGGTTTGCGAGGGCGGAACGGTGATCTTTGTCAGCTCGATGAATGTGGTCGACAACAGTAAAAAGAAAATCACTGACGTCAGTGCATCCAGGATCGGAACCAATTCAGGCTCAGGGATATGAGCCTTGTGAGAGACGGAATCAAAATCCTCAAACATTATTTTTCTCTTTCAGACTGTTCAATTAAAGTGATGAAATTAAAACCAATTTTTTTAGCTTGGCCGATAATGTCGTCAATTTTAGAAACGCAAAGAGTGTAAACTACCATCGCCGTGATACCAACCACCAGACCCGCAGCCGTCGCTGTCATGGCCTCAGCAATCCCGCGGCCCAAAAGCTCTGCTTTTTTCGAAGGATCTTCACCCGCAATCGCAGCAAATGTTTTGATCAAACCAGAGATCGTTCCAAGTAATCCCAACAAAGTGGCAACACTGGCAATGAGCGAAATAATTTGCATGCGACGCTCACATCTTCGTGAGATATCCACGACAGCTGCACCCAATGAAGACTTCATCGCTTCTCGTCCGCTTTCAACCGCTAGCAAGCCGGCCTTGACGACTTCCATTTCGGGCACATTGGGAGATGTATTACACATTTGTAAGGCCGTTGTATAATCACCCTTTAAAACATGCTGGCCCATCGAGTTGATAGTCGCCTCTGACGCTGGCTTAATTTTAAAGTATAAAAATGACAGTCGATCCCACGCCAAAAATAAAAGGCTGAGGCCCGCTGCTACGATAAAATAGGATGTAAAACCACCCTCAGATAAAAACTTAGAAATTAGATCCATTTTGATTCCCCCGTTGGCCTTTATTAAAGTGATGTAAAAAAATTAATTGATTTAAAAGTAGTAAACAACGCCCGCTTCAAGAAGTCCTATCGTAGTGCCTGTAATTACTCCTAACGCTCGGCGCTCAACATAAGCAGCCCCGGCATTAAATCTCAGATTAAAGTAATCTCCTAGAAAAAATGTTTTCCCGATAGCCATTTTATATTTAAGACCGTTACCTGTATCCTGCTTGACCAAACTGAGACCCATGTTAAGAAAAGTATCGCTCCGAATAATTCCGTAGGGTCCCCAAGAGTCCTTGCCGTAGATCGGTACCCAGTTCACTTCAACTCCGTAGGAAGTTGTGGCTTTTTCCAAAGTCACTTCCGCAGTTTTTCCCGTGCTCTGCAATGGACCAAGGTCTCTGACCTTGGCAGCGATGGCTCGCTCTTGGTTCACATAGTAAGGAGTGTAATTTAGATAAACTTCCCAGAATTCACCGATCGCATAACCAAAATTCAAATTGATGCCGTACATCGTTAACGGTGCATCCGAAAAATCGTAAGAAAAGTAGGGGTTAAATAAAAATTTTCCTGATTTCACTTTTGCTTTTCTCTGCACAGCGACAACGTTGTCAAACAGACTGCTGATTTCGTCGCTGTTACCAGGCTTCAGAGAATGATCCAGAGAGCTTCGTTTGGGAACAGAGGTCGCAGGATCGACTTCAATTTCCGTGGAAGCCGGCGGAGCCTCTGCTTTTGCGACAACCGATGCCGTCCAAATACTTAATATGACAAACACAATTTTAAAAGAAAATAGATTTTTGTTCATGTGGTTGGTCCCTATGCGAACATTCTGACAAGTTTTTAAATGCAGAGGAAACTTTAATTCAACTTTAACCAGACTAAAGTCAGTAAAATGTATTGAATTATTTTTTAGTCTCATCAAGAATAGGGAATGAACCTATTTTTCGCGTTTCACAATCCTACGAAGGTCCAGCACCAGAACCTCACTGTTGAGGAATTCAAGAAGAAGCTGCTGGAAGACACTAACTTATCGAATTGGCTCATTTGGAAAGCCGGCATGAAGGAGTGGATCTCTGCAGCCGGATCCCAAGAGGCCAAAGATCTTCTTTCGCAAGCTCAAGTTCCGCCGCCTCTGCCGCAACCACCGCCCATTCCACCGGAAATGAAGTCCACTTTAGCCGATAAAAAAGACGATGATGATTTTTTTATTGTCGACTATGCTGTAGAGACCAAGCCTGTCAAAGAAGCGGCTCCAACAAAAAAGACGGATGAGGCTGCTAAAACAGCACCCCCAACGGAAAAATCTCGTAATGAGCGCATACATCCACGAATTAAGGGGCGCTTACGAACAATCATTACAAATCGTGAACGAGCCTTTATCACTTACACAAGAGATATTTCTTTAGGTGGAGTCTTATTAGAGCACGCCATTCCTGAGGATTTATTGAAAGGCAGCGTTGATATTTTTATCACCGCTCCCACAGGCAAAGACAGTATCGTTTTTAGATGTCAGCCCATTAAGAACCAGAGTGGCCAGTATCGTTTTTCGTTTATAGGGATCGATCCCCAAAACCAAGAAAAACTGACAACTTGGTTAGATCATTTAGGACTGGGAAAGTAATTCTTAGATAGCTGTTAGGCCTTGTCCTGCTGGGCAATGGCCTGATAAAAAGTTTCAATTAAAGGTCGAATCGCTGAGCTTTTCTTAAAATAAAACATCATATTCACTTCGTATTGAAAATCACTTAGGTGCACTCTGACCATTCGCCCAGATCGAACTTGTTTTCGAATAGAGTGAGCCGGTAGAAAACCCCAACCTAAACCGGTTTCTATCACACGCTTTAAAGTTCCTACATTTGAAGATTCAAAAATAGAATGAGCTTGAATTCTAAATTCCTGCATTTTCTCGCTTAAAAGTTTATTAAAACCTGGGTACTCTTCTACAAAATTAACAAACGGATGATCGCTTAACTTAGCGATCGAAATCTGGGATGGCATTTCTGTATCTTTTCCTGATCCGACCAGCCACATCTCTTCTTTTGTCAGAAACTTTTCTTCGATGGCAGGGTCCATCTCTAAATCAAATTCTAATTTTGAATCTGGTAAAATCAAAATATCTAAGCCACCTTTTTTAAAATTTTTAAAAAGCTCATCGCCATGGTTATAATCGACCCGTACCTGCAGATCTGGATTGTGCCTCATCAGTCGTCCTATGATGGGACTCATTAAATGAAGGCCTATAGAGCTTAAGGTGCCAATTTTAATAACACCCTTAAGTTCGGCGCCGATGGACTTAATAGCCACTTCCGCCGTTTGAACTTGTTGTAAAATTTTTCGGGCATGTTCATAAAGAATTTCGCCCTGGGGCGAAGGCTTAATCTGGCGGACCCCACGCACTAACAACTCGACCCCAAGCTCTTCTTCTAGATTACGAATTTGCTGGCTGACGGCTGGCTGAGTAAGAAAAAGCTTATCCGCCGCGGCTGTCATACTGCCTTCACTGATCACTGTGACGAACGTAGTTAGCTGGTGAAAGTTCAACATCCGAAGAATCCTCCTTGGAACTCATCCTCTTTTCTGACTATACTTTAAAGGTATTAAACCTTCGAGGACGACTTATGCTGCACCTTTTAATTGTTTTTTTCACTCTATTTCCTAATTCGCAAGCCCAAGCCAAGACTTTTACGAATGCCTATATCTCGTTTAATATGCCGGACACTTGGAACTGCACCTTAGAACAGACCGAGTGGGTCTGCCGATCCACCAAAAATGAAGAGTCCAAAGAAGCCATCGTCATTCTGACGGCCAAAGAAGTTGGACCGACCGACAGTTACGCCACTTACCGAGCTCATTTAAATAGCCCTATTGCAGCGAAAACGGGAAGCACCTCACAGATTGTCTATTCTGCCAAAGAAACAAAAATTAATAACCAAGACTGGTTGGATGGTCTGCACATGGGAAGTGAAGTTCCCAATTATTACACCCGTTATGTTGCAACGATAAAAGAAAACAAGATCGCTATTCTTGTCACTTTCAGCGCGCATAAGAATTTTTATCCAAAATATTCTCAATTGTTTTTTGATGCGATCAGTTCGTTAAAAGTGAATGCGACAACCGATTTATTAAACCGAATGAATGCCGGACCTTTGCGCGGCGCCGGTGAAGATATGTTTGGCGCTAGTAACAATGGAAGCTTGATGCTTGACGGAGAACCACCGGTTCCCACAAAAAAGAGCGGCAAGGGTAATCTGTATATTGGCCTCGCTTTGATTTTAGCGGCCGGCGGCTTCTATCTGATCTATAAATCCAGAAAAAAATAAGGGCTTTCATGAAAAAATATTTTTGGCTTTTGATGTTGGGATTTTTTTCCTGCACATCATCACCTAAAACTTATTCGCAGGTGACATTGCCGTCAGAAAAATCTCGGGCCCAATACGAAAGCTTTGGCAAAAACTATATGGTGTCCAGTCAGGGACCGCGCTCAACCGATGCCGCTGTTCAAGTTTTAAATAAGGGTGGAAATATATTCGATGCTTTTACCGCCTTGTCATTTGCAATCAGCGTCGAGCGACCCCACTCAACAGGAATTGGTGGCGGCGGCTTTGTTCTTTTTTATAGCGCCAAGGATAAGAAAGTTTATTCCCTCGATTTTCGGGAAACAGCGTCGCGCAAAGCCACGGCAAAAATGTTTTTGGATCCTTTAGGAAAAGTTGTGCCAGAAAGATCTTTAACGGGGTCTTTAGCCGTGGCAACGCCTGGCCATGTTGCCGGCGTTCTAGAAATTCAAAAAAAATATGGCCTTCTTTCCTTGTCACAAGTGATGGCTCCAGCCATTCAAATCGCAGCGAAGGGCTTTCCCGTCTATCCGGCTTTGAGTCGAGCGATCGTTCACAGCAAGGATCGACTGGCCCAATTTCCATCATCGAAGAAAATTTTTCTGACGGCGGCCGGCGAAGCATTGCCCATAGGACAAAATTTAATTCAAAAGGATTTAGCCCAGACATTACGACTTATTTCTTTAAATGGACCCTCAGAATTTTATAAAGGCGGCACCGCAAAAAAAATATCGAGTACACTTTCCAAATATCAGGGCATAGTTGATGAAACGGACTTGGCTAATTATAAAACAAAATGGCGCGAGCCCGTGCAGTCGACTTTTCACCAGTATGAAGTTTTCAGTCAACCTCCCCCCAGCTCGGGCGGCATTCACGTCATTGAAATTCTAAATATTTTAGAAAAAGACCAGCTCGCAAAGCTGGGCCCCCAAGACTCAAGATCTATTCATTTGACGGCCAGTGCGATGCAAAAAGCATTTGTCGATCGCGCTCAATATCTAGGTGATCCTGACTTTGTAGATGTTCCTGTTCAGAAGCTAACTTCAAAAGCCTACGCGGCTGAATCCAGAGCAAAGATCCATTTAGAAAAAGCCGCCAAGGCCGCAGATTTTAAAAGCAAAGAAGAATCTCCTGAAACCACACATTTTTCACTCATGGACAGCGCTGGCAACGCGATTGTCAGCACACAAACCATTAATGGATATTTTGGTTCCGCTTTGGTCGCCGAAGGCACGGGCATCATATTAAATAATGAAATGGATGACTTTGCTGCAGGTCTTGGAGAGCAGAATCTGTTCGGCGCTGTGGGTGGTAAAAATAATTTAGTGGCCCCCTTGAAGCGGCCTCTGAGCAGTATGTCTCCGACGATTGTGATGACGGATGGGCAGCCAGTCCTAGCGCTTGGAACGCCATCAGGCACAAGAATTATTACGTGTGTGGCTCTCACAATTTTAAACTTTTTAGAATATCAGTTACCTTTGTGGCAGGCGGTTTCGTTGACTCGTTATCATCAGCAGTGGCAACCAGATCAACTGCAAATCGAACCTTTGATGTTTCCATCAAATACTTTAAGCGAGCTTAAAAAGAAAGGCTGGCAGATTGAAGAAAAAGATCTGGGCTGCCGCATCCAGGCCATTTCCAAAGAGAAAAACATTTTGCACGGCGTTTCAGATCCTCGCGAGGAGGGAGCTAGCGTCGGCCTTTAAACCGACGCTAAGGATTTATTTTAAGACTTTTATAACTTCAGGCTTGAAAGCTTCAAGTTGATTAAGAATCTGTTTTTCATCTCCGAAAATGACTATCTTTAACTGATCAACCGCTAAGTATTTCCTGATGGCTAAGTTAACTTCATCCACTGAAATTTTTTCGACATTTGAAATAAAATCGGTCAAATAACTGGTTGGAATTCCGTAAAAATCAAGCAGCAGTAAATTATACCCAAAGCGATCGGCTGTTTCCATAGATCTCGGAAATTGAGCAATCATTTGTGCTTTTGCCGCATTTAACTCTTTTTCGGTGATCCCTTGCTCGATAAATTGATCATACACTTTGATAGCCTCTTGCAAAGTCTGACCGGCACTTTCGTTTTTTGTGAATGTAGAAATTGAAAATGCACCTTTGTCTTTCCTAAATTCAAACCCGGATGAAATTCCATACGTCAGACCCAGCTGATCGCGGACTTTCTGCATCAATCGTGAGGCCATGCCGCCTCCAAGAATTTCATTGGCCGCTCGAAGCGCTAGAAAATCTGGAGTTTTACGTTCAACCCCTAAGCGACCCATCCGAATCTGAGTTTGCTTTAAACCGACTTTGCTAAAAAGCTTTAATTGAAGTCCATTCACCTGGCTAAGTTCTTTTAGCGGTTCAGGCTTTAAGGTTCGGGATTTCCACCCTTTGAATGCGCCAATCACTTGTTCTTCAAATTCAGGCGTAAGGCTTCCGACAACGGCTAAAGTGCAATTATTTGGTCGATACCATGTTAAATAATGTTTCGTAATTTGCGATTTCGTAAATTTTTTAATCGAATTTAAATCGCCAGAAATATCCTTGGCATAAGGGTGATCACCAAAAAGGAATTTATCAAACTGATCATCTGTGTAACCTGAAGGATTATCAATTTTTTTAATAACTCGAGCTTTTACGTTTGATCTGAGTCGTTCGATTTCATTTTCTTTAAAGGCCGGATTTAAAACAACATCACTAAAAAGACTTAGGAGCTGGTTTTTATCCTTAGCCAACGAATCCGCAGAAAGAAATGTAAAGTCTCCACCTGGAGCTATAGCCATTTCTGTAGCGATTTGACCGAATTCATCTGCTAGCACCGTCGCCGACTTTTTTTGCGTGCCCTGTTCTAATAATTCAGCGGTGAAGGCATTTAACCCATCAAGATCCACAGGTTCTTGCGGCAATCCTACTTTTACTAATAGTGCTAAACTGACTCTTGGTAAGGTTTGATCTTCGATAAAATAAACTTTAAGTCCATTTTCCAGTTCAATTGTTTTTATGGGTCGCAGTGCAACTTGGGATGTTTTTGAAACTGGCCCCGGAACGGATTTCAGCGAAGGGGCAGTGGCGCATCCAAATGTTAAAAGGAATATCAAATATTTTTTCATAAGGCCGCCTTTATTTTTGGCTCTAAAATCACGATTGATCTTTGATTCGTATTTAACATTTTCGCGCACACTCGCTGAATGTCAGCGGCCGATACCTTGTTATACTTCTCGAGGTCAGTAAAAAGGTTTTCATAAGATCCCGTAATAATTTCCGTGGCCGCTAAAGCGCGCGCCTTTTCGTCGATAGTCATTAGACCATCAACAAAAGACTTCATGGCCAACGTTTTTGCTTTCTGCAATTCAGCCGCTGTTACATTTTGAGTGCGCAGCTTAAAAATTTCGTTATAGACAAGCTCCAGAGCTTTTTCTTTTGATTGCCCCGGCTTCAAACTAAGACCAACGCTAAAAAGTCCATGGTCTTTCAAAGAAAAATGATAGGCCTCGGCAGAAGTAGCTAGTTGAGATTGATACACCAATCGCTTGTGCAGCCTGGAAGAGCTTCCTGAACCTAAAATATAGGACGCTAAATCCAAAGCATACATATCAGTGTCCCCTTGCGGAAGGCCCTGAAAGGCAATGTCGACACTGACATTTTGGACTTCTTGTCGGACAAAAGCGTTATTTTGAACAGTCTGAGCCGGCTCTTTGGGTTGATTCAGCACTGGAACTTCTTTATAGACCAATTGTCCATAGTACTTTTCAACTAAACTTTTAGCTGTGGAAGTTTTAAAATCTCCTGCAATCACAAGGACTGCATTGTTTGGAACATAGTACTGGTTATAAAAATTTCTTAAGGTGTCGACGTTATAATTTGAAATATCTTTCATGGTTCCAATAACGGGCCATTTATAGGGATGGACTTTAAAGACATTGGCCATTGTCGTTTCAAATAAAACGCCGCGTGGATTATTATCGACACGCCAGCGGCGCTCTTCTTTAACGACATCTCTTTCGCTGAGAAGGTCTTGCGGATTCAGCGTCAGCGATGACATTCGGTCCAGCTCTACATCCATAATCATTTCAAGTTTAGAGGCCGGCAGATTTTCATAAAATCCAGTGTAATCAAAAGTTGTAAATGCATTATGCTGAACTCCGTTTTCGTTCATCATTTGATCGAATTGTTTGCCAGAGTATTTCTTAGCTCCTTTGAACATCATATGTTCTAACATATGAGCCGCGCCGGTAACGCCTTCGGCTTCATCCCTAGAGCCCACCTTATACCAAGTGTGATAGCTAATAATCGGAACAGTGTGATCTTCCAGAAGCAAAACGGTCAGCCCATTTTTAAGTTTGAATTTTGTGACAGGTAAAGAGATCCGCAGATCTTGAGCTTGGGAGAGGACTGGCCATAAAAATATAAGTAGTAGACGCTTCATAAAGACTCCTGAGTGTTAGGCTCAAGGGTCTATTATAAAAGTTATTGCACAATAAATTCACTGAAATAAATATCTTTTACGATGCCTTTTTTCAAAATCCCGTTAATTTCGCTGGAAATACTTTGTTTCAAGAATAGTTTCCCCTGAATGCTTTCTAAATCTCCAAAGGCCTGCTCATTTAAAATTCTTACGATACGGTCCCGGGCTTTGGCCCTGTTCTCTGTATTGATGACTTCTTCAAAACCATCTTGCCCTAGCATCTCTAAATTTACTTCCAGACGAATAGTCCGCTTAGGTTCACCGCCCAAGTTCACTGTGAATTTATCCATAGTGTAAATATAAGGTTCTTTGACTTGATTTTCAGTGGAAGCCACATTCCGTTGCAGTTGACCTTCGGTGATTTTGGGACTTTCCCAACCTATCGTCGAGGCGTAAGTTAAGTAGGCTCCGCCACCTGAAACACCCAAGCACAAAATTGCGCCAGCAATTTGTAAAATCGCACCCATATTGCGACTTCGCTCTGGTGTGGATTTAGTTTCTTCAGCCATAGACACCTCGATCTAAGAAATTTATCGGAGGACCAGACTGAAGTCTTAAGACCTAAAAGCTTGGATTTTTGGTCTTTATCCTGGTATTTTTGACCAAGGTCTAGACAGGTTAAGGATTCTCATTATGAGATTCACCCCTTCAGCGAAGACCGTTTTCGACCGATGTTTAACGGGACATTAGATAGGAAATCTGACTTGAAATTCTTGGCCTTCATCAGTCTTATTATTTTTTCAAATCTGACGCTGGGTCAAGACACGTCATCATCAGCTCCTGAACTTTTGCCCGCCGACCTTTTGCAAATTTCAAGCACCGAGGCTTTTTCAAAATATGTTTTTTTAGTTGATAAAAAAGAACGAAAACTGATGATTTTTGAGCGCAGTGGCGAAACGTTAAAAAAAATTGATGAAGTCCCAGCTGATATCGGAAAAAATGATGGCAATAAAACAAAGGCCAACGATCATAAAACACCTGAAGGAATTTACTTTTTCCATTCAAAGCTATCACAGCCACAAATTCCTTTTTCAATGTATGGTAAAATGGCGTTCACCACGAATTATCCAAATCTGTTTGATCAAAGGGCCCATAAAACTGGCTCAGGTATTTGGCTCCATTCGATTCCAGAAGAAACTGCACTGACACGTGGATCCCGAGGTTGTGTGGTCGTTCGAAATAACGTCTTAGAAAAAATTAGCAATTATATTAAACTCGATGAGACCCCGATGATCATTTACGATCAGGTGGATTACATCACAAAAGAAGAACACACTCGCCGCCGTGAGGCCATGAAGCAGTTTGTGGAAACCTGGAAATCTGCTTGGGAAGCAAAAGATGTTGATAAATATCTTTCTTTTTATGATCCCAGTTTTAATGCCCCTGGATTTAAAAGTTTTAATGCCTGGAAAAATCATAAAAGCCGCATGAAAAATCGCAGCGAATTTATTAAAGTCACCTTGTCACAACCTTTTATGCTGATTCATCGAAATGAGTTGATTGTAAAAACATTGCAAAAATATGAATCCAGCGAACATGTGGATTACGGAATTAAAACGATTTATGCCCAGAAAAATGGTGATCAATATAAAATTATCCGCGAAGAGTGGACAGCTGCTACAGAAAAAGGCACAGCCTTAGATAATGTCAAAGCGGCGCAAGCAGAACCGAAAGAAATGTCGGCCGATCCTGCTCCAGAGACTTCAAGCAACTAAAAAAATAGCAAATTTTATTAGTGAGTTTCGCCAGTGCCAGCTTGGTATTTTTCTTCGGCCATTCGAAGCATATCGACTTTATTTGTTAGGTCCGGCAATTCGTCCATATGTTTTTTAAGATCTTCTTTACTGAGCTGGCCATTGTTGACCATCCACTCAGTCATCCTCTTATCATATTTTAAATTTTTAAAACCATTGTCTGAAGACGATGATGACGACATTTAGGCCCCCTAGGTTATAACTGCAGAACCTTAGTGTACCAGCCCAATCTGTCTAATTCCAGTATTTCGGACCATCCGGTGGATTTTTTTTATCATTATCGACCACCAATTTTAAGTTTCTTCCTTTGTGTTTTTGCTGTGCTTTTTGTGCCCAGCGAAGACGCTGCCAGCGTGTGTATCCTGTTAGAAACAGATAACCCGTTGCAATTCCACCGAGGTGAGCCAAGTAGGCGACTTCAGAGCCTTCGATACTGGCTGTGATCATGGAGGCAAATTCAACAACCCCCATAATCATCACAAAGTATTTGGCCTTCATTGGAAAAACCATAAAGAAGTAAACAATTCGTTCGCCAAAAATAATTCCATAAGCAAGAAGCAGTCCGAAAACGGCTCCCGAGGCGCCGATGACAGGAACAGACAATCCTACTTGATGGCCCGTGGCCGCTGCATAAATTCCCATGCCGACGGTGTAAATAATGGCGGCACCGACTCCACAAATTAAATAATAGGCTGTGAAAAACTTCGTGCCCCAGCGCTGCTCTAACTCAGAACCGATAAACCACAAAAGTAACATATTAAATAAAATATGCGTGATCTGCAGAGTGTGCAGGAACATGTAGGTGACTAGCTGCCAGGCATAAAAATTAAAAATAACTTTTTCTGGGTACAGAGCAAGCCAAGAAGAAAAGCGAACACGTAAAAAAGTTTCCAGTAAAACCTGTCCAACAAACCAAAAGCCTACTGTCACGATGATGATCCATTTCACCGCTGGCGTTAAAGGAACCATCATTTGTGGCTTTTGGCTGTTCACTGAGCCTCCTTATGAGACTTAAAAAAATTCTGCAATCGCTCGAAAGTCTGCTCTAGATTTTCAACCACAACTTTGGTTTCAGCAATCAAAGGAAAAAAATTCAAGTCTCCGGCCCAGCGAGGAATCACGTGATAATGTAAATGCTCTGGAATTCCAGCTCCAGCGATCTGGCCCTGGTTAAGGCCGACGTTAATTCCACCGGGTTGATAGGTCTCGGTCACAGCTTTCATAGCTAGCCTTAAGGTCAGATGCAGATCTGCGAACTCATCTTCTGTTAAATCAAAAATTCCACCTTTATGCTTTATTGGCAGAATCAAAACATGCCCGCTATTATAGGGATATTTATTGACGACAATCATCGAGTGTTTCGATTTAAAAACACAAAGACTTTCAAATGAAATTTCTTTTGAAGCTACACAAAAAACACAACCCTTTTCATGAATTAACTTGCGAACATATTTCAATCGATCGGGACGAAATAAAACATCCCTCTCGATGGGCCAAATCTCTTTGTCTAAGCTTAAGTAAGCCGAAGCCTTCGATTTCTTCACTTTCTTCACTTTCTTCACTTTATTAAGAGGTTTTTTTGCCGTCCTCATTAAAGCCAGTAACCTGGCATCAACAAAACCGGCTGATTCAGGGACTGCGATTTAACAAATTCTTTGATTAAATCCTTTGCACTGGGAGTTTGATTGAACAAGCCAAAAATCTTAGTTTGTTCGTTCACAGAATTGAGGGAATCTTCATGGTCTTCAGTGCCAAAATCAAAGATCGATCTTTTTTTCTTTGGCACTTCAAAAACTTCATAGTCTTTTCCAAGATGGGCCATTTCGGCAGTTAAGTTAACTGCGTCTTCGTAACTTCCCACTTTATCTGCAAAACCAAGTTCCACTGCTTTTGCACCGGTGAAAACTCGGCCGTCAGCATACTGTTCAACAACTTCTGGTTTCATTTTTCGAGCCGTTACGATATCCGCTTTGAACTGTTTGAAAACATCGTTGATCATGGATTGAAAAAGTTCTTTCTCGTCAGCGCGCATCGTCCGGTATTCAGCGCCCGAATCTTTAAACTTTCCAGAAGTGATTGAGTATCTTGTGATCTTGGCCCAATCATAAAGTTTTTCAAGATTTGCAAAACTCATGATAACGCCAATCGATCCGATCAAAGAGCCTTTTGCGACAACTAATTTATCACAAGCTGCGGCTGAATAGTAACCGCCGCTGGCGACCAGGCCATTGGAAACGCAGATGACGGGCAATTTAAATTCTTCACGCGTTCGTAAAAGTTCTGCGTAAATTTCTTGCGAAGGTCCGACAGATCCTCCAGGAGAATCAATCACCACCAAGACCGCTTTAATATTTTTATCTTCACGATATTTTTTTAGGTTTTTTAAAAACTTTTTACCATTCATGATAACGCCTTCTAGCTCCAGCTGAAGGATGCCATTTTTTGTGATCACCATTTTATCTTCACCACGGTCTTTGAATCCCATGCGGATTAAAGAAACGATACCAACGATCACCAAAAGAACGACCAATAATTTCATAAATGGATTTTTCATTTTCAAACCTCGCTTGAAGTCCTTAAGCCTCCTCTTGTTTCTGTCCGTTGTCAGGATTTGACGCTAAGCCCATTCGAAAGAGGCTAGTGATTTTCTGCAAATTCAGGACTGCCACGGGCTCAACCTTGCAGATAATCTATAAGCAAGTGACTTATCTTGGTCGTTTTTTCCTTATTTTTTGCTTTCTGCCTTTGTTTGCTTGGTCGCAAGAAAGTGAGTCCCAGCCTTTACCGCTATGGGATTATGGCATCGCTTTAGCTTACTTGCGGTTCCCCTTTTATCCAGCCTCAGAGCAAACAAAGATTTGGTATTTGCCAGCGCCAACCTTTGAATACCGTGGTGAAATATTAAGGTCGACGCAAAAAGAGGGAACCCGCGCCTATTTTTTGAAATCTGAAAAGTGGTCGCTGGAACTGGGCGGATCCGGCGTCGTTGAAGTAAAGTCAGGTGAAACCTTTGTGCGCCAAGGCATGCCTGATATTCCCTGGAGTCTTCAATTAGGCCCCAAAGCCGTTTACCGAGATGGCGAGGGAACACAGTTTGATTTTGGACTTTACCAATCCATCGTCACTGATTTTACTCGCTCGAAAACCAATGGCGCCATTTATCAAGCACAGATTTCTCACGCGTGGGTTTATCCTGTCAAAAAATCCAATGCCAAAACCTCATTTAGCTTAGGGACATGGGGCGCCACGCAAGAATATTTCGCGACTTATTTTGATGTTCGTCCTGAAGATGCTTCCTATGATCGTCCCCGTTATGAATCGCGCTCGGGCTTTTTAAGTTATGAATTTTCTTTGGTGCAATCTTTTAAGTACCGAAAATATTCTTACTTTGCTTATCTTAGTGCCGAACGTTTTGAACTTTCAGTTAATCGCACAAGTCCATTGCACAGAACGGATCAAAATTTAAGTATGACGGTCGGAATCACTTACGTCATTGGCGAATCTGAAAGAAGAGCCATGCCCGAAGACGAAGGCCAAGGCTTGCTGCAAAAAATTAAAATTCCAGGTCTAGAAGTAAAATAAAAAAAGGGAGTCTTTCGACTCCCTTCCTTAAATATTTTTGTTCAATTCATATCCGCAAATTACTGCTTGGTTGAATTGGGATCTGTTTTTACATTTTTCAATTGTTCTGCAAACAAATCACCCAGAGTTGCCTTTGAAGTCGAAGTCGCTTTTTTAACGTAATCTTCAACGTCCGCTTTTGTTTCTCTTAGTTTTACAAGTTTGCAAGAAAGACCGATCTTACGAGCGTCTTTATCAATTGAAATCACTTCTGCTTTAACACTGTCGCCAGGTTTCACAACTTCATCAGTTTTAGAAACTTTATCCATCGACAATTCAGAGATGTGGATCAAACCTTCAATGTCGCTCTCAAGCTCGACGAAAGCACCGAAATCTGCAAGCTTTGTGACTTTAACATCATGCTGGCTGCCGATCGCATATTTGCTTTCGATATTGCTCCAAGGATCGGATTCAAGTTGCTTAATACCTAACGAAAATCTTTCGTTTTCGATATCAACACCTAAAACCACGGCGCGAACTTTCGCTCCCTTAACAAACATTTCTGAAGGATGGTTCACACGTTTCGTCCAAGAAAAGTCAGAGATATGAACAAGTCCATCAATGCCCGCTTCAACACCCACGAAAATTCCGAAATCAGTCACAGACTTAACTTCGCCTTCGATGATGGTTCCAGGTCCGTAGGAGTCTTTCAACTCAACCCATGGATTGGCTTGCAACTGCTTCATACCTAAGCTGATACGACGATTTTCTGTGTCGACTTCCAAAACTTGCACGTCAACTTCGTCACCGATGTTGATGATCTGAGAAGGATGCTTCACACGCTTTGTCCAGCTCATTTCTGAAACATGGATCAATCCTTCGATACCGTCACCAAGCTCAATGAAAGCTCCGTAATCAGCGAGCGATACAACTTTGCCTTTTAATTTTGCACCAATCGGATAAGAGGCTGTAACACCTTCCCAAGGATCGGCTTGCAATTGTTTAAGACCAAGGCTTACTCGTTCTTTTTCATTGTCGTATTTAAGAACTTTAACTTGGATTTCATCGCCCACATTCAAGACTTCAGATGGATGCTTAATTCGGCCCCAGCTCATGTCTGTGATGTGAAGTAATCCGTCCATACCGCCCAAGTCGATGAAAGCACCGTAATCAGTGATGTTCTTCACAAGACCTGTAACAATAGAACCCTCTTTCATCGCATCTAAAGTTTGAGTCTTCAGACTTTCGCGCTCTTCTTCAAGAAGGGCCCGCCTAGAAAGAACAATGTTCCCACGTTTTTTGTTAAATTTAATAACTTTGAATTTATATTTCTTACCAATGTAGACATCCATGTTTCGCACAGGACGCAGATCAATTTGAGATCCAGGTAAGAAGGCCTTAACGCCGATATCGACACTCAGTCCGCCCTTAACTTTGGCAATAACTGTACCTTCGATCACTTCTTCGTTCTCAGCGGCTTTTGAGATATCAGACCAAGCGCGAAGCATATCGGCTTTGTCTTTAGAGAGAACGATCATGCCGTTTTCGTTTTCGATGCGATCAATTAAAACTTCGACTTTATCGCCGGGTTTTACTTCTCGGACACCATCAACCACGCGGAATTCGTTGATCGCAATTAAGCCTTCCGACTTGTAATTGATATCGACGAGGACGTAGTCACTTTGAACTTCGACCACTAAACCAGAGACCACGTCTCCAACTTTGAAATCTTGTTCCTTCATAGAAGCCGTGAACAACTCATCGAAGTCACTGGATTTTCTATCGCGATCTAACCCAGGATTAGACGGGATTGCGGAATCCTCTGCGTCTAATAAAGCTAACACCTTCTGGCGCTCCTGCTCGGCTTTGTTTAAATTTTTACCCATAGTTAAAATATATACCTCCTGGGGAAAAACACCTCTCATAACCAAATCTTGGGTATCGATTAGGCCGGATCTTTTTCCTATGAGTGACTTTTCTACGCAGGGGCCGCGGGCTTGTCAAAAGAAAGTCGCCTTTCGGTGCGGTTTTCCGCCTTTAGCTGGTCCCCTAACTGAGCCCTTTCGGGGGCGCTTTAAGAGCCAAAAACTTCTAAAGTTGAATTTTAAGCCGAACGTAAGCCTCAACCGCATTGACAACTTGTTCTAAATTCATGGTGGTGGTGTCAATAACGTGGGCGTTTTCAGGGACTTGGAGGGGGGCTGCTTTTCGGGTGGAGTCTTGTTGATCGCGGATTTTTTGGGATTCGGCGATTTCTTCCGCCGAGGCTCCGTGTTCAGCGGCCCGCCGTTCAGCACGGTTCTGGCTGTTTGCGGTCAGATAAATTTTTACTTCGGCTTGCGGAAAAACCACCGTACCGCAGTCTCGGCCTTCAGCGACCAGGCCAGAGTTGGCGCTGCATTCACGTTGATTTTCCAGTAAGGCCTTGCGCACGCCTGGATACGAAGAAACGCGACTGGCAAAGGACCCGACATCTTCGTGACCGATGGCCTCTGTGACGTCTTGATCTTTAAAATACACGCGGGTCATATCGTCGTTCATTGTGACTTGCCAGATGTCGGATTGGGAAAGTTCACTTAAAGATTTCACGTCGTCTAATTCGATATGAAGCTTCAAAGCCGCAAAAGCTAAGCCCCGATAAAAGGCGCCTGTGGAAACCCACTTCCAGCCGAGCCTGCGAGCTAATTCGCGACTGACGCTGGATTTTCCTGAGGCCGCTGGCCCGTCAATTGTGACAACTATTCCCATGCGGTTCTCACTTTATTTCTTTCGGAATTTCATTCAATACTTCACTCAGGGCTTGAATCGCAGCTTCATTTTCTTCCGGCAATCCAACACTCAGACGCAAATGTGTTTTAAATCCATAATTTTGCACAGGTCGTAAAATAATTCCGCGCTTGAGCAACGCTTCATTGACTAACTTGGCATCACGTAAAGTGTCAAATAGGACGAAGTTTGCTTCTGATGGAAAATAAGGCAGCCCCAATTTATCGAGGCTTGCATAAAAATAATCAAGCCCTTGCCAGGTCGCAGCTTGCGAAGCTTCAATAAATTCCTTGTCTTGAATGGCTGCGATGGCAGCCACTTGAGCTAAATCATTAACATTAAAAGGTTTGCGGACACGGTTGAAAATTTCAATCGTCTGCAAAGGCGCCACCATAGCACCAATCCGAAAACCTGCTAGACCGTAAACTTTGGAAAATGTTTTTAATAAAATAACGTTGCTGTAATGCTGTTGAAATTCAAGAGCTGACTTAAAATCTTTAGCACGCACAAATTCGTGATAAGCTTCATCAAACACGATCAAAACGTCATCGCGATTTCCAAGTCTTTTTAAAAAAGCAACGATTTCACGCCAAGGAATATAGGTCCCTGTTGGATTATTCGGGTTGGGAATAAAAATCAGTCGAATTTTATCCTCTGGATGGCTTAAAAAATAATCAGCGATCTTTTCTAAATCAAAACGGCCATCGGACTTTAAAGGCACTTTATGGGTTTTTACTCGCGCCGCCTGGGCGCTAACTTCATAGGCGGCAAACGCACTTTCGCTGGTTAATATTCCTTCACGCGGTTCGCAATAAATGCGGATCAACAAATCCAGGAGTTCATCAGATCCATTCCCGACACCAATTCGCGCCGCGGAAACATTCCAGATTTTTGACAAAAGTTGGATCAATTCGTAATGAGTGGGATCCGGATAGCGATGTTGTTGATCTAAATTTCTGCGAACGGCCTCTAATGCTTTGGGGCTTGGACCTAAAGGGTTTTCATTGCTGGCCAATTTAATCACTCGACTGACGCCGTACTCGCGCTGAGTTTCTGAGATCGGCTTCCCTGGTTTGTAGGGAACTAAATCTAAAATTTCCTGAGAAATCTTCAAACGCAGCCTCCACTTTACTTTGCAACAAAAAGCATGAAGAATAGGATCTAACTTTAATTCTCGAGGCAAGCAAGGAACTCTTAGTTATATGGCGATTCTAGGGCTTCATGTCGGTGTTTCTTTTGCAGAGTTCTGCCTTCTGGACAGCCGATCCCATCAAATTTTAGCCTCTCAGCGCATCTATATGCCGCGTCTGTCTCTTAAAACAGGTTTGCAAAAATTTGTTCAAAGCCAATTATCTTTAAATCCTGTCGCGCATAAAATTGAAAAAGTTTTTTTTGTCTCAAATCTGCTAGAAAAAATGGCGCCCTTTCGTTTGGGCGGCAGCACCGCTCACTTGATCACCGAAGGCTGGGAAAATCAGGGTTGGCTGTCACAAATCACTTTTAATTCGATGCTGCCGGTCCGATTACCTTCCGTCCAATCGCAAGATTTAGTTTTTGGCATCAAAGAAAGAATTTCTGCAGACGGTGAAATTTTACAAGCTATCGATGGAAATTTTATTTCTTCGATCGCAGCTAAAATGAAATTGATGGATGTTAAAAGAGTTTGCATTCATTTTTTACATTCACAAAAAAATCCACAGCATTTAAATGAAGCGAAAAATATTCTGATTGAAAACGGTTTTGAAGTCCACTCGGCTGATTACGATTCTGATTTTAGCTTGGAAAAAAATCGCAGGCTTTCTTTGAGTGCTGCTTTAAATGGAACTTGGGAAGATTATCGCCAGGATCTTTTAACCGCGGTTCAAACAGAAGAGCACAAGGCTGAAATTTTTGTATTATCCAGCAAAGGATTTCTGCCCTTAGATGAAAGCAAAGATGCAGTCGAAGCCCTGGCCAGTCTAGATCATCTTTGGAGTTTTGTTCCGCACGAAAATATCGTCTACCTTGGTCTTGAAACTTTTCAGCAAATTTTTACAAAGAAAAATTCTTTGTTCTGGCAAAGCCCCTGGGGCCGTCTTTATCGGCCGCAATGTGAAAAAAGAGTTTTCTCCACCCAGCCGACACAGTCTTTACAAATGAATCTTTGGGGTGAACTTGATTTTTCGCCGGCGCCCGAGGGTTATGAGCCAGGACCGGTCGCATTGGGTCGCGGTCAAAAATTAACTGTTTTTGATCTTTACTTCGAAGAACTGATCCTGCGCGCCGATCTTAAAGATTGGCTGGCCCCTTCGGCACAATCTAAAATTCGATCCGGTTTATCTGCACTTTCCAAAAACTCGAAAAATCATATTGGCGAAACGGCTTTGCAAACGCAAATGCGAGATCAATTTGTGCAAAGACTCTCTTTTGAAATTGATTCCACGGCAGGACCTTTGCATTTTTACGGTTTTTGGGCCGAACTGATGGTCGCGTATTTTAAAGGCGTTAAGCACCCGAAGTCGACAGCTGAAATGGCCGCTCGCCTGGGAATGGGACTTGAAATATGAGCAACTATGGTCAGCTACAGCAAGCCTTTAAAAATATCACTCAAACTTTAGACAATGCCGCCCTTTGTGATCATCGCGGTCAAATTTTGTATATGAAAAATTCCTGTGCTTTCGACCCAGGAACTTGGAGTGAAGCTTTTCGTTGGGCTTTAAAATATTTTCCGATGAATCAGGGTGATATTTTAATGTTTAATGATCCCTATGCGGGCGGCAATGATTTTTCAGTTTTTAGTTTTATCACTTGTCTGCAAAAACCTGTGGATAACAAGTCAGGTATTTATTTAGGCCAGCGATTTTCAACTCCGACAGATTTTAAGGATATCATTCATCCTGGGAAAAATTCATTTAAGGTGCCACTGACGCCCATTGCACCCGCTGGCGTGATTCAAACAGTTATCTTAGAAGCGATGTGCTCTTCTCCCGTTGCGCCGGTAGGCTTACAAGAGCTGATTGAAAAACAAGTGGCCAAAGCTTGCCATGTTTTAAAACGCTTCGAAGTCATTCCAAAATCTTGGTTGTCGCCTAAATTCTTACAAACCTTTATTGAAGAGACCCGATTGACCGTATTGATGCATTTAAAAGACAAACCTTGGGGCGAATCCCGCCTAGAGATCAATCTAGATACGGGCGAGCTGATCAAGTTGAATTTAGAAATGAGTGACCTTGGCGTGCGCCTTGATTTCGTCGGAACCACGCCCGGTAAGGAATTTTTCCTACCACCGTCCGCACTGGCCGGCTGTTGCCAGTTTTTCATTTCCCAGTACACAGGTCTTACTCCACTGTTAAACGAAGGTCTTTTTTCGGTTTTTCAAGTCAGCCAACCAACGACGTCTTGTTTAAGTTCAAAATTTCCGTCTCCAACAGCGCGTGGTTATAAATTAGGTCCCCGCGTCTTGGGTACTTTGCTAGAAACCGCGTTAACGAAAATTAACTCTAAGCCCACAAAAGGGGTTACAAATTACTGTGGTCTTTATGTTCAATTTCAGTTTCCCGATAAAAAGCATTTTGAACTGTTTGTCCCCAACGGCTTTGGTGCCTTGGGTGAAGGCGATGGACCTTGTGGCCTTGATCCCTTCAGCGAACGGGTTTACTTTTCAGCGGAACATTCAGAAAACAATTGGCCTTTGCATTTTCATCGAATGGATTTGCGAAATTCTAGTTCGGGAAAAGGCAAATTTTCTGGCGGTCGAGGATTAATACACAATATCGAATTTCTACAACGTGGCGAAATCTATTGGCTCTCGGAACTGACGCAAAACCGCTTTCCCGTTCAAAAAAATCAGAGCTCACCAGACAAAGTTGAAATACTGATTGGCCCAGAGGACTCACCAACACTTAATCCGTCGGCAGGTTTTCAATGGGTTGAGGCTGGGCAAAAAGTGACCTTAAGTTCTGGCAGTGGTGGCGGGTTACTCTAGAATTCGACCGCCGGCTTTTCTTAAGGCCTCTTTAATTTTTTTAACGTGCTCGCGGCTGGTGGTTTCTAAATTAAAATCAATTCTTGTTTCCCGTAAATAAAGCCCCTGCCCGACACGATCATGATGCACCTCTAAAACATTGGCTTTTTCATCGGCGATCGCTTTGGTCAAACGGTTCAAATTACCTGGTAGATCATCTACAACCACTGAAATTTGCGCTAAACGTCCGCGCTGAATTTGGCCCCGCTCGATGACCTTTGCGATAATATTAAGATCAATATTTCCACCACACAAAAGAATACAATTTTTCTTCGCCAAAGGAAATTTTCTATTCATCATTGCCGCCATCGCTGTTGCACCTGAGCCTTCAGTCACAGTTTTTGCGCGCTCCAGTAAATACACAATGGCTTCTGCAATTTCGTCGTCGCTGACAGTCACCACATCATCAACTAATTTTGAAATGAAATTTTCATACATGAGTGGGCTTGGATTTTTAATCGCAATTCCATCAGCAATTGTTGAAATTCGTTTTGTTTGTGGCGCCAAGGCTTGCTTGTGAAACAATTGATTCATGCCCGGCGCTTGCGCCGACTGAACACCAATGATTTTACACTTCGGACGCAGATGTTTAATCGCGATTGCAATACCGCTGATGAGGCCTCCGCCACCAATAGGGACAGCGATCAAATCCAAATCAGGAATTTTTTCTAAAATCTCAAGGCCAATGGTTCCTTGGCCAGCGATCACCAAAGGATCTTCGTAAGGGTGTACAAACGTCAACCCTTGGGACTTTTCCAATTCCCGCGCATGCGCGTAAGCGTCGTCATAGATTTCACCATGCAGGATCACTTCGGCGCCGTATCCCTTGGTCGCAGAAATTTTATTTAAAGAAGCTGTTTCAGGCATCACAATGGTCGTTTTTACGCCCGCCAGTTTTCCACTTAAGGCCACGCCTTGCGCGTGATTACCGGCCGAGCTTGCGACGACGCCGCGTTTTTTTTCAGCCTCAGACAAGCTGGCAATTTTATTATAGGCGCCGCGGATTTTAAAGCTTCCCGTGCGCTGCAAATTTTCGTATTTAAAATAAATATCAGCGCCCCATTTTTCAGACGCCGAGTGCGACATTTCGACCTCGGTGTCTTTGATAACGGCTTTTAGTTTTTCTCGCGCCTTTAAAATATCTTCAAAAGAAACTTTCATTTTTCACTTCCATGTCTTCTAATTCCCTGGACTTGCATCCTCTTTATCCCAGTAGACCGAAATGCCTGTCAAAGGGGGATATTCGCGCAAGGGAAGGGCTGAACTTTTGTATTCTTTGGCGGCGTCATCCAGGGATTTTAGGCCCATCGCAACACCCTCATCGAAATAGAAAAAAGTCGGCAGCTGCTTTCCGCAATACGAACACTCCTTCACCAAGTCATTTTCAGCCTCATTGCATTCGCCACAAACATGGCACCGCCGAATATGCACCTTATTCGTCATCTCAATCTTTCTGCCCACACAAGAGTAGGCTCTCATTTAGGCCTTAGTAGTGCAAGAGTGCGTACCAATATAAGTTGTTGTTTTCACACCACAATATGATCAATGACTTGACGCATTATGACGCTTTTTGCGTCCTTTTGAGGGCTTAGAAGTTTCGTTCTAGCCGTTTATTTTTTTGTGAATTTTCCGATGAATTCTAGACATGGCCCTGCTTTCTAGGATTGGGACATGCAATGAGGGCTTTTTATGAAAAATGTCATTTCGGGATTTCTAGCGATCGGTCTTGGTTTTCTGGTATTTTCTGAGAGGGCCCATGCTGAAACAGCACCCTTACTTTTAAATTATCAAGAATGGAGCGCTTTACCTGCGGTCGAACAGACTCAGTATTTAAAGGAGCTGCAAAAAGTGATGGCTGGAATGGATGAGCAATCAGAGTTTTTTGCCAAAACTCGAATTGAAGCGGCGGCGTCCAGAGCACCGGCTAGCACCCCTGTTGATGCTTCTGAACAGTACTCAAGGGTCAGCGAAAATAATTTAGAAAAGGCCGAGGCGCTTTTAAGAAATGCCGAGCAAATAAAAGATTCAAAAAAGAAAACTGCTGAAATAAAAAAAGCGGCCGCGCTCATTGAAAAAACTAGATATGGTATTTCTTTGATTACTCAAGATCGTCTTGCTTCCGATACCTATAGAAAGTGGGCCGCCGTTCGAAATAATCTGGAAAAGAAAAAAACGGATTCGGTATCGGCCGAGCTAGCCCAGATTGAAAAAATCGACAATATTTTTCTAACTGTGAATCGCTCCCAGAATGCAATTGTTTCATCTGAAAAACTTCTGGCAAAGGAAAGGGCGGGAACACAGGAGTATAATATTCTGTCTGCCCGCATTGCCAACAGCAAGACCGCTTTAAAAGTGGCCCGTGATGAACTTAGAAAAAATAAAGAGGCTTTCTTGGCCGCACAAGAAGATTACAAAAAAGCTGCCGAGTTACTACCAAAGAAAGACGCCGGAGAGTTTTTCAGATGTATGTACGCCGGTTTTGTTTTAAAAAAAGATTGCAAGGCTCCTTCGCAATTACCTAAAGACTTAGATTTGGTTGGCATTACAGCAGATAATTATACCTGCGATAAATCTTTGGTTCTTTGCAATCCGTTAATTTTTGGCGGAGCCGCCTCTTGTCCCGTCGATGCTAAAGCCGATAAAAAAGCGGCGGCCAAGTGTTTGAGCGAGATGAAAGGATTTTGTAAACCAAAAAGCAGTTCAGCCACACGCGATTGTTTGGAAGAAGCTGAAAAAAGTCCCAACAATCTAGAGAATACAGCATTATTAATCCACGCTAATCCTAAGGCTTGGGATGACTATACAAATTCTTTTCACAGCCTTTGCGATGAAGAAAAAATCAGTCAAAATGCTTTTTCTAAGAAGAAGGGCAAGCATCCTCGCTCGGACGAAGAGCATGTTAAAAATGACATTGCAAAAACATGCGACTGGGCCCGGGAACGGCTTTTGAAACTTCGCACTGAGGCCAAAATTGACACGAAAAAAATCGATGCTTCTAAGTTAGAGGTAGGTCAGAAAAAAGCTCCTACAGAAGGCCGAAAATAATTTTACGAATGGCTGCGGCAGATCTCAAGGAAGCTTTTTGCTTCCAAAGAGGCCCCGCCCACTAAGAATCCGTCAATGCCAGGCTTGGAAAGTAATTCTTTGGCATTGTCTGGCTTAACACTTCCGCCGTATAAAACAGGCGTGCCTTCAAAACCAAGCTCTTTTAATTTAATTTTAATTTTTTCATGGGCTTCTTGAGCTTGCTCAGGCGTCGCCACTCGGCCTGTGCCAATCGCCCACACAGGTTCATAGGCAATAACAATTGTGGAACCTTTAGCACAAGCGCTTAAGCCATTTTTCAATTGTTCCGCTGTCACAGTGTGAGTCAGGCCAAGATCACGTTCTTCTAAGGTCTCGCCGACACATAATATCGGTTTAAGCCCAAGGGATAACGCGTAAGAAACTTTTTTTGCTAGCAAAGAGTCGACTTCACCGAACACTTTTCGGCGCTCGCTGTGACCAATTAAGACCCATTGGCCGCCCAGCTCTTTCAAAACAAGGGCTGAATTTTCCCCCGTAAAGGCACCCTGCCCTTCGCTGTGGATATTTTGCGCGCCCCACTGGATGGTGCTGCCATTCAACGTCTGGCTAGCAGCTTCCCAAGAAGTCGCCGGCGGAAAAAATATAATTTGGTCTTGAACACTTTTCACTTCGGGCACAAATTTTTTAAAAAACTCACGGGTTTCAGTCGGAGTTTTAAATAATTTCCAGTTAGCTGCAAAAAATTTTTTCATCTAAAATTCCTTCACCTTAGTCGGGTTCAAAAAAGTCACAAGAGAAGTCCCAAAATGGATCATTTAAGGCCCCCGGTCAACCACACGCTGGCAACATTATTGGCATTCAAATTGCTTTTTAGTTTTATATCTTAAGTCTTAAGGAGGATTCATTGAAAACATCTCTGGTGATTATTTTAACGTTGTTTAGTTTAGGCGCACAGGCCACTGAAACTCCATATCCAACGACAACCCCACTTTACTTTTGTAATAATGAATCCATTCAAGCTCACATTTTTCGCAATGAAGAAGGCCAAACAGCTATTTTAATCAACGGCGAGGAAGAACTTGTTTCTGAACTGACGAATAAAACCCTGACTGTGTACACCTCCGATCATATAACCTTGAAAATCACCCATGACGAATCCGGATTTATGCCAAGTACTTTAGTGTTCACAAAAGATGGGAGTGCCACTCAGTCCAATCTGACATGCCAGTTTATGTACAAATTCAAGGATGACGCGTCGGCAGCTCATTGATTGGATCTTTGGGTGAATTCCTGCTAACTTCTGCAAATGCTACAAAATAGTTTTGTCCATCTTCCTGGAATCGGGGCTGAAACCGAACAAAAACTTTGGGCTTTAGGCCTAAAAAATTGGGATGATTTATCAACTAATTTGTCTCGTCTTTTCGGGCCAAAAACAGCTGCAAAACTAGCATTTGCGATCGATCAATCCCAAGCGGCTCATCACTCAGGTCAAATCGAGTACTTTCAGACAAAATTTCGGGGCGCTGAAATGTGGCGGTTGTTACCTTCTTTTTTGCAGAAAAATGCGGCGATGGCTTACCTTGATATCGAAACCACGGGTTTAGGATTTCCTCCCCAATGTCACTCAACGACGATCTCTGTCCTTTTCAAAGGACATTTACACATCGAGCATGACCGAAAAAAGAAACTTCAATTGCTAGAGTCTGTTCAAGCCGAGGCTGAGCTTTTAGTCACTTTTAATGGCGGGACTTTTGATTTGCCCTTCTTGCGGCGCGAATTCGGCCTGCAGTTGGGGCAGACCCATTTGGATTTGCGGTATTGGATGGCTCGCCTGGATTACAAGGGCGGCCTTAAAAAAGTTCAAAAATCTTTTCAACAGATTCATCAGCGTCATTCGATGGATATCGACGGCTTTGATGCGGTCCGATTGTGGAATTTGCACCTGCGCGGAGTTCCCAAAGCTTTAGAAACTCTGATGACTTACAATGCGGAAGACACCGTGGTTTTAGAGCAACTGATTTTTTGTGGACTCAACCTAGAAGCGCAAAGGCGCCCTGAACTTAGCCTTGCGACTTATAAAATTCCCTTAGCTCCGCGAATTCCAACCCAAGTCTGCCCTTTCGTTTATCGCGCCCTCAGGAACTAGCGTTTTTTTACACTGCAGGTTGATAATTGCCCTTAACTCCCTTACAAATAGTCCCCTATGATCAGCACAAATAATGTCAGTTTAAGATACGGCGGAAAAAAGCTATTTGAAGACGTGAACGTTAAATTCACACCCGGAAATTGCTACGGCTTGATTGGCGCGAATGGCGCTGGCAAGACAACTTTTTTAAAAATTCTTGCTAAGGAAATTGACCCAAACACAGGCGAAGTCAGTATTCCATCTAACTTACGATTGTCAGTTCTTAAGCAAGATCACTATGCTTTTGACGAAATCGAAGTTTTAAAAGTTGTCTTGATGGGAAATCAAAAACTTTATAAAATCATGGAAGCTAAAGATCGCATTTATGCAAATCCCGAATTTTCAGAAGCCGACGGCGTCCGAGCCTCAGAATTAGAAACAGAATTTGCTGAGCTGAATGGCTGGGAAGCAGAATCCGAAGCCGGAATTATGCTCGCCGGCCTTGGTATCGATGATTCCACGCACAGTAAGTTAATGAAAAACTTGGATTCTGGTCAAAAAGTAAAAGTCCTTTTAGCCCAAGCCTTATTTGGTCAACCCGATATTTTGTTATTGGATGAGCCAACGAATCACTTGGATATTTATGCCATTCAGTGGCTAGAAGATTTTCTTTTTAATTTTAAAAATACGGTGATTGTTGTTTCCCATGATCGATATTTTTTAAATAAAGTTTGCACTCATATTGCTGATATTGATTTTTCGAAAGTGTCTGTGTATAGCGGCAATTACGATTTCTGGAGGCAGGCGACTGAGCTGAATCAGAGATTAAGATCTGATGAAAACAAGAAGAATTCTGACAAAGCCGAAGAGTTAAAAAGTTTTATTCAAAGATTCAGCGCCAATGCTTCCAAATCAAGACAGGCTTCTTCGCGGCAAAAACAATTAGAAAAATTGGACTTATCTGATTTACCGATGTCGACTCGAAAGCAACCTTTTATCGGTTTTGATCCTTTACGAGAAGCTGGCAATGATTTGCTCAGTGTAAAAGGTTTAACTAAATCATTAAATGGCAAAGTGATTTTAAAAGATATCAGCTTCAATGTAAAAAAGGGCGATAAGATTGTTCTACTGGGTCGAAGTGATCTTGCAAAAACGATGCTGCTCAATATTTTAGCTGGCGAACTTGAACCCGATGCGGGGTCATATACTTGGGGTGTCACAACCCTAAGAAGTTACTTCCCTACTGATAATTCAAAATACTTTAATTCCGAATTTGCTACATTAGTCGATTGGCTCAGGCAGTATTCACAAGAAAAAGATGAATCCTTTATTCGCGGATTTTTAGGAAAAGTTCTTTTCAGCCGAGATGAATCGTTAAAAAAACCTGATGTCCTTTCGGGAGGCGAAAAAGTCCGCTGCATGTTTGCTAAGATGATGCTTTCAGGCGCTAACGTTTTGCTTTTAGATGGTCCGACCAATCACCTGGATTTGGAAAGTATTACTGCTGTTAATGAAGGCGTGAAAAGATTTAAAGGAACCGTGATTTTCACTTCCCATGATCACGAATTTATTAATACGATTGCAGATCGTATTATTGAAATAGATGTGGGTCTGAAAGAAGATAAATATATTTCCTACGAAGACTATGTCGAGTCGCAAAAACAAAGACTCCATTAAAAATCTTATGAAACACGATCCCTTTATGGCAAGGATCGTGCAGAATCTTCTTTCAAAAAGGAGGATTTCTATGAATTCAAATTTTAAAACAGCCGCTGCATCGAGCATAGCACCCAGCTTAATCCGAGGCTTTCGAATGAGCTGGCTTTTGTATGGGGCAGCTGCGTACTTTGGCTTAAGATACTTAAATAAAAGTGGCATTTTGACCAAACAAACGGGTGCTGCCCTCGACATGATTGATCAGGGCATTGATACGGTGAAAGAAAAAGTCGGTTTTAAGACGAGTAAATCTAATTCCCTTTCTTCCGCAGTACGACATTAACCTTTAAGAGCCAGGCCAAAGCATGGCTCTTAAAACTTCTGCCCTATAAAATGTTAAGCTCGACCTTTGTCATGCTTTATATTTTAGTATTTCGAATCATTTAAAAGGTGTTTAGCATTCTTAAATGCCCTTTATTCTGATATTTGTGTGGTTCGTTTTTTTTGGTGCTTCAGGATTTGCCCTTAGCCCTAGCTCTGATTCTTCTTTCTCTTGTAGCGAAGTTAATTTAAGCACTTTGGGGCCTCGTTGGTCGCAAGGAACAACTCATATGTGTTATGCTTTTTCAGTCGCGACATTAATAGATCAGTATCGATTTTCCTACGGCGATAGAGATTTATCTCATACGACATCCCCGTTACTTCTGGCCATGAGAACCATTGAAAATTTTAACGACCTTGGCAGTACATTTTCAGGCGGAAAGGTAGAGCATGCCCTTTTTGCAGCTAGGCAGTTTGGCAGTTGCAGCGCAAAAATAGTTTCTGACAAACTGGGGCCCTACGGAATAGATATTCTTTTAAAGAATCTGAAGATTTTTTATCAGCGAGCTTTTCAAATGAAAGACACAAAGATGAAAGTTGCTGAAAAAGTCAGTCAATTTTTAAAAAATGCGGGACTTAAGCCTGAGGACCTGGCCCCGGTGTCCGATATCGAAAGAAATTTCATCTTAAGCCAGGAAGAATTTATAACCAAAACTCTTCTCTCCTTTTGCAAAGAGACTAAAAATTTAGAAGACCTACCAGCTCTGAAGCTCTTATTTCAACCACAGGCCGAAGCGGCTCAAATTTTAGAAAAAATTAATAATTTATTATCTGCTAAAACTGCGTTGGGAATTAATTTTTGTTCAAATGTTGTGACTGACCCAAACTACAAAAGCGGCTTTAAGAATGATCAATGGTTTTGCAAAGATCAACTCAATCACTCGGCCGTCATTGTCGGTCGCAAGATGCAGGGTGGTCAGTGTCGTTTTTTGGTACAAGATACTGGCTGCAAAGGCTATGAAAAAAAAGGATTTGCCTGTGAAAAAGGGCAGTACTGGATGGGCGCTTCGCAACTGTTAAATAACCTCCACGGAATTTTTTGGTTGGATTAAAAAAACTTTGGAGGTGCCTTTTGTGTTTTAGTGCCAATGTCCAACAAAATATTAAAAAATTAAGCCAGCAGTTTGACGCTAAAGTCGATCAAGAAAACTTTGAAACTATGTTTCAGCGTCGAATCACAGACGATACCATTAAATTATCAAAAGCTCTCGAGTTCAACTTTACTAAACCCCAGTCGCCATTTGAAATTAAAATTAAAAGTCTTATTGATACTTACCAGTCCAAAAAAACAGAAGCCCTTGAGGTCGAACTTTTTAAACAAAAAAAAAGACTGGCCGATGCCGAACGAAAATTAGGTGAGAAAGAAACAAAAAAAAGCTTGGAGGAGAAGCGGATCTCAAGCCGGAAAATCAAATGGCACCTAGAAAAAATTTCGAACCTTAAAAGATCAGAGCCGCAACGATTTGATGATCGCATCTTCCCAATGACCTATGCCCCAATCCTTGTCGTTGAAAATGGCCGGCGTATAATAAAACTGGCCCGCTACCATTGCCGACCTGAAGGTCAGTCACCTTCTATAGATTATAAATTTAATGGCCTGTACAACGCTCGTCGCGATAGCTTAGAGGGTTTTTGGAAAAATATTTTTGGCCATCACCACGGATTTTTTGTTGTTACTAGCTTTTTTGAAAATGTCGCGGGAAAAGATTCAACCAATCAAGTTCTGCACTATCATCCTCCCGACGGACAACAGATGTGGGTTGCTTGTCTGTATGATCACTGGGGCACTTCGCCAGAAAATAATTTTTATTCATTTGCGGCGATCACCGGTCCAGCTACGGCTGAGATCGCAGAATCAGGCCATGACCGACTGATCATCGCTCTGAAAGAAACTAATTTAGAACTCTGGTTAAATCCGAAAGACCACACAACTGAAGAATTGTTCCAGGCATTGGATGACCCTCAGGCCTTTGGCTACAATTATGAGGCCGCTGAATTAGCCGTTGCCGAATAACTCTTGGCTGATCACCTTTGCTAGCCATAAAGGATCATCCAATGGAATGTCGTGCCCTGCCCACGAATGAATCTTTGGAGTTACATTAAGATAATGGGCTAACTTTAAACTGCACGAAACATCAACCAATCGATCATTCTGTGACCCAATAATTGTGATTCCTGTCTCTATGGATTTGGGAATTCTTAATGACGCTGCCACAAGCAGCTGTCGGAGGAAGCTCAAACGACTGACTTGATATTGCTTTGAAAACGCCGCCATCGGAGCCAAATGCTCATCCCAAACTTTTTGATTATTCGAAGTCATATTTATAATCGTTTTTTCTCGTTCAACAATGTCAGATTCCCGTAAGACCTTTACAAGAGTTGAAATCTGTTTCATTTGAAAACGCTTAAAAATTGGCGAAAGCTGGCCCAGACTAGAATTAACAACAAAAACTTTAGAAACTTCATTCGGATACATCTCAGCCCATTTTAACGCTAGCATGCCCCCCAAAGAAATCCCTAAAATAGAAAAACTTTCATCGCGCTTTACCCATCGGCTTTGCGCGCGAATCATTTCGATCACTTTTTCAGGGCGCAGAGGAAGTTTTTCACTGGCACGGGTCCCATTTCCAGGAATATCCAGCAATTCTAATTCTATATCAGCATCCGCAGATGACAAAACTTTTGGAAAGCTTCCCCAGTGGCCACGCCCTCGAGCTAAACCTCGCAAACCAATGAGCCGCTTAGTTTTCATACCAGCGCCCTTGAGCCGACTGCTCATGCTGCTTTCGTAAAGCCGGATTAAGTTCAGCCCAAACTGGAAATGAATGAAGTGCGCGCAGCACGAAATCAAATAAAATATGATGTCTTCGGTAAATTCGCTTCGTGCGGTGGGCCTTCATGGGATTAAACAGTCCTGTACGAGAAATAATTTGCAATGGATTTTTTTTAACCCACAACCAAGATCCCATCTCTAGGGTCAGTGGCAGAAAAACACCCGAATTGTTTTTTAATTGTTCCATATATAAATAATCCCAAATATCACCATGTAAAAGGTAACCAGTACTTTGAGGCTCAATTTGATAAATATGGTACGGGTGAGTTCTTTCAAACAGAGTTGTAAAAGCATGCATTTCCGGCAAATGTTCAAAAGGCTTTCGGGTTTTTGAATAAGGAAACCACAGCCTGTCTTTCAATCCAAATCCAGAGTGAAAATCAATTGAAACGATGCATCGACTTGATTTACAGTCTTCAAAAAATTTATCAAATAGAATTTGGTTTTCCTTTTCAATAACACCCTCTAGTCCCCGATACCAGGGCAGTAGTTTTGAAAAGCGCTGTCCCCCCAGCAGAAATGGAACCTTTTCTAATGCATTAACAGGCGAATTTCGCATCAGATCGACGCCGTTCCCATTGCACCGAGAGTAATTGTAATAACCGACTGGATTTATTAAAGGAAAAAAAACCAATCGAATTGATGTTAATAAATGTCGGAAGGATTCGTCCCAGATGAGCTTTTCAATCGTCGTTCTTAATAAGCTGAGACACAGCTCGGCGCCAATTCTTTCAAGGCCATGCACTCCACCCGTTAAAATAAGAGTTGGCGCCAGTGGATCCATTGAACCAAAGGTAAAAGAGGACTGCGAAAAATTTTGATTTTTAAATACAATTGAAGCGTCGTTCTTAATCCGAACAAGGCCAGTCAATTTTTCATTTTTCTGAATCAGATCTGTCAGCCGTTCTATTTCCTGGTGCATTTTTCCTTTGTCGCCTGCCTTGCTACTTAACGGCAAACTTCTTTGAAAGGGCCTGACACAGGTCTTCTCTCCTAAGAACTGTCAGTAAATCGATGCAATCAAAGTCTTGGTCAAAAGCAGGCTCACCGGCTACCTTTGCTCCCAGCTTCAAATACGATTTCAGAAGTGACGGAATTAAGGCCTCTGCCTCGATCACTTGGGCCTCCGACAGTTGGTTTTTATAGTAGGAAATCCAATCACTGAAATCCTTCATTTTAAAATTTTCTGTTGGCTTTGCTAAAGCGTCTTCAGTTACTCCCCCAGTATTTATCAAGTAGCGATAAATTAAAGCGGCGTTACGAGCATTATTAACTTTTATACTCGAACAGCCAAATAAAATTTGCGCTTGGGTCAGGTTCATATATTCGGCAATGCCTCGCCAAAGTAAGGAAATGACCGCGCCCTTTCGATGGTCTTTACGAATGCAGGCCCGACCCAATTCAAGAAAGGGCCCTTGCCTCTTAAATATTTCAGTCAGATCAAATTCCAGGGCTGTGTAAGAATTTTTCAAGGCATCTGTACAGTTAAGGCGGTAGGTTCCGATGATTTTTCCAGAATCTTTGTGGATAATAATCAGGTGATCAAACCAACGGTCAAACTTATCAAAATCCATTCCGCCGGGACTAGACCCTTGAAACTCGACATGGAAGACTTCGTGGCGAAGTTTAAAACTTTCAATCAATTCATCAACGGAATCTGCTATTTTTAAAATATAGGGACCGAACTCAACTTGTAGGCTTATTTGAGGGATGAAATCATGAACTCGGTTCCAACGTAACTTTGCACTTTGCTTGAATTGGTCTACGAATGCTCTCATCAGATACCTCCTTAAAGATCGACCGATCGAACTTATGGTTAGCTTGGCGGCGATCTTTTTTAAAGTCTTGTCAAGATTGTGTTAGGGCACCCGTCCTAACACAATCCAAAAAAAACTTCTAAAAAAATTACGGTAGACTTTCTTTATGATAAAGATCGATTCGTTAAAAACTTCTGTCCAAGTCTTTTCGGAAACATATCAAGCCCTGCTTGCAGCTAAAAAAGATGCTGCCCAGGTCTTAGCTGTCAAATCAGTTTGGGCTGAAACTATGCTTCGACTTTTAAAAATTGACTTAAATATTATTGGTATGATGGCCGATACCAAACCTCTACTTTTGGTCGGCAATCATATCAGTTATTTAGATATTGTTCTTCTTCTGAAAGCCAATCCTGATTTTTCTTTTGTCGCGAAAAAAGAAATTGCAAGCTGGCCGGTCTTTGGCAACGCGGCTGTTGCAGCACAAACAATTTTTGTACATCGTGAAAACAGTGGGTCTAGAGCTTCGGCCAGACAGGCTATCGTTGAGTCCTTAAAAAATAAACAACGTGTCGTTATTTTTCCCTCAGGAACAACTTGTTTGAATGAGCTAAAATCGTGGAAAAAGGGAGGCTTTGAAATTGCTTTAGAAAATAATATTCTGATTCAACCTTTCAGAATTTCTTATTCCCCTATTCGCTCAGCAGCCTATGTTGAAAAAGATTTTTTTCCAGTTCACCTTTATCAGTTGGCTGGCCTTCAAGAAATTCACGCTGAGATTGAATTTCATCCACCCGTCTCGGTCAAAGATTCAATCGCTGACTGTGCCTATTGGTCGCAGTGGTGTCGTCGAGCTTCGAACCCAACAAGGAAATATGAAACATATAATTAAAGCTGACCTGCATATTCATAGTAACTTTAGCGATGGGCGATTTTCAGTTGCCGAAATTGTCGATCTTTTTGGCGGCCTAGGTTTTAATGCCATTGCCATCACCGATCATATCTGCGAGAAAAAAAGCTGGCTTGGACAAGTCGCCAGAAAGATGAATTACAGCCTGACTCAAAGTACCTTTCCTACTTATATGAAAACATTAAAGGAAGAAGGGCATCGCGCGCTTGAACAGTATGGCATGCTTATGATCCCAGGTTTTGAGATCACGAAAAATTCCCTCAATAATAATCGGTCCGCCCATATGCTAGTGCTAGGAATGGATGAATTTATTTCTCCTGATTTATCGGTTGATGAAGTTCTAAGCGCTGCAAAAGCGTCTAACGCCCTAACGATTGCAGCTCATCCTTTTGGCACTGGTGATTTTGAATTTCAAACCTACGAATTGTGGTCTCGCAAAGACGAATTGACCTCATTGATCGATGCTTGGGAAGTGAATCACCGAAAAACAATCTGCCCTGAAATTTTAACCTCAGGTTTTCCTTTGATTGCTTCCAGCGATTTTCACCATATGAAACATCTTTCTTCTTGGAAGACAAAAATTTATTCGGATTTAAATCAAGAAAGTATTTTTACGGCGATTCGCGAGCAACAGTTAGATTTTTTCTATGATCAACAGGATGCTGGAACTTTATCTGAGCTTCCGAGCAATAACCTCAGCAGCTTCTGAAACTTTCACGGACCTAAATGCCCTTCCGGCCTGCAGAGCTTCACCTTGAAAGCTTTTTAATAATTCATTTTGGGCAGGATGTTTTTCTATCGCTTTCAATGCAGCCATTTGAGGGTAATCAAGGACCACCCCTATGCCACCGGTATCTTCATGACCGCCCGAGCTCTGTGCACTCATTGGTTGGGCGCAATCAACTAAGCCTAGGCATGGAGGCTCACTGAGGACTTGTTTTAAAAATTGGTAGTCTGCAGGGCCTGTTAAATTTCGACCTATTAAAAACACAATCGTGCCACGAGCGTTTCTTTGGTTTTCGGGCAAAGAAGTGTATTTTTCTTTTAAAGCATTTTTGGCTTCAGAAGTGAGTTCTTTAAGCTCGGAATCCATTCTTGGGTCGTTATCATTCTTAGATTCAAATATCTGCTCTAGAACTTGAATTTGATGAGCAGTTAATTCGGATAGAGAAACTTTCGGTCCAACGGCCGTTGTCTGCGCCCCAGGAATATCAAAATCGTTGGCCCCATTTATTTCTTTGGATAAAGACACCATAGGAGCCGTCCCTTGGCAAAAAAATTTCCACCCTAAGGCTGCCATTCCTAAAGCAAGACTACAGAAAAAAAAATTTTTTTTATTTAAGGTCATCCGTTAAAACTTTACGGCTTTGTAAATCGCTGATGCGATTTAGGGCATCGTCACCAAAAAGCTGACCATCTTGACGAACTTTTTCTGTGCAACTGGTACAGACAAGCTCGATATTTTTCAAAAGTACTGCTTGCAGACCATAGGCACCATTCGTTCGCTCATCACAAGCAGCTAATCCTGCCATTGGCTTTCCTGAAATAATTCCTACGATGTCCCGACCATTTTCATCTTGATAGGGCACTGGGCAAATGGCGTGGCTAAAAAAATTGTTTTTAATTTCGGTATGCCGAGACTCATGAAAAATAATACTCACGCGGAAAAGTTGAGGGGCATTGAATTTCACATAGTTTGGAGTGACCCACATTTTGCTTGTAGAATTCCAGGGTATTACACAGGCTGCAACACTGCCTCCACCGCCACAATCATCCATTCCAAAATCTGTAATCCTTTGATTAAAAAAATTATTTAATGAATTGCCGGCCAATGTTTTAGCTTGAAAAATATTTTGGTAAATAGGGGTGGCTGTTGCACCTTGAAGGCTTGAAACCATATCCAAATCACCACGAATCTGATTTTCTAACGTTGCAGGAACGTCCTTATCAAAAGCGAGGTCGGCAAAGGCAAAATTTGAATTTAAAGCGAACAGACAAACAATGATTAAACGCATTTTGAATCCCCCCGGTTGAAAAGCTCAAACTTTAACTAAGGGGGCCGTGGGAAAGTGTCAATTTTATACCTGTTAAAAAGTCTGAGCAACGCATTAACTGACCCAAATCCTAGGGGCGGCTTTTGCATGGATACCCCCTGAATAGGTTTAAATCTATTCAATTGGAGAACAAACCCCACTGAGTTCGTTTTTTGAGGTGGAAAATGTTCCTGCGACAAATTTTTAGTCAAAACCGATTTGACCATACATTATCGCGATGGGCTGGCTTAACATTGATGGCCGTTCTCTTGGGAGCTGCGCCGCTCGCTTTTGAAGAATCAAGTCCCGACGAAATAATTCAAGATTCAGTTTCCGAAGTCGTTACCGAAAACCTGGGTAATATTTTGAAACTAAAAGTTTCGGAAAGTTTTTCTTATGAAATTGAGACCGAACCCGACCTTGAAAAAATGCAGCTCGTGTTTTTCGAATCACAGTTTCGCCCTTGGTGACAGGATACGTGCGATTGCATTTCGGTGATGTTAAAGGCTCAGTGGTTACAATCGCAACAAGAGTCAGCGACATCGCTAAAGCTGTCGCTGATAAAATCCAAACCAGGTCTGCCCAGCAGTGCCAAAATATTTTTACTTAAAGTCGATCATGGAGAAGGACAAGAAGATCAATAAGGTTTTTACGGTGGATGGGTTTTGTCAAAAAGTGTGAAAAGCCAGAAAGAACAGCCCGTTCACGTTCTTCCTTCATTGCATGCGCTGTCAGAGCAACGATGGGCCTTGAATATCCTTTAGCCCGCAAAGTTCGAACGGCTTCGTGCCCATCCATCACAGGCATTTGAATATCCATCAAAATAACATCGTACTGATGAGCTAGGGCGGCCTTGATTCCCTCGGATCCGTCGTTGACTGTCAGAATCTGAGCCCCGGTTTTAACCAACATTTTCTGAATTAAAAACTGGTTGTCTGGTGAGTCTTCGACCAAAAGAATTTTCATCCTTTTTAGATTGGCTGGCATCACTTCAATATTCGGGTTTGAAGGAGCATCAATTTCTAGTTTTAAAATCGGCACAAGCTTGGCCTGCGCAGGAATGCCAACAAGAATATGAGATTCAAAAGTGCTTCCTTTATCAATTTCACTTTCGATAAGGTCGAAGTCTCCGCCCAAGGCCTGACTTAATTTTTTAGTCAGGACAAGACCTAAACCTGTACCGCCGAATTTTCGAGTCGTCGAAGAATCGGCTTGCGCAAAAGCTTGAAAAAGTTGCTTTCTTTGATCATTTGAAATTCCCCGTCCCGTGTCTTTTACTTTAAATCGAAGTTCTTTATCAGTACAACTCACGCTGAATATAACTTTTCCTTTTTCAGTGAATTTAATTGCGTTTCCAACGATGTTTGAAAGAATTTGACGAACCCTGGTCGGGTCAGAAATTATAAATTCTGGCAGCAAAGTCTCTGGTACGAATTCAAAAATAATTCCATTTTCTCGCGCCTTCATTCCCGCTAAAGATGAAAATTCTGCCAGAAACTCGACCAAAGAAAATTCAATTTTTTCGATTTGAACTTTGCCGGCCTCGACTTTTGCAAGATCTAAAATATCATCGATAATTCTTAAAAGATGGCGCGAATTCCGATCAATGATCGTATGATACTGCAAAACATCTTCTGCCGACAATTCCGCATCTTTCAGCAATTCAACAAATCCCATAATAGCTCCGATGGGCGTGCGAATTTCGTGGGACATATTGGCTAAAAAAGCGGACTTGGCTTGATTAGAACGTTCTGCTTCAATCTTGGCATCTTCAAATTCTTTCGCTTGAATGGTTTGCCGATCCATTTCTAATTGTGCATACGTGCTGGCGGCGCTTCCGATACCTCGATCGATAAACTCATGAATCACACGTCGCGATTCTGAATCCATCGTGCCCTCAGGTTCCATTTTCTTAATAATGATCGCGCGAAAAATATGATATTCAAAAATCACAGATTCAAGAGTGTATTCCGGCTGCTGAGCGCGGTCTTCGCCGTGTTCCCGAGCCACTTCAGCATTTGTCTCGACATGATCCTGAGGGTCGGCAGATTTTAAGGTAACCACCAGTTGGTCAAAAAATTTCGGTAGCGAATCGCGAAGTGCCAATGGATTTTGCATACGAGCAGCGATGACTTTTTCCCGGCACTGCGCTTCCCATTCTTGCAAAATATTGCCTTTTAAATTGCCTAAGATTTCTGCAACTTTTTGGCGCTTTAAATTTTGTGGATCCGAGCTCATTTTACAAAGTCCTTGTTGAAGCCAGTTCATGCTACTTAGGAGCAGCTCAGGTGCCTTAATTTACCTATTTTCAACCATTAAATCAAATAGGTTAGGAAACATCTCTATATAACTGATATTGTGACAAATTCATCAAGAATACCTCATCATAAAATCTTGCATCCTAATTTGAAAGGATTAAATTGCTAAGGGGCGTTACTAATAAATTATTTCGGGTAAATTGAGGAAGGCCATGGCCTGTGGATGAGAGCGTAAGGACAACTTATATCGGCATTGGATGCACGTCTCAGGGATTAAACCCTCTGCTGGAATTATTCAGTGCCTGTCCAAAGAATGCTGGAATAAGTTTTGTAGTTCAACAGTGCTCAAGTTCCCCTGAAAACCATCTTTTTCAAACTTTGGCGAAAGAGTGCCGATCTTTCGGATTAACCGTTGAACTTGCTAAACACGGTTCAAACTTTCAAGAAAATTATATTCTGATAATACCATCTGGCTTTTTAGCCAAAATTGAAAATGGCCAAGTTCAGCTTAGGGCAGTAAAGTCAGGGAAACAAAAAGATCCGCGGCCCAAGAACTCCTTGTTTTGCAGCTTAGCAGAGGAATTTGGCGATAAAGTAGCTGGTATTTTGTTTTCTGGAACTGATTCTGATGGAACTCTTGGACTGAATTCCATTCTAGAGCATGGCGGAATTATCTTCAGGCAAATGAATCAATCCTCTCGCTTTTTTGCAAGATCAAAAAAATCGATTCAAGGTCAGGTTCCCGATGAAACCCTGCTGCCTACGGAAATAATCAGAAAGACTTTACTGACCAGAGATCAGCGCAAACAACCCGAGCAAGAACTTATTGCGACTCGTGAGCGCCTCCACTCTGTCATTAAACAACAGCAAGCCACTAGCAAAGAATTAAAGAGTGCCCACGAAGAAATCATTGCGCAAAATCAAGAACTTCAAGCTGGGAATGTCGTGCTTTCAGCCTTGAACAAAGAGCTGCGTATTCGAAATCAAGATTTAGGAATTCTTAATTCCGCACTGAAAGATTCTGATGAAAAATTTCGTGCCCTGACCCAATCGGCCAGTGACGCCATTATTACCTGCGACGGTTCTGGAAATATTTTGATGTGGAATCGAGCGGCTGAATCTATTTTTGGATACAGTGCCCCTGAAGCCACGGGAATGAAGCTGACCGCCATAATGCCTGATCGCTTTCGTATGGCTCATGTGGCTGGCATGAAACGCGTTGTCAGCGGTGGCGAACAAAGAGTGGTCGGACGACCCGTTGAGCTTGAAGCACTTCGCAAAGATGGCAGCGAGTTTCCCATTGAGCTTTCCCTTTCAAAATGGGATTTAGCAGGGGCTGTTTATTTTACGGCCATTATTCGTGATGTTTCAGAACGGGTCTGGGCAAGGCGCCTGCAGATGGCTCGAGTTGAAATCAGCCGTATCATGTTACAATCTATCGGAATCGATGAAGTCATTGATCAGACCATGCTCACCTTGTGTCAGTTAATGGGTTACAAAGTGGCCAACTTTTGGGCCTATGATAAAAGCGCGGATTCGCTGGTAGCCAAGCAGACCTGGTCAAAATCCGCAGAAGATGCCGCACTGATTATTGAAGTGAATGCCACTCACACAATAAAAAAAGAACGAGGTCTTCCGGGATTAAACTGGGACAGTCAGGCTGCCTGGTATCGGGATATTCAGTCGGATCCAAGATTTCTAAGACATGATCTGTTTAAAAAACTTGACCTTCAAACAGCTGTTGCCTTCCCCATTGGCAGTGGCCCAGATTTTTTTGGACTCATCGAATTTTTTAGTTCCTCTGTTTCACAACCACAACAAAATGTTTTAATTTTATTAGATGATATCGGATCTTATCTGAATCATTTTATACGCCGAAAAATGGCTGAAGAAACAGCCGCAAATCTTTTTGCTGAAATGGAAGCAAGGATCGAAGAACGCACCCGCAAGCTTCAATTGTCTGACGCTCGGCATCGCTTCTTAGCCGACGCCAGTTTGATTTTGTCGTCTTCCACTGACTACATAGCGACACTTCAACATATTGCGGATTTGTGTATTCCTACGATCGCTGATTGGTGTGTCTTTGACATATTTAACGAGAATGGTAAGTCTGAAAAGGTCGCTGTCGCACACGCCAATAAAGATAAGATTCAACTAGCTTGGAAATTAATAAATCAGTTTCCGCCGAACCCTGAAGCCTTGCATGGCCCCATTCATGTTAAAAAAACTGGCCAATCTGAATTTCTTTTTGAAATCACGCCCAAGATATTGGCTGCCACTGCTTATAATGATGAACATCATAGGATTCTTAAGGAACTTTCTTTAAAATCTTATGTCTGCGTTCCATTAAAAGTGAATGGTCAAAATATTGGTACCATCACTCTCATTTTTTCAGAAACAGATCGGCACTATTCTGCAGAGGACATTCCGTTTATGGAGGAAGTCGCTCGCCGAGCGGCGCAAGCGGCCGAGCGAACAAGATTATTAAATGAAGCTCAATCTGCTAATAAAGCAAAAGATGAATTTTTAGCCACTTTATCCCACGAGCTAAGAACACCCATGAATGTGATCCTTGGATGGGTTGAAATTTTGCAAAATGAACCTGATGAAAAAACCTTGTCTTCGGCGCTTGAGATGTTGGAACGGAACAGTCGAATTCAAATAAAATTAATTGATGATTTAATTGATATTTCACGAATCACGGCTGGTAAATTGCCTGTTGAACTTATTCCGCTGCGACTGGATACGATCATTAAATCTGTTGCAATGAATTCCGAATCTGCGGCTCATAGAAAAGGCATTGACCTTAAAATTTCAAACCTTGCTTCCGATGCGACAATCCTGGGCGATGACATTAGATTGTCTCAGGTTCTGCAAAATTTAATAAATAATTCGATCAAGTTTACCCCGCATGGAGGGACTATCACAGTCACTCTCACAAAAACTTCGCAGGACGCGTTGATTAAAGTTTCTGATACCGGAATTGGCATTCCCGCTGATTTTTTACCCCATGTTTTTGATGCCTTTCGCCAGGAAGATGGAACGACCACCCGCAAATACGGCGGCCTTGGCTTAGGCCTAGGAATATCTAGGTATCTAGTGCAGCGACAAGGCGGTCGCATTGAAGTGGAAAGCCAGGGCCGTGATCATGGCGCTTCATTCACTTTGATCCTGCCGTTGGCAGATCCTAAGCTTCTTGTCGATGGCACTGCAAAAAAACCTGCAACTCATTCTGTGAATCAAGTCAGCAGCCGACCTCTCGAGGGCTTTAAAATTCTTGCTGTTGATGATTCAGCTGATATTTTATATCTGCTGAATCGCCGTTTGCAAAAATGGGGCGCGCAAGTCGCCATGGCAAGCTCAGCGAACGGTGCGCTTCAAGAGCTTGCGCAAAAATCTTTTGATCTTATTTTATGTGATATTGGAATGCCCGAACAAGATGGACTTTCTTTTATCAGAACTTTAAGAGCCAAGGTTGCAGAGCCCATCCATAAAGTTCCTGCAATCGCACTGACGGCTTATGCAAGGGACGAGGAAGTCAAAGCTGCCCTCGACGCCGGTTTTGAAATGCATATCGCAAAACCAGTGACAGAAGCGAAGCTGCTTGACCGAATTCTTGCGGTCCTTGGTCCTTCACTTTAAGTCTTAATGGGAGATCTGCTTTAACACGAAAGCAATTATTTATAGAACATTCGTCCATCACCGAGTAAATGTGCATGACAGTCTTTATTTGCTTGCAGGCAGTTTTTTACAAAACCCTTCATAAAGATAGGGTCCCAGCCATTCATCCAATCACCATGACCGGAATATCCCCCAGGGCTTGTTGCAGGGTAGTGATCACTTGCCAGTCTCCACTTTGAAGTTCCACTAGAACCAACAGGATAATGCACATTGTAGGATACCTGAGGAATTAAGACTGGGTGGGTTGTTGGACAAACTCCATCTCTTGAAAATGCCATGTGGCTTTTATGGTCTGCTGAATCTAGATTTATACCATTCCAGCAATCAGGAAAAACAAGCATCCAGTCAAGAGTTTCGCCGGCTAGACAATTTGGAATATACTCTTGTCTTGTTTCATAAACTTGATTACAGGTGTAACGATTTTTTCTATCGTTTGGTCCCGAGGGGCCAGTTGTATTTGTTGATCCAGAAACAATCATTCTTAATCCAGGTGGAGGTACAGTTACTTTTGCTGGGTTTGGCGTTTTGTAATAGACCAATATATAGAGTGGCTTAATTGGAGCACCCCTTGCAGTATCAATCATGGAAGGAACCCAATAGGAAGATCTGTTCATTATACCACCGTTACATGTCGTATTCCCGGCCCTCGCTATTGAGGCATTTGTTGAAAATGCATTTGTGCTGGTATTACCGAAAAATGTATGATGATGAGAGGCTCCTGTTTTTCCGGGAAAAACAATAGGATCATTATTTGCCATGTGTGAAAAACCACATTCGATTCGAAATGAAGCGGCGCCAATACCAACTGGTGGTATTTCAGTCGTAGGACTAACCTTAAGCAAAGAAGTTCCAACTTCAGGAGGGGGCGCAAGCGAAAGATTAATATACGGCAAGTCACCTCGTGAAATTGCCCATGAATAAGACGCAGTTGTTGTCAAATTATTTGTCAAATCAACGGCCTTAACTTGAAATTTGTGGAGCCCAACAGGCGAAACAACTTCTACAGGACTTGTACAATCTTTAAATGTCGTCGAATCATATGCACACTGGATTTGCCTACTTGCTGAACTCGTTACTACCCGAAAATCAATTTTAACTATCGTTAATGTCGAATTATTTGCTGGCACTGAGGTGAATGAAATAGACGGTGGCGCTATTTTTACAAATTTAAAAGCTTTAAAATTAGCAATTCCTTCACTACCAACACCAACAAAGTAGATATCTTTTGTACCAGTAATTTTTTGATTTAATCTAACACGTTGATTCGTAAACGTTGTCCAAGAACCGGTCTCCGCAACTATTAATTTGCCGATTGAGATTCCTGTTGTAGAGCCAAGGCGTATATCTATAGTTTGGTTTGCCTTACCAGCTGATACAGCTACAGATAATGACAATGAACTTGAACCAAATATACCAAAGTTAAGACCTTTGAATGCGACGTAATTATTGTTGTCAAAATATGTTAAATAGCCATTTGGATCTTTAACCAGGCCACTCATGGCTGAATAGTTAATAGCCTTAACCTCAACAAATGGATCTGTTGAAGTCTGAGCTAAAGCAAATGTTGTATTTAGAACTGAATATATAATTAGAAGTAAGATATGTTTTTTAATAACCCCATCCTTTTTTTATTGGATAACCCAAGCGCATGACTACTCCTATCGGTAATCTTATTACATTAAATCATATTAATTTACCTATTATCTAAATGTGTCTTTATCTGAAGCGATTAAATCTTTTTACTATGTTACTTAACTGATGATTTGGCATCAAGATGACTCAAAGAGAGCACATCGCAATTCCATCTCACATTTTAAAAATTGTGCCTGATGGCCGATTTGTTTTGGACACCCAACCCAGGGAGTCTGATCTTACCCTCGTTTCAATATCTTCGAAATTTTCCTTGCGGGTCTCTCCAGAAGTATTGTTCAATTGAAGCATGAGCCAATCTTTGAAAAAAAATTGGGAACCAAAAAGCTGGTACTCGGCTCCCAATATCACGTGGAAAAAATCTTTTTTATTAATGATGTCTTGCTATTTTATTTTGTCAGCCCTTTATTTTTTGGGTGGTTCAGATTTCATTTATAATCAAATCGTTCATCCTTTAATTTTCAGTATTCGAAATCGAGCCGGGCTATTCCCTGAGTTGGATCCTCGGATTAAAATTTATGCGGTTGACCACAAAACAATGGCTGACATCGGCGTTGAAACTATCCCTGTCGAAGAATGGACTTTATTATTTAAAGCACTGGCAAAGTCCCGTCCTCAGGCTATTTTTATTGATAAAACATTTCCACTGCCCATCAGTCGCGATCTCAAAGCCATGAACGCACTGGCTGCTCAAATAGGCATAACCCGCCCCATTTCAGTTGGCGCTTTTTTTGTGTCGAGTCCTATCAGGGGTTTCAGTGATATCAAAACGAGCCCTATCGACTTTGACACGAGTTCTTTAACCTGGCTCAAAGAGACACCAGGATTTTTTTATGGGCCCGAGCCCATGCTCCTGAAAGCCTTTAGTCACATTGGTCACACCAATTACGATGGTTTCGGTTATATCAAACCTTTGATTATGGCGAAAGAACATCAGATTATGCCATTTTGGAGTTTTAATTTGCCTGGGATCTTATCGGCGAAAGAAGGCGTCCTGCAATTTAACTCACACCCGATTCCGGTAAACACAAAGGGGCAAATTCTTGTCAATCTGGCGCCGTCCGAAGAATATTGGAAGCGCACTCATAGCTTAGTCACTTCACTGCGAAAAGCTCGACAGGGTCTTCCTCTCGACGAGATCACTTCAAATGATATTGTTCTCATTCTTGCCGATATGGTCCAGGGAGCAACAGCCTTCAAAGCCACCCCATCTGGAACGATGCCCGGTGGTTTTATAATGGCAGAAGTCGTGAACAGTGTTTTAGGGGGAACGTGGCTTAAATCGGTCGGTGGTGAGATTGTCTTAACCTTGGCCTTTTGTTTTCTGGGCATGGCTTTAGCCGTTACCCTCAATCCCTTGTACTTTGCTAGCGCTCTTATTTTCTGGGAACTGTTTTTGGTCGCAAATGGAATCGTTGGATTTTGTTTTTATAACTTGCTCCTGCCCTGGGCTTTCCCAGCCATCGGACTGATCAGCACCAGTCTTTTAATATATTCAGAGCGAGTTCGTGCCTCGGAATTACGCTCACGGCATTTGCGCTTTTCATTGGAAGGAATCATTGGACCCGATAAACTCAAATCTTTGCTCAATAAAAAAATCGCTTCTTGGTTAGAACCGAAAAGCCAGGTTCTAACTGTGATGTTTATCGATATTGTCGGTTTTTCGATGACCGCTGAGGAGGAAAAACCTGAAATCGTTTTTCGCCAACTGCGAAGTCTTCTCGGTGAGATTTCTGATATTGTTCACGAATTTGGCGGCCTTGTTGATAAATCATTGGGCGATGGCTTGCTCTGTTATTTCGGTTATCAGTACGATGAGCACATGACCAGCGATCATCTGCATGCAAAGCAGGCATTGGACTGCGCGATCCAGATTCAGAAGGCCGCGGTTCAGCGCAACTTAAGCAGTCCAATGACCACACCTTTTTTTCCGCTTCGAATCGGCATTAACACCGGAGATGTTTATATCGGAGATCTTGGTGGGACCCGCCGCATCGACTTTACCGTGATTGGGCATAGTGTGAATTATGCCCAACGACTTGAGAGTGCTTGTGAAATTTATCGAGTGATGATCGGTGCCGCGACTTGGGATTTCCTAGGTCTCAAAACGGAAGTCGATAAAAGCTATACTAAAAAGAAAATTCCAATCAAATATCATGAAGAGCTAGGTGAGGCTTACGAACACAATCCACTCCACGATAATCCTCAAACTTTGAATGAGGCAATGTCCCGTTATCGCAATGTCGCTGGCTTAAAACGAAAAGAAGAGCGTTTCCCCGTGGACCCTACCTTTGAATTCAAATTTAAAACCAATCATGGCAGTGGTGCAATTCTGGATTTTTCGCTCTCAGGGATATCCATTCAGGTGGAAAATTATTTTGGCAAAGGAACTGTAATGTCGTTTACATTTTCTTCAGCCGATGGAAAATTACAAGCGCTTTGCGAAAGCAACGGCATTACCTCGGTATCGGGCGTGGTAAAATGGGGTCATCCGAATAAAAATGGATTTCGACACGGAATTTTGTTTGCAAATCTCAGTGCCGATCAAAAAGAAAAACTTTTAAGCAGCTTTAGGGCAGGTTAAAGTTTTTCTCCAAAAGTCGACTCGGGCTTATTTATAGCAGACCGGAAAGTCGATGCTTGTGTAGCCCGGACCAGTCATCACTGCAGTCAATTTTTTTGAGTTTGCATCATTATAGACCGTTGTTGGAATTTTAAATGAAATTTTTCCTGTGGCTCGATCTTCGACTTTGATGGGGTAGGTGACCGTACTGTTTTTGTTACCGACTCTCAAGTAACCGAACTTGGTAGGAATTCCGGGAGGCTCATCTAGATCCAAAACCAGGCCTTCGACCATCGTCGTCGCCTTATCTTGCGATTTTGACACTTTAGTTATGATAATCCACGGATAGCTCCCAAGGGTGATGGGCGGCGGGTCAGCAGGTTCGGACGCGGAAGTAGATGTAGTGGAAGAAGAAGTTTCAGAACTTGAGTTCGCGCTCTGTAACGAAAGTAAGGATGTCGACTCTTTGCTGGCATCAAATTTAAGCGATTGGTCTGAGCAAGAAAATAGCAATGCAATTCCAACCCAAAATATGTTGCGAATTAGACCCATACGTTCCCCCTTGTCGTTTGCCGTCACTCCCATGACTTTTAATGCAGCAAAACTTCGACCAGTTCAAATCGCATTGAATCACCTTTCACCGCCCCTCAGTGTCCAAAGAATCACTTATTTTTTGACTGTTTTAATTTAATCGTTCAGTTTTCATAGACATACGAACGCTGTACCAGATCACAACAGACGTCGAGTCAATAGACGCCCCAAAATGATCCGACAGTCAGTTTTGGTAGGTGTAATGGCATCTTCAAGGGACTTGGCGTGGATGTCTTTGAATTTCGGATTGATTACGGACCAGGCTTTCGGGTGTATTTCTCAATCCAGGGGCAAAAGATTTTGTTGCTCTTGGTCGGCGGAGATAAGCGTACTCAAAGCAAGGATATTGAAAAAGCAAAATTGTATTTAAAGGATTGGAAAAGTTATGAATAAAAAAACGACTACAAAAAAACAGGCGAAGTCTAAAACTGCCTCTTCCAAGCCATCCGTTAAATATGATGACTGGATGATGGCGCGACTGAAAAAAAATAAAAAAGAGGCCTTTGAATATCTCAAAACTTCTTTGGAAGAAAATGCGGACTTTCCTCCTGCTTTCTTGCTTTCACTTCGCCGGGTTTCCCAAGCCTTTGATATGTCCATGGAAGACATCGCCAAAGAAGCAGGAATTTCTACGGCGACGATTTATAAAGCCCTCGGTGAAAAAGGAAATCCTACGATTGATACTTTGGCGTCTATTTTGAAAACGATGGGTTTTAAACTGACTTTGACCCCGATTGAAAAGGCTTCTTAAAATGATTGAACTTTTCGGGTGTAAGTTTTAAAGAATTTAAAATTGTTTGCACCCAAAACTACTTAACCTACTGATTCTTTGGAAAAGTTGTTTTTAACTACAGTTAAGTGAGGAGAGTCATTTTCTTTAGAGAGAAATTTGGTAGGGGCAAGCTTGACCTTGCGGAAAATGGAGATGATGTCGTTCCTTCTGAACCAAAATACTGACAAGAGAATTTAATTTGTTGCCAGGAAATTTCTAACTTTGGGTCGCTCTTTGGACACATAGGATTCCTAGTTGATTGAATATCAGAAACGACGACATCTTCACTTGAGCCATCTGAAAGTTTTGACTTGCGAACAATTTGTACGGAAGTACTTCTTGCTTGATGGGGATCACCGCAGTTATTTGGCTCAGCGATATTAAATCGGAGAACAAGCGCAGTGTGACTCGTTTCAGGCAGGTAAATTGACTGATATCATTTGGTTTTGGCTTCGAGTGTCTTAAGACGTTTTTCAAGGTCCCTGATAACATCACTGAGCTTTTTTTTGCTTTTCGATTTTTTTTCAAGCTTGATAAGATCTTTCAGTTCAAAAGAAACTTCTTCATCAAAACGAATTTTTTTTCCTTTGATTTTTTTGTAGTAAGGATTCTTTTCAGCTTTTGTAAAGTCATAGCTTTTTCTCATAAATTCTCCAGATATTTTTTAATTTCGCCCTTGTTAGCTTTTCGAGCCGAGACTAGTCGAAAAACGTCTTCGTCTTTTTCAACGTGGATCACAACTAAATATCGATGAATAGAACTTAAGCCTAATAGCACCCAGCGTTCTTCAAGCACTGAGTGATCGGGGTCAAAAATTCGTAGGGCCTGTGGGTCCATAAAAACGGTCAAAGCCTCTTCAAAAGAAACTCGATGCTTTTTATTATTTATGCGTGCCTTCAGCGGGTCCCAAATAAATCTCATAGGTTTATTTTGCATTTGTTAAGCCCAAGTATCAAGGGCCCGCCTGCTAAAGCGTGGTATAAATCCAGTTTTTGGCGAGGTTTACGGCTCCCCCTCTGTATTCGAAATGCAGGTAACGGTATTCTGAATACCGCGGTTATTTTCGCCTAGCGAAAATGCTAGTGAGAGGCGTCCGTAACGGGCTCGTTCTAAGTTTATGATACCATTGGCAAATTTTAAACAATTCAATCACTTAGAACGCTGCGACTTCTACTGATTTCTACTGGAATTCACAAAATTATAATTGCTCTGGGGGCAAAGTGTAATGGATGAGGCTGCCAACTTACGAAAGAAGGGCGAGCGGTTAACCTAACGACAGAACGTATTGCTGCTAAAGAACTACCCGAATGACCCAAAGTTTTCGAATTCAAAATTTTGGTCAATAGCGGAGTCATCAGGAGCCAGAATTCCCGATGGCTATAAACTGAAGTGGCATCAGGTGGGAAATGGCAAAGTTCAATTGCGACTACCCGTGGGAATCATGAATGAGGCTTATTTGTGTGAGGCCTACGCGAAGGGCAATCCGAAGAAAGAGAAACGAAGACTTGAGAAATTTAGAACTCACTTGGAATTGATTCGACAGAATCGTTTTACTGAGTGTGGCCTACTGACCCCGTATATAAAGCAGACAGTTTGAAAAACGGGACACATCGTGTAAGGTGTGCTTGTTAAAACTTTAACACGGAGTGGGCCATGGGTA
>JAYTOY010000083.1:0-52795 GCA_043747555.1 Pseudobdellovibrionaceae bacterium | reverse complement strand
ATTCGTAAGGTCGCAAGGAGAAGGCAAGCATCTAGAAAAACTGATCTTTTTCGACGCGCGAGTTAATCCAAGCACACTTAAGTGGGGCAGTTTCTAAAGTTTACAAGGGTTTGAATTGGTCGGCGTGACAGAATTTGAATCTGCGACCCCGAGCACCCCAAGCAAGTGCGCTACCAGGCTGCGCCACACGCCGACATCACCTTTTTAAGGTGATGGTTTAAAGTATAATTGGCGTTTTAAAAAATCAAGATGTTGATGGTTTTTAAATCGCCAAAAAAACGCCTTCGCATGTTAAGTGGCGGTAGGCGTTTGTTTCTTGCCGCAAGGATGTTTCTAGCGGCGTGACTTCGATGCTTTGTTCTTTTGTGAAGCGTCCAAGTCTTGCGTTATACACTTTGCGGGTGATGCGTCCGGTGTTTTCGTTCAGCGTTTGTTGGCTGACGACGGTGAAGGGGGCTGCATCTTTAAAATTTCTGCGCGAGACATTTACTTTTTGTTCGATAAAGCGACGGATGACTGCTGGGTCGCCATTTTTCGTATAATTTTTAACCACTGAGTTCAGCTGCTTTTGTAACTTTGCAGTTCGAAAAAGGTCCGTCATTTTTTGATTGCGAATTTTGACAGCTTCCAACCGGTACGCTTGAGAATTTTCAATTTTAATGCCTTGATTTAAAGATAAGATATTCATTTTTTTGTAATACTCATTATAAGCTTTTGCCAGCTGACTTCGTAATATGGTGTCGGCGATTTCTGATTGTAGCGCTTGCTCAAGGTCGCGTTCATTCAAGTTTGTTTTGGCTAAGGCTTCTAATATTCGTGGAAGACTGTAAGTGCCACTTTCAAAAGTTAAAGGCTTAATCCAAGTTTGCAGGATTTCTTCGTTTCCGGCCTTTGCTAATTGAAGCAGCGTCTGCGATAAATTTTTTGCTTCAGAAGTTTTTTCTAAGCGATCAACCAGCTCTGGGAAAGCACCACTTAATAGCAACATTTCTTTAGCAGCCCTTTGCTGGTAACTTTGTTTAAAGCGCTGGGTCCAATCGGAAAAAGTTCCAATGGCTGGTTGCCATGCAGCGGGTGCATGGGCAGCTAAAGCTTCGTGGAATTCTTTTAAGACTTGCAGTTCTTCGCTAAAATCGCCATTCGGAGCGCAATCACAAAGAAGCTGGACTGACGGGTAGCCACCTAAAGCTTGAAAAGTTCCAAAGTCTGCGGCGCCACCGGCTAAGGTGACGTTTGAGGGGCTCATGGCACCGTGATACATACTGTGGCTCCAGGCATAAGCTGTTTGGATCGCGAAACGGTCGATAAATTCCCGCAAGCCTAAATTTAATTTTGTTGAGCGATTGATAGGTCGGACCGTGTTCGCTGCTTGCGGCAGGGCCTCGGGAAGGTTTAAAATAGCAAGACGAACGCGCTCGTTATCAGCTTGTGTGCGGTCCACTTTGGCTGAAGTTTCATTGGTAATAAAATGGGCTGGTCGCAAAAAATCGTCGCGGACGATGATAACTCGCAGACCGGGATATCCGTCTCGGTCTTCAATGGTGTTGGTGCCCAGAATGCCACGCACTCGGTTGGCGCCGTAGGGAAGCTCTAAATCAAGTAACTTACTCCAAACGGCTTCTAAGACCGCGTGATCAATTTTTAAGGTGCCGCTATTATGACCTTCTTCGGTGTGGGGATTTACCATTCCGGTCGGACCGATGCCTTTGAAATTTTCGTCTCCTTCAACAGAGGTGCGGCCGTCGCCAATATTCCCATTCATGCCGTTACCACCATAAAAACTGGCACTATGAGCACGAAATTCTTGAAGGTAGGCGCTTGCAGGTTCATTGGGAGTTCTGACCGCCCAGCCCCATTTATTGAGCAAAAAAGATTGATCACTGAAAGACAACTTTTCTTGGGGCAGATCAGCATAGACAAGTTTTGGTTTTTCAAGTTTTTGAGTCATAACGGGAATATAACTTTGGCTACCTAAGAATTTTTCATTCACTGGTCCGGCAAAACTGGCCTCAGTAAACAGTGCTATCGCAGCTAGCAAAGTCATCAAAGTGGGTCGAAATAAGGAGGCCTTAAGTATTTTTGTCATACTCAGAGAAAAGCAAAACCAGTTCCATGGGAAATGCCATTAAAGTCGAACTGAATCCATGTAGACAGTCTACACAACGAGCCTGTGCCACTTTATGTTCAACACTATCTAGTTTATTAAACGGGTGCACTGATCAGAACGCATAAGTTCGCTTTAAAACAGTGTTGTGGGGCATACAACTTGCTTATCTATTAAGTATGAGATTTATCCGCAAACAAATTCAAATTCAAGCTTTAATAGTTCTTGTCGCATTCAGTGCCCAAGCTCAAGTTGGCGGTCGCTGCGAGCAAGTCTTTGGATTCTCGAATTCAGTTAATACAGAGATTCAAAATTTCTTAGGAGACACTTTAAAGGGTTTTGAAAAATTACGAGGTGACAATGGGTTGGTGATGGATACGGTCTGGATCGAAGCCAAGGGATCGCATAACTTTCAAGTTCAAACCCTTAATCCTGATACCTCGCCCACAAATATTGCCGTCGACCTTTTGATTCAGGCCGAGCTGATTTTAGGAAACAACAGAAAATCTGGAAATGCCGTTCTCGCTGAAAAGAATATCTCACAAGTACTTTCCGTTTTAGAAAATGTTTCTTTTCACCAGGACACGGGTCTATTTTTCACTCGATATTCCACGGATTCACAAACAAGGGTGAAAGACGCAAGTGTTTCATCCATTGATAACCTTCATCTGGCCATCGCCTTATGGACCGTAAAAGAAAACTTTCCAAAAAGTCAACTGGGGCTTCGGGCAGGGCGCCTGTTTGATCGAATGAATTTTTCTGTCTATTACGATGCAAGCTCGGGCCTGATTGGTGGCAATTTAAAATATGAGGATGGCCGTTGGGTCCGCGAAGCTTATAATTTTGCAAACCTAGGTTCTGAGGCACGTTCATTATATGGAGCCGGATGGGCTCTGAGCCTTTTTAAAAGCCAAAAAAATGAAGTGGGTTTTGTAAAAAAATCTTTGTCATCTTTAAAAGCAGAAGTTTATAAATCCCCACAAGGCCGAATCCTTAAGCTGTGGGATGGTTCTGCCTTTCAGCTTTTTTTTCCTAAGATTTTTATCAGTGAAGAATTATACTCACCTGAATTTAATAGTTTTTATAAGTCGGCTGGCCAATATATGGTGGCCGAAGGGCAGCGCCGTGGCTTGAATGTCCCCGCGGCTCACTCTGCGGTTCGGGCTGCGCTGGCCGAGAATTCTCATCAGCCTACTTACAAGGATAAAGCTGGAAACAAGAAGCTGGTCAGTTCAGATAATAGAGATTTAATCGATTTGAAATTAAGGAAAAATTGGGATAGCACTTTTTCACCTTACGCTTTGATGATGGCAGCGACATCAAGTCCCAATGAGCTCATTCCACTTTTTTCTGAAATGAAAAATTTCAAATCAGGAGAAGATTTATTTTATCGTTCCGGAATGGGTTGGATGGAGGCCCTTGAGGTCAAAGGTCATGGAAAAGGCCAAGTCGTGCCAGCGCAAATTTCTTTGAATCAAGGAATGATCGCGCTTTCATTAATGCAGATGCAAGCCACGGACGGGTTAAGCCTCAGTGGCAGGTCAATGTATAAAAATAAAGCTGTTCGAACACGCTTAGAAGAGTTTTATAAAATGGCCGACGAAAAATTAGTCCAGGCCCATTAAAAGGCCCCTAGGATCCGATACAATCCAATTTGTCTTTAGTGCTAAAAAACCGATTGGAACATTCACGCACGACAGCCTCGCTTCGAGCTCGCTCAAGGCAAGTCATTTTGTCGGCGGTCGAGAAAAATGCGTTTGAACAAGCTTGCAGGATCGCCCCTGACCGCGCCGTTCCAAGGCAGGTCATTTTCTCGGTGTTACTAAAAAAGGTGTTGCTGCAGGCTTGAACCACCTCTGCTGACCGTGCTGTGCGAATGCATTGTTGCTGATCTGCTGAGGAGAAAAAAGTATTGCTGCAGGCTTGAATAACTCCAACTCTGTCAGCGCCGCCGTTGCTACAGTCATCAAGAATTTCATGCGCAGTTCTAGAAACCTCTTCGGCAAGGTCACGACACCCAGGTGCGCACTGCCTTTGGCAGGCCCGCAGCTGATCACTTAAATCTGCGTAGGCTTGAAACGAAAATACAAAGCCAATCATCAACAAACCAAATGCTTTCATAAAATTTCTCCTTAAGTTAATTTGTAAATCCCCAAGGGCCACTTTTGCAAGTCCTAAGCCAAACTGTAAAGTGTCAATGTGGCTCCTCGTTAGTTTGAAAAATAACGGTGAGGCCATCATCGTAGATGAGTTTGAAACGGTTAAGAAAAACTAAAATTGCTGGCGGCGGGTTTGTCGCCAGGCGACTTCGCTCCAGAATAAAATAATTGATATTGTATTTTTTGATGGCCTGATCAAAAAAGTCCTGTGATCGTGACATTCCGTAATAGTCGTTTTTAAAATAAAGTGGATTGTCAATATGGCTGTGAATGAAAAGACTGTCCTTAACTGCTAATGTCCAAATCAAATATGAACCCCATTCATACTGATTAAAAAAATGTCCCTTGAGTTGATTCGCCTTAATATATTCAACGGCCTTAGATGGAAAACTTGGCAGGTCGATACCAAAGCCAAATTCTCGCGACCCGGAGGCCGGTCGGTAACCAAAATTTAGAACCCAAATAAGGATCCCTGTAAAGCCGATGCTGTAGAGCAATTTAGAACTTTGCTCAAACCAGTTCGGTGCTTTCCAACCAATCGAGCGCAGAGTTGCCAAAATCACTAAACTAAACCCCAGCGCACTGGTGCACATAAAGCGACTGGCATTTTGAGCTAAGAAAAGGTTCAAGATAAATACAAAAAGGATAAAAAGATTTTGTCGAGGCGCTTGCCATAAACGGTAAGCCACTAGGACGCTGCTGACAACAATAAGAAGGATCAAAGATTTAACTTCCCAAGTCCCTAGGAAAGCACTTTGAAAAGTAGGCAGCCATTCAGTATTCATGCTGCGATAAATGGCCCATTCGGGCTTAAAAATAGTCTTAAAGGGATACAGAGCCCCTTCTAAAACATGAGGATTTAAAAGGCACGCTAGATAAGAAAAAATTAAAGTGCGCCATAGCCATCGCGGCGAACTGGTTCCTTGTAAGGCCACATAGGCAGACAATAAAAAAAGCCCTGTCGGAAAACCGGCATGGGTGTTCACCCAAAAAATAAAAATGATTGGAAAAAGCCATTGAACTTGGCGCGGTGGAAGCTTTGGCCCCAGTAAAATAGCTGTTAGTAAAGTAAGCAATAGGTCTGAGAACAGAGACGCTCGCTCGACAAAGCGGTGGCTACAGGTGATAGCCAGCAAAATAAAAATTGAGCAAGTCAGGCCGTCTTGAATTTTCCAACGTCGAGCGCAAAAAAGGATTCCAGCAAAGGCCGACATCCATAGGAGGGCCTTTAAAATAATTACGCCCGCATAGCCGCCCAAATTATAGGAACCGTAAAAAAATAAATAAGATAGCCACTCATGGTGAACATGCCAGTCTTTGAAACTAAATAAAAAGGGATCCAAAGCGGGTAAGTTACCAGTTTCTAAAATTAAGCGACCCGTGCTCAAGTAAAAAAATAAGTCGCCGTCTTGAATAGGAAAAATTAATGCGACAAAAAGGGCTAGGAAAAAGACAATCCAAACCAGGTGATCCTGAATTTTACGGACAAAGAGAAGACTTGTTTTCATGCAGATTCCTTTGATCAAAGAGGATCAGATAACATAAAGCAAGGTTAAAACCCCACCCTGGAGGGTCCTAATGCAGATCATTAGAAATCTATAATGGGAAAAGCGGTTTGGATATCTTCGTAACAATTTAAGTTTGATCTGTTCTCTTTTTTTCAAAATGATAGCTTTAGATTATGAAGTCAGTCGTTGGTCGCACATTTTGGCTAAGTGTTATTGTTTTAAGTGGCTTCTTGTTGTCTTGTGCACCAACGCCCGATAGTTCAGCTAACGTTGAACGCCCTGCTGATATCTCAACGGATCGAGATCGGAAAGATATTGAAGCCGTTAAGGCTGAGATTCAAGGATTAGCAGAACAAGTCGGGGTGCCAGGAGACTTCAAGAATTTTCCTGTGATCGTTGTTTCAAAATACCCTGGACAGGATGGCCCTTTAGCTTATTGCCATGAAAGTCAAAATCGCTCGTCTCGCTATATTGGCATTGTGAAAACCACGATGGATACTTATCTGGGTGAGCAACGGGCCCATCAAGACTCATCTTTTTTGTTTAAACTTTTAGTCCACGAATTCGGTCATTGCTTATTTGATCGTTCGCATGATGAAACAATGTTAGGTAAGCCCGGATACAATATTTTTATGGTGGTGTCTGATCCAAATGGTGAAAACCTAAAGCCGATCGGACGTGAAATAGCAGTTTCTGCAATGGCCAGTATCCACTGGTGGATGACGGATCTTCCCCGCGATCTTAAAAAATATTATCTACGGGAAATTGCAGGTGAAGTGCGATGGCAAAAGTTTGAAGATTTAAGAATTCAGCCGGGGCTTCGGATTCTTCGAACCGATCAGTAATAGAGCCGCTGAAAAGGCGGTAAAAGCTCCTAATAGCATGGGCCCCCCTGAGCCAAAATAAGTCCACATCAGTCCGGCTAGAAGTCCTCCAATAAGTGCAGAAAAACCGGTCAGCGCCCCAAAAAGTCCTAGTCCAGAGGCGCTTAAGTTTGTTGGAATTAAATCCACAGTATAGGCTTTCGCTAAACCTTCCGTTGCCGCATTGTAAGCACCATAAAAAGCATACAAAATAATAAAATGCCAAAGTTCCACTGCCACCGAAAATCCTGCGTAAACGAAGCTGAAAATAAAAAGACCAGTGACCAGTATTTTTTTTCGGCCCATCCGATCCGAAAGATCGCCAAGAAAAGGACTCAAAAGGCTATAAGTTAAATTAAAAAAACAATAAATTAAAATTGTTTGAGGCAAGGACGCACCTGAGTTTTTAAGTTTCAAAAGAAGGAAAAAATCGGTGCAATTGCCAATGCTAAAAAAAGACCAACTCAGAATAAAATATCGAAATTCAGGGGACCAACTTCTCCAGGGCAACCAAGTTAAAGGTTTTTTATGAGAAGGAATCGCCACTGTTGGTTCGCGCACTGACTTTGCGATGAGCACAGCTAACAGCCCAGGGATCAGTGCGAATAAATAAAGCCATCGAAGTCGATCTGAAAAATAGGGCAGCAAACTAAGGGCGATCAGAGGTCCCAGCACGGCACCCATGGTGTCCATGCTTCGGTGCCAGCCAAAAGTGAGGCCGCGAGTTTCCACCGTCGAAAGATCACCTAACATGGCATCGCGGGGGCTGGATCGAAGCCCCTTTCCGAAACGATCGGACGCTCGGGCAAGAAGAACATGCCCCCAATGCGTAGAAAGTCCTATCAATGGTCGCGACAGAGCTGAGAAAAAATAACCCAACACAATCAACGGTTTTCTTTTTTTCCAGCGGTCTGATAAGCGTCCCGAAAACCATTGCAAACAAGCCGATGTCGCATCGGCAACCCCCTCGATCAGGCCTAAAACTTGCGGAGGTGCGCCCACAACTGTTGTTAAAAAAATAGGTGTGATCGGATAAAGCATCTCACTGGCAAGATCACCAAAAAAAGAAATATAACCGAGCCTTTTAGCTTCGGGATTTAATTGTTTCCAAGTTGCCAGTGGATTTTTCAAAGTCTTTTTTCGGTGGTTTTTGGTGAACGAATAAAAAGGAGGAGGATTAATCCAAGCATAATTGCCATGTCAGCCACATTAAAGATTCCCGTACGAAGTGAACCTAAGCCAATATTCATAAAATCGATCACTTTTCCATCGGTACGAAACGAGCGATCGATCAGGTTGCCGACGCCCCCGGCGAAAACCAGGGAATAAGCCCAAGCCTCTTGACGGGAAAATTTTTTTAAATGCAAAAGTCCGGTTAATCCCAGCATCATCACGAAAACTAAAATTGTAAAAATCCAAAAGCGAAATGGGTTTGATAAGCCGTCTCCCATCCCTAAAAAGGCGCCGGGATTTTCGGCATAATCAAAACGAAAAAGATCTCCAAGAAAGACTTGCGCAGGTTGACCTCTGAAAGATTGCTGAGCCAAATATTTTGTAGCTTGATCCACTAGAATCAATACTATTGAACAACCATAAAAAATCTGAAGTTGAACTCGATCTGCACGCCTTTGAATTGCCATAGAACCAGAATTAACATAAAATAGGGGTCATGGCAAAACGACAATACTTGAAGTCAGATCACTTTGATGGAAAAAAATTCTTTAACTCTCAAGCTGTGGCCGCCAAGTCTTTCTGGCAGTTTTTAAAATGGCAGGTTGAGAGAAATCGAAAATCTTGGCCAAAATCGGTCGAAAACCAAGCGCTGCCGGCTCCGAAATCACCTGATGACCATAAAACTGTGACGGCCACATTTATTAATCACGCCACGTATTTATTGCAGTTAAAGACTGTCAATATTTTGATAGATCCAGTTTTTTCGGAACGTGTCAGCCCCAGTCGGGTGATCGGGCCCAAGCGTGTACGAGAGCCCGGATTAAGTTTGGAAAAACTGCCAAAAATTGATTTAGTTCTAGTGACGCATAATCACTATGACCATTTGGATATTGAAGCCTTAAAAAAGTTGGAAAAAATTTTTAAACCCATCTTTGTGGTGCCGCTAGGAAATGCGCATATTCTAGAACAAGAAAACGTCAGTCGTATTGAAGAACTTGATTGGTGGCAGTCTTTTTCATTTCAGGATTTAAGCGTGACCCTGACGCCCGCTCAGCATTGGTCGGGGCGTCGACTAACAGACCATTATGAAGGACTATGGGGAGGATTTTATCTGCAATTTTCCGAAAAAAAATTATTTTGGGCAGGTGATACAGGTTACAGCCCCCATTTTGAGGAAATTCGTAAAAAATTAGGAATTCCCGATTTAAGTTTTTTACCGATTGGTGCTTATGAGCCTCGGTGGTTTATGAAAGACATGCATATGAATCCGAGTGATGCTGTTAAAGCCCACCAGGATTTACAAACGCCGCTTTCTATTGGTATGCACTACGGAACATTTCAACTCACAGATGAAAGCATTCACTCTCCGGTGCGGGACCTTGAAATTGCTAAACAGCAGAACAAGATTTCAAATTTTATTGTCCTGTTAGAGGGTGAAACTCGCCAATTTCAGCTTTAAAATTATTTTTTCGTCTTATCTGAAATTTGCTGCAGAGGGACTGGTCTTGTCAGATATTTTTTTTGCGACTAACTTCGTCTGATAAGCGGAGGCTTCATGAAGGATATGAAAATGGACATTGGCATCACTGAAACAAGTCGTAAAGAAATCGTAAAAGGACTGAGCCACTTTTTGGCAGACACCTATTCTTTATACCTTAAAACTCATCACTTTCACTGGAATATCACGGGACCTATGTTTCAAACACTTCACTTAATGTTTGAAGGTCAATATACTGAGATTTGGACAGCCGTTGATACAGTGGCTGAAAGAATTCGAGCCTTGGGCGGTTTTGCACCTGGGTCGTACAAAGAGTTCAGTCAATTAACGACAATTCCTGAGACAGAAGGAGTTCCCGCTGCCGAGAAAATGATTCAAGAATTAGTATCGGGCAATGAAGCTGTTTGCAGAACGGCTCGCGCCTTAATTCCAGCAGCTGAAGAGGCCCATGATGAAGCTACGATGGATCTTCTGACTCAACGTCTGCAGGTTCACGAAAAAACAGCTTGGATGCTTCGAAGTATGCTTAGTAAGTAAGCAGCCTAAACTGAATTCAAAATTAAGTTTATCAATGAGGGGTCGACAGACCCTCTTTTTTTGACGCAAATGGAAATTGAAAATCCTTCAATGTTAGGATTGTGTTTGGGTCGTCAAAGCATCTTGTAGGTTTTCAGACCTAGCTTTAAAACTAAAGCAGTTTCCAACAAGGAGAATTCATGAAATTGACAAAAAGTTTTTTAATGGTCGCCTCGTTCAGTATTTTTTCTGGAGCAATCGCTAACGCGACAGAGATGACTGGCGCTGGTTCAACATTTGTGTATCCCCTGATTTCAAAATGGGCTGATGCTTATAAAAAAGAAACTGGCAATTCAGTCAACTACCAATCGATTGGATCCGGTGGCGGGATTAAGCAAATCCAAGGTAAAACGGTTGATTTCGGTGCGTCCGATATGCCTTTAAAAACTGAAGATTTAGCAAAAGACAACCTGATTCAATTTCCGGTGATCAATGGCGGAGTTGTTCCAATTTTAAATGTAGCCGGGATGACTACAGGGCAATTAAAACTAACGGGCGATCTTTTGGCTAATATCTTTTTAGGAACAATTAAAAAGTGGAATGATCCTGCGATCACAGCTTTAAACAAAGGTTTAAAACTGCCTGATCAAGCCATCACTGTTGTGCACAGATCCGATGGTTCTGGCACCAGTTTTATTTGGACAAATTATCTCTCAAAAGTCAGTGCTGACTGGAAAACAAAAGTTGGTGAAGGCTCAGCTGTTAATTGGCCAGCTGGAGTCGGTGGTAAAGGTAATGAGGGCGTCGCTTCTTATGTGAAGCAAATTGACGGTTCCATTGGCTATGTCGAATACGCTTATGCTTTGCAAAATAAAATGGCTTCCGTGCAAATGAAAAACAAAGCAGGTCAATTTGTTGAACCTAAAGCCGAGACTTTTAAGGCCGCTGCGGCCGGTGCTGAGTGGGAAAAAGCAAAAGATTTTTATTTAATTTTAACAGATGCTCCAGGAAAAAATAGCTGGCCCATCGCCGGATCAACTTTTGTTTTAATGCATAAGTTGCAGGAAAAGCCTGAGCAAGCAAAAGCCACTTTAAAGTTCTTCCAATGGGCCTATGGCAAGGGCCAGGGCATGGCTGAAGAGCTGCATTATGTGGTTCTTCCAACGAAGATCACAGCTTTAATTGAAAAGAACTGGAAAGCGGAAATTAAGTCTAAAGACGGAGCAGCTGTTTTTGTGCCATAATTCTGTAGTAGTGTAAGATTAAAACGGAGACTCGTTGGCCCCGAATACAGGTTCAGAAAAGTCAAATTTCCTGCAAGGCGCGGCCAAAAGGTTCCCGCAGGAAATTCCTTTAAGTGTTGTGATCCGTAGAAATAAGTTTCTGGATGTTTTATTTGAACGGGTCACACAGTTTTTTGCCCTTTCAGTCCTTGGAATATTAATCGCCATTCTGGCCGCTCTTTATTTTGGAGCAGAACCCGCTATAAAAACTTTTGGTTGGAATTTTTTGACATCTCGCCAATGGGATCCTGTCGCCAATCAGTTTGGCGGTTTGGTTGCGATTTATGGAACTGTCGTGACCTCGATGATTGCACTGATTGTAGCGGTGCCCGTCAGCTTTGGAATCGCCCTATTTTTAACTGAAATTTCACCGGTGTTTTTGCGTGCTCCTTTGGGAATCGCCATGGAGCTATTGGCCGCTATTCCTAGTATTATTTATGGGATGTGGGGCTTGTATGTATTTGCCCCTTTCTTTGCAAAAAATATTCAACCTTGGATGCTTGATAACTTAGGACCGATTCCGTTATTGGGTTCACTTTTTCAAGGACCGCCGATGGGCATCGGTATGCTGACTGCAGGATTAATTTTAGCCATTATGGTGATTCCATTTATTTCGGCAGTGATGCGCGATACATTTAAAATCGTACCCGCTATGTTGAAAGAGTCTGCGTATGGCTTAGGAGCGACAAAATGGGAAGTAGCTTCAAAAGTGATCTTGCCTCATACCAAGATCGGAGTCGTCGGTGGAATTATGCTAGGCCTGGCCAGAGCTTTAGGCGAAACCATGGCAGTCACGTTTGTGATTGGCAATGCCCATGATCTTTCGCCCTCTTTATTTATGCCGGGAAATACGATCTCATCGGCGCTAGCTAATGAATTCACTGAAGCCGTTGGCGAACTTTACACAGCGTCGCTAATTGAAATGGGACTGATATTATTTATCATCACTTTCGTGGTTCTAAGTTGTGCAAAACTTCTTCTTTATTATTTAAAAAAACAAGAAGGAACCTTGGGCTGATGCGGACACCAAAATATCTTTTTCTAAAACGAAAAGTTAAAAATATTGTTGGTTTAAGCTTGGCCTGCTTTGCAATGCTTTTTGGTTTGTTTTTCCTAGGTGCAATTCTTTGGACCTTGGTAAAAAATGGGTTGCCGTCTTTGACTAGAGCCGTTTTTACAGAGATGACTCCGCCGCCGGGACAGGCGGGGGGGTTACTAAATGCAATTTATGGAAGTCTTATGATGGTTGGAAGCGCAACATTAATTGGAACACCTATAGGAATTTTAGGTGGGACTTATTTATCGGAATATGGCACTCACAGCCGTTGGGCTTCAATCATTCGGTTTGTAAATAGTATTTTAATGTCGGCGCCCTCGGTGGTGATTGGTTTTTTTGTTTACACTGTAGTGGTGGCGCCCTCGCACCATTTTTCTGGCTGGGCCGGAGTGATGGCCTTAGCAGTGATTATTATTCCTGTTGTGGTTAGCACGACTGAAAATATGTTGCGACTGATTCCACAAAGTTTAAGGGAAGCCGCCGCAGCGTTAGGTGCTCCGCAATGGCATGTGACGTTTTCGGTGACTTTTCAGGCCGCCAAAGCAGGTTTGCTGACAGGAGTTCTTTTGGGCGTTGCGCGCATAAGTGGCGAGACGGCCCCCTTGCTTTTTACGGCCTTAAATAATCAGTTTTGGAATTCGAGTTTATCAAGGCCTATGGCCAACCTTCCCGTCGTTATTTTTCAGTTTGCGATGAGTCCTTATGAAGATTGGCAGCATTTAGCCTGGGCCGGAGCCCTTTTGATCACATTAGCTGTGCTTGTGTTAAATATTCTGGCTCGTTTTTCGTTTAGGCAGAAAACGTGAGCTCAAAAATTCAAGTTAAAGATTTAAGCTTTTTCTATGGCGCCACTCAGGCTCTGAAAAATATTAATTTGGAAATTCATGATAAAAAAATTACGGCGTTTATAGGACCTTCGGGATGTGGGAAGTCAACTTTACTAAGATGTTTTAATCGCATGTACGAACTTTATCCTAAACAAAATATCAAAGGCGAAATATTAATTAATGGCAGCAATATCCTAAATCCTAAGACGGATGTGATCAGATTAAGGTCGAAAGTGGGAATGGTTTTTCAAAAACCGACACCATTTACCATGTCGATTTTTGACAACGTGGCGTTTGGTGTGAACCTTTATGAAAAGCTTTCTCGCTATGATTTGGCGGACCGGGTGAAGTGGGCCCTTCAAAAAGCGGCTCTTTGGGTGGAAGTGAAAGATAAGCTGAAGCAAAGCGGATTAAGTCTGTCAGGTGGCCAACAGCAGCGACTTTGTATTGCTCGAGCTATTGCAGTAAAGCCTGAAGTGCTTTTACTGGATGAACCAACATCGGCCTTGGATCCCATATCAACAGGTTATATCGAAGAGCTTTTACAAGAATTAAAACAGGATTATTCGGTCGTCATTGTGACTCATAATATGCAGCAAGCGGCCAGATCCTCGGATTATACGGCCTTTATGTATCTGGGAACTTTAATCGAGTGCAGCCAATCAGAAAAAATATTCACTAATCCCGAACAAAAGCTGACTGAACAATACGTCACTGGCCATTTCGGCTAAAAGATCTTTGGTTTTAGTTCCAACTTGAACTTTCGCCGGCTGCAAGACTGTGCTACCTTCGCCCCATGACAGAGACCCTGCGAGCTGAAGTAAAAAACCTTAATTTTTCATATGGAAATCAAGCTAAGGCTGTCAAAGTCCTCAAGTCAATCTCGTTACCTATTTATCAGAATCGAATCACAGCTTTAATTGGTCCTTCAGGATGTGGAAAGACGACTTTGCTTCGATGCTTTAATCGCATGCATGATCTGTATAAAGCTTCAACCTATGATGGCGAGATTTTACTTTATCCCGAAAAAGTAAATATTTTAGACCCGCAAATTGATGCTATGGAAATTCGCATGCGAATCGGGATGGTGTTTCAAAAGCCAAACCCGTTTCCAAAATCAATTTATGAAAATGTTGCTTACGGATTAAAAGTTCGAGGCTTTAAAAATAAGAAATTTATCCAAGAACGAGTTGAAAACTCCCTTGAGCAAGCAGGGTTGTGGCAGGAAGTGAAGGATCGACTTCAGGGTTCTGCAACGGCTCTGTCAGGCGGCCAACAGCAACGATTGTGTATTGCTCGCGCATTAGCGACAGAGCCCGAAATTTTACTCCTTGATGAGCCGACCTCTGCCTTGGATCCGATGTCGACTTCAAGAATTGAAGATTTAATCACCGAGCTCAAAAAGCGTTGGACCATTGTGATCGTCACCCACAACTTGCATCAAGCGGCTCGCTGCGCAGATTATACAGCGTTTATGTACCTAGGTGACTTGATAGAGTTTGGAGAGAGCGAAAAAATTTTTACCAATCCCCGTGATCAGCGAACCGAGAATTACATCACCGGGCGTTTCGGTTAATATTTGATGTCTCAACGCAGTTAGTCCGATGTCTTTGACAGGCTCTCCAAATAAATTTCTAATTAACGGATGAAAGATTTTTTTCAAAGTCCGCCGGTTCTTACTAATACGTTTAAAAGCGACCTCTATCTGCAAAAGTACCTGGCAAAGCGTCTGCCGCAAGCTATGGCTGATGAAATAACAAAGCATCTAGACTTTGTTGGAGAGCTTGCGGCTACGACCTGGTGGCAGTGGGCCCAAGAGGCTGAAAAAAATCCACCGCAGCATATCCCTTATAATCCATGGGGAAAAAAAATCGATCAGGTCGAAACATCAGCGGCTTGGAAAAACCTCGAGGCCGCGGCGGCTCGTGAAGGGATTATCGCAAGTGCTTATGAAAAAAAATATGGGCCCTGGTCACGAGTTTATCAGATGTCACTCCTTTACCTTTTTCATTCCTCAAGTGCTTTTGTGTCTTGCCCCTTAGCTATGACTGATGGGGCCGCCCGCGCCATTGAGCTTTACGGGAGTGAGGCTCAAAAGAAAAATGCTTTTCGCCATTTAACTTCAAGAGATCCCGAACAATTTTGGACATCGGGGCAGTGGATGACAGAAAGATCTGGCGGCAGTGATGTCAGCGGCACGTCAACAGTGGCTACAAAAAAAAATGAGCAATGGCAGATCAGTGGAACCAAGTGGTTTACTTCAGCAACGACCTCGCAAATGACTTTGTTACTGGCTCGACCTGAAGGAGCCGAACAAGGCAGCCGAGGACTTAGTTTATTTTATGTCGAACTCCGAGATGCTCAGGGAAAACTAAAAAATATAGAAATTCATCGCTTAAAAGATAAATTAGGAACGAAGGCCTTGCCGACGGCTGAACTTTCCCTCATGGGAACTCCGGCTGAATTGATGGGTGACTTAGGCGGCGGAGTTAAAAAAATATCTTCAATTTTAAATATCACACGGCTTTATAATTCGGTCTGTGCCCTGAGCCAAATGCGGCGGGCTTTGGATTGGGCGCAAAGTTATTCTAAAGTTCGCGTTGTCTTCGGAAAAAAACTAAACGACCACCCCTTGCATCAAAACTTAATGGAAAGTTTAGAGAAAACATTCGAAGATTGTTTTAAACTAACATTTTTCGTCATTGAACTCTTAGGCAAAGAAGAAACTCTTCAGGCCACAGAGAATGAAAAAATTATGCTGAGAGCATTAACTCCGATCGTTAAGCTGTACACTGGAAAAAAAGTCATGCAAGTGGTGTCTGAGGTTGTCGAAATTTTCGCGGGTGCAGGTTATATCGAAGATACAGGAATTCCGACTTTATTAAGAGATGCTCAAGTGTTTAGTATTTGGGAAGGCACCACCAATATCTTATCTTTAGATTTTTTGCGAGCGGCTGAAAAAGAAAATGCAATTTGGATTTTAATTGAAGATTGGAAAGCTAAAAATATTGAATTTCCTGGAAAGTTATCAGAGATCCTAGGCTGGCTGAAAAATGGCGAGCACGATAAAGTGGAATTCAGGGCTAGAGAATTATCTTTCTTGGTTGCCGAGATGGCCATTAAATCGGCAAATTTTTAAAGTCTAAATCAACCAGATCATTCTTTAGCCAGTTTAATAAGTGAACCAAACCCACCTCAAGTGGAATTGCCGACTTCCAAGGAGCCAAATAGGCCTGAGCTTTCGTCAGATCCGGCCTTCTAATTTGTGGGTCATCTGTCGGTCGCCCTATAAATTCAATTTTTAAATTTTTATCTGCAAATATTTTTTGAACTTTCTGAGCAAGCTCTAGAACTGAGAATTCAAATTCGCTGCCAATATTGATGGGTTCAAATAAATCTTTTTGAGCATAGCTCCAGATTCCTGCAATTAAGTCATCAACGTAACAAAAACACCTAGATTGTTTCCCGTCCCCATGAACAGTTAGATTTTCACCTTTCAATCCTTGCATTAAAAAGTTAATGACGACACGGCCATCGGTCGGATTCATGCGAGGACCGTAGGTATTAAAAATTCGCACCAGTCCATGTTTTGCGCCATATTTTTTATTAAATTCAAAAATCAAAGTTTCGCCCAGACGTTTGGATTCATCATAACAAGACCGAGGGCCAAACGAATTCACATTTCCCCAATAAGTTTCCCCTTGAGGACTGGTTAAGGGGTCTCCATAAATTTCGCTGGTCGATGCAAAAATGAGCCGAGCCTGATGATCTTTTGCAAAGTACAAGGCTTTCTCAAGCCCTACTGTATTCACTTTAATCGTTTCAAAGGCGAGTTTCTGATACAAGGGCGGTGAAGCAGGGGAGGCGAAATGGAAAACATAACTTAAGTTTTCTAACCATTCGCCAGGAATTTGATTTTTCCATGTCCAGTCAGCTGTCACATCTGCATTGATAAAAACAAATTTAAAACCTTTCGACCATGATGAGCCCGTCTTATCATGATTGGAAACACTTTCAGCTATGGCGTTTAATTCAGTGACGTTGCTTTGCATTCCCGTGCAAAGGTTATCGATTCCAACAACAAAATAGCCCGCTTTTAACAGCTTTTCGCAGAGGTGGCTGCCAAGGAAGCCGGCGGCGCCAGTGACTAATGCAGTTTTCCCGAGGGCAAATGTTGGATCAGACATTAAGAGGGTCGTCCCACAGAAATATATTCAAAACCCATGTCCACAACATCGGCCGGTGTATAAATATTGCGACCATCAAAAATCAACGGCTTCTTTAAAAGCGCTTTCATTTTTTTAAAATTAGGTTCTCTAAAAGATTTCCACTCCGTTACAATCAACAGAGCGTCACAGCCTTTTAAAGTTTCATACTGATCATCATGGAAAGACAAAGCAGCAGCTCCGGCAAAGTGAATCTTTGCATTTTCCGCTGCTACGGTGTCGAAGGCCCGCACGGTAGCACCTTCTTTCATTGACCACTCGATCAAGTCCATAGCGGGAGCTTCACGGATATCATCTGTTCCAGGTTTAAAAGCAATTCCCCAGACAGCAATCGTCTTGCCTTTTAATGAGCCTAATTTTTTCTGGACTTTGCTGTAAAAATTTTTTCTTTGATGGGTGTTGACGTTCTCAACGCTTTCCAAAATTTCCAAACGCTCGTCGCGATCTCGACCCGTATGAATCAAGGCGCGGACATCTTTTGGAAAGCAAGAACCGCCGTAACCTACACCTGCATAAATAAAATGCGGTCCAATTCTTGGATCTGAGCCCAATCCACGACGAACATTTTCTATATCAGCACCCACTTTATCACAAAGCCTTGAAAATTCGTTCATCAAAGAGATTTTTGTGGCCAGCATCGCGTTGGCCGCATATTTTGTCATTTCACTGGAAAGCGGATCCATCGTTAGGTAGGGATTGCCATTTTTTAAAAACGGATCGTAGATTCTTTTTAAAATAGCAGCGGCTTTTTCGCTTTCCACTCCCACCACAACACGATGTGGTTTTAGGCAATCTTCAATGGCTGAACCCTCACGTAGAAATTCAGGATTCGAAACTATATCAAAAGCAAAACTTTGACCGCGTTTTTTAAATGTTTCTTCAACCCGAGCTTTGATCTTTAAATAAGTTCCAACCGGAACAGTGGATTTGGTGACGATCAATTTATACTCGTTCATATTCAGAGCAATTGTTTCTGCTACACTTAAGACATATTTTAAATCAGCCGAACCATCGACATCACTGGGTGTCCCTACAGCGATAAAAATAATTTCACTTTTGCTAACAGCTGCTTTTAGGTCCGTTGTAAAAGTAATGCGTTTGGCTTGGATGTTATTGGTGATCAAGGCATCTAAGCCTGGTTCATAGATTGGTGAAATTCCATCCTGCAATTTGGCGATCTTTGCCGCGTCAATATCAGCGCAGATAACATCATTTCCCATTTCAGCGAAACAGACACCAGTCACAAGGCCTACGTAGCCAGTTCCAAAAACAGAAATTTGCATAAATCTTCTCCTCAAAAAAATGTACTTAATTAAAACATAATTCGATTCAAGTCGCTAGGACTTGTGCCAAACTTTGCACCACATAGTCTTGTTGTTCCGTAGTCATCTCGGGATACAACGGAAGGCTTAAAGCTCGACTTTGTAAACGGTAAGCCACAGGAAAATCTTGGGGTTGATGTTTTAAATAAGAATAAGCCTTTAAAAACGGCAAAGCGATCGGGTAGTGAATACCTGCATGAATATTTTTTTTCTTTAAACCTTCAAGAACATGATCACGATTCTCGACATGGGTGACATAAAGATGAAAGCAGTGTTGTTCCGTCGGTGGCATCACCGGACGAAGGACTTGGGGTAGATTTTCTAATAACTGATGATATCTTTGTGCTTTTTGCTGACGAGCCGCTGTCCATTTAGGCAGATGCCGAAGTTTTACTCTTAAAATAGCAGCTTGCAAAGTATCTAAGCGCGAATTAAAGCCTTCCATATCATGGTCGTATTTTGAAATTCGGCCGTGGTTAGCAAGCTTTCTAACTTTGTGGGCAAGGTCTGAATCGTTGGTGACAACGGCACCGGCATCTCCGAAAGCGCCTAAATTTTTTCCTGGGTAAAAACTAAAAGTTCCAGCCTGCCCGAAAGTTCCTGCACATTGGCCCTGCCAGCGAGCCAAGTGCGCTTGGGCTGCGTCTTCGATCATTTTGACATCGTATTTTTGAGCTAACGCTATCAAGGCCGTCATATCTAAAATCCGGCCGTAAAGGTGAACCGGTAAAATGGCCTTTATTTTTCCGCCATTTTTGAAAGAGGATTTTTTAAGAATACTTTCCAGCAAATTCAAATCCATCAACGAAGAAGACTGATCGATATCACAAAAAACAACGCGAGCTCCGCAAGCCGTGATGGCTTCAGAGGAAGCAATAAATGAATTTGCAGCTGTTACAACTTCATCACCGGTGCCAATACCCAAAGCCTTAAGGATCAGAAAAATTGCATCTGTACCATTACCGACCCCAATTGAATGCTTAACGCCGAAGGCGGCACTGAATTCTTGTTCAAAAAGATCCTTTTCTTCGCCGCCGACAAACTGGGCCTGATGGATGACCTTTTGAACAGTTTTATCAATTTCATCTTTAACACTTAAATATTGGGCTTGAATGTCCATCAATGGAATATCCATTTAGCGTTTCCTTTTTTCCAAAGCGGGATGTCCGTAAGCCACTTGATGAGCCGATATATTTTTAGTCACATTCGACGCCGAGCCAATGAGGGCATGGGCTTCAACCACAACTCCTGGTGAAATTGTGCTGTTGGCACCGACGATTGCGTGAGCTTCAATGGTAGGACCTTTTAAATTATTTTTTGCCTCAGAAGATAAAGGAACTTTTGCATTCGTTAAAACAACATGAGGTCCAATCCAGCAGCATTTTTTTAAAATTGAGTATTCTGGAATAAAAGCATTTGTATGAACGCGGACGCCATCCTCAATCACGACATGATGTTCAATAACGCTTAAGGTTCCGATGCTGACATGATCGCCAATTGTATTGTTTTCGCGAATGTTTGCTTTATTACCTGTTTGAAAATCATGACCAATCTGGTTACCTGCATAGATCACTGTAAAAGATCTTAAGTGGGCATTATCGCCAATCTTCGTTTCTGGAGTGGAGCCATCGCGAAGCGGTGCTCCAATGATGCAGTAATCTTCGATGATCACATTCTTTCCCAATTTAACCTGCGGATATATTATTGCTGTTTTTGCAATCATAGGCTTTTACCTAATCGACAATGGGTCGGAGTAAAGGGGAATGTAATTTCTTTCTTTGTTTCAATCGATTCATAGATGGCTGTGATCAGCTCTAAACTTTTTTTACCCTCGCGGCCACTGAGGAAACTTTTTTTGCCTTCTGTTAAACTTTCAACAACATGATCAAGAAAGGCTTTGTGGCCGTATCCGTAAACGCTAGGTGGGTTGACCGAATAATTTTGGATGATATTTTCATCTTCTTGTGTTGTTGGTTTAAAATTCCAAGTGCGCATTTGGTTCACTGCAAAGCCACTGATTTCAACGCTGCCGCGTTCACCTAAAATTGAAATCGAACCTTCTAAATCTTTTGGGCGACAGGCTGTGGTCGCTTCAATCACACCCAAAGCGCCATTTTTAAATTTTAAAAGAGCAACGCCCGTGTCCTCAGTTTCAGTATTCACCAAAAAAGTCCCTGATTTTGCAAAAACCGATTCGACGTCGCCCATCATCCAGTGCAAAAGATCGACATGATGGCTGGCCTGGTTAGTGAAGGCACCACCATCGTACTGCCACGTGCCGCGCCAAGAGTCTTGATCGTAATAACTTTGATCGCGGCACCATCGAACGCGGACTGTTCCCATGACTAATCGCCCGAAGCGACCAGATTCCAATTCCTGGCGCAGACGAACGACGGGGACATTAAAGCGATTTTGTTTAACGACGAAAAGTTCAACTTTATTTTTTTCACTGGCCGCAATCATTTTTTCTGCGTCAGCGAGTGTCAAGGCCATCGGTTTTTCAACAACGATATGTTTTTTGAATTCGGCGACAGCGACAGCATGCTCGGCGTGCATTCCACTGGGTGTTAAAATCGTGACAACATCGATTTTTTCTTTTTGCAGCATTTCGCGAAAATCTTGATAGTACGGAATTTTAAATTTTTCGCCGATGGCTTGAGCGCGGTTCAATTCAATATCTGCAACGGCAGCAAGACGCGCGCCGGGAATTTGACCAAGACCCAAAAGCTCGCTATGGCGTTTAGCAATTCGGCCGCAACCGATCAGTGCAAAGTTCAGCATGGATAACTCCGTAGAGGAATAAATTACTTGGCTTTTAAGGGCTTTTCAAGTGCGACGGACGATGTTTTCACGAATCCAATACAAGAAATCATAAATCGGCTGATCCGAAGCATAGCTGCTATGGGCCACAGCCGGAGAAGACAGATATTCTTCCATTTCCGACCGAGTAAATCCCAGTTTTTTGCAGACATATTCGGTATCTGACTCTAACTCTTGGGGTTGGTAAAGTGGCACATTCAGCTCGGTCAAAGCCTGATCGCGGGTGATTTGATGCGAGTTGATCAAGGTCGAGAGGTGGGCTTTACGCTTATCGATCTTAAATTTTGTTGGTAAAATATGAGCTTGGTAAAATTTCGTAAAAATGGATTCATAATGCTTACCACCATAATCACGCCAGCCCAATTCACGCTGTAAAAGTTCTTTGGCGCTGGCTTTGTTGTAATCAATCCAGTTGAGCGGCTTATGAACCTGGTACCGCATGCCGTACATAAAAAACACATGCTGAAGAGTACTGACAAAAGGAAATGTTTTTAATTTTTTTGTGCCGTGCCGTGCATGAATAGATTTGATATTTTTTTCATCAGACTTTCGGTGAACCCAAGCTTTTGGCATAATCGCTTCGGTCGAATGATTGGCGCCACTTAGAATATGCTTTAAATTGTACTGCCGAGCTAGTTTTAAAATCACACCAAAAATGGCATGGTCACTGAGCATTTCAATATCAACAACGTGCGCGCTGAAGAAAGCTCTTTGTAGATCCTTAAATTCCTGCCAGTCGATCACATACGTGTGCAGTTCAAAGCCAAGTTTAGAAACAATGCCGTGAATGTTGGCTGTCGCCAGCTCAGAATTCCAACCGTTGTCTAAATGCACACAAAGTGGGCGCAGTCCGTGCTGATGAGCCAGCCAAGCAATATACGAGCTATCGACGCCGCCAGAAAGGCCAACAAGACAATCCCATTCCTTGCCTTTGCCATCTTCTTTTATCTGCGCAAAATGATTTTCAAGAGTGTTTTCTTTCATCAAAGTTTGTAAAGGCCAATCTTTTTTAAGCTGATCATAGGCTTCACAGTGATTACAGAGGCCCTGCTGATTAAACCGAATATGAGGGTCGGTTGTGTCCATCACACAGCGCTGACAAATTTGATAAGAAATCATTAATTCAATGAATCACCGAAGTGGCAAAGCAGGCAACTCCCTTCGTTGACATTCAGCGTTTAAAGCCATTATTCTCGAGGGATGATTGTCATTATTGACTATGAAGTGGGCAACCTAGGCTCTGTTCAGAATATGTTTAAAAAAGTCGGTGCCACTTCGCAAATTTCAAAGGATCCAACGGTCATCGCACAAGCGACAAAACTTGTGCTGCCAGGCATTGGGCGATTTGATTTTTGCATGCAAGCCTTGCAAAAATCGGGATTAATTCCACTGCTTCAGAAAAAAGTTTTAGTCGAAAAAACGCCCACCTTAGGAATTTGCGTGGGTTTTCAAATGCTAGCAGAAAAAAGTGAAGAGGGTGCTGAAGCCGGTTTAGGGTGGATTCCTGCTGAAGTGAAAAAATTTAAAAGCCAAAAAGATTTGAAAGTTCCTCATATGGGATGGAATTGGGTGAAACCCCTAAAGGATTCAAAGCTTCTTGAAAATTTCGAAAATGAGCCGCGGTTTTATTTCGCGCATTCTTATTATATGGAAACAAAGGTTTCCGATTATGATTTGCTGCAAACTGATTACGGTGTGACTTTTACTTCAGCCGTGCAAAAAGAAAATCTTTATGGCGTGCAATTTCATCCCGAAAAAAGTCATAAATTTGGCATGACGCTGTTTAAAAATTTTGCGGAGAAGCTATGAGCTTGGGGATGAAAAAAATGCGACCGCGAGTGATTCCCATATTGCTTTTAAGCGGCGATGGGCTTGTTAAAACCATCCAATTTGATCAACCAAAATATATTGGTGATCCTATCAATGCCATGAAGATTTTTAACGACAGTGAAGTCGATGAGTTGATTTTAATTGATATCACCAGCGGCCGAAATGGCCACGCTCCCCAATGGGCTCAGCTTTCTGAAATTATCAGTGAAGCATTTATGCCAGTGACCTATGGCGGAGCTGTTCGGGAATTTGCTCAGGTCGAGAAATTATTTCTGACGGGTGTCGAAAAAATTGCCTTCAATACGGCCGGTTCTATACACCCAGCCTTGCTTGAAAAAACCGCGCACGCTTACGGCAACCAAAGTGTTGTTGCGTCGATTGATGTCAAAAAAAACTTCTGGGGTCGTTATGATACTTTTGTTGATTACGGAAGAAAGCCGAACAAAGTAGCGCCTGTCGAATATGCCCGTCGCATGGAAGAGCTTGGGGCCGGAGAAATTTTATTAAATTCCATTGATCGGGATGGCACCAGATCTGGTTACGACTTAGAAATTATTCAAGAAGTGAGCCAGGCGGTCTCTGTTCCTGTGGTTGCTTGTGGTGGAGCCCATGAGCTGAAAGACTTCCATCGAGCTATTTACGGAGCGGGAGCCTCGGCGGTTGCAGCCGGTTCAATGTTTGTTTTTCATGGAAAACTTCGCGGAGTTTTAATCAATTATCCAAGGCCCGCCGAGCTGCGAGAATTGTTTCAATCCCCGGTATGAAATTTTTAATCATTACTCAGTATTTTCCTCCTGAAGTAGGTGCGGCCCAGACAAGGTTAGCAGCAACTTCGCGAGCTTTGCAGCAATTGGGTCATTCGGTTGAAGTGGTCACGGCCATGCCGAATTATCCTCAAGGGCGCATCGACTCAAGCTATCAAGGTTTATTTTATCAAAGCGAGAAATTTCAAGGAGCTACGCTTCATAGGTTTTGGCTTTGGACTTCGCAAGGCAAGGCCCTGGGTCGTTTGCTGACTTATTTATCCTTGATGGTAACGGCCTGCGGAGGGCTTTTTAAAATTAAAAAACCTGATTTGGTAATGGTCAATTCGGGACCTTTGTTTTTAGGTTTAACTGGGTTTATTTTCAGTCGAGTTTTCAAGGTGCCGATGGTTTTTTATGTCGCAGACCTTTGGCCGAGGTCCGTTGAGCATTTGCAAGGCTTAGGGACAAAGGTATTTATGAAATTCGCCTTAGGCTTAGAGGCGTGGATTTATAAAAAATCTAAATACGTTGTTGCTGTGACCGAAGGAGTGCGTGAGATTCTTTTAAGCGAAAAAAATCTGTCTGCGGGAAAAGTGCTTTTTCTACCTAATGGCGTCGATACCCAAGTTTTTCATCCTCGCCCTATTTCAGAAAAACTGATTGAAACTCTCAAGTTACAAAATAAGAAAGTTTTTATCTATGCTGGCAACCATGGCTATGCTCACGCCTTAGATACGGTTATTGAAACGGCCTTGCTGCTGCAAGATCACCCTGAAGTGGTTTTTTTATTGGTTGGCGGCGGCTCCGATAAAGCTAGATTAAAGAAGCTGGCCGCCGAAAAAAAAGCGGACCAAGTCATATTTATTGATCCTGTTGATCCTGTGATTTTAGCGGATTATATTCAAATTTCCTTTATGGGGCTGATACATGTTCGCAATTCTCCACTGGCACTAGAAACCCGACCCGCAAAAATGTTCCCTTTAATGGCTATGGGAAAGGCCGTTTTATACGCAGGTTTTGGTGAGGGGGCTTGCCTTCTGGAATCTTGCGGAGGTGGGTGGGTGGTGCCACCAGAAAATCCACAAGCTTTAAAAGATAAAATTTTAGAAATCTTAGGTCAAGAGTCCGAGGTCGCAGCGCGGGGACAAAGAAATCTTCACTTTGTTCAAGAAAAGATGAATTTTTCAAAACTGGTCGGTGACTGGTTAGAAACTTTAAAATTATAATTTGTAAAACAGAAAGAACTTGAATGAAAAGCCACCGCTTTCGACTGACCCCAAAAACTAAAGCATGGATCATGGCGGTTGATGCCCTTGTGTTTGCTTTGATCGTTGCCTTGATTTTTCGGCTGCGTCTAGGGGGGCTTTTTCAAGAGCTGGCCGCAGCTCCGGCGTTTTGGCTGATCGGTGTTATTCTTCTGGCAAGTCTTTATATTTTTGGCACCTATGATTTGGATCGAGACGATCATTTTTTACCTTTAAGTCTTCGTCTGCTTTTTACAGTGGTGTTTACTTTTATTGCGACGATCCTACTCAATTACCTAATGAGTTCAGATCGGGCGGGCTTGTTTGGTCGGGGTATATTGCTGGGCTCATTGCTATTTTATTATCTGTTTGGCGCTTTTTTCCGTTTTGTTTTGTGGCGCCACTTTAAACAAGTACGCAGTGCTGCTAAAATTCTTATTTTTGCTGAGAAAAAGGATCGCGAGTTTTTAGAACTTGAACTTCAAAAAAATCGTTTTCAAGGCCACTGGTTTTGGGCTTTACGAGACCCAGGTGCCGACGATGACAGCTCTTTTTCATGGAAAAATTTGGGCTTAGCCTCCGAAAAATCATGGTCAGCTTGGGTGATTGCAGCGCCTATGGACCTGATCGAAAAAGAAATTGGCAGCGAACTTTTAAAAGCTCGCTTTTCAGGGCTTCGAATTATTGATCTTTCAAAATTTTACGAATACACCTGGCGAAAAATTCCAGTGTTTCACTTAGGAGCGGCCTGGTTTTTTTTAAGCGATGGCTTTTCGCTCGTGGCCAATCGGTTTCGTTTGCGATTGAAAAGACTGACCGATATTTTTTTCTCGGCGGGGCTGCTTCTTGTGACATGGCCCCTGTTGCTGATGACGGCTTTATTGGTGAAAGTAGACTCGTCGGGAGATCAAGTTATCTATCAGCAGACAAGGACTGGCAAGGACGGCGAGGCGTTTACGATTTACAAATTTCGATCCATGCGTCAAGATGCTGAAGCTAGCGGAGCCCAGTGGGCGCAAAAAAACGATCAACGTGTCACCGCTGTTGGAAAATTAATTAGGCTGACCAGGCTGGATGAGCTTCCGCAGCTATGGAATGTTTTAAAAGGCGATATGAGTTTTATTGGCCCTAGGCCAGAGCGGCCCGAGTTTAATATCGAATTAGAAAAAGCCATTCCTTATTATAATCTTCGGCATATTGTGCGGCCTGGGTTGACCGGTTGGGCTCAAGTTTTATACCCTTATGGTGCAAGTGTCGAAGACTCTCGCGAAAAATTGCAATACGATTTATTTTACATTAAAAACTTCACCTTTCTGATGGATTTACAAATCCTACTTAAAACTGTCAGCGTGGTTTTGTTGGGAAAAGGACGATGATGAAAAGACCTGATTTTATCTTGGGCTTAACGGCTTCAGCAGCGGCAGATCGAAGCCTTGTTCTTGGTCGTGCTTTTGAATTAGGAATCACACGGATTAACACCCCGGATGCAAGGGATGTAAAAGGCTTTGCCAGTCGCTTTCCAAAAAAAAGCAATTGCAAGGTTCAAACCCATCTTCGATTGAATGTGGGTTTAGAAAATAATCAAGGCAGTGTCACTGATATTTTCGAACAATCTTGTCAGTCAATGGATCTAGAAGGGTTTGAGACCTTTTCCTTTGAAAATCTAGAAGATATAAAAAATAATCCTCAGTCGCTGATTGAGCTGGGTGAGTTAAAAAAGAAAAATCGTCTGCAAAATATCGGTGTGCTCGTCGGAACCGAGGCAGGTATTCTTGCAGCAGCTAAGATACCTGCTTTGCAAGTTCTGCAGGTGTCTTTTAATTTGATCGAAAATTCATTAAAGTTGGGAGCTGCATTAAAAAAAGCCCTAGAAGCAGGAAAGACCTTGCAGGCTGTGGGGCCGTTTATGGGTGGGGTTTTAACCAAATCTGTCCATAATTTGCCAGAAAAATATCAGTCTTTGGCTCCGTCTTTAAAAAAACTGACCGATCTGGCCGGTCGATCAAAAATAAGCATGGAAAGTCTGTGTTTGGCCTATGTCCTTCAACAAAAGATTTTTTCGGCCGTAATTGTTGAAAGCGAAAGTAAAGATCAGTTGGTTAAAAACTGGCAATGCTATCAAGCCGCAAGTCGCTTAGAAATTCGTTGGGATGAAATTCATCGAATCACTCAAGATGATTCAAAGAAATTAGCCTCAAGTTTCTCAGCAACAGTCTAGCTGTCTGCGTTATCACAAAGGACCATAAAGACAGCTAAAACTCACTTTGAAATTTCTCCCTCTTGCGGCTATATTCAAGCCTTATATGAAAGTTATAGACCACCTTACAAAAGCGAAGAACCCGCTTTTTAGTTACGAAATTGTCCCTCCACCTCGGGGCCGGTCGGTGAAGGATATTATTGATATCGCCGAAGCTTTGATGCCTCTAAATCCTCCTTGGATTGATGTGACTTCGCATGCATCAAGCGCGTATTTTCAAGAAAAGCCCGATGGAACGATCAAACGTCGAACGGTCCGAAAGCGACCGGGGACCATGGGAATTTGTGGAATTATTCAAAACCGGTTTCGCATCGATACTGTCGCCCATATTTTGTGTCAGGGGTTTTCCAAAGAAGAAACTGAAGATGCGCTGATCGAGCTTAACTTTCTAGGAATTCACAATGTTTTAGCTCTGCGCGGAGATTCGCCCAATTATCAAAAAGAAATCGGAAAGAATAGATCTAGTAACAATTTTGCTTCCGATTTAGTGGCGCAGTTATGTGATTTAAGAAAAGGAATTTTTTTAGAAGAGATTTCAAATAGCTCAGCTCTTGATTATTGTGTGGGGGTTGCAGGCTATCCTGAAAAACACTTCGAAGCTGCTAATTTTAAAACTGATTTAATGCACATGAAGAAAAAAGTTGATGCGGGGGCTGATTATATCACCACGCAAATGTTCTTTGATAACGATAAATATTTTTCTTATGTTAAAGCTTGCCGTGAAATCGACATTCAGGTGCCGATTATTCCTGGCATTAAAATATTAAGAAGCGTGGCTCAGCTGCGTTCGATTCCAAAAACATTTCATATTGATTTTCCTGATGACCTTGTCGATGAAGTTTTAAAATCACCTGACCATGTCGAAGAGATCGGCAAGCGTTGGGCTTTAAAGCAAAGCGACGGTTTATTGGCTGCGGGAGCGCCTTGCGTTCATTTTTACATTATGAATGACACTCCGGCCGTTGTCGAAATTGTTAAACATTTTCAAAAGTAGTTGAATCATGAAATTGCCATTGTCCCCACGCTTGCAAGAGCTTCAAAGCCGCCTTACAAAAGAATTATTGTTCTTAGATGGCGCCATGGGAACGATGATTCAGCAGTACAAGCTTGAGGAAAGTGATTTTAAAAAAGGCCCTTTCAAAGATCATCCTTTGGATTTAAAAGGCAATAACGATTTGCTCGTGATCACCAGGCCTGATGTTATCAAAGAAATTCATTTAGGTTACTTAGAAGCGGGCGCCCATATTATTGAAACTTGCACCTTTAACGGCACAAGCCTTGCGCAAAAAGAATATCATCTAGAAGCGCATGTCCGAGATATTAATTTGGCAGCTGCAAAAGTCGCTCGTGAGGCCGTTGACGAATTTCATAAAAAATATCCGCATAAGAAATGCTATGTGGCGGGGGCCCTAGGTCCTACTTCACGAACAGCCTCTTTATCTCCAGATGTTAATAATCCAGCATTTAGAGCTGTGAACTATGACGAGCTGGTCGAGTCGTATTACGAACAAGCGAAAGCGTTAATGGACGGCGGCGTCGATATTTTATTACCAGAGACTATCTTTGATACTTTAAATGCAAAGGCCTGCTTATTTGCAATTCAGAAATTAGAAGAAGAGCTGGGTGAAAAACTTCCAGTGATGATTTCTGTGACGATCACGGATTTATCGGGTCGAACATTATCTGGTCAAACGGTTGAAGCCTTTTGGAACTCTGTTCGGCATGTGAATCCATTAAGTGTTGGTTTGAACTGCGCCTTAGGTGCTGAAGAGATGCGGGCCTTTGTCGCTGATTTATCGAGGGTCGCAGATTGCCCGATCAGTTGTTATCCAAATGCGGGCTTACCAAATCCACTCTCACCGACGGGCTATGATCAAACTCCTGAATCGCTGGCCCGCATTATTGCTGAATTTGCAGACGCAGGATTATTAAATATAGTCGGTGGCTGTTGTGGAACGACACCACCGCATATTGCTGAAATTGTAAAAAGATTATCTGGAAAAAGTCCCCGAATTCCGCCGATTTTAGATAAAAAAACACGTCTTTCTGGATTAGAGCCCTTAAATATTTCAGCGCAAGGCGCGCGTAGTTTTTTAATGATTGGCGAACGAACGAACGTGACCGGGTCGCCAAAATTTGCAGGTCTTATTAAAGACAGCAAATTTGAAGAAGGTCTTACTGTGGCGCGCAGCCAAGTCGAAAATGGCGCAAACATCATTGATATCAACTTTGATGAAGGCATGCTTGATTCTGTCGCGTGCATGATAAAATTTTTAAACTATGTCGGCTCCGAGCCTGATATTTCTAAAGTCCCTATCATGATCGATAGCTCGAAGTGGAGCGTGCTTGAAGCGGGGCTGAAGTGCGTCCAAGGAAAGCCCATTGTAAATTCAATTTCCCTTAAAGAAGGCGAAGGTGAATTTAAACGTCAGGCCGAATTGATTAAAAAATACGGTGCGGCTGTTGTTGTGATGGCTTTTGACGAAAAAGGGCAGGCCGCCACCAAAGAAGATAAAATCCGGATCTGCCAGAGGGCTTATAAAATCCTCACTGAAGACGTGCAGTTTGATCCTTGCGACATTATATTTGATCCAAATGTTTTGACCGTCGCAACCGGAATTGAAGAGCATAATACCTATGGGTTAGACTTTATTGAAGCTGTTCAAAAGGTGAAAGAACTTTGCCCTTACTCGCTAACATCAGGGGGAATTTCTAATTTATCTTTCAGTTTTCGCGGCAATAATATTGTGCGCGAATCGATGCACACGGTCTTTTTATACTACGGGATCAAGGCCGGTCTTGATATGGGAATTGTTAATGCCGGAATGCTAGGCGTTTATGAAGATATAGCTCCCCATCTTCGTGAATTATCAGAAGCTGTGATCTTAAATAAAGCGGAAGACGCGACTGAAAAATTACTGGATCTTGCAGAAACTTTAAAATCAAAAAACTCTAAAAAAGAAATCGTCACCGAAGATTGGCGCGCTCTGCCCTTGCAAGAACGAATCACCCACGCCCTGGTGAAGGGCATTGATACCTTTATTGAAATTGATACTGAGGAAGCTCGAAAACTTTATCCAAGGCCATTGGATGTCATTGAAGGACCTTTGATGAATGGCATGAAAGTCGTTGGCGAACTCTTCGGCCAAGGGAAAATGTTTTTGCCTCAAGTGGTGAAAAGCGCTCGGGTGATGAAAAAGGCCGTGGCTGTGCTTGAGCCTTTTATGGAAGAAGAAAAAAAGAAAAATGTCGGAAAGAGCCAAGGGATATTTGTCATTGCCACTGTTAAAGGCGATGTCCACGATATTGGGAAAAATATCGTTGGTGTGGTGCTGGCGTGCAACGGATATAAAGTGATCGATCTAGGGGTGATGGTTTCCTGCCAAGACATTATCCGAAAAGCTCAAGAGCATAACGCTGATCTGGTGGGATTAAGTGGCTTAATCACGCCGTCCTTAGAAGAAATGATTTATAACGCCAAGGAGTTTCAGCGCTTGGGTTTTACAGTGCCAATTTTAATCGGCGGTGCGACCACATCCAGGGTCCATACAGCCGTAAAAATTGATCCCCATTATGCGGGACCAGTAGTACATGTCGGAGACGCTTCGCTGGTTGTTGAAGTTTGTAATAAACTTTTGGGTTCGCAGAAAAAAGAAAATTTAGTGGAATATAAAAAGCAGTCCTTAGCGACAAGGGAACATTATTTAAAATCAGCAGAGGATGCATCGCAGTTTGTGAGCCTTGAGGAATCAAGACAAAAGAAATTCCGCTGTGATTGGAAAACAGTTGATATTGCAAAACCCATTAAGACGGGAATCATTGAAATTCCCGTCAGCTTAAAAGAATTGGCGGAGTTTATCGATTGGTCCCCTTTCTTTTGGACCTGGGAAATGAAAGGACTTTATCCTAAGATTTTTGAACATCCAAAATATGGGATTGAGGCCAAAAAACTTTTTGAAGAAGCGCAAGTTTTACTTCAAGAAATTATACAAAAAAATCTTTTCAAGCCCAAAGCGCTGATTGGGATATGGAAAGCTCAGTCTTTGCATGAAGAAATTAAGCTGATGGACGACTCAGGTAAATATTTAAGCAGTGTCTATTTCTTGCGGCAACAGCGCTTAAAAGAAGCTGTCGAAGGAATCCATTACAGTCTTTCTGATTTTATTGCGCCCGCCGACTCTGGACGCCAAGATTATTTGGGGGGCTTTGCTGTCACCGCGGGGGCCGAAGTTGAAACCTTAGCTGAAAGTTATGTGAAAAAAAATGACGACTATTCAAGTATCTTAGTAAAAGCTATTGGGGATCGCCTGGCTGAAGCTTTGGCCGAACGAACCCATTTGAAATATCGTGAAATGTTTGGCTTTGGCTTAACAGAAAATTTGAAAACGGAAGATTTGATTGCTGAAAAGTATCGGGGTATTCGACCGGCGCCTGGGTATCCAGCTTGTCCTGATCACACAGCTAAGATCACCCTTTGGGAACTGATGGACGTGCAAAAACATATCGGCATACGTCTGACTGAAAATCTGTCTATGACGCCGGGTAGTTCTGTTAGCGGATTTTACTTTAATCATCCTGAATCCAGATATTTTCATGTTGGAAAAATTCAAAAAGACCAAAAAAATTGGTTGGCTTCAAAGCGGGGCTGGACCGATCAGGAAACCGAAAAGTGGCTAGCGCCGGTGCTGTTATGAGTGTTCTTGTCACAGGCGGGGCTGGCTATGTAGGATCGCACGCGGCTCACCGCTTGCTTGAGCAAGGTGAAAAAGTTTTAATTTACGATAATTTATCTACGGGTGTGAAAGCGGCCGTTCCAAAAGAAGCTCATTTCATTTTTGGTGATATTCGAGACGGAGAGCTTCTGACGCGCGTGATGAAGGATTATAAAATTGATTCTGTCATGCATTTTGCCGCAAAATCTGTCGTGCCTGAAAGTGTGGAACAGCCTCTCGAATATTACGAAAATAATGTGATGGGAACTTTGCAGATTCTAAAGGCTTGTGAAAAATCTAATGTGAAGAAACTTATTTTTTCATCGTCGGCCTCCGTCTATGGCGATGCTCAAGAAGTTCCCATCAAAGAAGATAGCCTGCTGGCTCCGACCAACCCCTATGGGGTGACTAAAATGATGGGCGAAAAAATAATTCAAGACATGAGTTACGCCCATGGAATTCAGTTTGTTTTACTACGCTACTTTAACGTCGCTGGCGCAAAAAAAGATCTTAGTAATGGTCAGCGGACTTTAAAGGCCAGCCATTTAATGAAAGTGGCAGCAGAGGCCGCCTGTGGTGATCGTTTACAAGTTGATGTGTTTGGAGATGATTACCCAACGGCTGATGGTACAGGCCTGCGGGATTATATCGATATCGAAGACTTGGTCGAGGCCCATACACTGGCTTTAAATTATTTGCGACAAGGCGGGCAGAATCAAATCTTAAATTGCGGTTATGGGCACGGATTTACCGTCTTAGAGGTTTTAGAAACGATGAAGGCGGTCAGTGGTAAAAAATTCCAGATTGTGCAAAAATCCCGCAGACCCGGCGATGTCGGACAGTCTTATGCCGACAGTGAAAAAATTCGAAATACTTTGGATTGGCAGCCTAGATTTGATGATCTAAAAGTTATTTGTCAGTCGGCTTATCAGTGGGAGCTGATTCGCAGGGCTTTAAGATAGGCTGATCCAATTCGTATCTAAAATAATAGTCTGCACCAACCGGACAATTCTGAGGACCTTTAAAGTCTTTTTCGTAAACACACCAGCCGTGGTGTTTCATCCAGTACAAATACTGAGTCGAGCAAGAGCCATCACCAACATACACAGCGATTTTTGCCTGGGGGGGTAATTTTTCAATTTCTAAAAGATTTTGTACTTCTCTGGATTTGAAAAAAGCTTGGCGATGAAATTCATGCTGAGTTTGAGCAAACCCAATGACCCCGTAACAAAGAAGTGCGACTGTTTGTTGCCGGCCGCTTAAGGTCATCAAGGCCCGGTATAAACAAAGCACTGTGAACACAGCCGCGGCCCATAGATAATAGCTATGAACAACAAGATGTTCACCGCGCACAAAAATAACCAAAGCTAATGATCCTAAAACACCAAAAACTTCTAAGATCTTTAAGCTTCGCCATTTCCAAACAATCAGACAAATAAAAATATATTGAAACCATTCCCGCAAAATAGTTTTAAATAAAAGAAGGGCATAATTCGGAAAAGTCACAATCATTTCTGAAATCGGTGGAATTGCTAAATAGTAATAATTCAATTCGCTTTGCTGAACCCAAATTTTATACCAAAGGACATAAACGGCCAGACATCCTAAAGTCGTTAAACACATCCAAAGCCAGCGGCGGTGGACTAAAACCATAAGTGGGATTAAGTAGGGCCGTATTGCAAAGGCTAAAATAAATAGAAGTGTCGTTAAAAAATAAATTCTTTTTTGTGGATATCGCTGATGCAAAAAAGCGGCAAGACCAATCAGGAAAAAAGCCAAGTTATCTGGCAGCGCAATAGTCATAAAAAGCAGACTGAAAGTAGAAAAGCCCAGCAATATGGCAAACGCTGAGACTTCGGACTGTTTGAAATAAATTTTTGCCCACGCGCACCAGATGGCAAGATTTAAAATCCACAGAAATAAAATTAAGAACTTAGGATCAAGCTCGGACCAACTTCCGCGAATTTGGCAAGGGAGGCTCATCAGATAGCTGTACAGGGGGAATTCGCCAATAGCAGTTCCGCCCGTTGCCCCACGATGAGCCACCTTAGGTTTTAGGAAAGGCGTTTTTTCCACGCAATAGCTATAAGCTGAAAAAGTTGTATCAGACTGCCTAATCGTATGTATCCCTTGTAAAGGGGCATTGGCGTTAAAAGCGAATGCGACAAGCAAGATTAAGGTAAAGAGCCACCATATTTTCACCTCCTTAAGCTAAGTTTTTTTTAGTATTTTAGCAACACCTTGGTCTGGGTCACCCTTAACTTTAGCTAAGATTCGTCCGTTAAGAAGGTGTGAGAAAAGTGTGAAGTGGAAATAAGAAAATCGATCCTCATTATGAAAGCGAATCCAAAGCCATTAGGGTCCGTGGAAAGCTTTTTAAAAAACCGTGGCTGGGTCATTTTCAGTACGGCTGATATTAAGGAAGCCTTTACTTATCTCGTAAAAAATAAACCCTCATTTGTAATGGTTCCTGCCGATCATCCTTTAAAAAAAATCAGATCATTGCCCAAGCTTTTAACTCAAGCTTTTCCAGTTTGTATTATTGGCTATGCAGAGAGCTCGACGACTCATTCCTATAAAATGCTGATGGACTCAGGAATCGAATATAAGATCAATCCACCAGCCACAGGCCCTGCCGTAGAACGGGCCGTAAATAAGTTTATGAAAGATCAACAGACTTTAATTTCCAAGGCAGAGTCGCGAAAAATAGAGTCTGATCTTCTCAAGGAAGTTCAAGAAAAAATCCAACAAAATAAGATTGATGCACAGGCCGCAAGCTTCCTCAATTTTCGAGATGGAGAGAACCAGGCACCGGCGACAATTTTAAATTTTGAAACTGATTCGAAATCCGCAGAGACCGCTGTACAAACCCAAGAAGCAGCTTTCTTGGATAGTTCGAAATCCATTTCTGACACTGAAAGTTCTGACGACCTAGCAGAGCTATTAAAGCAAATTGTTCAAACAAGTCGAAATCCTGAAGAGTTAAAGTTAGAACAAAAAAAGCAGTCAAAAGGGGCTGCCTACACTCCCAATCATAAAGAGACTAAAGAACAGTCTTCGTTCTTTAATCCTCAGGCCGAGATACTGACACCGGAAGAATCATCGGTACCCGCCAAGAATGTAAAAAATAAAGCGAAAGAAACCAGTGAGGCAAGCACGGGGCCGAAGCCAGGCGATCATCAAGGCCCAGCAATTCCTACGGGTGAACTTAAAGCTAAAGCAAAGCCTATTAATAAGGGCTTTGTTCCGGAGTATCATGAAGACGACCTATTCGATGATTCCGGGGCGCTCAAACAGTTGGATGCTCCAGTTTTAGACTTTGATTTGAAATCGAAAAAGCCAGCCGTTGTTTCTTCGGAGATTGATTCTAGCGAAGCACAACTGGTTGAGGGCTCGTCGAAAGAAAAACATTCAAACAAAACTTTAAAAAATCCCCAGGAAAAAAGCTGTCCTCAGGCAGGGCATTCTTCGCTGATCAGTCAAGGCGTCGAAAAAGCATTGAATCAGTCTGCCAGTCAGGGCGATGGGCAAATTAAAAATAAATTAGCGGCCTCTAGCAATGTAGCCTGTATTGTGATTGAATCCGCTCGTTTTTCTGGCTATCTCGTGGCCGCAATGGGGAAGAATCGTCAGATCGATCAAAAATTTATCGACCTGATCAAGGATCGTCTGGGAAAATTTCTAAAAGAACAAGGTGAAGAGACTATTGATGGGGGCCTCAATATCAAAATTAAAGAAGTCGATTTTGAAGGTTGGGCATTAGAGTACGCCGATTTTTTAAGAAAATCGATTCACAATGGGGACGAGCTAGCGATGGCTTTCTTCCCATTTTCGCCTATTAAGAATGAGTTAGGGCAATCCGCCGCAGCCGAGATGGGCGCAATCAAGCTGGAAGACCTGCATGGTGACCTTGAAGTTGAGTTCAGCTTGTATATTTATTTGTCAGCAAATAATCGTTATGTTCTTTATACTCCAAAAGGGTCAAAATTTTATGTCAGTCAAAAGGATCGCTTGGCTAAAATGGGCGTGACACACCTGCATATTCGAAAGAGCGAAGCACAAGACCTTTCCAAATACCGCGCGCAGAACTATCTTAATTCTAAGATATTAGAATACGAGCAAAAGAAAGGTCTCGCGCGATCCGCTTAATTCATGGCATTTTCAATTCCTAAACGACCTGACAGTTTAAAAGAAATGGGTGGCGGTAAATCCGTCGCAGCACCCGATATTATTAAGCTCCTCTTGTGGAATGTTTATAAAGGTCGCCACAGAGAAAAGTGGCGAAAAGATTTTTTAACCTTAAGTGCGGATAAAGATCTAATCCTTTTACAAGAGGCCATGGATGATGGCTGGATGCCCAATATCTGGCTGAACGATTGCCCTGAACATCACTGGAAAATGGCCACAAGTTTTTCTTATAAAAAAAATAGCACAGGCGTGGCGACGGGGTCGCGCTTTCAAGCCTCGTTTATTGATTTTGTTCGTGGCAAAGAACGAGAGCTCTTTTTTTGGACACCCAAGGTGTCGTTGGCTTCAAAATATAAATTTACAAATTCGAATTCAGAGCAAAAAATCAGTGAACTTTTAGTGATTAATACCCATGTGGTTAATTTTACGACCACCTCGGCCTTTGTTAGATTTGTCGAAGAGCTGCTCGAGATGGTTCAAAATCACGAAGGCCCGCTGATTATTGCTGGCGATTTTAATACTTGGAATTTCAAGCGCTGGTTTCATTTGCTTAGAATCCTAGCACAACTGGAGATCAAGCCGGTGGAGTTTGATGAAGACCCTCGAATTTTAAAACTGGATCATGTTTTTGTCCGTGGCTTTCGTGTCAGTCACGCTGTGATTCACGACCAAATTTTTTCATCAGATCATTATCCCGTCGAAGTATGGCTCGAGCTTGAGCAGACCGTTGACCTAGGGCGTCGATAAGTGACATTCAGCATAGGTTCTCGTAATTCCTAAGGTCTCAAGGAGACCACATCATGTTTCAATCCTATTTATTGGCCCCAGTCTATGCGGGCGCTGTCGGTTTAGTTATCGCTTTGCTGCTTTACTGGCGCGTAAAAGTTCAACCTGAAGGCAACGAAACAATGAATCGGATTGCCACTTATATCCGCGAAGGCTCGATGGCTTTCTTAGTGCGAGAATATAAAGTTTTAGCTGTTTATGCCGTGATTGTTGGCATCGCACTATATCTAAGCCTAGGCACCGAGTCCGCCGCATTTTTCTTGTTGGGGGCTTTTTTAAGTTTACTAGCAGGATTTTTTGGAATGAAGGCGGCCACATACGCCAACGTTCGAACCACTCAAGCTGCAAGCACGGGATCGAAAGCAAAAGCTTTGCTGGTCGCCTTAGATGGCGGAGCCGTAATGGGTTTTTCAGTCGCAGGGCTTGGCCTTGTGGGACTGGGTGTCCTTTATTTTATTTACGCAGGCACTGATATTGTAGGAACTGTTCTTCATTCGTTTGCAGTGGGAGCTTCGTCCATTGCTTTATTTGCACGAATTGGTGGCGGAATTTATACCAAAGCCGCTGACGTCGGCGCTGATATTGCCGGAAAAGTATTAGAAGGAATTCCTGAAGATGACCCAAGAAATCCCGGTGTTATCGCCGATAACGTTGGTGATAACGTCGGTGATGTGGCTGGAATGGGCGCCGATATTTATGAGTCCATGGTAGCCGCGATTGTTGCGGCGATGGCCATTGGACTTGCGATTCCACAGGATCAACTAGTGAATTTAGTTTCTGACGGAAATGCGGCCACGGCTAAAGGGCTGTCCGTGACTTTGCCATTAATGCTGTCGGCATTAGGTATGGTGATTTCAATTATTGTGATTTTGGTGACAAGGCTTTTTGCGAATGCAAAGCCAGCTGTGGTTTTAAGAAATGCTTTGATCATCCCGCCAATTATTTTAACCGCCGTTTGTTATTTCGGTCTTGGTCACTGGGGCATTTCTCAGAATGTTACTATTGCCCTGGCTGCGGGTGCTATCGGCGGAGGCCTGATCGGTCTTATCACTGAGTACTATACAGCCAGTCGTCCGATCCGACTTGTTGCAGAGTCTGCTCTGACAGGTGCTGGAACAAATGTCATTCGGGGACTTGCCGTAGGAATGGAATCCGTGGCTATTCCAATGTTGATTGTTGTTATTGCGGCTTATGTTTCTGACCAGGTTCTTGGCCTTTATGGAGTCGCATTAGCAGCCGTTGGAATGCTTGCAGGAACAGCGGTTGTGATGACCGTTGATGCTTACGGGCCTATTGCTGACAATGCTGGCGGAATTTCTGAAATGTCAGGACTCGGAAAAAATGTTCGAGATATCACCGATGAATTAGATGCGGTTGGAAATACAACTGCAGCTATCGGAAAAGGTTTTGCGATTGGTTCAGCGATTTTGACTGTGGTCGCTTTATTTTCAGCCTTTAATATGGAAGTGAATCATTACCGTGAACTTGCGGGTATGGGAAAACTGGCTTTAGAGTTAACCTCTAGCAAAGTTCTAATTGGAATATTACTGGGCTCAATCCTGCCATTCTTAGTTGGTTCAACAACGATGACAGCTGTGGGTAAAGCCGCTCAGCGAATCGTCGTTGAAATTAAACGTCAATTCGACGAAATTCCAGGTCTTCGTGAAGGTAAAGCCGAACCAGAACCTGCAAAAATCGTCGACATTGCAACCAAAGCCGCTTTGTGGGAAATGATAATTCCTGGTTTGATTGCAATTCTAGCCCCTGTCGCCGTCGGATTTTTATTAGGACCTGGTTCGCTGGCGGGAATGCTTGCCGGCGCCATGGCCGTCGGTGCAACGATGTCTTTATTTATGGCCAATGCCGGTGGCGCTTGGGATAACGCTAAAAAATATATCGAAAAAGGTTTACTGCCAGGTCATAAAAAGGGCAGTGAGGCTCATAAAGCAGCTGTTGTCGGCGATACTGTTGGCGATCCCTTCAAAGACACTTCGGGTCCTGGCGTTGCCATCTTAATTAAAGTGATGAGCGTCGTTTCATTATTGATTGCACAGTTAATTGCAAAAATATAATCGCTCTAAAGGTTTTTAATTTTTTGGAAGTAAAAACGACGGTATTAAAAACCGTCGTTTTTTTTAACCTTATAATTCAAGGTTAGGTCGTTGATGAAAAGTCACTTTTTACGAACACTGCAATCCTTAGAGGATCAAGCCAAAGAAAAGCCACTCAGGCTCAAGCATGTGTTCGACACATTAGGTGATACCAGTCCATTAATTTTGATTTTATTTTTAACACTGCCGTTTTTGCAGCCGATTCCTCTTCCTGGACTTTCGACCTTGTTTGCAGTCTTTATTGTGGGCCTGGCCTTCTTAAATTATTTTGGAAAAACGTTAAAGCTGCCGCAGCGTTGGAACGAAAAATTTATATCGCAGTCAGTGCTTATAAATATCTTAAAGGCTGCAGAAAAAATCTGGAACTTTTTAGAAAAGTTTTTAAAAGTGCGCTGGCATTTCTTATTCCGGTCCAAATTCTTTAAGGTTTTCAATGTCTTAGTGATCTGTGTTCAAGCGTTACTATTAGCGCTGCCATTCCCAATTCCATTTTCAAATAAGGTTCCGGCTTTGGCTATTGCAGTGCTAGTGATTGCAGAATTAGAGGAAGATGGTCTTATGGTCTTAATCAGTTACGTCTTATCAGTCCTGTCCATTGCATTCTTTGCTGGCCTCATTTTGGGATTCAAGTCAGGTTTAAATTTTATCCAATAGCGTAATCTTAAAAAATTGGACCTCGGGAAATTTGTTTGAACGCTAGTGGCAGCCTATACTGGTTGAAGTCAGTTTCAAAAAGAAAGTTCTCCCGTGTGTAATTCCACTTTAAAAACCTTACGTCTTAGTTTACTGGATGCATTCCTTTATAGTTTGATGGTCGGAGTTGGTGAAACCTATTTGCCCGCGTATGTTCTATCGATTGGTTTAAATGAAGTTTTTGCGGGAATATTAGCAAGCCTCCCACTTGTCAGTGGAGCTTTTCTGCAGCTTTTCACTCCACGAGGGGTTAAAAAAATTGGCTCGCATAAATCTTGGGTGGTAGGGACAACGGCTCTTCAAGCCATTTCTTTTTTGCCACTTGTGTATTTCTCGGATCATGGTTCGCCAAACTTTTGGGTTTTATTTATTATCCTGACACTGTACTGGGCAGCTAATTTCGCAGCGGGACCGGCCTGGAACTATTGGATGGGTCACCTTATTCCGCAAGATCAGGCTTTTGGATACTTTTCTAAGCGGGCGCGGTTTTCGCAAGTCGGTCTTTTGATTGGCGTCGTTGGCGGCGGAATTTGTCTGCACAATAATGTCGAGCTTGGGCCCTTTTCATCAGTCTTTGGCTTTATCTTTTTTCTTGGATTTATTTGTAGGCTGGGATCTAGCTTTCTTCTAAGCGCCCATCACTTTAAAAAAGATTGGACCCTCAGTCAAAAATACTGCGGGATTAAAGATTCATTTAGGCTTTTTATAAATACGGGTGTGAAAAGAAAATTTTTAACGGCTTTTTTTCCCCTGCAAGTAGCTGTGCATTTGTCTTCGCCGTTTGTAACTCCTTATTTACTGGCTCAGGTAAAACTGAACTATGCGTCTTACATGGGCTCGCTGGCAGCCGCACTTATAGGGAAATTTTTAATGATGACGATGATTCAGAATCGGCAAGACTCGTTTGATCCGTTCAAACTTTTTACGCTGGGTCTGATTTTAATCTGTCCGTCGCCCTTTTTATGGGGCCTTAGCCAAAATTACAGCTACATCGTGATGCTCCAATTTATGTCGGGGATGGCTTGGGCCTGTTATGAAGTAGGGCTAGCTCTGATTTTTTTCAAAGAATTAAAAAAAGAAGAAAAAGTTCCTCTCTTAAGTGTTTACAATATGATCAGTGCCGCAGGAATCATCGTAGGAACGGCTTTGGGCGGAAAACTTTTAATGATGTTAGGACTGACAAAGTCTGGATATTTAGCGGTGTTTATTATTGGCGGATTTTTTCGACTGACGATTGCATTATCAATGATTCGAGTTGTTCACGTTTGGAAGAAAAAATTGCCAGTTATTGAACTTGAAAAAGCGGCCTAGTCGACCCGCGTCTTGAAAGAGCTAATAAACTCTCGATGAATCTCTTTATCCTGGTAAGGATCAGAGGATTCAAGAAGTTCGCTTTCGCTGTAGCCAGAAAATATTTTAAGTCCATAAAGTTTTTTTTGTAATGGGTCTAATTTGAAAAGAACTCGCCAAGTGCGATAAGAAAAAACCCACTCATTTTCGATATCAGTCGGTCGAACCCGTTTTTTTTCGGCGTTTGTAGGATCAAATTCTAATTGATTTTTAATGATAGGTTCTAAGAAAAGTCCCCTTGTTTCTAGCCAAGTTCTTTCATTTAAGGCCGAGTCGCCCCACAGGTATTGAAAGCGATCATTTTCAATGCCTTCAAGCCAGCCGGTTTTTGCCTCGGGAAATGAATCGGCATACGGTAGATAAGGCTTAATGTCAAAAATCGGCGTCTCATCTAAAAGATCTGAACCCCTTACATAAACTCTCAGGCCCTCGATTTTTAAAATTTGTAAACAGCTTAAGCCCAAATGGTTGGGGCGTAAGGGCGATCTTGTTGCAAAGACACCGCGCTTTTCTCCAGATCCTCTTGGTGGCATCACCATCGGTCGCCATTGGTTTTTTAAGTGAAAAGAAAAGATCACCCAAATCCGATCAAAGCCGTCCAAGTCAGTGAGAGCTTGTTCGAATTGTTGCTTGGGGAGCAGTTCAATATAAGAATCCGGAACTTGATGTGTAGCTTGTCGGGGAGCCTCAAGAAAATTTTTAAAAGGGGATTTGAAAAAACCAATGGGCTTTAGCTTGTGCTGTTCCACTGTCTAATCCATTCATGACAAACAATGGCCCCACAATGAGCCACGTTCAAAGAGTTTTTTTGTCCCGAAAGTTCAATCCTTCGGATCTCATCGCAAAGGCGTAAAGTCGAAAGTTGAAGTCCAAAACGTTCATTACCAAACACAAAGGCTGTTGGTGAATGAAAAAAAGTTTCCGTGATGGCTTGGGCTTTCGAACTGGTTTCTAGGCCAATCAGCCGAAAGCCAAGAGCTTTCACTTCCGCCATGGCTTGTTCAGTGGATTCCACCGAACGCCAAGGGATCCAAGCTTCGGTGCCCATCGTGGTTTTTTTAATTTTTTCTTGCTGCGGAGTTGGCGTGTAACCACACAGTATAATTTCTTGCGCCCCCAAGGCTTCGGCGGTTCTAAAAAAAGATCCCACGTTAAAGGCGGATCGTATATTTTCTAAAATTAAGATCAGTGGAAATATTTTGGTTTGGATTTTTAGTTGGTCGCCTTCACTGATCATAAATTCATCATCTCGCAATGATTTTTGTAAGGCGCGCTCGAGGGGAACTAAAAAGGTAAAAAGATTTTTCGCTGTTAAATCTTGATGAAGGTGAAGTGCTAATTTTGCTAAAGGGCTAACCTCTGGGCTAGTTGAATGACTTAAATCTGCTAATTTTATTTTAAATTTTTCAAGGTCCTGCACCGTCGGTTTTTTTGGAAAATTTGATTCCCAGGCACGGAGAAAGCGGTAGATCTCTTCGACGCGCTTTAATTCGTCGGCCGACATTATTTAATTCTTTGGCCCGGCTGAGCGCCTGAGTCCGGAGATAAAATAAAAAGATCAGATCCACCTTGGCCTGCCGCTAAGACCATGCCTTGGCTTTCGCCAAACTTCATTTTGCGCGGTTTTAAGTTCGCGACCACGACAGTCATGCGGCCAATTAAATCAGCCGCTTTATAAGCGGACTTGATGCCGGCAATAATTTGCCTGGTTTCGCCGCCACCCAAATCAACTTTTAAACGCAAAAGTTTATCGGCCTCTTTAATTTCTTCGGCTTCAATGATTTTTGCCACTCGCAAATCGACTTTCATAAAATCATCAATTTCAATCATCTCAGAACCCATCGCATTTCGATCTGCAGTGGTGGCTGCGACAGGCGTGGGCGATACTGCCGTCGAGGCGCCTTGACGCTCTTTTGAAAGAACTTCGCTGATTTTTTTGCTTTCATCCATCATGTTTGTCACCTGTTCTGGAAGAATTCGTGTCGCCAGATGTTCGTAATCGTTCAGGCGATAATTTGTTAAAGTCTTATTTAAATCCTGCCACTGATAAGGGCCTTCGTTAAAAAGTTTTTCGACCTTAAAAGTGTAGGAAGGGATAAAGGGTTTTAAATAAATCGCAAGTAATCTAAAAATATTTAATGTCGAAGTTAAAACTTTTTTTGTAGAAGCGGGATCGCTTTCCAAAGTTTTCCAAGGGGCTTTTTCATCAAAGTATCGGTTGGCTTCATCGGCCCATTCACGAATCTTTGTTGTGGCTTTGGCAAATTCACGATCCTCAAAAAGCTCCGCCATCTCAGGCCCTGCGGCTTGCATGGATTTGATGATTTTTAAGCCCTCAGCATCAGCTTCAGACATTTGCGAATCCATTTTTTTCGTCAACATCTGAGCGCCTCTTGAGGCCAAATTTGTGATTTTACCGATCAGGTCAGAATTCACCTTCTGAGTAAAATCGTCCATGCTAAGGTCAAAATCGTCGGAGGAAGAATTTAATTTTGTCGCATAATAGTAGCGTAAATAATTTTGATCTAAGTGGTTTAAATAAGCCCGTGCAGGAATCATCGTGCCTTTGGACTTACTCATTTTTTCACCATTCACCATAAGGCGACCGTGAACAAAAATGGCATTGGGAGATCGGTACTCTGCTGTTTTCAAAAGAGCTGGCCAAAACAAAGCATGAAAATAAACAATGTCTTTACCAATAAAATGGTAAACTTCCGATTTGGATTCATCTTTCCAGTAATCAGAAAAATTTTTTCCGGCTTTTTTACACCACTGCAAAGTCGACGACACATAACCCATTGGGGCATCAACCCAAACATAAAAGTATTTTCCGACTTCGCCTGGAATTTTAAAACCAAAATAAGGTTCATCACGCGAAATATCCCAGTCGCGCAAATCTTCATTGAACCATTCCATCATTTTCTTAGTGAATTCCGGGCTTAAGTGTTTCGGCAGCCAAGCGCTTAGATAATCTTTAAAATCATTCACTTTAAATAAAAGGTGCTCAGAAGATTTTTTAACCGGAGTGTTTCGGCAGATCGAACAATAACGATCCTTCATTTCACTGGGCGAGTAAGTGGCGTTGCACACATCGCAGCCATCGCCGTACTGATCTTTCGAACTGCAACTGGGGCAAGTGCCCTTGACAAAACGGTCGGCTAAAAACATTTTATCAGTTTCACAAAAAAGCTGTTCAACTGGTTTTTTGGCGATATGACCTTTGGCTTTCATATGACCATAAAACTCTTCGCAAAGTTCGCGATTTTCTTCGCTGTCAGTAGAGGAAAAGTGCGAAAATTCGACACCAAAATCTTTAAAATCTTGGTTGTGCTCTTGCCAGACTTTCGCGATCACTTCTTTGGGACTGATGCCCATCTCGCGACCGCGAATCATAATCGCTGTGCCATGCGTATCATCGGCGCAAATATAAGCTACGTCATGGCCTCGCATTTTTTGAAATCGCGACCAAAAATCGGCTTGAAGGTATTCAACCATATGGCCAATATGAACGTAGCCATTGGCATAAGGAAGGGCCGCAGTGATTAATATTTTTCGAGGTGTTATATTCGGCAGTGTCATTAAAAGATCTATATCTTGATTACCAGAATGTGACAACTCCTGAGGCCGTGTCATACATGGCTTCAGCAATTTTTAAATCGCCGTTTTTTACAGCCGAAGCTAAAATGGGTGATCTTTCAATCAGATCCTTAGCAACCCCTTTAACATTCGCCCAAGATTCTTTCATATAACCTTGCGACGGCGTTTTTCCACCGTAAGTCCGAATTCGGGGTTGGATATCAGCGTTTATTTTATCCATATCAGGACTTCCAGCACTGCCTCCACTTAAGCTTGTATGGGCCGCTTTGATGGCGCCACATGCTGTATGTCCCATGACTAAAACTAAATTTGTTCCCAGGTTCTGGACCGCATGCTCGATGCTCCCGACGGTGCTAGCATCTAAGATTTCCCCCGACACACGGATCACAAAAATTTCTCCTAATTTTTGATCAAAGACTAATTCTGGTGGAACCCGTGAATCCGAACAAGACAGGATAACGGTGTGAGGTTTTTGGCCCGCCGTCAGCCGCTTGATATCTGATAACGACTGACCATCTTTCCGAAGTCGCCCCGTCGTAAAGCGGGTGTTTCCATTTTTAAGCCATCCAACAGCTTGCGACCAGGCAACAGGCCCTGGTTTTCTAGTTGAAGTTTCTTCGATGGCAGGTGTTTCTGTCACACCAGGCTTTGAGGGCGGAATTTCGATATTTGCAGGAGTTGCCCCTGAGGCCGCAACAGGAGTCGATGTCTTATCTGGAAGTTGCATTTTGCCATTCGGCTTAACAGTGATCACCATATTTTCTTCAGTTTGCTCGGCATATGATTTCAAAGCCTCGCCTTTGCTTGGGCCAGTCGGTGCAGCTAGTTCAGACAGAGCTTTATTTTGTTCTCGTTTTGCAGCGCTTGTGCATGAAAAAACTATTAAAGCTGACATGATAATAACTGCGTATCTAAACGACAACATGCAATGACCTCCTAATAAGTTCCATGTCCTTAGTTCATCTTTGTCGTTGATTCCCTGTCAACCTGTAGTTCACAATAAACTCTATGATTTCACTTCTTAGTCCCGATCAGTGCCGTCAAGCTTGGCAGAAATTCCAGAACCCGGCTCAAGAATCTTATTTGGCGTTTTACAGTTCTGTCTTGGGAGGAATTACCAAAGACCCTGAGTTTATGTCCTTACCCATCGACGATCATATGGTTCACCGAGGAGACGGTGTTTTTGAAGCTTTAAAATGTAAAGAGGGTCGGATTTACCTTTGGCAGGCGCACAGCGATCGACTGCGAAATTCCTGCAAGGGCCTTGGACTTCTTTATCCAGAAAATCTTTTAGATGTTGTCACCGCGACGGTGAAAGAAAGTAAGGCAAAAAATTGTATCATAAGAATTTTTGTCAGCCGTGGCCCTGGCCAATTTTCAACTAATCCCTATGATTCTATCGGCGCCCAGCTTTACGTGATGGTGACCAATCTGACTCAGCCTTCGGCTGAAAAATACACCCAAGGAGTTTCACTGGGAAGAAGTGGAATCCCACCCAAAGAGTCTTGGCTGGCGCAATTAAAAACCTGTAATTACCTGCCCAATGTGATGATGAAGAAAGAAGCCATCGATCGAAAAATTGATTTTACAATCGGTATCGATCCACAAGGTTTTATCACTGAAGGAAGCACCGAAAATATTATTGTCCTGACCCAAAACAACTTACTTGTGCGGCCGCATTTTGATTTTATTCTAAAAGGCACTACGATGGTGAAGGTTCTAAGCCTTGCCGAGTCGTTAATACCGAAAGGCTTGATTCAAAAAATAGGCGAAAAAAATATGTCAGAAGCCGATCTGCTTTCCGCCAAAGAAGTGATGATGATAGGAACAACTTTAGATGTTTTGCCGGCGACAAAGTACGATGGAAAAGCCATCGGGAACGGTCAAGTGGGGCCTGTAGCTAAAGCGTTGCTTGAACTGTTGCTGGCCGATCAAAAGACATCAGCTTAATAAATAATTAGACCTGAAGTTGAATTTTTTCGAGTAAAAGTGGGTCTTCTAGAACTTTTTCTCCCCCGCGCGCAATCGCAATCAAAGGATTCTCAGCGACTCGAACGGGCAGGCGAACTTCATTTTTAAGCCGCAAATCAAGATCCCTAATTAAGGCGCCGCCACCAGCCAGTACGACCCCCGTCTCAATAATATCAGAGACTAATTCCGGCGGCGTGTTTTCTAGGGCTTTATGAACCGCATTGATAATTTCACCAATGGCATCATTCATGGCAAGACCAATTTCTTCAGAGCTTGTTTCAATGGTTTTAGCTAAGCCTGTTTCGGCATCTCGGCCAGTAACTTGCGAAGTCCGAATATCTTTTTTGGAAACAGCGGTCCCAATAGAAACTTTTAAACTTTCAGCCAAAGCTTCGGTGATGATTAATTTTTTATACTGCCTAAAATAATGCACGATCGCTTCATCCAGCCTATGGCCGCCAACCCGAACAGCTTCACAATAAACAATATCTGCTAAAGCAATCACTGCAATTTCAGTGGTGCCTCCGCCGATATCGATAATCATATTTCCTTGCGCCGATTTCACCGGCAGGCCTGCGCCAATGGCTGCGGCCATGGGCTCATCAATCAAATAAACTTGGCGTGCGCCCGCCCAAAGGCAGGCTTCAATCACGGCCTTTTTTTCAACTTCCGTGACACCATAAGGAAGTGAAACAACCACCCGAGGCCGAGAGTATGTTTTTTTAACTTCAGGACGCGAAAGAAAATTTCGTAGCATTTCTTGAGCCGTATCAAAGTCAGCGATAACGCCGTCGCGGATTGGTTTTTGGGCAATGATATGTCCCGGCGTTCTGGCTAAAACTTCTTGGGCGGCAAAGCCCACACCTAAGATCTTTTTTTTGCCAGGACTATTTTCAGAGTAAGCGACAAGGGACGGTTCATTCAAAATAATCCCATGCCCGCGGGCCGAGATGATCGTATTGGCTGTCCCTAAATCAATATAAATATCGGCCGCGGTACCGCGGTCCGATCGCAACCAATCAAACATTAACGACCTCGAAATTGAAAACCTTTTTCGGAATCGAATGGAAATACCACCGAGCCAGAGATAAAGGAGTAAGAATCTTTTAAGTTAAGCGCAATCTCAGAGGCAAAATGCATGGTCGTGACATCTTTTGAATAGAATTCAGTTCCAAGTGCAAATTGAGTTCCTGTCACTGATTTTTCCGAGGACGTCACAAAGTTAACTGGGATGGCCGCATAGGGAATAAAAAGCCCAGCGTCTGAATCAAATTTTTTACTAAAAAGGGGTGCCAACTGAAAAGTCCAAACGTTAATGCTGGCTTGTCTGGCATACCACGCCGCTGCTTTAAGGCCGATGGCTGGCTGTTGATCAATATCAGGAAATGGAATCCATTTTGCGGCAGCACCAGCGTGAAAATCAATTTTCCCCGCACCCAGACTGAATCTTGTCGAGACATCTTCTCGCACCGGCATATCCAGAAAAGCTCCAATATTGAGGCCGCCGCCTTCATTGCCTAAAATTTGGGGTTCAATACCAAACTGGTTGTAACCAACTTTTTGGACTTCACCAGATTCGCCAACACTTAAATAAGCCAAAGCGGGTGTTGATTGAATGATAAGTGCGGCAAACAATAAATTAGTAAGGATAAATCTCATGGGACTCCTTTAGAAACGTAGAAACATTGAAATCGTAACGAGCCCCTGAGTCTGTGACAAGGGATTTGACAAGATCAAGCGTCACCGTGAAACTTAATGTTGTGAAGACCCTACCGCTGACCGTCACCATCATTGCTCTTGACGAAGAAAAAAATATTTCGCGCTGCATAGGATCCGTTCCTTTTGCCTCGGAAATTATAGTTTTAGACGGGGCTTCAAAAGATCGAACCGTTGAAATTGCAAAATCCTTGGGCGCCAAGGTCTTTACAGAACCTTGGAAAGGCTTTGGCCCGCAAAAAGCATCCGCCACCGCCAAAGCAAGCTTTGACTGGATTTTGTCTTTGGATGCTGACGAAACGGTCAGCCCTGCACTTCGACAAGAGATCGAATCCAGGTTTTCAACGTTAGATGCCCAAACAGGGTACTTAGTACCAAGAAAGTCTTTTTATCTAGGCCGATGGATTTTGCGAGGTGGGTGGTACCCAGATTATCAGAAAAGGCTTTTTCATCGGGCTCACTCGGACTGGAACCAAGCTCAGATTCATGAAAAGGTGATCAGCCCTAAAGAAGAAAAGCTTCAGCAGGCTTTGCAGCACTATGTTTTTAAAAATTTAGCGCATCAAGTGCAAACCAATAATCGGTATTCTGGTTTACTGGCAGAAGCCTTACAAAAAAATGGTCAGTCGTTTTCATTTTTCAAATTGCTTGTAAAACCCATCAGTAAATTTTTTGAAACGTATCTCTGGAAGCGGGGATTCTTGGATGGTTTGCCAGGATTAATAATCTCGGTCAGTGCTGGCTATTCAGTGTTTTTAAAATGGGCCAAGCTTTGGGAGATCGAAGCCGCCGTCACGAAAGAAACGAAAGACACGAAAGAACTAAAATGAAAATACATTGCACAGCCCTGGTCAGTCTGTTTTTTTTTAGTGGACCTTTACTGGGCGCCAGTCATCAGCCAAAGCTTGTGCAGTATCCGCAAGTTCTATCCTACAGTGGCAATATCTTTATTAATTCAGGCCTGGATAATAAATTTCGTAAAGCGAAGTTAAAAGAAATTTTGCGCGAAAAGGCAGTGATTAAATCTGAAGCCAACAGTCGGATGGATTTAGCCATTGATAAAGAACGAACGCTGACAATCTTAGAGTCCACAGAAATTGAAATTCCAACAATCGCATGGGAAAGCGGCAACTTCACCGAATTGACCATAAGGTCAGGCCAAATTATGTGGCAACAGTCGCAAGCGCCTGATAATAATATCACCATAAAATCGCCCGTGTTTGAAGTGCGTCCTCCCATCGGAATTACTGGATTTTCATACGACGATGAGCGTGCCTTAGCTGAAGCCAAAGTTTTTGCTGGCGCCATGGAGTTTTCTGCGCTGAACGCTGAAACTTCAGTGATTTTAACAGCCGGTAAAAGTGTCCAGTTTAAAGGTTCAAAGGAAGACGGCGAAGTGGCCTATGATATTTTATTAAAAGGCCGAAAGATTCCTAAAGGCCAATTACAAAAAGTTGAAAATCTTCCAGATGCGGTAATGCAAATTTATTCACCTAAAGCGATGGCTCAACGGAAAAATTCTGATTTACAAAAACTAATGAAAGCAAAAGCCAAAAAAGAGAGCCTGGGCGTCGGTCAAATCTGTCCAAAGCCAGGCGGTAAGATGAACGAGTGTTCATGGTCCTGCCTACAAAACCCTAAAAGCGAGAAGAATAACTGTCTGGCCGATAAGTCCGGTGTTAGCTGCGTCCGTCGCCGCTGCAACGCCAATGGCCTCTGGGGCGAAGAAACCGTCCTTGAATCAGGAGCCGCCCTGCTCAAATGCAAGGCAACGCCCTTTGTTTCCATGTGCGATTACTGAAAAAGTCCTTTTCTTTTGGCGCCATATTCATTAGATTCGGCTTCTCTTGTTATCAAGAGTCTAGTGGTGGCCGTAGCTCAGTTGGTAGAGCATGGGATTGTGATTCCCAGGGTCGCGGGTTCAAGCCCCGTCGGTCACCCCAAATTTTTTCTTGGCAGTTTTCAACATCGCTTCGGCTTGCAAAAAAGCCTCTTTCATCGATTTAAATTCTTCTTCGCTTAATATCTTTTGCCTGTCGAGAAAAGCCAATAAATCAAATAAAACCATAAGACACTCAATCCGAAGCAAACGAAAATCTCCTGGAATGAATACTTACTTTCTTGAAGTCCAATGGCAACATCACCAGGACAAGCTGTAATGAGACAGAAATAAATTATTGAAAAAAACCATCCAAGAGTTTCTTTTGAAGAGTCTCTCTTGTGCGGGAGAAGGGACATGACCTGATTGCGTGGAATTCGGGCACCGCTCGAAAAAACAAGGAAGTCGCCATCAAAATGAAAGCTTTTTTCAATCTTATAAAAAACACGACTGGGAAATGTATTTGGCATAATCAACTATCGGCCATTACGTAGCTCAACTGAATTGCCTCATTTTGAGAAAAAAGTAACTATTGGCTTCACTGACTTTGAAACGAAAGCGGATACAGAACTTCCCCAACAGTGCCCTTGGGGGCGTTCAGAAATTTTAAAGTCTTAACTACTCAACCTTCTAAGGCAGAGCCGTTTTATTTTTCAGCTACCTCATCAGCGCGAGCGTTTAATACGACCTTAAGCAGCAGTCTGATTCTTTGTCTTTCAAGCTGATGTTCGTATTTTCGAACATCAATCTTTCCTCAGTTCAAATTGATAGCGTTGTCATAATATTTTGTACGGACTTACGAATAAATCATCTTTTGCCCTTGTGGCTAAATTGATTGAAAAATTTAAAAATCGAAAATTATTTCAACAAGTTACCTTAAGTTTTATCGAATTGGCACTTGTATTGAAATGTCTTCTTATGAGTGCGCACTCATAAATAAAAGGAGCATCGAAAAATAAAAAAACGCAAGCTAATAGCCCAAAAGGAAATGAAAATTTCAGCGCAAGTCGTTCGCAAAGCTTTGCGACCACTTTGCAATGGTAATTTTTCAAAAGAACAATTATTTCAGCCACATCGGAATTTTATCCGAAAATGCAAAAGGTACTCAGTAGATATATTAATGAAAAAAGAAGGTATTGTTGAAAAAAGTTAAAAAGTGTTTTTATTTGAATGTAAGAAGTGATCAATTTCTTAATTCATTTCATATCAAACTTAAAGAATTGGGATCAGATCATGTCCTTCCGCGCTTAAGTGAATGGGCTCGTGGTGATCAAGCGATGGTGCTTAAAAATTTTTGTGCATCCATCGGGATTACCCCGATCAAGTTCCATGACCTCAGGGCCACGTTCATTACTAACATGCTCGCGCAGGGTGTCCCCTTAGTTAAAGTTATGGCTGTTGTTGGCCATAAACAAATGAAGACGACCGTTATGTATTTGCGACTGGCTGGGGAACCAATGCTTTGGGGTACGCAGCTCCTAAAGACTTAGTGGGCGAAAATATCATTACTGTAAATTTTGGAGGTAAGAATATTAAATAAAATTTAAAAATGGATAATGGCAAATAATCAATATTTTCAATGGCTTATAAGAATTAAAAGTTGTGGTATAACTACTTCTGTGATAGAGGTATTCCATGAATGAAAATAAACCAAAACTCCCTAAAAAAGGTGCTGGCAAAAGACTTCGTGATCTTTATGAAAAGAATCGCGCAAAATCAAAAGCGTCGGACGCTCTGATAAATGGTCTTAAGGATCCAATTAATGATCAGCAGAAAAAATCTGCTGTTGATCGTGATTTGGAAAATTAGTCATGTCATCGGGGGTTGTATTCAAATTTTCAGATGTTCTAAGGCTTAAGTCTGCGCAACCTGATTTTGAAAAAGGGTGCATTGTTGATACAAGCATTCTTTTTGCGGTCAGTTTTCCCAACGATGCGCACAATTCAGCGGCCTCAGAATTGTTTGAGTATCTGTTGGAATTGAATATGCCAGCTTTTACGAATGTCAACATACGAGCTGAGTTTATTCAAAATCAGTTTCAAGTGATGGTTCCTGAAGGTTTGGCTGATTTTTATTCACAGCATGGAAAATCGCTGAGTCAGACTGTATATAAAAAACTTCAAAGTAATTATACAACGGTCACTGATTCAAAAAACAAGGGCACCAGCTATAAATTTACAAATTCTAAAGTTTCAGAATGGCGAAATTTCTTACGTGAAAACTATTTGATCGAATCAGATGCTTGGTTTGATTTCTGTCAGTGTCCGTCCTGACACATAGTTTACATTTTATACCGGAGACATAGTTTACACTTTTCCAATCAAGGAGGAATTCCAATGGGTTGGAAGGAGTGTAATAA
>JAYTOY010000082.1:0-3944 GCA_043747555.1 Pseudobdellovibrionaceae bacterium | reverse complement strand
AACCTAAGTCCTGTAAATTTTATCAAAAAGTTTACAGCTGGGGAAATTAAAAACTATGTTGTCTCAGCATAAATTGTTCGGAATAAAGGGGTTGACGGGTGTGGGAGGTTAAAATGAGAGCGCAAAAAATGACCCCTGATTTAAAAGTCGAGCTGATTGAGGTCGGCCACAAGATGAACCAATCGGGGCTCCCTCATAAATTCATCGCCGCCGCCGTCCAAACTGCCTTTGATTTTGAGGGTGTGTATAATCTAATGAAGATGTGGGTCGATGAAACTGATCAAAAAGAACGGGATGAACTTGTCGCCGACATTCAGGATTTGATTGATGATTGTGCCCAAAAGGAAAAAGTCGAAGGGGTTTATATTCGCTTCGATGATTTGGAAACAATCGCCAAGGATGTTCAGAAGTTTAAAGATAATTTGCGATTGGCAATTGATAAAAATGGCGGCATCAAAAAGTTAGCAGAGTTAACTGGAATTCCGCAGCCATCACTTTCTCGATTCTTTGGAAGCGCAACAATGCCCAGACGCACGACGCTTCTAAAAATTGCTCGAGCTTTGAATTTAAGTCAGATTGAAATCGCGACCGAGTGGTCGCGATAGGACCGGTTCAGTGGATCCAATGCAACCACTCCAAACACATCCTCGGCGGATGATTAAAGTTCAGACTTAGCTTCGCTGTTAAAATTTCTTTAAGACCAATTAAACGACCCTATATGATCGTGGCCAACGGTTTGGCTACTTCAGGCTTGATCGCCATTCAAGACTTCGATAATTTATTTTCGTTGGAGGTTGTATGCTTCAAAGATCCGTTCAGATAAAAATTATTTTAGATAATACAAAGCCAGAGGTATGGCGCAGGCTTTTAATTTTAGAGGGTTCGTCGCTTAGAACTTTGCACTATGCCATTCAGGATATTTTCTGGTGGAAGGGCTATCACAGCTATTTATTTAAAATTGGTGACGACAATTATTCTGATCCAGAATTTGATACTGACTTTGATGGCTGGCTGGACGATGCAAAATTTAAAGTTGGTAAAGTTGTTGAAACACACCCTGAGTTTGAATTTATTTATGATTTTGGTGATGGATGGTCGCACAAGATTATTTTCGAGGGCTTTGTCGAGGCAAGCCTAAAAGAAAAATATCCTGTATGTACTGACGGCAAAAACGCAGCACCGCCAGAAGATTGCGGCGGGCCGCATGGTTTTGAAGAGTTTAAAGTTGCGATCAAGAATAAGAAACACGAACGGCATCAAGAGTTTTTAGAATGGTATGACGGCGGATTGTTTCAAAAAGAATTTAAAGTTGATTTTTTTGATTTAGAAATAACGAATATGAAAATTGGACGGCGTGAAAAGCCAAGAGTGTTAAAGACAAAGACAGCCCCTAAGAATAAGAGGCCGTCTTTGTCTTTGGTGAAATAATTTTTTATTCTACAGCGTAAATGACGGTCTTGAAATCCAATACCATGCTAGGCCTGATCACTTCCAAATAGAGCTTGGGGGCGGCGCCCTACCCACTGAGCTAATTTCACAAATACTTTTATCTTATTGATATTATACAATTTAAATTAGCTGTCTCATTATGGCTATAAATATTTGTATTTGCTCAATATTTTATGGTATTATTATAATACCAATGGTTGGAGCTCTAAAAATGAAGGACGTTTTAGATAAAGCCCTTACTCAGCCTGATCAAGAGTTAACAAAACGAAATCTGAGTATAGAAATAGTAATCTGTGGTGCTTACGCTCTCTATATGCTTGGATATTCTCGTGCTGAACATACTTTAGATGTGGACAGTCTCACTCCACTTCATTCGCCAGAGGCTCAACAGCTTTTAGAAAACATCGGTCAAAAGTTTGGACTCAGCCCTCATTGGCTAAATGATCAGGCTTCTACCGTCAGCCTTCCTGTTGGAGTTCTATCAAGAGCCAAGCCAGTTAAACGTTGGAAATCGATAAAGGCTTCTGTCGTCTGCCGTGCTGATTTGATAAAGATGAAAGCTTCTGCTTTTTCAATACGTCGGGACCAAACCAATAAGGATTGGGAAGATCTTATTGTATTGAGCCCGACACCTGAAGAAATAGACGCGGCTATTAATTTTATAAAGGAAAGTAATTCTCCGCCACCGAATGCTTCTAAAAAAAATTTAGCTGAATTTGAGGAGACTCTTCGTGATCTCAAAAAAATTGCAAAATAAAATAACTGACGATGAATTTAAACAGAAGGCTCATTATTTTGGAATTGCCATTTATTTTGATGTATCTCGCGTCGCCTACAAAAATCCAAATCTAACTTTCATGGATATAGAAATTTTTTTCTTATCTGCCACCGATCACCTTAAAGGCTCAAGAATGACGGAAGGATTTCTTTGTTGGCTTTTAGAATTTGGTCATCTTCTAAGCCCTTCAAAAATAAGAAGACTCGTTCAAGCAGGGCAGGAATTTGATAGCGCCATGCTTGGCGGGTTCATCGAATTTTTAATTGAAAATAATATTATGTCCAACCAATGGAAGATCCTCAGGCCCTTCTGCAAAAAAAAACCTCACGCCCAGCAACTTATAGATGGCCCTGCTGTTAGATCCCCTTCCTCTTATTTTTCAAAATATCTAGTGATCACTCCCCAATTTAAACTTGATGTTGGGAAGTTCTTATTACCGACAAGATCGATTTATAAAAACTGTATAGAACTTAAACACCGCGCACTTTTTGGATCTGTCGTGCATGCGGATGTCGCAAGCTATCTACAGAAAAATCCCCGCAGCACTCCCTATGAAATCGCTATGAATACGCATCACCACAAAGCTCGTGTCTTTAAAGTTTTTCAGGATATATTGGCTGCAGGCTAAATGAAAAAACCACCGTGATTGCGATGGTTTAATTGGTAGTGAGAGGCGGCCGTAACGGGCGGGTTCTAAGCTTATGATACCATTGGCAAATTTTAAACAATTCAAACACTTAGAGCGCTGCGACTTCCACAATTTTCTACTGATTTATATAGACTTACAACTTTCACGGGGGCAAATGATGACTAATTTTCTGCCAAAATTCGGGTTTCTAAGAAGTTTATTTTCTGGATCTCCTTTCAATTGCACAAGCTGGACACCAACGACCTATTTTTACTTTTTCCGCACTAGCCAACCACGGCTTATGGCTTCGCACGCCACATTTCCACTGCAGTTTAGTTTTAGAGTTAATATATATCTTGGAGAGGCATGCACCCCCTCTATCTTTTGCAAGCTTATGACAAACTTTAATGGATTGCCTTGTAGTAGCAGCAGTTTTTTCAATCCCGCACCTTGGACACCAGGTCCCTTTACGAATATTAGCGAATGACGCTAACCAAGGTTTATGAGCTTTAGCGTCACATTTCCATTTTAGGTTTTCAGAATTTCTAACGTATTTATTTGAAAGGCACACGCCTCCCTTTTTCCGTGCCCAGTCCTTACAATCTTGAATTGAAAATCTTTGCAAATCGACAGCCACTTGCTTGGAGCAAATTGGACACCAAGAACCATTTCTTGCCGGGGCTCCTTTTATATTTGCTGGCGTTGCATACCAGGTTGGATGGGACTTTTCCTTACACTTCCATTCAAGCTTGGTGTGATTACCAAGATACTGTTTACTAATTAATTTCCCACTTTTTGATTTTGCTAAAATTGATAACTCTTCTATTAAGTCATTCTTGTAAGCACTGCTAAAATTAATTGAATACGTTTTTATTTCGTATCCAGTCAACTTTTCAATCAAGAAAGGAACCAAATCTTCAAACTTTGTAAGGCGAAAAACTTCGGGTACTTCTATTAAATGTACCTTCATTTTTTTACATTGTTCGAATTTAAATGGAAGATTTCACCAAACGGGAGCCACCCAGTTGCATAACTGGGATCCAGTGAGTTGCATGAACGGGAGCCACCCGATTTCATAAGCGGGAGCCA
>JAYTOY010000081.1:0-85348 GCA_043747555.1 Pseudobdellovibrionaceae bacterium | reverse complement strand
TACCCATGGCCCACTCCGTGTTAAAGTTTTAACAAGCACACCTTACACGATGTGTCCCGTTTTTCAAACTGTCTGCTTTATATACGGGGTCAGTAGGGTTGCCCCGCCAACGTGATTTCCTCATCTCCTGTCAGTACGGCTGCGAGCCTCCAAATATCTTTGAGATGCTTTTGAATGGATTTTTCATCAATGGCACTGTCTCCAGAATTTTTCCTATCAAACAACTCACGGTGGGCCCTTGCTTTAAGGCAGATATTTGCAAGCGCATTAATAAGTGGAATACCAGAAGCGGATGTAACGAGATTTGTTTGGATGATTTCAAAATATTCATCATCAAGAAGAATGGCTGATAGTTTTTCTACTGAGGCATCATTGATCGGAATTATATATTGTCCTTCAGCCAACTCAAGCCTCAGCTCATTTCGAGCAAAAATCTCGATAAGTGCAGGACATTCTCTTTTATTTGGTTCTCGAAAACGATAAAATCGAGGCGTGCTTTCGGTGGCTTCTTTGGTTTTATACTCGCCCTCTTGGACATAAGAAAGAATTCGAGTGTTGAGATCTTCTGACCGTCCGAGGACCACAAGATCGACATCTCTGGTCGCCCTGAATTCAAGCCCTTCATCTTCCATAAGAATGGCTGCAGCGCCGCCACCAATGATGACGTAGTGTTTTTCCAAGCCATTTAAATAAGTACAAAAATGATCGAATCCATGAGGTCGTGCCACGAATTAATCCTTTCCTTGATGAAGGCCATAGGCTTTCATCATTTCATCGAGGGATAATTGAACGCGCTCATCCGAATTGCGCTGAAGTGAGAAGAAGACCTCAATTGGATTTTGAGCCCCTTTGATTGAAAAGAGTGCTGGATCTTCTTTCCAAACTTGAATAAGCGTTGTTTCATTCAGCTCTTTAGCAAGCGGCTTATTTTTTGGCGCCTTAAATGTTTGGCGGAACTCGCTCGTTGTTACGGCAATGATGTTCTGACTTGGATGAGCGAGATTCGAATATCTAGCTAAAGCTGACTCACCAGCGACGACATAATCTTTTAAGGATTTTGGGAGGTAATTGGTTTCTACTTCTTTGAAAAACGGAGCGAACGTTTGAGCAAGAACTTTCTCCCAAGTTTTTTGATGATTTTCTTGAGTGTAAGACTTAGTTGGCCCTGCACCATTTGAAAATAGAAGATCGTGCTCAGTCAGTTCGGTCAAAGCAGGACTTAACTTCGAAGCAGATATTTTGGTTTGCTCTTGCATTTTTTCAAGAAGAAACTTTTGCGTGAATTCTTTCGGAATTTGATTCGTTAGAAAACCAGCCACGATCTTAAATGCAAAAGGAGTGAGCCCCTTTTTTTTATCCGCTAATTCAAGCTTGGGGTTATCTTCAAATTTTTTCAGCCGTCCGATTTTCAATCCAAGCTCGGGTACAAACACAGACTCATTCTTGTAAATAAATGGGATTCGAAACTTGACGAGCAATGGCCGATGCTTGGGCCGCATTCGATCAGCAATAACCAAAACATGAGGACCAAGTTTCTCGTGAAGTAATTGATGGATACGCATGAGGTGTTCAAACTCGAGGCGTGGCTTAGGAATCATAAGATAAAATGGAGCCCCCTCTTTCATGGGCAGCTTAACGACTTGTATGTTCTCTCGCATCCAAACTGGGAGCCCCTTAATTTGCTCCATTGGCACATTCTGGGGCTTATCCGATGTCTGACCGGGATAGAGGGCTTGAAGAGCTTTAAGGTTTCTTTCAATATCTATCTGTTCCATTGCCATAATATAATCCATATTTTACATTTTTGCAAGTTATATTCTACTTTTTATGAAAATGCATTGAAGATTAGTAAGATATTGATTTTACATAACTTATTAATAGTTTTACGGGGCCAGCACGCTGAAACTTCAGATGAAGGACTAAATTGGCCGCCATTTTAAGCATATATCAAAGTTTAGTTTTTGGAGCTTATTTAAACTAGAGCCGATAGAAACTTTTTTACACTCATGATCCTAAGGTTAGGATTTGCCAGCGAAGGCTTTTTTTCTAACAGTTCATTTTCGACAATTTGAAAACAAAATTTAGGCTTTAATTGCTGCTGATAATACTTCAGCGCTTCAGAGGGTTTTGCATCCGATGATTTCACTTCGATTAAAGCATAAGGCTTTTTATTTTCCGTAATGAAAAAATCGACTTCTCGCTTTTGCTTATCTCGCACGTAAAATAATTCATATTCACCCAACGCTGATTGCGTCCATGCATCACATGATTTTAACAGATGACTTGCAACCATATTTTCTAATCTTGCTCCGCCTTTGGGGGCCAGGGCCCAATCATAAAGATAAAGCTTGGGTTCCTTTTTAATGGAATTTTTAATATTTTTTGAATACGGCTTGATCCGATAGCAGTAAAAGAGGACCTCAAGTGAAGCGATCCAGCGTTGTACCGTTTCAAAGGAAACAGATAGATCTTGCCGTAATGATTCATAGGACAGCTGAGAGCCCGCCCGATCCTGAAGAAGCAGTGCCAATGAATCCACCTGCTGAATATCGCGAACTTGATGAAGATCCCGCAAATCTTCATGAATCATTCTTTCGCGGTAAAGTCTTTTCCAGCGCAAGGTTTTTTCTTGCGACATTGTTAATAACGGCTCAGGAAAGCCACCTAAATTAAGAAGATCATCATAATCATATTTAATTTTAGCATTTTCTTCCCAGTCTTTTTGTGGCGGAGGCTTGATGTAAGACTCCTCACCAAGACTTATGGGATGCAATTGATAAGGCAGATACCGCCCCTGAAGACTGTCACCGGATTTTCGATAATAATCCAGGCGTGCACTACCTGTGATAATAATTCCAAAATCATTTTTGTAGATATCATAAAGGCCTTTAATTTTATTTTTCCAATTTCGATCTTTGTGAATTTCATCAAAGATTAAAAGACTTTTTTTGTCATAGTTTTTAACGATATCTTTTGGCGATTGAATCCAGATTTTTTTAAACTCATCATCATCAAAGTTAAAATAATGGCTGGTGGGGTATTTCTTAGATTTAATCTGCTGAGCTAAGGTCGTTTTCCCTACTTGGCGAGGTCCGTTGATAAAGGCAATTTTACCCGAATCAAGGGCATCAGCAGTGATTATTTGGCTTAAATAGCGCGAGATATCGTTCACTTAGCCATAATACACCCCAATCGAGGATTGGTCAAACTATTCCTCGATGGATCGAGTTTTGGCTGTCACCGATTACACTGTTCTTAGAGAGTGTTTACGATTCAGATATAAGACTGTATTGTGTGGTACAGTATGCCTATGAATAACGATCTTTTGTATCAAAAGCTAAGTTACATGGGAATTCAGTTTGCATCGATTAAAAATATTAAATCGAATGATTGGTTGGATATCGAAAATACTCTTTATGAGGCATCTTTAGAAATCCCTAACGATACCAGTCTTTTTTCATTACTTTGCAGCTGGGTTTCAGTTCATGGTGATTATGTTATTATTGAAAAACTGATGAAATTGCAGAAGAAAAATAATTCTCCTTGGTTGGTCGCGATCGCCATTTGCGCTTCTCATTTGGGATTTCACCAGTGGAAGCGACTGATTAAGAAACAGTCTCAAGAGCTTGCGTTGGTCGATAAAGACTTAGCTATTAGTGCGATTGCAATTAAAGGGGAAGAACCTTGCTTTAGAAAAAGTGGTTTTTTAATTCCAAAAGGCAGTCTTCGATTAAGAGCCTTAGATGTAAAAACAACCAAAGTCTTGGTAAAAAAGAATCGCCAGTTTCGTAATCGTCTTATTTTTGGCGCTTCATGGCGGGCCGATATTATCACCGCGATTGAAATGGGAATGAAAACCCCTTATAAAATTGCAAAGATCTTGGGATGTTCTTATGAACCTGCTCACAGAATTTTTAAAGAATATCACTTAGCCATGGGCTAAGTGCCATAAAAAAACCCCGCTTGTGGCGGGGTTTTTTAACTTAAACTTATGAAGTTCTTAATTAGAACGTGTAAGTCAAAGAAGCGTTTGTTAGGAAGTTTGCATCAGAACCGATAGCACCATTATCTGATGCCTTATTCGTGCTGCCTACATTAGCAGCACCACTAGATGCAGCCAATACACCATCAAGCATGAACTTGTTCCACTTGATACCAGCGCCAGCTGCGACAGTTGTAGCGTCAGCTCCAGTCACTTCAGAATCTGTGCTATTATTAGTTGAGGACTTAACTTTCGCAAGACCCAACAGTCCAACAGTGTGCTTGATCGAAGCGCGAAGAATTAACCAAGAAGCAGCTTCTGCTTCAATACCAACATAAAGAGGTAAATTAGTTGTTTCGATTTTAGTTTTGTTAGCTCCCAATGAAGTTGGAGTTGAAGCGTCTTCCTTTGCAGTTGTCGCATCGTACTCAATACCATAGAAGAAGTTAGTTCCATCTTTTTTATGGGAATTCATCACACCTAATGTGATTTCGTTATCAGCGCGATCTAAAACAGTTGATGCACCAGCTTTATCACCCTTCGCACCTTGCATACCGTAAGCACCGTAGAAATACAAAGTGTCCATTTTGTATCCACCAGTTAACTGAGCTGTTGCTTTGCCGGTTAAAGAGTTGTCGCCAGCAGTCACCGTTGTCGTCGCATTATTAGACAAACCCAAACCTAATTGAGCATCCCACACATCAGTAGAAGCAGAAACAACTACACCTGAAGCATCTTGTTTGCTTGAAGTGATAGTCGCTCCATCATTTTTGGTTTTTGAAGAGGAGTAAAGTAAACCTGCTCCCCATGTCATGTCGCCAGCTTTAGACGCATAAAATACGCGAAGGGGGTTTTCTTGTTTCAATGTTGTTGTTGCTGCAGCAGTATCAAAACTGACGCGATAATCATTAGCCGCTTTATTTGGAGCACCCAAGTAAGCACCCAATGCTCCGCTACCCATCATACGTACGAAGCCACCTTCCGCAACCGCAGTGGTCGTCGCTGCAGTCGTTGATTTTCCGAGCTCCATCAAAGCCCACTCACCGTAAGCCATCGCCTTATCTGGACGAGCGATGTACATTCCACCGACTTGAACGTCTCCAGCGATATCCGAAATATCACTCATGTCGCGTACATTCCCTAAAGCTGTTCTACGAGCTTTTGAAGCAAGAGCAGACGTAGACATCAAAGCTACAGCTGCAAATAATAATGCTTTTTTCATTTGAATTCCTTTCGTGTCAGTCTAAGTACTTTTAAACTGATTTGTTTAATTTGCTATTCCATTAACCTTACCCTCACGATGGTAATGAGACCTTTATCTAAGATCAATACAAAAATAGATAGGTTCGATCTGAGGACCTCCCACCCACCGAAGCAAACGACAAAATAAGTGTATCCGGAAAGTCGCAGGCCCCCCGCTTCAGACCTGACCCCGACTGACAACCGGTTGCAAAAAAATTGGGCGATTTATTTTTTACGGAGCTTCAATAGTTTTAAAAAATCTGCCTGTCGACCGCTCAGGATAAGGCTTTGCGAAAAAGATATGTTTTTTAGAAACAATTTTTTGTTTGAATCCTTGAAACGCCTTTGACTTGCACAAAACCCCCGGGAAAACCATGCCACAGGACAAAAAATACTTCAAAATCATGACGAATTAAGCACAGTTCCAAGGTCCAGGTTTTATTTTGCAATGCAAAAAATCCTAGACCTATGTCTGTAATTAAGGTGACATTATGAGGTGAACTGCAAACGAGGTGCATTTGAAGAAAAAGATACTTGAAGGCCTAATTAAAAGACATCCCGACGGGTTTGGGTTTTTTATCCCCGAAGACAAAGAACATCCCGATGTCTATATACCCCGCCATTCAATGACCGGCGTGATGACTGGCGATAAAGTCACCATCGAAGTTTTTCCTGAAGGCGGTGGAGATCGCTTCCGTGGCGAAATTGTTCGTATTAATTCTCGAGGCACAAAACAAGTGGTCGGACTTTATTCTGTGGATGGTTCTTACGGAATGATTCGCGACGATGCCAAAGCTTGGGGTCATGATTTAAAAATTAAACCTGAAGACAGCTTGAAAGCCGAACCCGGCCAGATGGTCTGCGTAGAAATCACTAGTTATCCAGAAGATAAAGCCGGCTTTCGCGGCGTTATTAAAGAAGTCCTTGGTGGAATCACAGATCCTTTAAGCGATATTCGCCGAGTGATCTTTGCCAACCAAATTCCAAACGAATGGCCTGCCGCTGTTTTGAATGAAGCGGCTCCTTTAAAACACAATCCTGAAGAAAAAGATTTTGCCGGTCGAAAAGACATTCGCGATTTAAACCTGATCACCATCGATGGCGCCACCGCCAAAGATTTTGATGATGCTATTTTAGTGGAAAGTAACGGAAACGGCTTTCGATTGTTGGTCGCTATCGCTGACGTTAGTCATTATGTTCGTCCCGGAACTGCCATCGATGACGAAGCCTACATTCGCGGCACCAGCGTTTATTTTCCTAATTTTGTCGTCCCCATGCTGCCCGAAGTTTTAAGTAATGGTCTTTGTTCTTTAAATCCCAAAGTTCCGCGCCTGTGCGTGGTGGCTGATATGCAATTTGATTATCAGGGTGAAATGACCGGATCGACTTTTTATGAAGCTGTCATGGAAAGCAAAGCGCGGGTCACTTACGGCCAAGCCCAAGAAGTGATGGATGGCGCTGATGTCCCAGAGCTTCGACATGTAAAAGACTATATTTTTAAAGCGCAAGATTTAGCAAAAATTTTAATGGCTAAAAGATTTAAAGAAGGCGCTTTAGACCTTGAACTTCCCGAAACTGAACTGGTGATTGATACGGCCGGGATGCCGATTGATATTATCCGCAGTGAACGCTTATTTGCCCACAGGTTAATTGAAGAAATGATGTTGGCTGCAAATGTCGCTGTCGCAAAGTTTTTATCGTCGAAAGAAATTCCTGCGATTTTTCGAATTCATGAATCCCCGCCAGAGCTAGCCATCCAAACCTTGGAAAGATTTCTAAAAAACTTTGGTGGCAGCGTTAACCTTGAGGGCGGCAAACTGCAAAAACGTCTGACCCAGGCTTTACGTGAGTTTGATGGAAGACCAGAAGCTCAGGTTTTAAATATCTTAACGTTAAGATCCATGAGCCAAGCAAAGTACTCGTCCAACAATCTAGGCCACTTTGGTTTGGGTTTTGAATTCTACACTCACTTTACTTCACCAATTCGACGCTATCCTGATTTGATTGTCCACCGCTTGCTGAAAAGCCAAATTGGAAAATCTGGATATGCCCTGATGAGCGAAGGAGACCTTGCGACAGCGGGGACTTTTCTTTCAGCTTGTGAGCAACGTTCGACGAAAGCAGAGCGCCAGATCCAAGCGATTAAAAAAGCCCGCTTTATGGAAAAAATGGTCGGCGAAACTTTTGACGGAATGATCAGCTCGATTGCCAAATTTGGAATTTTTGTTTTACTTCGCGAATATGACATTGATGGCTTGATTCGCTTAGAAGATCTTGGTCAGCAGATGGAATTTGATGAAGAAAATTTGAAACTGGTCGCGAAGCGTTCTGGGTTTACTTACAGCATGGGCGATATCGTGCAAGTCACAGTGGCATCAGCCGATGTGCAATTAGGGCAAATTAATTTCCTTCTGGCTGGCGAAGCCGGGGAAAAAGCAGCGGCAAATAAAATGGCCAATAAAGAGCAAAGCTCTGAGCGCGGCCCCTTCCGCAAAAAGCAATTCGGTGATAAACAATCTGGCGGCAAAAAATCAGATCGAAGCAGGTCAGGCCGAAACGACAAAAGTAAGCGCGAAGACCGTCGCGATGGCCCTTCAACGAAAGCCTCTGTTCCTAATCCCAATAAAAAACGTGGCGAAGAGCCGCCATGGGTGAAAAAGAAAAAAGCCGCCAGCTCAAGGGCAAAACAAGCCGAAAAGCAGGCGGGACGAAAAGGTCCTGGCTCGGAGAAAGCTCGGCATAACCCCCGTCCGCTGCAGCCAGAACGAACGGAGCGGCCTCAAGTGAAAGCCGACGGTCAGCCAGTGAAGAAACAAAGCGTTTTTGAACGATTGATGTCAAAGAATGTAGACTCAGAACCTCGGTCTATATTAAAAGGAATCAAAGCATCCTATCGCTCAAGGGAGACAAACAGTGGCTCTAGGACTAAACCCGATCGGCAAGACTCTGAAAAACGCGGCGAGACTCCGGACGATCGTGGCGGTGTTCGCAAAGCACGGGTTCCACAACGTCGCCGAAAGGGTTAAGCTCGGCCGCTTTGTTGTTGAAAGAATTTTTTCTGGAGACATCGAAAAATTATCCGCCGCCGAGCGCGTGCGGATGTCTTTTGAAGAATTGGGCCCCACTTTTGTTAAGTTAGGCCAACTGCTGGCCACTCGCCCCGATTTAGTTCCTGAGGATTATGTTCGCGAATTTGAGAAACTGCATGATCGCGTGCAGCCTTTGTCTTATGAAACTATTGAAGCCGTCATCAAAGAAGATTTAGGCGAAGAATTATTTCGCCAATTTAAAACCATCGATAAAACTCCGATTGGATCCGCCAGCATCGCGCAAGTTCATAGGGCCACTTTGCTGTCCGGCGAAGACGTCGTTATTAAAGTTCAGCGGCCCGGTTTAATTCAAAAAATTAATGACGATTTGAATGTTCTTTTTATGCTGGCCGAACTTCTGCATAAGTATGTCCCCGAAACCCGGCTTTACAATCCCGTTGCGATTGTCGATGAGTATTTTAAAACCTTAGAACTTGAAACTAATTTTGTCGTTGAAGCCAACAACATTCGGCGCTTTCAAGCCAATTTTAAAGACGATCCAAAAATACGAATTCCAAAAGTTTATTTTGATTTAACGACCGAGCGCATTTTAGTGATGGAAGCATTACCTGGAATTCCCTTAAGTCAGGATAAATCTTTAAAGCAGCCTGGTATCGAGCCGCAAGAAATTATTCGTCTGGGCCTGCGCGCCTATTTAAAAATGGTTTTCCAAGATGGCCTCTTCCACGGCGATCTGCATGCTGGAAACTTTTTTGTCATCCCTGATAACAACGTTGGCTTGATTGATTTTGGGGTGGTCGGAAGACTGAATCAAAAAACCCAATCATCAATTGCCAGCATGCTTGTAGCATTAGGAAAAGAAGATTACGAGCGTTTGGCTTACGAATACGTCGACCTTGCGCCTTTTTCAGATCAGGTCAATATCGACCTTTTTGCCAAAGAGCTTCGGCAAGTCATTGCCCCCTATTACGGCCTGACTTTAAAAAACGTCAATCTGGGAAAGCTATTGATGAATTCGTCTTCGATTGCAGCCCGTCACCACCTCATGGTGCCGACTGAGTTGATGTTATTTTTTAAATCTATTGTCGCCATTGAAGGCATGGGCCGGCGAATTGATAAGGATTTTGATTTCCTTCAGCATTCTTTGGAATTTGCGGCTGAGCTGATAAAAACCCAGTTTGATCCGAATCGCATGATGAATGATATGAGCCAGGTGGCGCGCGAATCAAAAAACTTTATTAATAACTTACCAAGGCAGCTGAACTTTTTTATTCGAAAATTAAGCAGTCCCAATCATGCCTTTAAAGTTGATATTAAGGATTTTGAAGATCTTAAAAAATCGATTGAAGTTTCCTTCAATCTTTTATTTTTGGGAGTTATCATTGCGTCGCTGATAATTAGTGCTTCGATGATTTTAGCCAGCCATGCCGAGCAAGGTTTGTGGGGACTTCCAACGGCCAGTTCAATTTTGTATTCCATGGCCGCCGCACTGGGCGTAATCGGCGTTTTTAACTATATCAAAAAACCATAGGAAATTATGCAGCAGCTTTATTACGAGATGAGTGTTCTTGCCAAAGCGATTCACTTTAAAAATTTGTCAGCGGCCGCTTTGCACGTGGGCTTAAGCCAGCCCCAGCTGTCGCGAATTATTGCGCGCATTGAAGAAGATATGAAATTTGTTCTGCTGGATAGATCTGCAAAAAGAAAATCAGGCTGGACTCCGGCCGCTTTTCAATTAGCAGAAATATTTGAAAATTCGGCCAGACGCCTAGAAACTGAATTAGCCACCATCACGAATAATCAAAAAGTGGCAGAGCTTCATCTTGGCACCCTAGAGGGTCTATCAAATTTAGCATTAAAGACATGCAAAATATGCTTTGAAGAAGTCGGTGTAAGAAAGATATCCCTGGATATTTATGATTTGAACGAATTAGAAGCCAATTTTCTGTCGGGGAATTTAGATATTATTTTCTCTTCCAAAGTTCCTGGCCGGCAAAAATTTCGCCATCTTGAAGAAATCGGATTTCAGCAGCTGGAAAAAATCCAAACTAATAAAAAATTCGCCCTTTTTAGCACGTTTGAGTTTGGCCGCATCAAAGGAAAGGAGCCTCAGGATTTCGAACATATTCTGATCTCTAATTCGCTAGCGATCCGCAAAGAATGGCTAAAAACTTTTGGTGGTAGTGGCTTCCTTCCGACAGAGGCACGCAAAGGTAAAGCCAAGGATCATGAGCCGATATTAATGATTGGCTCGGAAGTTTTAAATCCCCTGTTGTGGGATCAAATGATCGAAGCCTTCGCAGGAAGCGAAAAATAGCCTGTTATTGAGCAAAACCGCTAATACGACCCCAAAGGGCGACTTCAGCGATTCGTTTTTTCTTGATTAAGTGGCGGCCTGGCTACAATGATGGAAAACACATGGCAAATAGAGCACCTCAAGAGCTTCGCGAGCTCGCTTTACAGATAGGTCAGTTTATTCAGTACTGGGGATTTAAAAAAGTCCACGGTCAGATCTGGAGCTATATCTTTTTAGCCAAAGAACCTGTCGATGCAACAACCCTTGTGCAAAGACTGAGTGTTTCAAAAGCCCTGGTCAGTCTGGCGATCAAAGATTTATTAAAATATGACGTGATTCGAGTGGCAGGAAAAGGCCAACGGCGAAAAATTTTATTCGAATCAAATCCAGATTTAATGTCGGTGATTTGCTCGGTTTTAAAACAACGCGAACTAAAAATTCTAGAAAGCATTAAAGAATCTTTTTTAAAAGTGGAAGCTTTGGATTGCTCAGTGGCCAGTGTCGATATTGATCGAGAACAACTGGTGGAATTGGGCGAAATGATTCACTCCGCGTCCGAAACTTTGAACGTGCTGATTGAAAGTAATCTTAATTTTTCCCCTGAGTCCTGATCGAAGACAACAAAGCCCGCCTTTACTTTTTTCAAGCAAGACGTATCAGCCAGAGTGGGATTAACTCCTGGATACCAAGACTTTGTTGGATGGACTTCTTTATCGCTAATAATGGCTAATTGCTTAGCCTAATAATCTAGCCTAATAATTTCAATGCCAGCTGTGCGGATTGATTGGCCTGACCCAAGATCGAAACACCGGCTTGTTTGAGAATATTATTTCTCATCATTTCGGTTGTCTCAGCCGCGATGTCAGTGTCACGAATTCGAGAGTTAGCAGCTTGCATATTTTCGTCATAAACCAACAAGTTATTTGATGTTGATTGCAGACGATTTTGCATAGCTCCAAAGTTCGCACGAATCGCGTTCACGGAAATCAATGCTGAATCGATCACTGATAAACTTGTCTGAGCACCTTGTTTGGTGTCAACAGATTCAGCTACCATTCCCAGAGCTTCTAATGTTGAATTAGCGGCACCGGCATTGAATGAAATTCGATCTTTAAAGGGGTCGTTATTCACGCCCACTTGAATATCAATCACCGCGCCAGTTCCGTTCAACAGATCGTATCCGTTGAATTGAGTCGACTCAGTCACACGCTGAATCTCTGACTTAAGCTGTTGATACTCGACATCCAGAAATTTTCTTTCTGTGTCGCCGATGGTGTCAGAAGCCCCTTGGACTCCTAGCTCACGAAGGCGGATCAGCATGTTGGAAACTTCATTTAAGCTTCCCTCTGCGATCTGCACGAGCGAGATACCGTCGTTTGTATTTCGGTTGGCCTGTCTTAAACCCCGGATCTGAGCTTTCAGATTTTCCGAGATCGCTAATCCAGCTGCATCATCTGATGCTTGGTTGATCCTTTGACCAGACGCTAGGCGCGCCATTGATTTGTTCATATTGATATCTGTCATATACAGATTCTTCTGAGCATTCAATGCGGCTACGTTAGTCGATATACGTAATCCCATTTACTATCCTCCTTGTTGCATTCGAAATCCTCCGTGATAGTAAACCTTCCATTTGGTTTAACAGTGCATCCATGCACGTATGTATCAATACGGCTCATTTTCGAAGTTGATTGAGTCTAGTTCTTTATTTTTTTGTAAATATTTATAACAGTCTGGGACTGATTTTGTTGGGTGTGTCGACAGGACGTCGAGGATTTCCTTAGCGAAAATGAGGCCGCACAATGTGCAGCCTCGGCGCAGGAAACAGATCAAGGTACAGCTTACAACCGGCTCGTTTTACCGAGCTGAGGTTATGGAGCAAAGGCTTAGACTATTGAGGGTGACCTTGAAGAATAAACAAGATCGATGAACCAGACTTAAGCAAGGCTAGGTGTTAACTAGCCCTGAAAAGTTTTATTCAAGAGTCCAAGTGCGATATTAGCTTGTTGGTTCGCTTGTGCTAGGACTGAAGTCCCTGCTTGCAACAAGATATTATTTTTAGTCATTTCAGAGGTCTCTTCAGCTATGTCGACATCGCGGATTCGAGAATTCGCAGCAGACATATTCTCTACACTCACTTGCAAGTTACTGACAGTTGATTGTAGACGATTCTGAATCGCACCAAAGTCGGCTCGCATCGCAGAGACACTGACAATCGCTTGGTCAATCGCCGTCAGCGAGTTTTGCGCTGAAGCTTTATCGGCCACCGATGTCAGGTTGACTCCGAGTGCGGCTGAATTGGCGTCGGCTTTAGAAGCATCGAAGCTGATGCGGTCGATTTCTGGGTTGTTTCGGGTTCCTACTTGGAAATCCAAGACGGATCCGACGCCAGCCAAAAGTTGAGTTCCATTGAACTCAGTCCCTTCGGCGATACGGTCTATCTCTGAAGTCAGCTGATCGTATTCCACGTTAAGGAATTGTCGTTCAACCGGTCCGATCGTATCAGAAGCGCCTTGAACAGCGAGCTCCCGAAGCCTGATCAGAATCGACGAGATTTCGTTCATCGAACCCTCGGCCACTTGGACGAGTGAAATTCCGTCCTGGGCGTTTCGTCCGGCCTGCTTAAGGCCTCTGACTTGAGCTTTTAAGTTTTCAGAGATCGCCAGACCTGCGGCATCATCGCCCGCTCTGTTAATCCTGAAACCTGATGCGAGTTTTTCCATACTCTTATCAAGCCCGATCTTCGTACTCCACAGAGTTTTCTGTGCATTTAACGAAGCAGTATTGGTGTTAATTCGTAACCCCATAACTCCTCCTCCTTGAGATGAACACAACATCAATCCTTGATGTTGGGGAACCATAATAGTTCCATGGGTGGTTTAATATGCTTAAGAAACTATTCGGAGGACGCTCAGAAATCTTGAGTATATTGTCGAACTTTTTTACAGAATTAGACCTTAGTCCTTAACATCACATCTTAATAAGTACTCAGTGCTGTCTGAAGCAAATTTTATTTCTGCCTGACCCGGGAATGCCATCACTTCAGCGCGAACTTTTGCTTCTCCTATATATATAGTCATCACTGCTTTATTAGTTTCTTTTAAAGTTCTTACGCGCGCGTAAGCTTTATCGTCTGTGGACGCGGCACCGACGGATTCAGTGAGTTGATTGTTGGTTTCGCTTTGAAGGAGAACAGGTGCGCCGATCAAAATCCCCGTCACCACTGACTTTGCCGAAAAAGAACAAGCGTCAGCCAGGCGAAGGTCTGCCATCGCCGTTGAAGTTATTGTCAGTAGACCCAAGACCGTCATTATTACTTTCATAAAATCCTCGCCTCATCGATTTGAGCAGTTGAATTTGGATGTCGCTCTTTACCTTGCAGACTTCGTGCTTAGCTTGGAAAAGGCAAAAAAGCTCCTTGAGAAAATCAAAGCCGGTGGATTTACATGCTCATAAAGTTTTAGATGAAAATATTTTAGATCGTGAAACCTTGAAATCTATTTTGGTGGACGCTTTGATCGATGGAGATATCGAAATTCTGAAAGATGTCTTAATCAAGTTCATTGCTTAAAGCGCTGGCTGCTTAATTCAGATTTCGAGGACTCGAAATTCGCCGACGGGTTCTGCAATGCTGTTTTTAATCGGGTGAAAAATAGGCTCGTCCAGATATTTTAGGGCTTAGCCTAAACTTTTTTTGGAAGCGCGCTGCAAACCTTTGAGGGAATTTTAATTTCCAACAAACATCGAGCTAATACATTTGGTATCAGCTCCGTAAGGATAAAATGGGGTTATTCCAACTTTAGTCAAAACGGCGGTATTTAGAACGCCAATTTTTGTAGCATCATAAGAAAATTTCTCAATGACATAGTTAACGACGGTGGTCGCAGAATTGATGGCGGTGGCGACATATAAAGTATTCGTCTGCGTGTCCAAAGCCATCTCGGAAATTCCATACAAGAGGTAGGAGTATGTCGCGGGATAAAGGGAAGCATCATAAATTTTCTGAGGGCTAGAAATAACACTGGTTGTTTCGTTGATTGAATAGGCATAAATGCTATTGATATCTGCTGTCGTCACATTGCCTGCATAAGCAACGATAAGTTTGGCGTTGGTCGCATCATAGACTGCCGCGACAGGAAAACTCAAGGCATTGGGTGCAGCTTGTGCGGCTTTACAATCAGCTGCGGCCGAATAGCCAGCCGCTGAAACTATGCCGAATCGATTTTGACCAGTCGCCGCGTGTAGGAAAAAAATATTCCCATTCACCATTGTCAGAACTTTCGAAAAGAGCGTTGTTGAAATCAAGCAAGTGCCGCCAGGGGCATTCACATATGGGTTTCCAGCAAGAGTAAGCCTAGCATTTGCCGCCGTCAGTTTCTCGACAGCGGTTGACTTGCTAATCAGCAGATCGCCATTTGAAAGCAGTTTCATCGAACGAATCTGTGCACTGAGGGCAGTTATATTGTTGCTAAAAATTGACCTTGCACCACTGGCCTTTTTTTCGACCTTTTCAATTCTTCTGACTCCAGGAGTCGTTGTATTTTCCACCAGAACATAAAGATAATTAGAATCTATATTCTCTATTCCAGCCGGAGTATCTCCTGCTTGAGCAAAAGAATTATTGTAATCCGCAACCATGGTATCGCGCAGACCCGTAGTCGTATCGATTCTATAAACAAGATTTGAGCTTTGAGTATTCGTAAAGGTCGTGTTTCCGCTGCCAGAATAGCAAGCCCCCGCCGCCACATAGAGGTAACGACTTGAACTAGTTGATGTCGTCGCCGAGTCGCTAGCCGGCTTAGAGCAACCAAAAAAACAAAGTGATAGAAATAAAAATCTTAAAATAGAGATACATCGCATGACCTTAATTCTATCAATATTACTTTGCCCGCGATACGCGAGGATTTGGATCCGGACTATTCTCGAGGATAGATCACGCCTAAGGTCGAGTGCCACTAGCCAGATGGTGGCAATGAACTAGATGTTGACCTAGAAAATTGGGATTTGATACAGAAATTGCCTTTTGTGCCGATATGAGACAGTGATGCATTTTCATATTTTTATCATTTCAATGTTAATTTTTTCGGGAAATTGTTTTGCAGACAATTTAGGTCTCTTTCCGAAAACTCAGTTAGCCGTTCAACAGAATTTGTACACTGGTGATAAAAATGCTTCCCTAAGTGAAAGCTCTCCCGGCTATGGCTTAGAAGGCTTGGTGATGGAAGAAGGTCGGCACTTTTCGCCATTTTTTGCCGCTTCCATTGCGACAATCACTGGCAAACAATCATTTTTAGATTCGCTGACCGCTGTGAAAGCAAGCTTTGTCTATTACGGAGCGGAAGCAGATGCTGGTCTTCTCTTCTTTCCAATCAGTCGAAGAATAAAAGGGATCAATATTTATTTTTCAGCCGCGGGCCTGGTCGGATATAATTTCATTGCTATTGATAAAGACACAGTTCTTTCTACGATTCCTTACAATGATCAGGCTTTTTCCGCCGGATACTCGGCAGGGATTGGTGCAGAATGGATCCTCAGCAATAGCTCAACTAGAAAATGGACTCTTGCCGGAAAAATTGAATATAAAAATTCGTCCGCAACTCTTCTAAAAAGAACCTTTGGCTTTAATAGGGGTTGCTTTTCACTAGGCTTAGCATGGTGAAGGACACTGTTTTAATTTTACTTAAATCGATATTTTGCCAACGCCTTTTCGCCTGATTTTTCAAGAACGCGGATTTCAACACCAAATGCCAGATCTCGGCTTGCTGTGGCCGTGGAAATGGTCTTGTAAATCGCCAGATAATTTTTTCGTGAAAAACACCAACATTCGCTTGTCGCCATTTTTCGGCGTCACTCATTAAACCTGACATCAAAATCCCATGAGCCTGGCGAAGAGATTTCGACGAATACGGTTCAAAGGAATCAATCAGGTCATACGCCTGAATGGCATTTTGAACTTCAAGAAGCTCTCGCTTCGAACCCGAGACTCGTATTCCCTTTAATATTGCTGTCACTTGCTCGAGCTCCAAAGTGTTTCCTTCAATCGCAAGGCTGGCTTGGATTGTTCTCATGCGATTTCATTGCAAATAGCGACACACCCATCTTTATCTAAGATAATTTAACAAAAATCCCGTGATTTGTTTCGTCAAATTTCTAAAACGCGGAATTCACCGACGGGTTCGCCAAGAGTGTTTTTAATGGGTGGGAAAATAGGCTCGTCGAGCCCTCCCCACTTTTTTAAAAGCCAAGCTGTGGCGGGCTCGGCCGCGCGCAGATTTCCGTCGAGACATTTTAAAGCGAAAGCTAAGCCCTTTTCAGGAAGCACACCACAGTAGACACCTTCGGCGCCGACTTTGATCAAGCTTTGGCCTTTTGTTTTTTCAATGATGGTCGTGTTAAAGTCACCAGTGCCTGCGATGAAGTAGGGATTTTCTTTCACGGCTTGCAAGACAACTTGGCAAGAACGCTGCAAATCTTTGGAAGTTTTATTGGGACGAATTAAATAACTCATTCCTTGGGCCATGTTCCAGATCGGTAGCGCGTAGGTTGGAATTCCGCATCCATCAATGCCCCATGGTGCTGTTTCGTGATCAAAGCCCGTCACCTCGGTCAGTAATTGTCGTAAATATACTTGCCTGGGATGTTCGAATTCAAAATATTTTGGCGCGTCTTCTTTTAAATGCAAAGCGGTGGTCATCAGTCCCAGATGTTTTCCCGAGCAGGTATTCAGCTTCGCCGTCATCGTGCGACCTGAGCAGGTCCATTCCCGGGCGGTAGGTTCGTGGTAAGGAAGATGCGGTCCGCAGTGCAACCAATCTTCTGGGATTCCACTTTCTTTCATCCAAGTTTCGACCAGCTCAATATGTCGACCTTCGCCGTTATGGGAGGCACAAGCTAAAGCAATTTGCTCAGGCCTAAGTTGAAATGCTTCAGCCGCGCCCGATTCAACCAATGGCAGAGCTTGCAAAAATTTAATCGCAGATCTTGGCGATGCTAGCAGCCGGCCGTCACCATATTCGTAAACGGTGTTACCAAGCTCATCGACCACAACACCGTAAACGTAATGGCGACTTTCAACGAAATTTCCGCGGACAACTTCAACACAGATCATTCAAGACCTATATCACGGAGCTGCCATTGGGGAAGCCCGCCCCGCGCCCCGTCAAAGCCGTTTTTTGTTGAAGAGCGGCTTAATCTTAGCCAAAAGAAAGCTGATGGAAATACGGGATCCCGTTCACGGCTCAATTTACTATTCCGACCAAGAGGTCGCCGTCCTGGACACGCAAGAATACCAGCGCCTTAGAACCATCAAACAGTTGGGCTTTTCTGAATTCAGTTTTCCCGGCGCCACTCACAATCGTTATCTGCATTCGATTGGGGTCGGTCACCTGGTCGGCCAAGTTTTTGATTCAATTTTTAAAGTCTACCCGTTTAGCAAACCGGCTGTGGGTAAAAGATTAAGACAAGCTACGCGACTGGCGGCGCTTCTTCATGATGTTGGTCACGGACCTTTAAGTCACACTACGGAACAAGTGATGCCGGCCGTGGCTGACTTAAAAGTTTCAGTGTACCGCGACCCTGTACAAAGTGGCCGCAGGGCTAATCACGAAGATTATACAATTAAATATGTTACTGATTCAAAAATTGCTGACGCTATTAGAAAACAATTCCCAGATATCACGCCTTTGCATGTGGCTTGTTTGATCGATAAAACTTTGGCCGCACCCGATGATTTTTTTATTGATCAAGGCTGTGATTTTCGGCCGATCTTAAGCCAAGTTGTTAGTTCCGAGTTGGATGCCGACCGAATGGATTACTTAGAACGCGATTCGTATTTTTGCGGAACTAACTACGGAAAAATCGATCACGAATGGTTGATTCAGAATATGACCTTTCATCGTGTCGATAATAAATTGTTATTGGCTTTGAATCGTCGTGCACTTTATTCTTTTGATGATTTTTTGATCTCTCGGCACCATATGCATTTGATGGTTTACTTTCATCACAAAAGTATCATTTACGAAGAGATGCTGAATCGGTATTTAAGTTCACCCGATTGCGAATTTCGTTTGCCTTCTGATATCGGCGACTACACAGCGTTCAATGATTACAAATTGCATGAGCACCTTTCCCAAAGCACAAATCCTTGGGCTCAGCGGATTGCACAAAAGCGACCGTACCGAGTGCTGATTGAACTTCACAATAATACCGACGCCTCAAGACCTGAGCATATTAAAAAGTCGTTGGAAAAAGAAGGCATCGATGTGATCTGGGCTTCCTCCAAGGCACGTCTTTCGAAATATCATTCGGGCTCTGAAGAAGATAAGGCGATGGATATTTTCGTCGTCGACCAATATGACCGCAAAGACAAGCCATCTCCGATCAATCAATCCACCGAAATTTTTTCGCGCTACGAAGTCGCTCGTGTGATCGATCGCTTGTACGTCTCGCCAGAAAACTTTGCCGTCGCCCAAAAACTTGTCGCCGACCGCGGCCTGTGAGTTTTCAAAAGCCAGATTAACTTCCCCTCGCTGTCCGCCCTCTGACTCTCGATCTTATTGAGTCTTTGTTTCCCTTGCCTTCAAGTTCGCCCCTACCTTGCAAGTCCTCGAGGTGTTTCTAACTCTTTGGGGGTACCGGTCACATGCAGCAGATGAATTTAGGGAAAACGAATTGGAAGTTCAGATTTTCTTACGGTGGCGTGCTCCGGCAAAAGCGCGCAGGCCGAGGGCAAAGGCCACTTTCGTCTCGAGAGCCTTTGCACTTAGTGCTGAAAGTGCGACGTGAAAAAGTGAAGTACGGACTTCGCACCTGGAAGCGATTCACTTTAATTCATTTTTTGCTGAAAAAGTATGCTTCCAAGTTTTTCATCAAAGTTGAGCAAGTCTCTATCCAAGGGGATCATCTTCATTTGCTGATTCGCACATCCAGAAGATCCAACTTTCAAAGTTTCTTTAGAGTTTTTGCCGGACAAATCGCTCAGCAGTTTCAAAAAGAGGGACTTCTCACGGTTGAACGAAATGCTCGCATGACCGATACCCCCGCGAGCCAAGCACCCAGCAAGCAAACCAGCACGAAAGGCCTTTGGCGGTACAGGCCCTTCACTCGGGTCGTGCGTGGGTATCGGGCTTATAAGATTGTTCGGGATTATGTGCAGCTGAATGAGAAAGAGGCGCTTGGGCAGATTCCCTACCGGGCAGAACGTTTGAAGGGGCTTTCGAATTCTGAGTGGGAAATACTTTGGACTTAAGCACAAACCTTCACCCTCGGTGACTAAAAGTTCGTTTCTGCACAGTGAAAAAAATTCCTGGAGACAATTAAGTCGACAAGAGTGACAATTTTTTACGGCTTGGAAAGTTATAAACAAAACAGAGCGTCTTTGAAGTGATTTATGGATGGCACAGACAGTGCAAAACTTTTGGTCGCTAGCCGGGGGTTCCAGCTAGCTGACTTTAAGGGGGTCACAATGAAAGACATGCATTTTTTCGAATTACTCGCGCAGATTCTGATTGTCTATGTTGGAACTGGCGTTTTCGTGTTTTTCACACTCGTTCAATAATCATGGCGATGCCTTGGCCGCCGCCGATGCAGGCCGAGCCAAGTGCATAGCGTGCTTTTCGCCGGTGCAACTCATACACCAAATGATTCATGATTCTTGCTCCAGAAGCACCTAACGGATGTCCAACGGCAATAGCACCACCATTCACATTGGTTCGCTCGGGATTTAAACCCAATTCTTTTTGCACAGACAAAAATTGAGCTGCAAAAGCTTCATTCACTTCAACTAAATCCATTTGATCTAAAGTTAAACCCGCGTTTTGTAATGCCATGCGAGCGGCTCCAGCGGGACCGATACCCATGATTTTGGGATCGCAGCCGACAGAGGCATAACTTAGCACTCGAGCCATCGGTTTTAAGCCAAGTTCTTTTGCTTTTGATTCCGACATCAGTAAGGAGCAGGCTGCACCATCAACAATTCCTGATGCTGTGGCCGCTGTGACTAAACCGTCTTTTTTAAACAAGGCTTTCATCGCCGAGATTTTTTCTAAAGTGACATCGGGCCGCGGGTGTTCGTCTTTATCAACTGTGACCGATCCCTTTTTTGATTCAACGACGACGGGACATATCTCTGCTGAAAAAATTCCTTGGGCTAAGGCTGCTTTGTATTTTTGTTGAGTTTGATAAGAGTATTCATCGACTTGGGCGCGAGTGATGCCGTATTTTTCGCCTAGATTTTCAGCGGTGATTGCCATCGAAGTTTGTGCATAGGCATCGGTCAAAGCTGAAGTCATATAATCTTCAAGTTCAAAATTTCCCATGCGCAATCCATCAAAACGAACTTTGCGAGCGACATAGGGAATTTGCGACATTTGCTCGACGCCACCTGCAAGAATCACTTGTGCTTCACCTGTTAAGATCATCTGTATGCCGTTGACCCACGCCTGGAACCCGCTGCCGCACAAGCGATTGACGATGTAAGCAGGAACGTTGACCGGTACCCCTGTTTTTAGGCCGACGTGCCTTGCTAGGTAGGCAGCATCGTTTCCTGACTGCACGACATTGCCGATCACAACGTGATCCACTTTTTCTGGGCTGAGTCCTGCTTGTTGTAGTGTTGCTTTGGCGGATACGACGGCTAAATCAGTGGCAGAAATATCTTTTAGCGATCCACCAAAAGCTCCGAAGGCTGTTCTTTGACCTGAAATAAAAACTATCTTTTCCATAGGTTCTAAGATTAATTTGAGTTCCGGTTGTTGTCCATTCGATGAATCAAAAACGAAAGGAATGCTGATGAAAGTCTTAGTCCTGGGACAAGGCGGCAGAGAGCACGCGCTGGTGAAGGCCTTTCGGAATTCAGCTTCAATCACAGAAATTCATGCCATCCCGGGAAGTGATGGAATGTCACAAGAGGCGCTTTGCCATTCATTTTCTTTAAAAGACTCTGAAGGAATCATTCAATTTTGTTTGCGCACGGAAGTTGATTTTGTCGTTATTGGCCCGGAAGATCCTTTGGTAGCTGGCCTTGCTGACGACTTAAGGTCACGCGGAATTTTAGTTGTTGGACCTAGCCAAGAAGCGGCCATGCTTGAAGGCAGTAAAATTTTTTCTAAACGCTTTATGAATGAAGCTCAAGTTCCTACGGCAGCCTTTGCAGAAGTTTCCACCGTCGCGGCGACAATGAAAGCGGCCGAAAAATTCACGCCTCCCTATATTTTAAAAGCTGACGGTCTGGCTGCGGGAAAAGGTGTTTTTATTTGTCATAATTTATCCGAACTTGAAAATTCAGCGCGCCAAATTTTTGAAGAGCAAACCCTGGGTGATGCGGGAAAAAAAGCTTTGCTTGAAGAAAACTTGCCCGGCTGGGAGCTCAGCTATTTAGTTCTCACTGACGGAAATGATTATCAAGCCTTACCGCTCGCTCAAGATCACAAACGACTGAAAGACCTGCATCAGGGGCCTAACACCGGCGGCATGGGAACAGTCGCTCCATTAAAAATTGATCCCGCTTTGGATCAAGCCATCCGAGAAAAAATTATTGGGCCCACAATTAAAACAATTCGAGCTCGTGGGTACACTTACCGCGGTGTTATTTTTGTTGGTGTTATGGTCACTGCCGATGGTCCTCAGACTCTGGAATATAATGTTCGCCTAGGAGACCCAGAAACCCAGGTGATTCTGCCGTTGATCGAAAATGATTTGGGGGATTTGTTTTTAAATTTAGCCAAAGGAATTTTGAAACCTGTGCAGCTTAAAAATCTTTTCGCTACCTGTGTCGTCCTTGCGGCTGATGGGTACCCTGAAAATTCCGTGAAGGGCTCACCGATTGAAGGAGAGATCACTTTTGAGACGGCCTCTAGTTATTTTATTCATGCAGGCACTGTTAAAAATTCAGGGGACCAATGGCTTACAAATGGGGGCCGCGTCTTAGGGGCAGTAGGCTTAGGATCAAGCTCTAAAGAATCCATTGAAAATGCCTATGCTCAGGCTAAAAAAGTGAATTGGCAGGGGTTGCAAATTCGAAAAGATATCGGACATTATCTTTTATAGGTGACCCATTAGTAAATTACCAGCTCCAGCGAAGACCCACAGCACTTAAACCTTGATCAGCGCGAGCTGTGTGGCTAATCACGAAGTCTTTATTAGTCCATAATTTTTCAGTTAATTCCAATTTTGTCTCGCGAGCTCGAGCATCGAAATCTAAAGCTGCGTTCAACCAACCTGAGTAACGAATCTGAGAGATCGCCTGAAGTGCTAAAACCTGGAAAGTGAACTTGTGTTCGACTTCGCCTTCACCCGACTTCATAGCCACTTCTGTTTTTAGATTCTCTTGTACTGTCGTTGCCGTACGGCCAACCGCAGAGCTTCTACCCAGAGGTGAGCTGAACCAAGCTTGCACAGCCTTGTCGCCAATTCGAGTCGCAACAAAAGCTGCATCCTCTGATCCTTTCATGTCTGTTGGAATGACCTTGCTGACGTCTTCTTTAGTCCAAGCATTAGTAGGAGCCTGGGGGATTTGAATCGGAGAGGTATTCTGAACAGTCACCTTGGCGAAGGCGGCTTGTGTGCTTAAGACTGTTAAGAAAAGGATCATCTTCATGCCTTAATCACCTTCAAAGGCCGTGCCTGGCCAAGTTGACCCCACCCTTTCTATTTTACAGCTAGGGTCGAAATCTCATAAAGATGCGGCCAAAAAAAAGGCAGCCGTCATGAAAAAAATGGATCTATCCAACTTTCAGTCGATCAGGTGTCGCTCAACGGTACGGACCTTGCTTATTGAATGAGTCAGAATGAGACATCGCTTTAAGCCCACCGACGATTGATTTGGGGATGGTTTGTGGGTTTAAGGATTTTCAAAATTACTGGGTCCGTCTAAGGGTTCGACAAAAGGGAGGGTGAAGTGGGGCGAGTTAATCTTAAAGGGGTGGTGGTCTTTTTGCTGACCTTGCAAAACGTGATGGTGCCAAACTATGGGCATGCCGCGAATGACGGTTTAAACCAGCAGATGCCTAGAATTATAGAGGATGACGGCTTTATCTCTAATCCCGATTCAAATTACAAAAATAAAAAGAACAACCAAGGGAATCGCAATAACAACAACAATAATAATAGTCGTGGTAACAACAACAACCACAATGATGAGTTTGATTTTTTCAATCCTAAAAGATCCTTAGTCACTCCGGATAACTCTATTCGTGGCTTTAGACTTGATAATGCCTCTATTCAGATTGCTGACGTTGCTGAAGAGTTTGCTTGTCCCTTCTTTGAAGGTAAAGCCCTTGAATCTGTGATGAATTCACTAGAAAGACTTTCTGAATCAATGCGCTCGACGATCAAATGTAATCCATCCCAAACGATGGGAAATGTCGTCGACAATACGCAAAAAATTCGAGACGCGATCACAATTCTTGCGCCTTATTTTAAAAAACCAGAAGACGCTTTTGAAAATATCGACGCCATTGAAAGTAGCATTTCAAGAGCTATCGGCGGAATTGATGGGATCACTCAATCTTTATCAAGCAACAGCTTCCAAGCCACCGATTGCGGAAAAAATATTGCAGCCAACCCAAGTTTTGCAAGCTCTTTATCAAGCTTAGTGACAAGCCTTGGCCCCTTTGCGCTTCTTGGAATTTCGATGGTTCCTACTTTGGCTTTACCAGTTAAGGCAGCTTCGTTGGCTATCATTGCGGGTGCCAGTTCTTATAATGAATATCAAAAATTAACTTACGGCCGATCTGTAGATATGAGTGATCATGAGCAGTGGAAAGCCGTTATTCAAAACACATGTGCCTATTCACGAATCGTAAGAAAAATGAATTACATTCAACGTTTTGAAAGTGGCTTGCTGCCAAATGTGCCGCCCAATCAACAAAAAGACTTATCAAACTTACCAACTGACGTTCAAACAAAAGTTTTAGAGTTTAATTTAAAATATAAAAATAATCAAAGACTGACTCCATTAATTGAAAGTTCAAAAACACACAAAGCTCGTTTTGACGAATTGTCTGAGATTTTAAAATCTGGAAGCCTAGAATTATCTCGCATCTCAAGTCAAATCGGAGGCGATGTCAGAGCAAACCCAGAAGTGGCCTGCAGCGTGGGTCTTGACTTGGCTCGGTTGGCGAAAAACGAAACAGGCTTCCCTGGGGAAATTATCAAAAGCGTCGACCTTCTGAGTGGCTACGATATCCGAGGCCTTGAAAGAAGTTATTCGGGTCTATTGAGTACTTATGAACGTCTTGTCGAAGGATTGCTGTTACTTAAAAATGATTCCCTCACCAACGCATCTGCCGTGAATGACTGCGCGTTAAAGACAGGGTCCTTGATCAGTGTCCTCAACCGCACTATTTCAACCTATCGTTCGATGGCTGCAAGCATATCGAAAGACCAGGAAAATAGTCTTTTAAAAAATCCTGAATATCGAGTTTGGAAAGAAGAATCTCAAGATGTAGCGGCTCAGAAATTAATGGGCCAACAGCTCTTCAGCGTTATGAAAAATGTGTCTGGGTCATCTGCGATTCTGCGATCATATTTAAATCGCCGCCAGAATGAATTGCGAACTGTTTTATTCGGAGCTGCCAACTGGTGGAATATCGATCCATCTAAAAGTCCACCTGTTTACAAGTGGCTGGATTACACTTTAGATATGCACAAGGGCAGCGTCAAAGAACTGATGAAAAACTTTGAAGTTATCAAAAAGGACCTCTACAGTTTGAACGCTCGGTTGCTTAAATATAGTCCGAATTCGAATGATTCGGTGACTTTGATCAATCAAAAGTTAATGGAAGCGCTTCGACGAGCTTCTGACTTTCAAGGATTGGATGCCAAAAACTTTAATATGCGCGATCAAGTGTCGATTCGTGAAAAACAAATGGTTTGTCGTCGATTGCTGAACACATGGGACACTTGGATTCAAGCAACGAATCACCTGGATTCTGTTGGTGTATTTTGTGATATGATCGATCCTTTGATCGATGTCATGACAGATAAGGGTATTGTTAAATATTGCCGTGGCTCAAACTTAGATATCAAGATGAAATCAAATCCTGATCCATTTTCTCCACCGCCTGAATCATATGTTAGCTTGGCAGCAAAAGGTCTTTTAACTCCACTGACTTCGCTTCATGGAAAAAGTATTGAGCAAGTGGCTTTGATGTTGCCTGCAAAAATTAAGGCCATGAACTGTGATGTTTCTGGTGGATATTGATTGCGTCATTATTCGTCTAGAATAAAGTTCGCCGGGTCCACCGGCGTTCCATTGATCCGCACCTCATAATGAAGGTGCGGCCCTGTTGATCTTCCCGTATTTCCAACCGCTGCAACAACATCCCATTTTGTCACGCGCTGGCCTACGTGAACGTAGATCTGTGAATTATGTCCGTAGCGTGTTGTCACTCCGTAACCATGATCAATGCTGACTAATTTTCCATAACTATCATCATAGGAAGAAAAAATTACAACACCGTCTGCCGGCGCATAAACTGGAGAACCCGGTGCTGCCGCCAAATCCAAGCCTGCATGCATCGTCGTTTTATTAGTGAACGGATTTAAACGATAACCGAATCTTGAAGTGATCCAACCTTTTGAAGGTCGGATATTAGGAGTCGCATTGAGCAAACTTTGTCGTTCTGATAAACCTTCCCATAATTCGATCACACTTTGTTCTTTCAGCTGCGTTTCTCGCACAGCTTTATCAATTCGCACGACCAAGGACACATAATCTTTATCTGAAGATTGAATGACCAATTCATTTTTTTGCTCGCTGACAGGCTTTGAATCAGCCATAATTTGATCTTGCTGAGCTAAAGATTCAGCGGGAGGTCGTTGTTCCATGGGCTCATACTCTTCAACTTGTTGCCCAGGAGATGGCTTCACTCCCATTGTTAATTTCATCACTCGATCTTCAGAATCTACATTGGTTATTAATTTTAATTTTGTAGTGAAAATCTTTACCCGTTCAAGACTATTTTCCAAAGAACTAACTTTGCTTTCAACCAATTGAAACTGTTTATTAAGCTGAGCGTTTTCAGCTCGCAATTTCTTGTTTTCCATAGCTTGCACCATGAGGCCAAAATAATCCACAGAGCCTGCGATGATAGCTAGTAATAAAATCGCCGAAACAAAAAGCGCCGCTTTCAGCAGGCTTGCGGGCAGCACCCACTTCGTGGTTTTTCCGGTGGAATTACTGACCATAAAAAGTGTGATATTTTTGCGATTCAAGCCTGATCCTTTTTATTTCGGAAAGTGAACAATCAGCACGGTGACATTATCATCGCCGCCATTGGCCAAAGCTTGGTCCACACAGGCTTTGGCCATTTTCTCTGGAGAGTTATTACACAAAATTTGGCAGATTTTGTCATCGGCCACTAAGCCTGACAATCCATCTGAACAAATCAGGTAAATTTCTCCGGGCTCAATTTGTCGCTCTAAAATATCGGGGCGAACTTCGCGCTCATAACCCACACTTCGAGTGATCACATTACGTCCAACAAAACTTTTACTCTGTTCGTCTGTAAGAAGGCCGGCTCGCAGTTGCTCGTTCACAAGTGAATGGTCCTCGGTGATTTGCCATAAATAGGGCTTTTTAAATAAGTAGCAGCGCGAATCCCCGACATTTCCAATATAAATTGTATCTTCATGAGTACAGGCCACGACCATGGTCGTGCCCATTCCCGCAAGCTCAGGACTTTCATTGGCTGCTTTGTCATAAATTTTTTGACTGGCGGTCTCGTAGGCCTTTGCTAATGTTTCGCGGGGAGTATTTTTTTGTAGCTCGACATCTTTAAAAATGCTTTGGACGGTCTCGACAGCGATGGAGGACGCAACCTCTCCGCCAGAATGTCCACCCATTCCGTCAGCGACAATAAATAACCCTAAGTCTTTATTGATCAAACAAGAATCTTGATTGCTATCTCGGCGAAGTCCTTTATCGCTCAGATACCATGCATCGAATTTCATCATTTCTCATAATGACTCGCCGGCCGATTTGAGTCAAACTAGACTCTGGTCGAATTCCTCCAATTCCACTTCTTATTCTGCGTCTCCCGCTCAAATTCATTCCTCAAAACGCCGATACATTTCTTGAGGGCTTCATGCGATTTTTGAATTTTACCGAAGGTCTGATCCTTTCCATTTGCTTCCATCTAGCATTTGTTGGGATTATTCTGATCTACAATATGAAGTTCCCGATTCCACAGCCTCAAAATACGGTGGCTATAGAATATCTTCAGGCGCCGCCGTCCTTGGCTGAGCTTGAAGCAAAAATCAAAACTCGACCTCGCACTGAAAATATTAAAAATCAGGTTGTTGCGCAAAATGAGAAATCAAAGAACCAAGAAAAACCTGACGACACTCGGTTTTTAAGTGCTCAAAATCAAAAGGTTGAAAAGCAAACTGTGGCAAAAGATAAAGGCGAATTCAAAAATGCCGCAAAACCAGCCCTTAAAAAAGCTTTAAAAATGGCCCAGCAAAGTCCAAGCAAAAATAAAACTGATGAAAAAACAAAGCCTAGCTTATTGAATTTAAATCCTACATTTGATCCTTTAGCGATCAAAGAGCGGCAGCAAAAATCAGAATCCAAAACAACGGCAGGCGATGATCACGAATCCGTTGAAGGTGGCGATGTCAGCCAGACCGACGACTACATAAAAAATATTGATCAGGGTTCGCAGACGATGCTGAACGCGCGCGAGTTTAAGTACTATACCTATTATTCGCGCATTCGTCGTCAACTGAGCCAGCATTGGGAACCAAAAGTCCGAGAAAAATTAGTTCGTTTATTCCGCCAAGGCCGAACCATCGCTTCTGACCGAGATCATACGACAAAACTTTTAATTATTTTGAGCGAAAGCGGAAAACTGGTGAACGTGCAAATATTAGGCGAATCAGGTGTTCACGATTTAGATGATGCCGCCATGGATGCCTTTCGTTCGGCAGCGCCTTTTCCAAATCCACCTAAAGGCATCATCGAAGCCGATAAAACTGTCAAAATACGCTGGGATTTTGTCCTAGAGTCTTAGAGGCCGGCAGACGTTACTACTGCCACGCGTCAATGGTTTGCCCTCTGCCTATGAAAGGGTAAGCATACATTCCTTAATCATACATGGAGATATCGGTGGAAAAATCCTTGAAAAATTTGAACCGTGACCTGCTTGAAAGTATCGCTCGCCGGGCTTTGTATTTATCAACGCAGATGATTCATATTGCAAATCATCGCAGCGATAAAGAAAAGGGCGATCCAAAGATTGGCGGCCATCCCGCTGCTTGTGCAAGCTCACTTCACGTTCTAGGAGCTTTGCACTTAGTCACTAAAACTGGTTTTGATTTTATTGCAAATAAGCCGCATGCCTCGCCGATGGATCATGCCTACAATTATTTATTAGATCTATTTTTAAAATCTGATCTGTCAAAAATGTCCCAAGAAGACTGTGATATTGCCATGACGGGACTTCGTAAATATTCAAAAAATGGCGAGCCTGTTTTTCAATCTTACCATTCAGCTTACGATTGCGATCATCACAACTTTTTCCCCTCTGGCACTGTTGGAATTCCGCCAGTTCAAGCGGGATATATGGCATTGGCTTACAGATACGCTCGCGAGCATGGCTATGAAGTTCCCGACGCCCACTTCTGGGCCTTAGTCGGAGATTCAGAATTTCGCGAAGGTTCGATGTATGAAGCCATGCCGGACTTTGCCGAACGCGAACTTAAAAACGTCACCTGGATCATCGATTACAATCGCCAGTCCCTAGATGGTCATCGGATCACAAATAAAAAAATAATGAACGGCACCGATGCCGATCGTATTCAACGCACGCAAGAAGCCAATGGCTGGAAAGTCATTCAGCTTCGCCACGGCGCTCAACGAAAAGCGTTGTTCCAAAAACCAAATGGCGCTTCATTTCAAGCTTTCTTAGAAAAAGAACTTGAAGATTATGAGTTGCAAGCCTTGTTGCTTGTTTCAGATGTGAAAGCCTTAAAAAAAGGTATTTTAAAAGATCACACTCATTTAAAAAAATTCTTAGATGGCGTGACGGACCAAGAATTATTCGAAGCTCTGCGTGATTTTGGGGGTCATGATATCATTGGAATCATCGAAGCCATGATGGAGTGTCGGCAAAGCAAAAATCAACCCACTTTAATTGTTGCTCATACTTTAAAAGGTTGGGGCCTTAAATCGGCAGCCCAATCTGGCAATCACTCATCGCTTCCGGGTGAAAATGAAGTCGAAGAACTTAGGCAAAAGCAAAATATCAAGGGTGATAAATTATTTGAACGCTTTTCCCCAACGTCGCTTGAAGGAAAGTTTCTTAAAGATCGCGGTGATAGTTTGTTAAAAGAAATTAAAGCACAACATTCTTTAAAAGATAAAAATCAAAAAATATTTTTAGATAAATTCAATCAGTGGGCGATGCCAACTTCATTGGATATTAACTTAAAAATGGCAAGTTTTCCTCACACGCAATGGATGCTGGGACAGTTAACAGCAAAGCTCACTCGAATTGCAAACACCGATGAAAAGAAAAAAGCATTACCAGAAAGCGAAAAGGCCTGGAAAGCCCCATCTGAACTTTTTATTTCAATGGCGCCCGACGTGGGAACTTCAACAAATTTGAATCCAGCCATGGATGGGAAAATCTTTGGCGCTATCCAGGTTGATGATATCGAAACTGAATACGGCGTTAAAGATACAAAACTTCCTGACTTAGTTCCAGGTGAAGACGTCTCTGATCGCTTTTTAAGATTTGAAATTGCTGAGTGCAATGTCATGTCCTGCGTCGGCTCTTTCGGAAAAATTCGTGATACCTTAGGAATTCCGATCATGCCCCTGATGACAGTTTATGATTTTTTTATTAAACGCGCCCATGATCAGTATTTTTATAATATGTATTGGAAATCGAGCTTTTTCTGTATTGGAACGCCTTCAGGAGTAACGCTTTCTCCGGAAGGAGCTCAGCATGGTTGGAAATCAGATTTTCAAATTCCTAATCAAATCACTTGGGAGCCTTTTTTCTGCCAAGAATTGGATTGGATTTTTGTCGAAAGCCTTCGACGTCATTTCTTGGGTGATAACCAAGGACGTAACGGTGTCTTGATTCGATGTGTGACTCGTGGAGTGGAACAAAAAGATTTTACAACACACTTAAAACGCCAGGCTCGATTCAAAAATTTGACCTTTGGAACGTTATTACATCGAACTGAATTTGCAATGAATGGTGCTGTGAATGAAGCGGAAGTCGAAAATATCGACGAAGCTTCAATGATGAATCAAATTCGTGAAGAAGTTTTGCAAGGTGGCTATCACCTTATTGATCACCGGGGCTACGCAGGCTTTGAACCCGGCGATAATGTTGTTAATATTTTTGCGATGGGTTCCCTGACAACAGAAGCCATTAAAGCTTCTGAAGCTTTATTAGCGCATGGTATTTATGCCAACGTCATTGTTGTGACATCACCAGATTTGCTGTGCGGAATTCAAGCCCATGAAAACGACTACCACTATATGAAAAATGTTTTAGGCGTCAGCGGCGATTTGTATTTGCACCGCAAAGACGAAGTTTCAAGTGGCGAGATGACAACAGTTGCAGGAAAGCGAATTCCGATTGTCAGTGTCCATGACGGCGAAGCTGGCCTGCTTGATAATTTGGGTTCCATTGTCGGAGTTCGCCAAGAATCTTGTGCCGTTAGAAAACATTCTAAATGCGGCCGTCCCCCTGAAATTTATGCTTTTCACGGCATTGATGCTGAAAGTGTTGTCGAAGCTTGTGGAAAAGTTTTAGCAGACACTGCATTAGAAAAAACAATTGTTCGCGAGCAAGTACTGAATGAAGTTCGTAGCAGTTCGGCTTCGGCTACATGGACCGAACTTTGGCCCAGCAAAAATGCTAGCAACAAACATTAAATTTTAAAAAAGTTTTATTGCGACAGATAAGCCTTCTTCCGTCGGAAGAAGGCAAGACTCAAATAAGGTCGGATCACTTAAACGTAAATTGAAATTTTTCATGACTTGGATTTGCTTTTCTGAAAATTTCTTTTTCCCTGCTGGTAAATCATCGGATTCAAACACCGCTCCGCTAAGAAAAACATTATCAGCAATAATCAGCCCCCCTTGACGAAGATTCTTTTCAGCCCAGGCTAAATAATCACCGTAGGCCGCTTTATTTCCATCAATGAAAATTCCATCAAAGGGACCCTGGCTTTCAATCTCGGGCAATCTAAGCCTGGCATCTCCGATTAAAATTTCTACTTTTTGATTTTTTTCATCAGCGGCTTCTTGCAGGAAAGGAAGCGCCAACGCTGCATGCTTTGGTTCTTTTTCGAAAGTCCAAAATTGCGCGCCAGAAGGCAAAGCAGAAAGGATAGCGACGCCTGAAGCTCCGGTCAGGGTGCCTATTTCGATAAATTTTTGGGGACAGGCCATTCGAAGGATCGTTCGTAAAATTTGAAGCTCTAGATCGCTTAAAGAAATCTGCTGCAGACCCAGCCCCAGGGCGGCCTCACGGCACTTTTCGATCAGGGCATGGCCCCGCCCGTTTAGCATAGAAAAATATTGCTCAACCCTTGATGTGGCTAATCTCATAGAGCCGGTCTAATATGAATTCTGGGTGCAAACAACAACATTTTCCTGGATCTATCCAGGCCGCCCCTGTATAAATTTCGGAAGCTGAGGTCTGCCATGTCGACGCCTTTGTTAGAAGTAAAAAATTTAAAGACGCAATTCCGGGTTGATGAGGGCATTTTTAATGCCGTCGATAACGTCAGTTTTCGTTTAGAAGAAGGTCGATCCTTAGGAATTGTTGGCGAATCCGGTTGTGGAAAATCGGTCACGTCTTTATCGATCATGGGCCTTGTGCAGAACCCTGGAAAAGTGATTGATGGCCAGATTCTTTTTCGTGGTAAAAATTTATTGAAATTTTCTGACGAAGAATTACGTGAAGTTCGTGGAAACGACGTTGCCATGATTTTTCAAGAGCCGATGACTTCGCTGAATCCAGTTTTTACAATTGGTGATCAAATTGATGAAGCCATTATTCAGCACAATTCAAAGTTATCTAAAGCCGAGGTGAAAGCTCGGACTATTAAAATTCTTCAAACGGTAGGAATTCCCGCGCCTGAAAAAAGATATAATGAATACCCGCACCAGTTATCAGGCGGGATGCGCCAACGAGTGATGATCGCTATTGCGATCAGCTGCAATCCTCAACTGCTGATTGCCGATGAACCCACCACAGCATTGGATGTTACGATCCAAGCCCAGATTTTAGATCTGATTCGAAAATTACAAAGCGAATACAAAGCAGGCTTGATCTTAATCACTCATGATTTGGGAGTCGTGGCTGAAATGTGCCAAGATGTGGTTGTTATGTATGCAGGTCGCATTATTGAATACGGCACGATCGAAGACATTTTTTATCGTCCAAAACATCCTTACACTCGTGGCCTTCTAGATTCGATCCCGCATTTTGAAACGGGCCGTAAGATGAAAGAGCTTAAGACTATTAAAGGTCTTGTTCCAAGTTTAATGAAGCTTCCAGAAAGTTGTCGATTTCGAGATCGCTGTCCACGGGCCACCGAGGTTTGCGCACAAAAGTATCCAGAATTTACGACAGTAGGCTCACAGAAATTTGCTTGTTATCACCCACTCCCTGAGGCCTCAAAATGAGCGAAGTCGTCCTTAAAGTTGAAAACCTAGTTAAAAGCTTCCCGATTTATGGAGGACTTTTTGGTCGCGAAGTCGCCAGCGTAAAAGCGGTTCAAGGAATTTCATTTGAAGTCAAAAAAGGTGAAACCTTAGGGCTTGTAGGTGAATCGGGTTGTGGAAAATCAACTTTGGGTCGCTGTTTGATTCGCTTACTGGATCCAACCTCTGGAAAAGTCACTTTTTACAATCAAGACATCACCGATATTAAAGGTGAAGAACTTCGCAATATCCGAAAAAAACTGCAGATTATTTTTCAGGACCCTTATGCCAGTTTAAATCCACGAATGACAATTGGTTCAATCATTGAAGAGCCCTTGATTATTCATCATCTTTTTTCGTCGGCAAAAGACCGCATGGACCGGGTCTTAGAGTTAATAAATTTAGTTGGATTACGACCTGAACATTTAGCACGGTATCCACATGAATTTTCTGGTGGTCAAAGGCAACGAGTTGGCATTGCGCGCGCCTTAGCCGTCAATCCAGAATTGATTGTTTGTGATGAGCCTGTGTCAGCCTTGGATGTTTCTATTCAAGCCCAGGTCATTAATCTATTGATGGAGCTTCAGCAAAAGCTAGGACTGACATATATTTTTATCGCTCATGATTTAAAAGTTGTAGAGCATGTCTCAAATCATGTCGCCGTCATGTATCTTGGTAAAATTGTCGAAAAGGCAGAAGCCGAGGAACTTTATAGGAATCCTCAGCATCCCTATACCAAAGCCTTGTTATCAGCCATTCCAGTGCCTGATCCCAGAGCCAAGCAAGATCGAACAATTTTAATAGGCGACGTCCCTAGCCCGATTAATCCTCCGGTAGGATGCCATTTCCACCCGCGCTGCCCAATTGCGACCGAAGAGTGTAAACAGCAAATCCCACCTTTAGAAGAGAAGTCTCCAAAGCATTGGAGCGCGTGCATAAAAGTCCCTAAAAATATTTAATTGGGACCCTCGATTTCTATTCAAATTCACCGATAAATTGGGTGGAGTTGCCAACCATGGAAATCAAAGGTCAAATTTGGATTCTTTATCACGCTGTTGTAAAGAAACAGACAAAGCCTATGTCTACAGTGCAGATGCAAAAGTTGCTGCTCAGTTTAAAACTTCGCGAAATCAATGAGTTTTTTATTTGGACTCCAGGGTGGACCGAGTGGCAGTCCATGGTTAACTTTATAAAGTCGAAGCAAACTTTTTTTGTTCTGAGCGCGATACCAACACCTCCGAAAAAAAAGAATGACGGCGACATCCCGATGGTTGAACTTTTAGATGAACACACGCGGTCAAAAATCATCGATTCACATATTTATAACGACAATGAAACTAAAGAGATGTTTGTCGAATTTGAAGGCAATGATAATTTTACGGTTGTAGATACGGACCAACCCCAAGCTGATAAAAAAGATGAGTTTGGTTATTTCGCAGGTGATTTTAAAGCAGAAGATATTGATGTCAATGCAGCTCCATCTTTAAAAGATAATGCCAAAGACGATCTTAGCAGCGAACGGCGAGGCAAAACCCGTCATAATTTTAGGCTTGAAATTGTCTTAATTTCTAAAGGTGAAAAAACTTTTAAAACATTTTCAAAAAATATTTCAATGGGCGGAACTTTACTGGAAGACCCAGTTCCAAAAGACTTTTTGAATGGGGAAATCGAAATGATTATAACGAATCATTTCGAGGCTGATAAAAACAAAGCACGGCTTCATTTTCGCAGCAAAATTGTTGGCGATATCAAAAATCCCCAACGGCTGACTTTTAAAGAGACCAATGACATCATGATGAAAAAGCTTGAGGCCATGCTAACAGCCTATATCAAGCAACAAAACGAAATGATTAAAAACAGAAAATCGAAATAACTTCCTAAAAATTAGGCTTCGTTCAACTTCAGCAAGGTGCTGATCGTTTTTTTCAGCTTTTCAATATCAAAAGGCTTCTTAATATAATCGTCGGCGCCGATCTCGAAAGCTTTTTTCATGTCTTCTTGGCTGGCACTGGCTGATATAAAAACCAGCGGAATTTTTTTAAGATCTTTATGCTCTTTTAAAAGCTGCCCTAGTTCAAAACCGTTGATCCAAGGAAGTCCAACATCCAGAATGATTAAATCCACGACCTGATCATCTAATACTTTGGTGAGCTCGGTGGCATCTGCTGCCATCTTTAGCAAATAACCTTCGCTAGAAAAAACTCGCTGATAAGCCGTCCGCATGGATTCATCATCTTCAATGATAAGGAGATTTTTTGGTTCAAGCTTTTTCTTTGCATCTCGAAACTGATCTAAAGACACAACAGGTTGGCTAGCAATTTTAGCCTTCGTCATTTTCTCAATTTTAGTGACCAGATCTTTTGTATTAATTTTCTTAGACATTAATTCCCCTGATCCTCAAGCCATCGTTCGCAATCAATAGCGGCCATACATCCCGTCCCCGCCGCTGTCACCGCTTGCCGATAAACATGATCGGCAACATCTCCGGCAGCAAAGACCCCTGGAATATTAGTATAGGTGGATCCTGGTTTCGTCACAAGATATCCGGTTTCATTCATATCAAGCAGACCTTTGAATAGATCTGTATTCGGTTTATGACCAATCGCCACAAACATTCCTTGCACCGGTAAATCAGACTCTTTTTTATCGATGAGACCCCGCAACTTTAGGCCAGTTAAGACTTTCCCATCTCCTATGACTTCGGTGACTTCTGTGTTCCAAATAACTTCAATTTTCGGATGATTCATCGTTCGGTCCGCCATAATTTTTGAAGCCCGAAAAGAATCCCGGCGATGAATCACATACACTTTTTTTGCAAATCGAGTCAAAAACTGCGCTTCTTCCATGGCGGTATCACCACCGCCGACCACCGCAACAATTTGCTCTTTAAAAAACGCTCCATCACAGGTCGCGCAGGCGGAAACCCCACGATTGTAGTATTGTTTTTCAGTCGGAAGACCCAGCCACTTGGCGCTGGCGCCGGTTGAAATAATTGCTGTCTGCGCCTGATACTCATCTTTACCAACAGAAATCTTAAAAGGGCGCTTCGAGAAATCGACTTTTGTTACATTTTTAGTAATAAACTGAGTGCCAAATTTTTCGGCTTGGTTTCGCATCACCCCAATTAATTCTGGGCCTGCGACTCCTTTGGCAAAACCCGGATAATTTTCTACATCAGAGGTGATCATTAGCTGACCGCCGGCTTCTTCGCCTTCAATCATAAGTGGAGCAAGGCGTGCGCGCGATGAATAAATTGCAGCTGTTAATCCTGCAGGGCCCGAACCAATAATAATCGTATTGTAAATCATGTTTTTCCCCAATGACTAAGTAGGAGACTAAATTAACAGTCCAAAAACAACTTGTCTATCTTGGGGGCCTATCAAGCAGTGAATTGACAAGATTCTGTGCGACATCATGGGGGGATCTCACCAATCCCGGTGTTCGGCGAGGCCAAGCGCCAGATGGCAATAAATCCGTATCCATGTACGGCGCGCTGAAAAGATCCATGCTCTTATCCGGGTATTCAATTTTCAGGCAATCAATAAGACCCTTTAATGCATGTTTGGAGGCGCAATACATTGCGGCCTGCGGGTCCGCAGTGGACTCGGCCACAGCTGAACCAATCACGATAAATTTTTGCACTGAGGTCAAATTTTCTCCTGCACAATATTCCCAAGCTAGAAAACTAGGGAATTCAAAGGTCACAGTCAGGGCCCATTCTTGGTCGCGCCAAGCCTTGCCGCCAAATTTTCCATAGGGCCCACCGCCGGCACAATAAATTAAAACTTCGGGTTGATTTTCATTTATTTTTTGAATCAGCGAAGGCCATAGGTTTTTCTGCGAAAAATCAGCAGAAAACCAGCCTGCATCACGCAAAGTTGAAGAGGGCTTCCGGGACACCATAAAGATTTCATGGCCCTGGGCTTGAAGAATTTCAGACAGGGCAGCCCCTAAACCTCGACTGCCTCCCAATATTGCAACCTTTTCTTTTCTCATCAAAAAGTCTGTAGCATACTCCTTGTAAGGACAACAAGCTGTATGCCCAAGATTATGTTTATAAAAAATAAGCCGGATATCGAAGTTCCCATGGGTGCGAATTTGATGCAATCCTTGCTAGGGGCCGGTCTGCCCGTCGCCTCATCCTGCAATGGCGACGGCGTTTGTAGCAAATGTCGGATTAAAATCATCGACGGACAAAAAAATCTTTCAGAAATTAACGACACCGAACTCATTCTAAAAGAACAAAACAGTCTTGGAAAAGAACTTCGGATCTCTTGCCAGGTGGAAATTTTTGGTGACGTCACCGTCGATGCTAGCTATTGGTAACTTTAGGGCTTGCGCAAAAGCACGTAGTTAATTTGAATTCCTTGTTTCGTAAAAATTTTCTCAAAACCTGTCATAAAGTTTTCTGAAGCTTTTTCAGACTGATGCAAATTCTGAGTTTGAAATTCAATTTTAAATGGGCTTTCTTTAATTTCTTCCATGGCCCACAGAAAGTACTCCCGTGAATCAGTTTTAAATTCTAAAAAAGATCCAGACTTTTGTAAGTTGTAAAGCAAGCCTAGATGATAGCGATTGACGATTCGATTTCTTGGTTTCTTAGGACTTGTCCATGGATCGGGGAAGTGAATAAAAACGTGATTTAATTCTTCAGCTTCAAAAAGGTCACTCATATTAAAAGCATGGTACCTTGCGATCGCGACATTTTTGCAGCCGCCCAAAGTGGCTCGCCGGATCGATTGAATAAGTGGTTTATACTTAAGCTCTAATCCCAGTAAATTTCTATTCGGTTCAGATTTCGCACGGTGAGCAAAAAAGAACCCGTTGCCAGTGCCTATTTCAAGATCCAATGGCGCATCCATCGACGCCTTAAAAACTTTTTCGCGCCAGTGACCTTTAAACAAAGGAGCTCTTTCCTCATTGAAAGCAACGTGAGAAAATTCACCATCTAATGCTATTGTGTATGCATTAGGCCGCGGTAAAGTACGCGTAATATTAATGTCACGTCTGTTTTGGAAGGCTTCCATCGGGCTCATTTGTTATTTGAGGCCCTTGTATCAAATTAGCGACTGAAAAGGAATATAATTGTTCAAACTTAGCAGCCCGAACGGGGCAATCCGAAACATCACACTGCCGACAAAAACTGCGCTTGCAAGGGTCTAAGTGGAATGCAAATTCACCGTCATAGGGATAAAGCTCTACAACAGCTTGCTCAAGATGATGCGTTAATTCATGCGCTTTAGAAACATGCCAATATTCAGGAACCACCATGTGAGCATCGATATGATGAAAACTGCCTGAGCGAATGGCTCGCACATTGTGAATATTAATGATGCCTTCAGTTCGCTCCTCACCAATCAGTTTTGAAAGAATTTCAAGGGACTTTACATCGATCGCATCCACCAAGCCAGATACCGAAGTGATCACAATCTTATAACCCTCATACATCAAATGCAGGCCTACACCGAGAGCTATCAAGGCATCGGCCTGTTGCCAACCAGTCGTCTTCACAATCAACAAGCCAAGCACAACTCCCATCGTCGTCTTAACGTCTGAAAAAAGATGTGCACCACTTGCTATTAACGTTTGTGATTTTTCTCGCAAGCCAACCCGGCGCAAATAAAAACCAACCGCAAAATTAATTCCGGTCGCAAGACTGATATAAAAAATTCCAGTGTCGATGGCGTGAATTTCACCATGCCCGGTCAGAGACTTTAGACTTTCAGCAAATATCACCAGGGCCGCAAAAAATATCATTCCGCCTTCAAACGCGGCAGAAAAAAATTCTGATTTCCCGTGTCCGTAAGGATGATCTTCATCAGCCGGTTGCGACGAATAACTGATGACAAAAATAGCAACGACAGAGGTTAAAACATTAACAATACTTTCCAGCGCGTCCGACAAAATGGCCGTTGATTTTGTCTGCTGGAATGCAAAAACTTTAAGTCCCAAAACCACAAAGCTTGTCAGAAAGGATATGACGGCCGCTTTTTTTCGAGCTTTAAAATTAATCGATGTTTGTAAGGACATAGGATCACTATAAAAAGCCAATCCTTCGAGTCAACTTAAGAATGCTTTTAGCTAAATTAGCTGGCGTTTTTCTTCCTAATTTTACCTTTTGAAGCGGCCGGCTGAGCGGGCGTCGCAGGCCTTGAGCCGGCGGGATTAAGAACTCTTATGTTACTTTCAGCTTCGAAATAACAAACTCGATTTCGTCCCTGTCTTTTGGCTTCATATAGTGCATGATCTGCGCGCCGAACCATCTCACGAGCATTGATTTTTTCACTCACGGGATGGGTTGTAAAACCTATCGAAATCGTCAGGCGAATAGAATCTTCCCCATTGATAAAGTTCTTCGTTTCAACGCTCTGACGAAGACGTTCACAAAACAAAATGGCGCCTTCATAGTTGACCTCGGTTAAAACCACTAAAAATTCATCGCCACCATATCTGGCAGCAATATCAGTGTTACGGGTGTTTTCTTTGATAATCTTACCGACTTCGGTCAACACATGGCTGCCGAAAAGATGGTCATGTCCATCATTAACGGTTTTAAAAAAATCCATATCCATCATCACACAAACAACGCCCCGATTGAATCTGCGGGCTCGCTCGATTTCAAATTCTAACCGCTGATACAGCGATCGCATATTGTAAAGACCGGTTAAGTCATCGGTGTCGACAAGCTCTTTCAGTCTTTCATTGGCATACACTAATTGTTCGTGCAGATCCCGAATACGAAGGTGCGTTCTGATACGAGCCAAAAGTTCAAGGGGAACAAAAGGTTTAATAATATAATCGTCAGCCCCAGCATCCAAACACATAATGATGGCTTCTGTTGAAGCATCCTCAGAAATGATCAAACATGAGCTGTGGGTTAATTTTTGGCGGATTTTATGCAAGGAATGCATGCCCTCGCGATCAGCAGCCAAGTCCAAAAGGGCAATATGCGGCGTCCAGCTTTCAATAAGCTGGAGACCTTCTTGAACACTCCGGGCTCCGCGGGCATCGTAACCTTCCCAACGAAGGGGCTCCAGGAGGATGTTCAAGCTATCTAAATCTTCATCGATCACCAAGATACGACGACTTCGAGGTGATCTTACGACTGCATTACTTACCATATCAATATACGTATCGCGGCAATGGTCGAATCCATTGAGTCGAGATTTTGAATTTGATATTTAATTCTACAGACTCTTTACTAGGTTCAACGAAGAACCGGACTAAGATCGCTACAAGTTCCGCACTAAGAATATGAGGCCTCTATGACATACAAGCCCTTGGACACAGAATCTGCTTGGCAAAAGCGCTGGATAGAGAAAAAAACTTTCCAAGCCGATAACAAGTCGACTCGACCTAAGTACTTTGCTTTAGATATGTTTCCTTACCCTTCGGGATCAGGCCTGCACATTGGCCACATTGCCTCGTACACGCCGACAGATATTATTTCGCGGTATAAGCGAGCCCAAGGCTTTAACGTTCTTCATCCGATGGGCTACGACGCTTTTGGCTTGCCGGCTGAACAATATGCTATTCAAACGGGTGTCCACCCTTCAAAAACAACAGACCAAGCGATTGAAACTTTTCGCCGGCAATTAAAGTCTTTTGGCTTTAGCTTTGACTGGAGTCGGGAAATTTCAACCTGTGATCCAAAATTTTACAAATGGACCCAATATATTTTTACCAAGCTTCATGATCGCGGGCTTGCCTATCAAAAAGAAGTGCCGGTCAACTGGTGTCCTGCTTTAAGAACTGTGTTGGCCAATGAAGAAGTGGTGGACGGAAAAAGCGAACGCGGTGGCCATCCAGTATTTCGACAACCCATGAAACAGTGGATGCTGAAAATTACAGATTACGCTGAACGATTATTACATGACTTAGATAAAGTGGATTGGCCCCATCGCACAAAAGAGGGGCAGCGAAACTGGATTGGAAAATCTGAAGGGGCGCAAGTCACTTTTAAGATTAAAACCCATGAAATTTCAGTTTTCACAACCCGACCTGATACTTTGTTTGGCGTTACTTTTATGGTTCTAGCGCCGGAACATCCATTGATTCCTTTTATCACGACCTTTGAAAAAAAAGCGGCGGTCGATGCTTACATTAAAAAATCCGCCGGCAAAAGCGAAGTCGATCGCAAAGCCGCCACTGAAAAAACCGGTGAAATGACAGGCGCTTTTGCCCAGCACCCGCTGGATCCAAATATTCAAATTCCAATTTATATCAGCGACTATGTTTTGATGGATTATGGCACTGGCGCTATCATGGGTGTGCCCGGTCACGATGCCAGAGATTTTGAATTTGCTAAAAAATTCGGGCTTTCCATTGTTCGAGTTCTTGAAAGTTCAGATGAACTTCCTTTTGAAGGCGACGGAAAACTAATCAACAGTCATTTTTTAAACGGCTTAGAAAAAAACGATGCCATTCACCGAATGACAGAACATTTACAAGAAAATGGCATTGGCCAAAAAGAGATTCAGTATAAATTTCGCGACTGGCTTTTCAGTCGCCAAAGATACTGGGGCGAACCTTTTCCTGTTGTGCATTTTCCGCAAAAAGGGCTAAAGACTTTACCGAAAAATGAACTTCCTGTTCTTCTGCCGGAAGTCAGCGACTATCAACCCTCAGAAAAAGGTGAAGCGCCGTTAGCTCGCAATAAATCTTGGATGGAATACACGGATAAAGACGGAGAAAAGGGTTTTCGAGAAACAGACACGATGCCGGGCTCGGCGGGGTCTTCGTGGTACTTCTTACGGTATACAGACCCCTTGAATGAACAGGACCCTTTTTCTTTTGAAGCGCAAAAATATTGGATGCCTGTTGATTTGTATGTGGGCGGCGCCGAACACACCGTAGGACATCTTTTATACGCTCGATTTTGGCAAAAAGTTTTGTTTGATGCTGGGATCGTTTCCCATGAGGAGCCCTTTAAAAAATTAGCTCATCAAGGCCTTATCTTAGGAACTGATGGCGAAAAAATTTCTAAATCCCGAGGCAATTTCGTTAACCTCGACGAATTGCACGGCAAATACGGCGCCGATATTTTACGAACCTATATTAGCTTCTTAGGTCCTATGGATAAAGATAAGCCCTGGTCTGATAAGGGGATTGATGGCGTTCGCCGCTTTTTAGATCGCGTCTGGCGAATGGTTGCCAATGACGAAGGGCAGTGTCACGCCACTGATGTGGCTCTCCCCCCTGAGGCCGAAAAAATTCTGCACAAAACGATTAAAAAGGTCACAGAAGATATCGAAAATATGGGATTCAACACAGCAATCAGCGCCATGATGATTTTAGTCAACGAGCTCTATCGACTGGAAATCAAGCCTAGAGCCGCATTAAAGCCGCTGGTGCAGCTGTTGATGCCCTTTGCTCCACACATGGCCGAAGAAATGTGGACTATTCTGGGGGAAAAAGACTTTGTTTCCCTGGCACCTTGGCCAAAATTTAATCCAAGTTTCGTCACCGACATTACAGCGACTTTGGGAGTGCAAGTGAACGGTAAAATGCGTGGAACTATTGAAATCGCTGTTGATGCCCCTGAAAAAACCGCACTGGAAGAGGCTCAGAAGATTCCGACGGTTCTAGCAGCGCTAGGAGGAAAAAATATTGATAAAGTTATTTACAAACCCGGGAAAATATTGAATCTGATAGTTAAATAGTCAGGCGAAATAATTAGCCGGGGGAAGAATTAATGTCAGAATCTTGGAGTGTTGAAAAAAGTGCGTCCCTGTATGGCATTAACAACTGGGGAAGCGGTTATTTTAAAATCAACTCGCAGGGAAACGTCATTGTCACCCCTGCCGGCAGCCAAGGTCCGCAAGTTGATTTGTATGAGCTGACTCAGGATCTTTTGGATCGTGGGATCAGAATTCCGATCATGATCCGCTTTCAAGATATCATTAAAGCCCGCGTCGAACTTTTGCACGGCTGTTTCCAAAAAGCATTTATTGATCACGGTTACAAAGGTCAATACTGCGGCGTTTATCCGATCAAAGTAAATCAACAAAAACATTTGGTCCAGGAACTGGTAAAATTCGGAAAAGATTTACGCCTTGGTTTAGAATGCGGGTCAAAACCTGAACTTTTAGTCGTTCTTGCTTTGATGAACACTCCGAACGCAGTGATTATTTGCAATGGATTTAAGGACGTCGAGTACATTGAGACCGCTTTACTTTCGCAAAAATTAGGTCGCAACACGATCATTGTTGTGGATCGTCGTGAAGAACTTCCGATGATTATTGCAGCGGCAAAAAAACTTAATACTCGGCCACAGATTGGCTTCCGTGCAAAGCTGAATACGCAGGGTGCGGGTAAATGGGTTGACTCTTCAGGGGCTCGCTCTAAGTTTGGTCTGACGGCAGTTGAAATTGTTGAAGGTGTTGAGCTTCTGAAAAAAGAAGGTCTGCTGGATTGCTTGCAATTGCTTCACTATCATATTGGTTCGCAAGTCCCGTCGATTTCTAGCATTAAATCTTCATTAAAAGAAGGCGCTCGATTTTTCACAGAGCTTTATGCCATGGGCGCAGAACTTAAATACATCGATGTTGGTGGCGGTCTGGGTGTTGACTACGATGGCACTGGCAATTCAGACAGCTCGATTAATTACAGTGAACAAGAATATGCCAACGACGTTGTTTCGACCTTACAAGCTTTGTGCGATGAAAAGGGAATTCCGCATCCTAATATTGTGACCGAGTCCGGTCGCGCCCTGGTCGCCCATCACTCAGTTTTAGTTTTTAATGTTATGGGTGTAAATAATTTATTCCGTCATACGCCTCCCCGCCCTGCCATTAAATCAGATCCTCGGATCATGCAGGACATGCAGTATATTTTTGAAAAAGTGAATCGCGATAACATCAACGAGTGTTTCAATGATTTAACTCAGTCAAAAGATGAAACTTTGCAGCTCTTTACTTACGGTGTAGTTTCTTTGGAACAACGAGCTTGGTGTGAAAGCATGTACTTTGCGATTGCAACAAAGATGCTATCTATTGCAAAGGTGACTCCTGATTGTGAAGATATTTTGGCCAGGCTTTCACAAGAATTATGCGATACATACTTTTGTAACTTTTCAGTGTTTCAATCTGTTCCTGATTCATGGGCCGTGGGACAGGTTTTTCCGGTGATGCCAATTCATCGACTGAATGAAGAGCCTTCGACATCTGCCACTTTAGCTGATCTAACTTGTGATTCTGACGGTAAGATCGAGAAATTTATTGATACGATCACTGGTGATTTTAAAGATACGATTCAACTGCACAACTACGAACACGGTCAGCCTTATTATGTCGGCGTCTTTTTAACGGGTGCTTACCAAGAGATCTTAGGAGACCTTCATAATCTTTTCGGTGACACCGATGCCGTTCATATTTCACTGAGCGAAGCAGGCTACACAATCGATCATTATGTGCCGGGAGATACGGTGACGGAAGTTCTTACGTACGTCCAGTATGGCCGCACTGAAATGGTCGATAGCGTTCGTCAGGCGACAGAAGAAAGCATTCAAAAAGGCACGATCACAAAACAAGAGGCAAAACTCCTCATAAAACATTATGAAGAGGGGCTGTCGGGCTACACCTACCTGGAAGAAGCCGAATAAAAATAATCTGGACTGTTTGATTTTTCACCATGGAATACACTAATCCTCCATGGTGAAAAAACTTTTAATATTTATTTTAATCTGCTTTTTTTTTGGACCGACCTTTGCCGCAAAAAAAACTTCTGCTAAAAAACCAGTCATTTCAAAAAAATCTAAAAAATCCAAGAAGAATCCTTTTAATTTCGAAGCTTTCATCAAAAAAGCCGAAGACAATAAAACCGGAAGTCTGATCATCTTTCAAGATGGAAAGTTTTTAGTCGAAAATAATTGGGAAAGCCCGCTGACTTTTTATTATCTGCAAGGCATGACTCCGGGAATTATTACGTTGGCTTTAGGGTCTTTAATGGATGAGGGGAATGTAACCTTAGAAAGTTCGCTGGCTCAATGGATTCCTGAGTGGGTTGATAATCGTTCGCAAATAAAAGTTCTGAATTTGCTTTATCACACCACTGGGTTTTCTGATGATGAGAAAGATCCTTGGTACAAGGCTTCTGACAGCTGGGCGTGGGTTAAATCCCAACTTCCTCGCAAAGAGCCGGGCGATTCTTTTGTTGAGTCTGATACGAATTCTTTACTTCTGGGATTTGTGATTTCAAAAGCGACGGACAATGATTCCGAGGCTCTTGTAAAAAATAAGCTGATGGAGCCATTAGGAATTCAAAAATGGGGCTGGGATAAAGATAAGCTGGGTCATATTAATTCTGCCAGCGGTTTAAAACTTAGAAATTATGATATTTTAAAAATCGGCAACCTTTGGGCACAAAATGGAGTCTGGGACGGTAAAAAAATATTATCGCAAACCTGGCTTGAACAAATTCAAAAACCATCCGAAAAAAATTCTGACTTTGGCATGAATTGGAATCTGCTAAGGCAAAATGGCATGACAGCAGCGTACATAATCGGTGATCAAGGACAGTATCTAGTTGTTATCCCTGAGAAAAAAATAGTGTCTCTTAGGCTGCGGACACTAGTTCCTAAAGAACAAAATAAGTCTGAACAGGATTGGGTGGACTTTCCTAAAGAAATTCTTCAGCTATTTCGATAAGGTGACTCGAAATCAGCAACTGCTCCAATTAAGTGAGGCAGTTGCTAAAGCTCAAACTGCTTTTAAATTTAATTACACTCAAATCTTTCGCCTGCAAAAGTTAACCATCCGCCCTCATTACGTAAAACTGAGTTTTGAACTTCTAAAAATCCGCCGACGCCACTCACTGTGTAAAGTGAAGATCGTCCATTATCTCGAGCGAATCGAATTCCAAAGCTAGGTGGTAATGAGCCTTGGGGCTGTGCACGCATCTGAAGTATTTTAGCATTCTTGACAATGAGTATGAGAGTTATATTTGGATCAGAAACGCCATCACAGGTCACATTTGATCCTGCAAGAGCTAGGGTTGGCGCCAGTATCAGCGTTAAAATCGCTAACATTTTTTTCATAAATCCTCCGTTTGATGTTAGGAGAATATCTACTCTACAAAGTCACAAAAGTCATTAATGTCCTTAAATATTCTTAAATTGGTAGGTTGAATTTACACGATTTGATAGGTGCCCCCCAGTCCCCAGACGGTAAGAAACTGCCTCACTTAAGTGTGCTTAGGGCAGCTTTACGCCTCAAGATTGTTCTGATATTTAAAGGGCTTAAGTGGGGCAGTTTCAGACGGTCACCGAGTTCAGACTGGTGATACTTTAGATGCTAATGAGATTAATGATCTAGACCGAATATTTCGAATCGAAGGCATCGCGAATAGCAAGACCGATATTAATTAGCATGGTTAATGTGATCAATAATGCTCCAGATGGAGCCCATACAAGCCACTCGGCGATGGTGAAATATTTTTGAGCTTGGCCCAATAGTTCTCCCCAACTGGGTGTTGGTGGGATGAGTCCTAAACCTAAATAATCCAAATACGCCAGCGAAATAACATTCGCTGCAATCGTAAACGGCGCGAAAGTCACAATAGGCGTTAATGCGTTTGGAAAAATATGTTTTGAAATAATTCGCCAGTGGCTGGAACCAATGGCTCGTGCCGCTTCAACGTATTCACGTTTTCTAAGTGATAAAAATTGCGCCCGCATATAACCAGATATCGACGTCCAACCAAAGATGACATTGATCAAAATGAGCAAAGGGAGCGTTGGCGAAAATAAAGCGACCGCCGTAATGATCACAAAAAAGGCCGGCATACTTTCAACCACTTCAACAATTCTTGAACCGACTAAATCCACGCGGCCGCCGGCATAACCCATAAAGGCTCCGGCTAAACAACCAGACAAATAAGATAGAAACCAAACCGATAAGGCATAAGCCAGTGTGTAGCGCAGACCATAAATCAGCCGAGTTAAAACATCTCGACCGCGATCGTCCGTTCCAAACCAATTTTGCTTGGAGGGTGGTGCCGGGTATTCAGAAAGAGCTTTATTACTTTCAAAAGGATCCCATTGAATGATGGGCCAAATCCACCAATCACCTTCATCTAATTTTAAAGCACGATAATCTGTGACGACTTCATCTTCGATCCCTAATTCTGAGGGATGATAATCCTTCACCAGAGGGAAGTATAATTGGCCATGATATTTCACCACGTGCGGACGATTATTTACCCACAGTTCAGCGGTGCAGCTAAGGAAAATTAAACTTAAAATCACAAACACAGAAAAGATCGCGACTTTATCTTTTTTAAAGCGACGATAGCGCCGGATATTTAATTCGTTGGTGATTAAATATTTTTCGACAAGTCCCATTATTTAAAATCGATTCTTGGATCAATCAGGACATACACGATATCGCTGAATAATCGACCCAACAGTAAAACGACGGACGACAAAAAGGTCAGACCCATCACAACATTATAATCACGAGTCAGTGCGGATTTGTATCCAAGCAGACCAATTCCATCCAAGTTAAAAATTGTTTCAATAATCAAAGAGCCCGCTAGGAACACACTAAAAAATCCACCAAGACCGGTCGCTACAGGAATTAAAGCATTTCTTAGCGCATGTTTAAAAATCACTGTTTTTTCACGCACCCCTTTGGCCCGCGCTGTTCTGATGTAATCTGATTTAATCACATCCAGCATTGAATTTCTGGTCAGCATGGTCAGCTCGGTAAAGCCGCCCAACATATAGCAAATGATTGGAAGGATAAAATGATGAGCCCGATCTAAAATCTGAGCGATGACTGACATGGATTCGTAATTATCAGACTTTAATCCACCAATAGGAAACCAACTGAAGTGGCTGCTGCCAGCAAAAAATACGATCAGAAAAATGCCTAAAACTAGAGAGGGAACCGCGTAAGCGAAGTAGAGGATTAATCCTGAAATTCGATCCAGGGGTCCACCCGCCTTGATTGCTTTCATAACACCCAGTGGAATACATATTAAGTAAGTGAGAAGTAAGGAAACGACGCCAAACTGCAGGGACACAGGAAATTTGCTGGCAATCACATCGATAACAGGTTCTTCGTAGGTGAAGCTGTTGCCGAAATCAAGATTCGAAATATTTTTTAACCAAATCCAGTACCTGACATGAACCGGCTTATCAAAACCGTATTGCTTTTTTAAAGCGGCCACGATCTCTTCATTAACACCGGAAGTACGACCGCCCCCGTTGGTGCTGCCGCCGCCTTCTCCACCGCCACGACCAAAGCGAATAGCTTGAAGCTTTTGCTCCACGGGTCCACCAGGTGCCATATTAATTAAAAAGAATGTAAGGACTGTGATCCCCAAGAAAGTGGGGATCAGTAAAAGCAGTCGCCTGAAGATATACGTGAACACTTAAAAATACCTCTAAGGTTTTAGCCACCAAGTTTTGTAAGCTATCTCGTACTTAAATGTGTCCGCAGGTTGCTGAACCCGGCTGGACACGGCATAGAGGTCAAACTTGTCGTTGAACAGCCAGGCATAAGGCGCATCAGCCGCAATTTTTTCAAACACAACACGAAGCAATTTCATGCGCTTTGCACGATCGACAGTCATTCGCGCTTCATCGATCAACTTATCCACTTCTGGATTTTTATAATTAATAAAATTTGATCCTCCTGGCACAGCACTCGTTGAGTGCCAGATTTGTTTGGGATCCCAATCAATATCACCGCCACCCCAAGCCATTGCAACAGCATCAAAATTACCTTCATCCACCAGCTTTAAAAATGAATTCCACTCTAGATATTTGATTTCCATTTCAATGCCGGCTTTTTTTAGGTCTTCTTTATACATTGTCCAATATTTTTCAGAGTCTTTATTGGCATGAATTAAAGCAAACCGGAATTCAGCTTTTTTGCCACCGACAGTTTTATCCAAAATTCCGTTCTTATCAGTGTCTTTCCAGCCTGACTTTGTTAAAAGCTCCGTCGCTTTTTTAAGATCATAGCCAAGAGCCTTTACAGTATTTGGCGAGTATTCGCTTTTGTTGTAATTCGGTCCCCGGCAAAGCTCTGCTAAATCGTATTTAAATTTACGATTCATCTCTTCACGGTTGAGAAGGTGAGCTAATGCAATACGAACATTTTTGTCTTGGAACATTTCACGACGGAAATTCCAACCAATAAATCCAGTTGATTTTGGACCCGAGTTTTCTACTTTTTTCTTAAAAATAGTTTTGTCCCACGGCGCACCTTCGGTTTTTTTAACGTAAGATTCAGCGCGAAGATCGATATAGTCCAAATCTCCTTTTTTGGCGTGCTCTAAAATAATATTTTCTTCTAAATAAAAACGGAGATTAGCTGCCGCAAAGTTATAGAAACCTTTTAACTCAGGCACTTGGAATCCGTACCATTTATCAAATCGCTTTACTAAAATATTTTGCCCACGCTCAAATTTTTCGAGTGAATAGGGTCCCGCTCCAACGTATGTGCGAGTCATCTTCTGGGACTTTTCCACATCTCCGTAAACGTGCTTTGGAATAATCTCAGTGTCGACAAAGACGTCAAAGTTTTTGAAGTAGGTGTCTTTCGCAGTAATTTTCACAGTCGTTGCATCAATAACTTCCACTTTGGAAAGTCCATCATAATAAGGAAGCAGATGTTGAGCTTTGTACTTAGGATCAAAAATCGCATCAAAGCTGAATTTAACGTCCTCGGCAGTGACTGGCTTGCCATCATGAAAGAAAGCATTTTTTCGGAGGAAAAATGTATAACTTTTTCCATCTTTTGATATCTCGTATTTTTCAGCCAGGCGTGGTTTCCATTGATAAGTCTCTGGGTCACGGGCCAGCAAAGTATCACCCAACCATCGTCGAACATCTGCGGAGGCTAAGTCGGTACTCATGATCGGATGAATCATCGACGGCTCGCCGACTAAATTCATGTTAAAAGTGCCGCCCACGGGCGCCGCAGGATTTGGCTTTGCAGCTCCTGCTAATACTGAAGTTAGAAAAAGACCCAAAAACAGAACAAGTTGTCGCTTCATTCATTCCTCCGTTACAAACACTGATGTCGTCACTCTAAAGATCTCTGAAATATAGCTACCATAAGATCGCCGCAAACCACTTGCCCGGGTCGCCACGACGGCCTTAACTTGGGGGAATCACGGTAAATAATCAAGTTTAATGCAATGGGTTTTATGCCTTGCACAAGTTTCTAAAAACAGGTGTCATTTAAAGCCCGCTTAATTTAAAAAAGTAATAACAAAAACAAAGGCTTAATCCATGGAAAAAAATAAATCTTACGATCCAAATGCTGCTATTTCTGCCGACTTCGGCATCTTTGGTTTACCTGTAAAAGAAGCCGATGCCGATATTGTCCTCGTCCCCGTCCCTTGGGAAGTGACCACCTCTTATGGTGCTGGCGCTTCATGGGGACCGCAGCTGATCCGCAACGGCAGTGAACAAGTGGATCTTTTCGACTTTGAAACGGGCAAGGCTTACGAAGTCGGATATTTTATGCAGGAATTTCCCATGAGTCTTAAAAAATCAAATGATGAGTTTAAAGCGAAAGCCCAAGAACTGATCGGTCTGATTAATGGACAAAGCTCTGATCAGAAAAAGATGGACCAGTTACGTTCTGAAGTGAATGGCGCCTGCGAGAAAATGACGGATTGGGTTTACATTCAATGCCAAAAAATTCTGACAAAGGGTCAAGGGCTTGGACTTGTGGGCGGTGATCACTCAACACCTTTTGGTGCTTTGCGAGCGGTTTCTGAAAATTGCCAAGGGGAGTTTGGCGTTCTGCATATCGATGCGCATGCTGATTTAAGAGAAGCCTATCAAGGATTTCAGCACTCCCATGCATCCATCATGAATAACGTCATGAATGCGCCATGGAAGCCCGCCAAGCTTGTACAAGTTGGAATCAGAGATTTTTGTGAAGAAGAATTTGATTTGATTGATTCGCGGGAAGATATCCGCACTTTTTTTGATTTGGAATTAAAAGGCCGTTTGTTTGAAGGCGCCACTTGGAAAGATCTGTGCGAAGAAATTATTTCTGAGCTTCCGCAAAATGTTTATATCTCGTTTGATATCGACGGCCTGGATCCTTCTTTTTGTCCTCACACGGGAACGCCAGTTCCAGGAGGATTACAAATGGATCAGATTTATTATTTGTTCAATCATCTGTATAGGTCCGGGCGAAATATTATTGGCTTTGATGTTAATGAAGTTTCAAGTGGTGGAGTGTCTCCCGAGTGCGCCGATCCTTGGGATGGTAATGTCGGCGCGCGGGTTTTATATAAACTTTGCGGTTGGCTGGCGCTCAGTCGCCAGCGCATGCGCGACAAGGGCTAAAGAGCTGTCAAGACAGCATTGTGAATTTCAGGCTTTAGCAGACACTTTTTACCAGCCCGAACAATTTGCCGGCTCAGATCGATATTTAAAGCGAGGGAGTAATTCTTCCCCGCTACGACATGAGTGCGCGAAGCCAGTCGAACTTTAAATCCCGACGACTGCGCACTTGGTGTTTTTAAATCATAGGTTACGTTGTCAGAACCTAAAACCTGATTGCCTGATGGATTTAAGAAAATGCGAATTTCGCTAACGTCTCCGCCGGAGGAAGCTTTTAAATCCACCGCTGCTTTTGCAATAGAAATAAAGTGATCGGAATCGATCAAGTCAAAAGAAGCGCCATCGCTTGAAATCTGGCTCACATTTAACATGACATCCGATGCAGTCATATCGCGGCAAATCGCAGATTCAACTGGGTCGTTAATGACGATGATTGGATCAGATTTAGGAATATTTACAGCTGGGGTCCCATCTGTCGAAGGCGCTCCCACTTCCAAAGAGTTTGAAAGAGCTGACTGATTATCCGATGAGACCAAGGATAGCTGGCCAGGCTGGCCACAGTTTTGAAAACCCAATAAAATTAAAGCTGTCATTACGACCGCGATGATGACTGTACTAAGTTGCTTCATTCATCCCCCTTGGACTTTTTTAGATTAGCACTTGTCACTGGGGGACTTAAAATATTCGTGAAAATTTCTCTTTTTAAGACGAGCTTTTCTGAGCAAATTAAGAGTGGATCTGTATTTTAGTTTTTATCTCGGATTGAGACTTAATGAGCTCGGCAGATGAGACTGTCTACCGAGCGTAGTTGATTACCGAGCGTACCGCTTGTTGACTGACTCGCGGATTTCAGCGCCTTCGATACTCAGGCGAGTCCATGGAATGGCTCTCAGTCTTTCGGCTTCAATCATTTCTTCAGTTTCTTCGCAAACACCGAAGCTGCCGTTTTCAACTCGGGCCAAAGCACTTTCAATTTCTATCAATTGAGTGCGAAGGCGATCGTGCATATTCAAGAATTCTTGTTCAGCTAGCACTCGCACTGTCTGATCGGCTTCGTCGCCACCTTTATCGTCGTTGGTGTCTAGATTAAAACGAGCCTCTTTCACTCGATTCAGAATCTCACTCTTCGTGTGTAAGAGTCGTTCTTTGCACTCTTTCACAAGTTTTTCAGATACTGGTTTCATTCTTTTCCCCCTAAGTCCCACGTGGCGTTGGATGCCAAAATCTTGAGTGCCAATTTGGAACTGACTCATTAAGTATGAAGCATGAATTTTTTGCAACAAAAAATCTTACATTAACTTAAACCTGACCAAGTTATTGTAACAGTTAAGGAATTTTCACCCCAAATTACGGAGCACTGCGTTTTTTCGACGCGACCTTACATTTACTGTTTGATTTTATTGTACTGTTTTAATGGATTTGAGCCTAAAAATTATTATGCAAAGCATTATAATCAGGCCGAAGGTATGCCTATTTTCGCAAGCAGGAAGCTAAGCGAGTGGTTAGATCAGCAGTGGCCTCGTCTAAGGTCTGGGCCTGTTCCTTGCCCTTTTCGCCCCTTTTATGAAGAGCATTGGCCGTATTCTTTATATTATGAATCACACGCATGGGCGCCGGTCGATTGTAGAAGCTTAACTGCGTCGATGTTTCATCAATCGATTTAGCCACCGAGATATGATTTTCTGATAGACCCAGAATAATTTGATTTTGAGCCTTTCGCAGAAGCTGCATCTCGCTCACAATTTCTCGGCAAGAAGAGCTGGTCGAAGCTTGTGCCGAATTGACCGCAAAAAAGATCGCCATTAAAGACACGGCTGAAACCCAAACTAACTTCATAACCACCCCGGTTTTATGGCCTAGGTTGCTTGGCTCTGGTTGAAGCAAACATGTAGGAATGGGACCTACCGCTTTTCGAGGGGGACTCTAGCTTCAACCAAGAATGCCAAGTGCCTAAGACAAGGCTACCTATAGCAAAGATGGGACCAGGTCCGCAGAAGAAATAAGCCTGCTTTAGGGTTCTGCTTCGATAAATTTTTCAAACTCGTCTTTAACTTTGTCAGTGCAATAGGGACGCAAAAGCCGCGCGACATGCCGCCGGCCGCGAACAACATTGCTTCGTCTGGGTTGGCGTTCAGAGCTTTCAAAAAACTGTAGAAAGGTCGTCGCCATGGCCAGTAAAGACTCTGAAACATAAATGAGTTCATGTTTATCGGAAAGCTGAATCATAATGCCTTGTTTGACCCATCGACGATACAGGATCTGCATCAATTGCATCATTTTTACTAAGTGAGTCCGCCATTTTCTTGCCAAAAGGATATCTTTCCGACGAAGAGAATACATTTCTCGGTGAAAAAAACGATACTTCCAATACAACTCAAAATTAAGATCCACAAATTGCAAAGGCGTCATCTTGGTGATTTGCCGAGGCCGCCACATGGCATAAGTTTCTAAACACATCATTTGAAAAAGCTGTAAAATAATCTCTTCTTTATTGGCGTAGTGAAAGTACAAATTGCCGGGACTGATATTCATCGCTTTTGCGATATGATTGGTCGTCACAGGACTGACGCCATTGCGGTTGAAAAGTTCGATCGATTGCAAAAGAATCTTTTCTTTCGTTTTCATTATCATTTAATACCCGGCCCGCGCGGACTTTGTCACTCCTCAATTAACCTAGATCTGGACAGAAAATTCGAAAACTCAGCTCTATCTGGTGTCTACAGGAGGCCGAGCTTGTGATTTTTTCGACTCAGGTCTTGAAACGGGAATTTTAATAGTGCTAGACTAATTTTATGATACATCAGAAAAAAAAATTATCTCGCCGAAAAAAGGCCCAGCGGATTTTTCTTATCGCGGCCGTTATTACCGGAGTGACTCTTATCTTTAATAGTCGCCCAACTGTTGAAGAAAAAGTTCAAATCAAAATTAAAAATCACCTTGAATACCGCGTGCAATTGGCCGAGACCTTGGCCGAGTCTGTGCGCCACGAATCTTATCCTGAAAAAATTAAAATGAACTGGGAGGGGTCTCCATCGGACCTGTCTGTTCAATATACCTTTGATTCTGATCTGCAAGCCGCGGCTGATAAATTGCTAAAGCAATACAAACCAGATTATGGGTCGATCGTATTAATGGATGCAGAGACAGGGAAAATTCTCGCTTTAGCTAATTTTCAAAAAGATTCTGACGATAAACCCAATTTAGCTTTAAAGGCCTCTTATCCTGCCGCTTCGATTTTTAAAGTTGTCACGGCGACAGCCGCTATTGATAAAGTGGGTGTTCGTCCGTCAGACACGATTCGGTTCAATGGTGGGAACTACACTTTATATAAGAAAAATGTTTTATCTGATAAAATCAACAAGTGGACGCGTTCGATCAGTTTAAAAGAAGCTTTTGCAAAATCCATTAACACGGCTTTCGGTCGACTCAGTTTAGAAAAGCTAAGTCCTGATCAAATCAATGATTACGCCAAACGATATATGTTTAATCAAAAAATTCCTTCTGATATTCCCGTCGATATGGGTGTCGCGTATGTGCCCCAAGAAAAAGGTTTCGAGCTGACAGAAGTGGCCTCTGGCTACAACAGAATGAATCGCATGAGTCCTATTCAAGGCGCCATGATTGCTGGCACGATTGTTAATGACGGCCGAATGGTCGTTCCCTATATCGTCGACCATTTAAAAGATGCCCAAGGCCAAATCGTCTACCAAGCTGAGCTTGTTGATAGCGGACCTATCATGACAACTGGTTCCGCTGAACAAGTCCGAGAGCTGATGGAACAGACTATTATTTCTGGCACATCCCGGAAGACATTTCGCGACCTGATGCGCAATCGTAATTTCAAAGATATCGAGATGGGCGGTAAGACCGGTCATTACACAGGCGATAACCCCAAGGGTAAAGTGGATTGGTTTGTTGGCTATGCCTTTGATGATAACCGCAAAATTTCAGTGGCAGCGCTGACCGTTAATAAAAAGTTTTGGACCGTGAAGTCTTCTTATTTGGGTCAAACTATGATTCGCAAATATTTTGAACCCATGATCAAAGAAAAATTAGCGACGAACGGTCACTGATTTAGAAATCTAATGTTGCGACAACGGGGCAGTGATCTGAACCCTCGACTTGATCTAAGATATCAGCCGATTTCAAATATTTCTGTAAGCCCTTTGTAATAGAAATATAATCTATTCTCCAGCCACGATTTGAAATTCGCGCAAGTTCTCTGTAGGACCACCAACTGTATCGCTCTTTATCCGTAGGGTGTAGGTGTCTGAAAGTGTCTACAAAACCAAGCTCAATAAACTGATCAAACCAAGCACGCTCTTCAGGTAAAAAACCACTTTCTTTGGACAGTCGTACGGGATCGTAAATATCAATTTCACGGTGAGCGACGTTGTAATCTCCGACGACGATGACTTCACGACCTTTTTTAATTTCGGCTTTTAGGTGTTGGTTTAAATCTTTTAAAAATTTTTGTTTGAAATCGTGGCGCAGCTCTCCGGATCCACCATTTGGAAAATAGATATTATAAATATCGAATTTTTCAAAATCTGACTTGATCACTCGTCCTTCAGCTTCATATTCGGGATATCCAAAACCTGTTTCGCAAAGAACAGGATGTTGGTGGGAAAAGGTGGCGACCCCGGAGTAACCTTTTCGGATCGCAGACGACCAGCAAGAAAAATCATAACCCAATGTTTGGGTGGCACTATCGACTTGGTCTTTATTAGCTTTCACTTCTTGCAGGCAAAAAATATCAGGATTTTCTTTTTGAACAAAGTCCTGTAATCCTTTTTTGTAACAAGCTCGAATTCCATTTACGTTCCAAGAAATAATTTTCATGTGGACACCTCGAATAAGTGGGGCCAAAATAGCTTAATTTCCAAAAGGACACAATGGTTGAACTGTCTTTAAAAAATAACTTTATTCAGCACTTGGAAAATACGTACCCAGGATTAAAGGCGCAGCCCTTAGACGCCCTTGTATCAGATAATTTGCTATGTCCCTTTCATGTGGAGCTGCCCCTGTCAGTTTTAAAACAAGGTCAGGATTTTATTTCAGCGTGTTTTGAATTGCGCGGGCGGAAAGAATACTTAGACTTTCTTGCGCCCAAAGCCCAAGCCATTGGCCTAAAGGATCCTGGCAACAACGGCATTATGATGAGCTACGATTTTCATTTGGACGAAACAGGCACATTGAAGCTGATTGAAATTAATACGAACGCGGCTTTTCTTGGTTTAGGTTATCATATGTATTTAGCACGGCAGAAAAATCTGCCTGTAGCTGATTTTAAAATTGAAAATATCAAAGACTGTATCTTACAAGAACTAAGCCTTTTCGGAAATCCACTGAAAAACCCTTACCTAGTGATCACGGATGAAAATCCAACTGAACAAAGATTATTTGTTGAATTTTTGGTTTACCAAGAGCTTTTTAAAAGCTGGGGATGGTCAACAGAGATTCGCGATTGCAGAAAAGCCTTATCGGAACCCCGGCCTGATTTTATTTATAACCGCTATACCGATTTTTATTTTGAAAACCCTCTTTCAAACGATTTGAAAAAATCTTTCCTTACAAAGTCGGTTTGTTTTTCACCTCATCCGTACGAATACTTTTTGCTAGCTGATAAAGAACGACTGACAGATTGGTCTTCAGGATTTTTAGACACCTTGTCGAATTTTGAAAGCCAAGCAAATATAATTAAGAGACATTTGCTAACCAGTCGACCGATCACCCCGGGAAATAAAGATCTGATTTGGAGCGAGCGAAAAAAATTATTCTTTAAACCTATGCAAGAGCATGGCTCGAAGGGTAGTTTTCGTGGCGGCAATATTTCAAAAACAACCTTTGAAAATTTAATTTTAAAACGGACTGTGGCGCAAGAATATGTGGTGGCCCCTGAAGTTGAAAGACCGAGGCCTGAAGGTCCGGAAAAATTTAAATACGATCTAAGATTTTATGCTTATCAAGGGGAATTACAGCTGGTCTTAGCAAGACTTTACCAAGGGCAAACCACGAACCTCCGCACTCCTGGCGGAGGCTTTGCCTGCGTTGTGATTGAATAGCTTAGTCAAAATCATAAATGATCGACAGAGCCTGCTGCCCATCAGATTGTTTTTGTAGGTAAACAATCTCATATTGGCGCGAATTTAATTGGTAAACTTTTGTTTGATAACCTAAGGATACCAAAGTTTTTTCGAAATCGGCAGATGTGCTCAAAGCCAAACTGCGTATATTCCACGGTGACAGTAAGGTATTGTTAGCGAGGACTTGAAACTGCCAGAAGATATTTTTTTCTTTAGACACTTGGCCCGTGTTAATCAAAGTGGGACCCATCATACTGAATCTTGTTTTTAATGGCAATTCCGAACTGCCGCAGACGACTTTGGGTTTTGATTTTAAATTTGAATTCACAAAAGATTGTGAGGACTGAACTTTGACTAGAGATCCTTCAACGCTCCTAGACTCAATGGCAAAATGAGCTTCACGGGCCACTAAAATACCTTTTGGAAGGGAAGATAAGTCACCCTTCAGCTCAACTTTACTTGAAGAAACTTTTGATAAGGTTTCTTTTTCACAAATAGGTAATGGCAACGCTGAATTTTCTTTGAAACTAAGTGTTGGCTTTGCGGCCCAGGTAAATCCCGTAAATAAAATTGCGCCCGATAATATGATCATAAAACCGTTCATGAAGATCCTCCACACAGTTTATAAGCAATTTGAATGCCCTTCCATCGGTGCGCACAGATGATTCGGAAAGTAGTTTTAGAAAATAATTTAAACAGAGGGCAAAAATTGTCACTGCTGTCTTTAATTGAGACTTATATCCAGAAATCACTCTTATGTTCCCCGAAAACCTAACATCTTCGCGAAGATCACCGATAGATTGAGGTAACGTAAAGCAAACAGTCTGTAGGAGATTTTTGGAGAGATGACAGCTAAGTACTCTGCGAGCCGCAAGACTTTTTATGATTCCTTCGACCAATTGGATGGTTCGCATCCTTGGATGGAAGTTGTTCCCGAAGGTTTTGTTTCTTACCGCGTGCGTGAACTTGGTGTTGGAAAAGTTGTTTACTTCAATTTTGTTTTAGCTAAAGAGATGGGCCTAATTTCAAGCGACCACCCGCACCTGATGAGTGCGGAGCTTGAGAAAAAAATAATTCAAACTTTTTCAATTCAAATCATTAACGAATATGACGAGCTGACTCAGCGAAAAATTAAGCCTGAAACGATCAAGCCACAAAAATATATGGCGACCCGCTATTTACAATTACAGCATAGCAATAAACAGGGTAAGACATCTGGCGATGGCCGTGGCATCTGGAATGGCACGGTTCTTAACAAGGGAACACGCTGGGATGTATCCAGCCGCGGGACTGGCGTCACTTGCTTGGCGCCCGGAGCTGTTGAGGCGAATCGACCTTTAAAAACCGGTGGGACACAATTTGGTTATGGTTGCGGACAAGCCGAGCTCGACGAGTTATTCGGTGCCGCCATCCTTGCTGAATCTATGCACCTGCAAGGCATTAAGACCGAGCGTGTGCTATGCCTGATCGATCTTGGTAAAGGCATGGGAATTGGCGTAAGAGCGGCTCAGAATTTATTGCGACCAGCACATCTTTTTTTATATTTAAAACAAGAGCGCCATGCAGAGCTTCAAGCCGCGACAGATTATTTTATCAAACGTCAGCTAGAAAATAAAGTTTGGGCCTTTTCAAAAAACCAAAATAAATATGATGAAATGTGTGAAAAAATTTGCGAAAGCTTTGCCACTTTTACCGCCAATCTAGACACGGATTATATTTTTGCATGGTTAGACTGGGATGGCGATAATGTCCTGGCCGATGCAGGCATTATTGATTACGGCAGTGTCAGACAGTTCGGTCTTCGCCATGATAATTACCGCTATGATGATATCGAAAGATTTTCTACGAACCTCAATGAACAGCGAGTTAAAGCACGGCTCATGGTTCAAGTTTTTGTTCAAATGACTGATTATCTAAAAACCAAGAAAAAGAAACCTTTGAAAGATTTTTCTAATCATCCGATTGTACAAAAATTTAATTCTATTTTTAAAAGAAGGCGGTCAGAGCGTTTGCTTTACCGGATGGGCTTTTCGCAAGTTGAAAGAACCATCATCTTGGATCTTCATCCTGAAATGTTTTTACAGTTTGATAAAGAGTTCAGTTACTTAGAGCGCGCTAAAATTAGTGGCACTCAACAAAAAGTGGCTGATGGAGTTAATCATCCTCCTTTATTTAATATGCGTATTCTGATGCGGACCTTGCCGCAGTTTTTGCTAAATAGTTTTACCCAAGACAAAACATTGTCAGATGTTAAAATGGATGAAGAAAAGTTTTTTCAAATGATCTTGTCTTGCTACGCTAAGCCAGGTGATTTGCAAATGACCGAACAGCAAAAAGCCCATATTCAACGTTTTCAAAATATTTTTAAAGAAATGATTAAATTGTCGGCTGGTCGACGTAAAATGGACCGTGTTTTAAAGGAACTGTCAGAGCGCGCGATTTGCTTAAATTCAGACAACCGTATTACTGGCAACGCTTTGATCGGAATCGTTGACGAAATTATGTTATCGCAACGAAAAGGTCTTCCCGCCCGCCAGATTCAAAAATTAATTGATCGCTTGGTGCTTAGCCATGTCGGATTTCCTGAAATGCCTTTAAGCCGTTTTTACGAAGGCAGCGAAGGCACTCCAAGCGCCAATGATCTTTATGAGCGAATCCTTGGAATTGTATTAGAAAATCGCGAAACGATCTAGTGCGCGGTGATTTGGGTATTCACCCAATTCTTTATCAGCGGATAATCTTCTTCAATAAAATTATGTTCTTTATCTAGCTCCACCCAGTTAACAGCAAAGCCCGCTGATTTTAATTTTAAAGCCCCTTCTCGCGTTTTTGCTAAAGGAAGAACATCGTCTTTATGACCATGTGTAAAAAGCCATGGGGTCTTTCTTACTTTCGGAGTCAGTCTAGTTTTCCAGTAAGGAAAGAATTCAAAATAGCCACTGACACCGATGACGCCACCTAATTTTTTGGGCCAGTGCAAAGCTAAATCGGCACTGACAAGACATCCTTGCGAAAAGCCTAGTAAAAAAATATCTTGGCTTTTCCAGCCTTGCGTTTCAAGTTCCGTCAGTAGTTGCAATAATTTTTCTCGGATGCGAATTACACCTTGCTTTAAATACGGAGGTTCACCATACCACGAGTAACCATCAAGGAATTTTTTTGGCGCATTTAACAAAAGAAAATTTACATTATTCAAATCTAGCTCTTGATTAAATTTTTTAAACGGTCGCAGACTGTCGCCCTTGCCATGCAAGACAATCATCAGACGTTTTGACGGACGCTGGGAAGGAATAAAATGCGACTTAAAAAGATTCGTCGTTATCAAACTTAACTCCTGCAAGGGCTTGAGTGCAAAATAAAGCCTGTTCTGCTTTTAACAACTGATTATCGTCGGCGCCAAGGCTTGAAACAGTCTGACAAGCCACTTTTGTAGCGGTTCTCTTTAGTGCCATCGGCGGACCCGTTGGAGGATAAAGAGAATAGATATATTGATCGGCCTCACGAGGTTGAATATCTTTTGCAAAATGCACTTCTATATCAGGATTTAAACCATACATTTGCGGTGAGAAGCCTGATGGCAAAATATAAAATCCTTTGCTGGAGAAAAGGCCAATTTTGGAATTCATATTCCATATTTCGCCTTCTTGGAAGGTGCCCTTTCCAAAAGTCGTTTCACCCACTAATAAAGCGCGGCCGTAATCCCGGAGGGATCCTGCTAAAAGCTCAGAAGCGCTGGCCGAACCACGATTGACCAGAATCGCTAACGCCGCACCATAAAGAAGTGATTTCTGACTGTAAACTTCTTCACGTTCGCGAGTTGTATCAAAGAACTGCAGCTGAAATATTTTTTTCTTTGGACCTAGAAATAAACCAGCGATGCAGGCCGCCTCATCAATTTGTCCCCCAGAATTGTCCCTTAGGTCTAAAATAATCCCTTCCACTTTAGACGCCATCAGATTTTTAATTGCTTTTTCGGTCAGCTCGCAGCTGTTTTTTGAAAATTTATTGATTGATAGCAAGCCGACTAATTTTCCCCGATTTAATACCTCGGAGGTGACAGATGATAATTCAACTTCTTTTCGCTCGACGACGACGTCCAACACTTGTCGTCCTCGCACGATTTTCAAGTGCACACTTGAAGATTCAGCACGAATCAGTTCGTTGACGTGCATATAAGTTAAGGCCGATACATTTTGCCCGTTAATCGCGATTAAAAAATCACCTTTTTTTAGCCCGGCTTCGACAGCAGGAGAATTTTGATAAATTTTTCGAATAAAATAGTTATTAGAGGTTCTTGAAATCACGAGGCCAATTGATTTTGTTTTTGGAGCCGCTTTAGAAACCACCTGATAAAAATAATCCAGAGGCATAATATAAGTATGTGGGTCTTTAAAAACTGATAAAAATCCATTTAAACCCGCAGCAACGGCGGCTTCACGCTCAGATTTTATCTGGGCTAATTGAAACTGAATTATTTTTAAGAAGCTAAGTTTTTTTGCTGTGTTTGGCGCCGCTAAATATAGTTTACGCCAAGGCTCTAACATCTGCTTTTCTGGAAGATCACGTTGAGTTTCTATGGCGCGCGCTTCAAGCCCGTCACCCTGGCGAACCAGGGCAAGGTCATTTCGAGCAAGAACGGCTGAGCTTGCATTGACACAAGCTAAAAAATATCGCAGGGAACTGGAGCAAGAATAATCTTGCACTAAGTCTTCTAAGTCCGAGACCGTAATGCCGGTCTCGGCCCAGTACTTTTCCAAAGATTTGATCTTCGAAATAGCACCTGGGTCCCGAGAAACAGGTAAAGCTAACCCCATGACAACCATGAAAACTAGGATCAAAAGACCCCTAGCACTTTTCCCCACTGAACCCCTCCGTCCCGCCTTGAGCTAAAGCAAGGCCCATGCCCGGCGAAAAGCGCCTTAGTAATCTTGGCGCATGATTCGTTGAAATTATTTTATCTTTGCCCAGGCTGACGACAGCAAGTTCGCTTGAGTTTAGGGGCCATTTTGACTACTCTTGCGCCTATGATTATTGTCACTGGAGCCAATGGTTTTATAGGCAGCGCGATGGTTTGGGAACTGAACCAACGGGGCATTACAGATATCATTTGCGTCGACTCGGTCCCCTTAGAAGAGCGAGATCTGCTGAAAAAATTAGAATACACTGAATTTTTGTCAAAAGACGACTTATGGTCTTATTTGCTGTCATTTGATTCGCGTAAAACTAAGTGGATCATTCATATGGGAGCCTGTTCAAGCACGACTGAAACCAATTGGGAATTTCTAAAAGAAAATAATTTAGAGTATTCACAAAAGCTATTTCAATGGAGTGCCGAACACAAAGTCAGTGTGATTTACGCTTCCAGTGCTGCCACTTACGGAGCCGGAGAGCTTGGCTTTGATGACAGCATAGATCCTGAGACCTTAAAACCTTTGAATCTTTATGGTGAATCAAAGGTGCAAATGGATCGTTGGGCTTTAAAACAAAAACGCACACCGCCGAATTGGTACGGCTTAAAATTTTTTAATGTCTTTGGACCCCAAGAATATTCTAAAGGTTCAATGGCTAGCGTTGCCTATAAAGCTTTCCAACAAATTAAAACTGATTCTGAACTTGGCCTTTTTAAATCCCATAATCCTAAATACAAGGATGGCGAACAGCTGCGGGATTTTATTTATGTTAAAGATGTGACCAGTTGGATCAGTGAACTGATGGATAAAAAACCTGAAAATGGAATTTACAATATGGGCTTCGGGCAAGCGCGCACTTGGCTTGATTTAGGACGATCTGTTTTTCGTGCCCTCGATCAACCGATGAAAATTCGCTGGCTGGATGTCCCGGCCAATATTCGGGATCAATATCAGTATTACACACAAGCGCGAATGCAAAAATGGCTCGCGCACGGGATGAGTCAACCCAAATGGAGCCTGGAAAAAGCGGTTGAAGATTATGTGAAAAATTATCTGACTCAGGCAGACCCTTTTCTTTAGAGGATTTTAGGCGCTATGGAAATGCTACCAAACCATTTAAAAAAATACGTCGTCGAACAAAACTATGAAAAATATTCGCCGGTCGATCAAGCCGTGTGGAGATTTATTTTACGTCAGCTAAAATCTTTTTTATGTAAAAATGCCCACGAATGTTATTTAGAAGGCTTGCAGAAAACTGGGATCGAGATTGAACGAATTCCAAAAATTGAAGATATCAGTGAAAAGTTGTCGCAGTTCGGTTGGCGCGCGATTCCGGTCAGTGGATTTATTCCGCCGGCCGCTTTTATGGAATTACAATCGCTAGGGATATTACCAGTGGCTTCTGAAATTAGATCCTTGGACCATCTGCTTTACACGCCAGCTCCAGATATCGTCCATGAGGCTGCAGGTCACGCCCCGATTTTAATCAATGCCGAATTTGCGACTTATTTAAAGAAGTATGCGCAAGTGGCGAAAAAATCGATTATCAGCAACCAAGACTTAGAACTTTACGAAGCCATTCGTTTATTATCAGATCTGAAAGAGAACCCGGCTTCAACGGCAAAAGAAATTGCTGACGCCGAAGAAAATTTAAATGCCGTATCCAAAGGCATCACTCATATCTCAGAAGCCTCCCAGCTTTCGCGGATGAATTGGTGGACGGCTGAATATGGACTGATTGGTTCACTGGATAACCCAAAACTATTTGGTGCGGGTCTGCTATCTTCAGTTGGTGAATCGAAATTGTGTTTAAGTGAAAAAGTTAAAAAAATCCCTCTGTCAGTGAATTGTGTCGATCAGGGTTATGATATCACTGAACCCCAACCACAGCTTTTTGTAACTCCTAGTTTTCAGCATCTTTCTGAAGTTTTAGATCAGTTTTCTGAACAAATGGCGTTTCGAATGGGTGGCCTTAAAGGGTTGCAGAAAGCCATACAGGCGAAATCTGTCAATACCGCAGAGCTTGATTCAGGCTTGCAAATTTCTGGCATGGTCAGCGAGGCCATCACTGATGATAAAGGGGATTTATGTTATTTACGAATGGCCGGGCCCAGCCAGCTTTCAATTCAAGATAAAGAACTTCCTGGTCATGATAAGGGCTATCATAGTCACGGATTTGGAACGCCCGTGGGTTTCTTAAAATCATTTCCAAAAATATCACCTTGTGATTTAAGCGATCAGCAGTGGGCCTCATTAGGTATTCATTTTAGCTCAAAATCACCTGGTATTATTTTTCTTGAGTACACAAGTGGCGTCGTTTTAACAGCGATTCCAAAAAGTCGCCTGGTCCAAAATGGAAAAACTGTCCTACTAACGTTGACTGATGCCCGGGTGGAATTTAAAGGCCGAGTTCTTTACGAGCCCTCCTGGGGTCCTTTTGATATGGCCCTAGGATCAAAGATAGTTTCTGTTTTTGGAGGCGCTGCCGACCGAGAAAAATATGGTGATTCTGGAGAATTTAAAGTGTCGCATGTGTCTCGGCCACCCTGGAATGCAAAAACATTAGATTGCCATTCGATTTATCAAAGTGTTCGAGACTCTCGAGAAAATGCGAAGCCCGCAAGCGATCTTTTGCTAAGCTTAAAAAATATCTATGATCGGCAACAAAAAGATTTTCCTGAAGACTGGCTTCTGGTTTTAGAAATCTTGGAAATTACTTTAAGTAAAAATTTGGATACTAACTTTCAAAATATTTTAAAAGCCGAGCTGCAAAAAATATCTGCCTTCTACCCAGAAAAGAAAGATATTATCTTCGATGGCTTAAATTTAGCTATTCAAGAAGCAACCGATAAAGTGAATACATGACGACCAAGCCTTTTGACCTACGAGTCGTTTTAGTTCGCACTATTTACGAAAGAAATATCGGCGCGACCTCAAGAGCGATGGCCAATATGGGTTTTCAAAAATTAATTCTGATTGAACCGAAATGTGAAATCACCTTAGAAGCCCACCAAGCTGCAGCCAATGGCCAACTGGGTCTTCAAAATCATATTGTTTATGCGGATTGGAAACAGTTTTATGCAGCAGAACCAAACAGCCTGCGCATTTCGTTAACAGCCCGTGATGGCCGCGGTCGCGTCGCCCGAGATTTAGCCGACACCTTAGCTGATCTTCATAAGACCTCTCCGTTTTTCCAAAAATCCTCGGAAACAGTGAAGGATGATTTAAGTTCAGAAGAGCCTGTGGCGGTGCATCTTATTTTTGGACCAGAGGATTGGGGCTTAAGTGCTGAAGATATTGCTCTGACAAATTTTTGCTGTTCAATTCCAACTTTTGGTGACAACACCAGCTTGAATTTGGCGCAAGCTGTGTTGTTAGCTTTATTTATAGTTCGGCAAACTTGGGGCGGGGAAAAAACAAAACTTGAAGGCCAACAACCCACACGGAAAAAATCAATCGATCTTGAAGCCTTCCCTGCTGTTTTTCCAGAAGAAACTTTAAAACGCTGGCTGCTTGAAATGGGCTTTGATTTATCAGCCAGGAAGATGAACGTCTACACAGTTCTAAAACGCATGCTTCTGCAAAATACGCCGACCCCAAAAGAATACTTAATGCTTGAAACTGTTTTGCAGCAGAGTTTACGGAAGCTTTCTGAATACAATCAACTGCGCAAAGAAAAATCTTAATCCAGACCAAGCGCCTTGAATGCTTTTTCCCATGAAATGACATTAATATGATCCCACTTTTGAGATTGCTCTATTCGGCACACACAATAGAAGTCTGCTTTTGGAAAATCTTCTTTCAAGGAAGCTAAGTTTTTTAGGTGCTTTTCTGTGGGCTGACTCGTGGACTTAATTTCCACCAAGCATTCAGCTCCGTTAGGCTTTTGAATAATTAAATCAATTTCTACATCATCTTTTGTCCTGAAAAAGGAAAACTTGTAGCCCTTTTTTAGGTATTGATTTCGCGCGAAGCATTCTGCAATAAACCAAGATTCGAAAGCATTCCCATACTCAGAAGTTCTTTCCATCAGAGGTAAGCTTAAGGCGCCTTCGAGGGCCCGCTTGATTCCACAATCTACGAAGTAAAATTTTGGACTCTGCTTTTGCACCTTACGAATAGATCTACCAAACGGTAGCAAGAAAAACCCAAGCAGTGTCTCTTCTAAAATTTGAAAATATGTTTCAATCGTTTTGTAAGAGACTCCAGTGTCCTTTGCGATATTGGAATAGTTAATGAGTTCACCATTCATTTGGGCTGCAATTGGTAAAAAAAGTCTAAACGGATCAATATTTCGTACCAACTGTTCAATTTGAATTTCCTCTTTAAGGTAGGTATGAACATAGGCATCAAGAAACAACGCTTTGTCGGAATTTTTTTTTAAAGTGTAAATTTTGGGCAGCGATCCCCAGGCTAAAACATGATCTAGTTTAAAGGATTTTTTTAATTCTGATTGTGTAAATGGATACAAGTTGTAATTGAAAGCTCGTCCCGCCAGCATATTCGCAGAACCGCGTTTTAGCTTTCTGGCGCTAGACCCGGTCATTGCAAATTTTATTTTTTTCTCTTCGATTAAAAAATGAACAAGATTTAGTAACTTGGGTAGCTTTTGAATTTCATCAATCACAATCCAAGAGCCAGGCTTTAATGCCGCGGCCTCTTTTTCTAAAAGCTGAGGGCTAAGGCGATAACGGTCTTCGACTTGGGGTTTAAGAAGATCAATAAAAATCGAATTTTTTAGGAATGGCAGGGACTTAATCAAGGTCGATTTACCAGATCCTCGAGGGCCGAATAAAAAGAAACTACTGACAGGGGATGGCTTTAATAGGCGTTTAATCATACTTCTAATTTTAACGCCGTTTTAGAAGTGTTGTACAGAAAAACCTGTTGTCAAAGATCTTCCGAACTTCAATTTAAGCGGGTTCGCTATTTCTGCGGACTTGTTCTTCGGTGTGATGGATGATTTTTAGGCGCTCATCGATTTTTGATAATTCTTGGCTGAGGACTTGGCCCTGATCGGATAGATCGTTGATTCTGTGGACGATTTCGTCATCTGGGGTGCCGACCAGACGAACAGTTTCTAATTTAATAGAATTAAGCTCGATTTCTTTATTTAAAGATTCAATTTTTTGATTCACAAGCCGGCGGTTTTTGCTAAGTGCTTTTGTGATATCGCGAATTTGTTCTAAAGATAAAACCTGGATTTTTCCAGTCTTGAAGGGGTCTTCAGTCTCGCTTTCGACAAAGTCGCCGGAAAGGCTATTCCAAAATAAAGACCATTCGTTTTTAAGATTATTAACTAAAGAGTTTGAGGTATTACTTCCAGATTTACTGCCGTCATCGTTCATTCAGTCACTATATCAAAAACTAAAACGCGCATCTAGAGCTCTTAAATAATGCAGCTTTGTGCAATGGATCATTGGCCCTATCTCAAGCACAGCTCGAAACCAGGCTTTCCTTGATATAAAATTTATATGGTGAGTAAACCCTTTACTTGGAAAACCCAGACTTTAATCAAGGAATCGGGCTGTTATCAGAAGGTCATCGCCCATTTTTTCACTGCTTAAATTCTTAAGCACCCAGCGATCTTTTAACTGGGAAATCGACAGATCTTGAGTCCACGATAGGCCACCGCCAGCCCCAATCACATGAGGAGCTTGATACAAGTACAAACGATGCACCCAAGTGCTTTCAATCAAGGCCGCAAAAGTTTGAGCGCCCCCTTCAACATATAAAGAACGCAAACCATGACTCCATAGTTCGGACATCAAATGGTCCAGCTGAAAACCACGCTCGTCTTTTTTAATTTTCAAAATTTGCGGACCATGATCGATCGCAGGAATCTGCGCTTCCTCGCTGACACACCAAAAAATATTTTTTGATTCATGCGTCTGAGCCACACGAAGTTGAGAAAAGTTTTTAAGTTGTAAGGCTTGCGGATCTAGGACCACCACTTTGTTTTCTTTTTTTACATCTGGATGGCGGATATTCAGCGATGGATTGTCTTTTTGAATCGTCCCCGCCCCAACCATAACCGCATCGTAGCAGGATCTTAAATATTGAGCGTGTTCGCGGGCTTTTTCCCCTGTGATCCACTGGCTTTCACCGGATTGCAATGCCATCTGACCGTCAAGACTTGTGGCCACTTTTAAAGCGACAAAGATCTTTTGCTTTCGCTGATTCATTAAAAAAACTTCGCAAAGTTCTTCAAGCTCAGTTTGCAATTCAGAAAATAAAACGACTTCTTTGCCGGCTGCTCTTAAAATCTCAGCGCCTTGACCGGCCACCAATGGATTCGGGTCCATCAATCCGTAGGTTACTTTTATAATAGGAAGTGTGGCTAAAGTTTTTGCACAAGACGGTGTTTTTCCCTGATGGGCGCAAGGTTCTAAGGTAACAACAACATGCGCGCCTTTCAACTGATCAGGAGTTAAACCCGCAAGGGCGTTAACTTCGGCGTGAGCCTGGCCATAACTTTTATGATAACTGGCACTTAAAAAATTTCCCGCAGAATCCAGGATGACACAACCTACGACTGGATTCGGGCTGACAAAGGGCGCCCCTTTACGAGCTTCCGCGATGGCTAATTTCATCGCCTCAAGAACGGTCACTTGTTCATCCAAGATTTCCAGTAATCTGGAAGTTCGACTTGGCTTGCCTGCGGATCAATTTCTAAAGGTTGCCAAGTGTCGATCATGACAGCCACTTCATCAGTGTGCGTTTTTGTAGCGACACCTTTGACGGCTTTTGGATGCGGACCATGCGGAAAGCCTGCCGGATGAACGGTCATCATGCCAGCGTGCAAATTATCGCGACTAAAAAAGTTTCCATCGTGATAAAAGAGGACTTCATCGTAATCCATATTCTGATGATAAAAAGGCACCTTCAAAGCATCAGCATCTGTTTCTAATGGGCGCGGTAAAAACGTACAAACCACAAAGCCATTGGCGACAAAAGTTGTATGAATCGAAGGTGGCAAATGCACACGCGGACTGATCATGGGCATTAAATCACTGATGTGCAAAGTGAACGGGAACATGTCCCCTTTCCATCCAACGGTGTCGTAAACAGATTCAGAATAAGTGAAAACAGTTTTTTGATCGGCGCGTTTGACATCAATTTTTAAAATATTTGCGCCCAGCTCTTTTATTTTTGTGTGAAGATCCGCTAAATCAGGTTTTCCTAAAGCTTCTAAATCATAAAATGCATTTTTTCCGGCCATACCGCGATCAGGCTCGCGGAAGTAACTGGTCTTAGATTCGATCACAAGAAAATTTGTGTCTTCTGTCGGAACAATAGTGTGGTGAACACATTTTGGAATATTAATATAGGACCCGACTTTAAATTTTAAGAGGCCGTACTCAGTTAATACGTCGCCTGCACCTTTGTGACAGAAGTATAATGTATCGCCATCCGCATTTCTTAAAGCCGTCAACTCGGCCACTGGTTTTTTTTGCAGCCACAAGTTGTAAACCGCAAGATCGTTATTGTGCACAACTCGCTGCCAGGCTCCGAAATTTTTTGGCATTTCGACCAGATCAAAAAGATGGGGCTTTAAGGGGCCTTCAATATTCACCCAACGAGTGCTGGGCTGTGGCTTTATTAAGTGAGAAACTTGGCCGAAAAATCCCTTTCGACCTTGCTCTTCTTCAAAGTGACCTTCAGGAATTCCCTTATGGCCTTGAGTGGTGTGACGACCTTGAGCATAGTGATGAAACATAAAGTCCTCCCGGCCTTAAAGATAGCCGCGCTCTTGCTGATCTCTTTCGATGGCATCAAACAAGGCTTGAAAGTTTCCTTCGCCGAAACCGAAATGATTTTTTCTTTGAATCAATTCGTAAAAAATCGGACCGATCACATTTTTAGTAAAAATCTGAAGCAAGTAGCCATCATGATCACCATCTACAAGAATGGCATTTGTTTCTAATCGATCTAAATCTTCGATCACATGCGGAAGACGTTCTTTCATCATCGCATAGTAAGTTCGGGGTGGTGGCGATAAAAATTCGATCTGGCTGCTTTTCATTGTTTCCAAAGTTTCGATGATATCTCCTGTGGTCATCGCCAAATGCTGAATGCCTGAACCGTGATATTGATCTAAATATTCTTGAATCTGATTTTTTCCTTCGCCAGGTTCGTTGATAGGAATCGAAAACTTTCCGCACGGCGAGCGCATGACTTTTGAAATCAGTCCCGTTGATTTGCCTTTGATATCGAAATACCTAGTCTCGCGAAAGTTAAAAACGTTTTCATAAAATTCGCACCACTTTTGCATTTCGCCTTTGGGAACATTATTTGTGAAGTGATCCACTTCAATCAAACCATGTCCCGCCGGAGCTTTGTCTTCTTCTTTGATTTGGAAAATATCGCTGTAAAGTTTTTGATGGTTTTTCGCGTCGACGAAATAAACTAAGGAATCGCCAATGCCATAGACGGCGGGAAAAGGGGTTGCGCCTTTTTGCGCGTCGGTTCCCGTGTAAGGTCGCGCTCCACGCGCCACTGCTGTTTTAAACGCGTGTTCGGCATCAACGACGGTCCAACCGGTTGTGCAAATACTTGGTCCATGCTGAGTTGCAAAATCAGCCGCAAAAGTTTTTGGTTCCATATTCAGGATAAAATTAATTTTATTTTGGCGAAAAAGCTTAATGTTTTTTCCTGCTGCTGTGGAAACTTCACGAAAACCCATTCGAAGGAATAAGGTCTCTAGCATCTTGGCTTCAGGGCCCGCGTATTCAATAAAATCAACGCCGTTAATGCCAACCGGATTTTGTTCAGTGATCTGAGCCATGCGGCCTCCTCAATGTAGAATCATGAATTAAACTGTTACATCGAAGGAATCAAGCCCAGACTCGATTCCTTGATAGAAACGCAAGACTTGGGGATCAGCCATGACGGACCGAGCTTGCCAACGCAGTAAATGCAGGCCCTGGCCCGTGCGGAGGCGACTTAAGGCGACATAGGCTTGGCCGGGCTCCCAAAGGGAGGCGAGATCACACCAAATTTCATCCAAGGTCGCGCCCTGGCTTTTATGAATGGTGGTTGCGTAGGCCAGCATCAAAGGGAATTGGATCACCGAAGCAACGACTTTGCCTTCGGCATCCATCATCGAAAAGCTGCTTTTATCAGCCGTGACATTGCGGCCTTCATATTTTTTAACAACGATTTTATCAGGCAAGATATCGATGACTTCGCCCTTGGTGCCATTCACCCAGCGGCGGTTCGGATCGTTTTGTACAAACATGACTTGGCAGCCAATTTTTAAGGTCAGCTTTTCTGGCACTGGCGCTGATTTTTTTAAAACATCGATGAATTTTTCTGGGCCTAAATAAATGGAATCAACATGAACTTCCGCATCCGGAAGTTCATTTAATTTTTTATTATTATACTCTTCCGACTGTTTTCGGAGAGGAAAAAGCCGTGTCCCCGGCCATTCTTCATTATGCGGTTTTAATTTAGCGTCTAAAAACTGTTTGGCTTCACTTGTTACTTTGCCTAAACGCAAGCTATCAAGGATTTTTAAATATTCGCGGTCTTCGACACGATGGTTAATCGTCAGGCGGATATTTTGAAAGCCGCTAAAACTCCAAGCGGGATCTAAAAAACACCAATCTCGGGGTCCTCCACGAGTGATCGGTGGTAATTGCAAGAAGTCGCCGACGGCAATCACTCGGACGCCGCCCCAGGGTAAAGTGCTTTCACGAGCTAATCTTGTCAGCGCTTCAGCGACGCGGAACGCAGAGCCTGGAATCATTGAAACTTCGTCCATCACAAAACCTTCGATGCGTTTCAGACGCGCCAAGATTTTTGGTTCTTTGGAAACTCGCTCGAAAGTAGCTTCAGGACCGCCTTCCATGATTCCTAGGCCAAAAAAACTATGAAAAGTTCTTCCACCTAAAAGCACTGCCGCAGTCCCCGTCGATGCTAGAATAGGAAAAATTTTCGGGTCCAAGTCTTTAATAAATTCGCGGATCAAAAAGCTCTTACCGCAGCCAGCGCCGCCAGTCAGAAATATATTTTCGCCAGATTGCAGGGCGGACAAAGCGCTCTGCTGCTCAGGACTGAGGGTGGTTTCTAAAAGCATGGGTTATCCTACGTGGAATCTCTTGCTGACGTCAGCAAGTTTAAGGTAAACTAAGCTACTTATACGTATGACGCAGGAGGCACTTAATGCCGGATCGTAAATGCAGAGTTTATATTAACCGAACTTTAAATCTTAAAAGAATTCGCTATATTGGCTTGGATATGGATCATACCTTGATCCGTTATAACAGTGAAAATTTCGAGCGCCTATCGCATTCAAAAATGATTGATAAACTCATTCGGAATGGCTATCCCGAAAGTCTTCGTAAGCTGAAGTTTGATTATAATTTTGCGGTTCGCGGTCTTGTGATTGATCGTAAAAAGGGGAATTTGTTAAAACTCAATCGCTATGCGGCGATTAGGGCTTCTTACCACGGCCAACAACTTTTGGATTTTAAAACTCATCAAAAACTTTATCAAAGCACTTATATTGATCTCAGCAATACCGACTATATGGCGATTGATACTTTTTTTTCGATGTCTTTAGCCAATCTTTTTGCGCAGCTGGTGGATTTAAAAGATTCCGATGTCACCCATAAGTATCCAGAGTACGCGCAGATTGCAGACGATGTCTTAGCGGCCTTAGATGAAGCACACCGTGATGGATCCTTGAAAGAAGAAGTAAAGCGGCATCTAGATCAATATATTATTAAAGATCCCGACGTCGTGCATGGCCTTGAGAAATTTAAAAAGCACGGAAAAAAACTTTTTGTCGTCACTAATTCTGATTTTCACTATACAAAACTTTTGTTGGATTACGCCATCAACCCTTTTTTAAAAGACCATGCAAATTGGTTAGATCTTTTTGAGATCGTTATCACTCTTGCGCAAAAGCCAAAGTATTTTTACGAAGATTATAAGTATTTGAAGGTTGATCCGCAGAATGGGTCAATGACAAACCTTGATGACAAATTGGTTCCCGGTCTTTATCAAGGCGGAAATGCTAAGAAATTCACGTCTGATTTAGGCTTAAATGGCGATGATATTTTGTATGTCGGCGATCATATTTACGGAGATATCTTGCGCTTGAAAAAAGATTGCAACTGGCGAACCGCCATGGTGATCGAAGAGCTTGAAGGCGAAATTAGCAATAATAAAAAGGCTGAGCCCATCAATCAAGAAATTGAAATGTTAATGCATAAGAAAGAGCCGTTAGAAGATGAGCTGACTGGCATGATGACTTTGCGAGTAGAAAAAGGCCAGTCTGACGAAAACAAAGTCGATTCTTTGCAAAAACGAATTTCAGAAATCGATGGACAAATCAGCCAATTGATTAAAAAGCAACATACCTTGTACAACCCGCAGTGGGGTCAGCTGATGCGCGCTGGAAATGAAGAAAGTTATCTAGCTTATCAGATTGATCGGTATGCTTGTGTCTATATGAGTCGACTGTCTGATTTATTGGTGCTTTCACCTAGAAACTATTTTCGCGCACCCCGTAGACCGCTGTCGCACGAAATGGATTAGCTGGCCGCGGTTTTGTCTTCGTATTTATCCGCTAAAAATTGGGTGATCGCCGTGGTTCCACTGAACAGCACATACAAGCGGAGCCATTCTATATTTTGGTGGTATTCCGGATTTACCGGGCTTTCGGCATTCACGATAATTTTTCTGACCGTTAGTAGAATTGCCTCTTTCACTTTTGGATTCGGGTGCTGGGTTAAGTACAAATCATAAAAACGAATGGCTAACCTCCAATCACTTTCCAAGATTTGATTTTCAATTTTATTAAGTTCACGTTTTGTTAACATTGGCATCGGCACCAATGTAAAATTCCAGGTCAGAGGCAGGAGTGAAATGATAGCGTAACCTTGCGTCGGCATCACATTAAATTCACCGTTAATCATACGCACTATCAGCTGCCCAATTTTTTTAAGTTCATGATTTGGAATAGAGAATGGCTCGATATGGTGCTTCGCTACTGATTTTATTAAATATTCCACAGATTGAAATTGATATGGATTGATCTCTAGTAAATTGAAAACGTGAGTAATTTTTTTTGTCGGACTGGCTGTTTTTTTTGCTTTATAAAATGCAACTTGCTCCGCCTCGAAGAGAAAATCTTTTTGAACCCAAAAAATCATTGAGATTATAACGGCAGAAAATACTCCCAATGCAACACCGGCTGAGTGCGAATACAAAACTATATTTGATTCGATATAAAATGCGTTGCCTCCAACTAAAAACAGGAAAATATAAGCCCATCCTGGAATCGTTATTTTATTTAAAGAAATTTGCATTTTCTGTTTTAAAAAGAAAAAACTATAGGCCCCCAAAATGGCCATAACTCCAGAGGTTCCGCCTGCGACCCATTCATAAGGACTTGCGAAAGCGGCCTGCAAAGTCATACCTGCTGATCCACCTAATACAAAAACCATTAACAAAAATGTCCGGCCAATTCTTTGTTCTAAATGCATGCCAAAAAGTCCTAGGATTAAAAGATTAGCTACTAAGGTCCACCAATTTTGGTGCATCCACTGCGCCAATGCGACCGTTTTCCAGCTCAAATTTTCTCTTGCCAACAAATTGTGAGCGTTTTCGTAAGTGACGATTTCTTTGTGTACTGTTGCTGCAGCTGCAGAGTACTCTCTGAAGGTTTTTTGATAGCCGAGTTTTTTATTTTGTTCGGCCAGTTTTAAAGGAAGATTTTGAATATAGTCTTTAAGCTGTTCCTTTGTAGAGCGATCGAAGGCTTCAAATCTTTCGATTTTTTCATTGAGTAACTCAGGTTGAACTAAGTCATCTGATTTGACGTAGCCTTCAAAGAAAGTACAGACAACTTCATTGAAGCTGCCTTTGCAGCCCTTGTTAATTGCAAGAAAAGCGAGATTATACAGGTTATGATCTTTGAAGCTTTTCTTTTTGAACTCGGCAGCTTCTTTTTTACCTAAGAAACCCATGACCGAAAGGCCCAACATAGTTAGAACCATGGCAATTGTGGCGACAGGCTTAATGTAAAGTTTAGCACGGAGGCCTATGGGCAAATCGATCATGGTTTATTGATCGGATAATAGCCCCTTTGTCTTAACGAAAGCCATTGAAACTAATCAAGAATTCTTAATATGGAACAGACAGCAATCGATCCTATCCAAAGTCGTAACAGCATTCAAAAACTAGACTGGTTTTAGGTCCTGAGACTTTTCACTGGCGCGCGCGAGTAACATTGTCTAAACCTGTGCCTGACATGTCGATGATTAAAAACCGCTTTGATAAAAACTATCGAAAACTGAAACCTTGGGCTGACCGCAACCATATTCAGGCTTTTCGCATTTATGACCGGGATATTCCCGAGTTTCCATTTATTGTGGATAAGTACGGGGACATCTTTGTGGTCTATGATCGCAGCGACAAGTGGATCGATAAAGATAAAAATCATCTGCCGTTGGTTCTTGAAGCTTTAAAAGAAATTTTCAAGGTTGAAGCCAAGGACGTCGTGATTAAAAAACGCGAGAGACAAGAGGGCGTTAATCAATATGAAAAAATTGCTGAAACCAAAAGGCGCTTTCAAGTCCAAGAAAGTCAGTGCTCGTTTTGGGTGAACCCTTACGATTATTTAGACACGGGACTTTTTTTAGATCATCGGCCTTTGCGCTACAAAATTTCTAAAATCGCGGCTGGTAAAAGTTTTCTTAATCTTTTTTGTTACACCGGATCTTTTAGTGTGGTCGCGGCAAAGGCTGGCGCTGAAACAACCAGCGTTGATATGTCGCGGACTTATTTGGATTGGACGATTGATAATTTTAATTTAAACGAAATTTTGCTGGCGCCGCACCGCTTTTTGCAATCAGATGTCGTCGAATACTTAAATCAGCCCGTCACTGATCGTTTTGATTTAATTTATTTAGATCCTCCCACTTTTTCTAATTCTAAACGCATGGATGGAACTTTTGAAGTCGAGCGCGATCAAGTGGGACTGATTCAGCAAACGATGAAACGGCTGCAGCCCGAAGGGCAATTATTCTTTTCGACCAATAAAAGAAATTTCAAGGTAGCTCCTGAAATTTTAGCTGATTACAAAGTTGAAGATATCTCGGCCCTGACAATTCCCAATGACTTTCATGATCAAAAGATTCATCAGGTTTATATTTTAAGGAATTTAATTTTATGACTGAAAATAAAAATATTTTACTAGTCACTTTAAATTCCACATATCAACATGCGGCTTTTGGCTTAAGATATCTTTATGCCAATATGAAGGATCTGCAGGCGCAGACTCAAATTTTGGAATACACCCTAGCGCAAGACGTGCGGGTGATTGCAGAAAATATTTTGCGACAAAACCCAGTCATTGTCGGCCTTGGTGTTTATATTTGGAATGCCCGACCCAGCTTGGATCTAGTTATTTTACTTAAAAAATTGCGGCCTGAATTGGTCGTTGTTATCGGTGGCCCCGAAGTCAGCTATGAGACCGAAAAACAGGATATTTATCAGTGGGCGGACTACACCATTAAAGGCGAGGCTGATTTCTTATTTTATGAATTTTGCCAAAACATTCTGCAGGGCGAACCACCGGAAACAAAATTAATCAAAGGACCTTTGCCCGATATTTCGACGATCGCTTCGCCTTATGGCTTGTATTCTGATTCAGATATTAAAAATCGAGTCCTTTATGTCGAGGCTTCGCGCGGCTGCCCCTATAAATGTGAATATTGCCTTTCCTCATTGGACACCATTGTCCGCAGCTTTCCCTTAGAAAAATTTTTAGCAGATATGGACGATTTGATTCGTCGAGGGGCTAGGCAGTTTAAGTTTGTTGATCGCACTTTTAATTTAAGTCCTAAAACCAGCCAAGCCATCCTGACTTTTTTCCTGGAACGAATGCATCACGGTCTTTTTATGCATTTTGAATTAGTTCCTGATCGCTTGCCCCAAGAGTTGAAAGAGCTGATCAAACAGTTTCCAGCCGGTGCCCTGCAGTTTGAAGTTGGTATTCAAACTTGGAATCCTGAAGTCGCAAAGAATGTTTCACGGCGGCAAGATTATACTAAAATCAAAGATAATTTTTCGTTTTTAAAAGCCGAATCAGGCGTGCACACCCATGCCGACTTAATAGTTGGTTTGCCGGGCGAAAGTATTGAAAGCTTTGGGATTGGCTTTGATCAGTTACTAGCTTGTGGGCCCGATGAAGTGCAAGTCGGACTTTTAAAGCGATTGAAAGGAACGCCCATTGTTCGGCATGATCAAACTTTTAAAATGGTCTATCAAGATCATCCGCCCTTTCAAATTCTGCAAACCAAAGATATGGCCTATCCCTTGATTCAAAAAATGGTGCGGTTTTCAAAATTTTGGGATCTTTACGCCAACAGTGGAAATTTTCCAAATTTGTTAGGTTTTTTTAAACAGCAAGCGGAGCAGAAAGAACTTTCTTTTTTTTGGTATTATATGGAGTTTGTTGACTACTTATCGGCTCGACATCCGGAAGGACATGGGATTGCACTTTTAAAATTAGTTGAGAGCGCTTGGGTTTATTTAACTCAAAATTTGCAATTGGATCCGTCGGAAGCAAAGATAATTCTGGTCAGTGATTACACGGGTTCAGTAAAAAGAGATTTGCCTCATTATTTAAAGGATTATTCTGAAGGCAAAAAAAAGGAGGCCACTGTGACCTCCTTTGAAAATTCTGAGCTGACGGTTCCGAAGCGCCAACAAAAACATCTAAAAACTAAAGAGCTTTAAACCGTTTTACCATAGCGTTCACAGCCAGTGGCGGGTTCAAGAAATCGTGTTGTTTTCCACTCTTTCAATTGATTTCGAACTTGTTTGAACAAGGTATCACTTAAAGAATTAATATCATCACCCAGCGCTTTTGCGACAAACGATCCCACCGAGGAATTAATTTTAACAATTCCTGTGTAGCCGGCTTTTCCGGCGCGCGCAAAGGTCGCTTTGATACAAGATTCACTGGGCGAATCGTAATAAAGATGATCCGTAATGGACTTCATATGCTTAATGATACTTTGATTAGGCTTAAACCCCTTGTAATCAACAGTTACATCTTCAGTGTACATATTGTCCCCCTAACAAAATTCATGTGGCTTGAGAAGACAGTATAATCTGAAATCCCCTTATATTTGTGATGGAGAGACCACGATTTTGTGACGAAGTTGTAATGATTGACCGAGCTTACTTCAAAAGGCCCTCAGCCTTCATAGTGGCCAAAGTCGCAGGTCTAGTTTTGACTCTTTCGATAAAGCCCAGCAGTGGCGCGACAGAGGCCAAATCCATCTTCATCATCTTCGTCCAATTTAGAATTGTGAATAGATACGCATCTGCAACTGTATACTGGTGACCCATCAAATAATCTTTTGAAGCTAGATGGTGAGAAACAAAACTAAGTTTTTTCATCAGGCTATCTTTTGTCACAGACCGGTCAACCCTTAGCTGACCTGAATATTGACAAGGCTTGCGTTGTGCTTCCCAATAAGAACTTATCGAAATTAGCCCTTAACGTGGAGTGAAGATCATGCGGTTTTTTTATTTATTTATTTTATTCGGATTGTTAGCTTGTGCCCAGAAACCGACTGCGAAAAATGAAAGCTATGCCGGCCTTGGAAAAGATTCGGTCAGCCCCGAGACCCTTAAAAAGTTTTCTCCACCGGCATTGCCAGAAGCCATGTTAACTAAAATTAAAAAAAGTCTTGATGTTTTAAGTCCAGGTATGGGCATGATTCATCCCAATAACAAGCAGCTATTTTTTACTTGGAAAGTCAGCGGACAAACTCATGTTTGGCGACTGGAGGCTCCGAATACTTTCCCTGTGCAAATGACTGGCGGGAAAGATGCGACGATGTTGACTGACATCACCCGAGATGGAAAATGGTTGGTTCTAAGTCGCGACGAAGATGGTCAGGAAAATCCAGGGATCTTTCTGCAATCACCTGAAGGTGGCGATTTGGTCAAAGTTTTTCTAAAAGCAAAAGTGAGGTCAAGTGTTTCATTTATCACTGATGATTCTGAGTGGATTTATTTTTCGGCTAATGATGTTAAGCCTGATGCCAATGTTATTTATCGGTATAATTTAAAGTCACAAAAAACAGAGCTGGTTTTTGATCAGCCGGGCTTGTGGTACGTCGCAGATCACAGGAAAAATGGAAATTTGTTGCTGGTCAAACAAACCGGCTCAAGAAGTTCCGAGTATTTTGAGTTCACACCAAGCACGAAATCTTTAAAGCCTATTGTGGGACAAAATGAAAAAGAAGAATACACCGTCGCTTATTCAAAGCACGAGGGCGAATTTATTATTTTAACACCTAAGTTTGAAGAGTTTTCTAGGCTTTATAAATTTAAGGATGGAAAATTTGACCCGATCAGCCCTTTGATAAAGCACGAAATTGAAAGTTTTAACATGGATCATGATAAAACTAAAATCGTGTATCAAATCAACGAGGGTGGTTACACCAAATTAAAAGGCTTGGATGCCGATCGTTTTTCTGAATTCAAGATTCCCGATTTTAAAGGCGCTGATCATGTTGTCGCAGGGGCGTTTTCGCAGGACGGAAAAAATTTAATGCTTGCGATTTCTTATGCCCAGGCTCCAAGATCTAATTTTTCTTATAATTTTAGCAGTGGAAAATTAACTTCTTGGGTGACGGCCAGCGTTCCTGAAGTGAATGTTAAAAAGTTTGTCCGTTCTGAATTAGAATATTATCCCAGTCGCGATGGCGTTCAAATTCCCATGTTTGTTCGAAGACCTGCCCAGTGTGTGAATAAAAGTTGTCCAGTAGTCGTTCATTTTCACGGTGGACCAGAAGGACAAAGCGTTCCGGGTTTTTCGCCCTACTTGCAACTTTTTGTCGATGCCGGTTTTGTATTTGTCGAACCCAATGTTCGCGGCAGCGAAGGCTACGGAAAAACTTGGCTTGATTCTGACAACAAAGAAAAACGCTTAAACGTAATTACTGACATCGAGGACGCGGCTCGATTTATAAAATCGAAGTGGGCTTATGGTGGCCTGGTACCAAAAGTGGGTGTGATGGGTGGCAGTTACGGCGGTTACTCGACACTGATGGCAATGACCATGTTTGCTGGAGCTTACGATGCGGGTGTTGCCAATGTTGGCATGAGCAACCTCTATACGTTTTTGCAGAATACAGCTCCTTACCGCCGTATTTTGCGGACGTCCGAGTACGGAGATCCTGAAACTCAAAAAGATATTTTACTAAAGTTAAGTCCGATCACTTATTTAGATCAGGTCAAAGCACCCTTGATGATTATTCAAGGTGCCAACGATCCCCGTGTTCCCGTGGGTGAAGCAATTCAAATTCAAGATGCTTTGCAAAAAAAGAATATTTCTTCACAGCTGATTGTTTTCGCTGACGAAGGTCACGGCAGCCAGAAGAAAGAGAACCAAGCTTTAGAACGAGGTCATACTTTACAGTTTTTTATTAATCATTTGATGGGTCCTTTCTAAGGCCTGCTGGAATTTTGCAGCAGGGAGGGCTTGTACTCGCGTTATATGGCGAAGTTCATTTTGACCGGGGCTCTTTTGCGGAAGCAGCTTGACGAATTAGGTTTTGTTTTTAGGCAGACACAAATGGATGACCTTTTGTAGTGGAGTCGAACTCTTGGATGAGCTCCGAAGCGGAGCCCAAGCTACGAATCAAATGTAGAAATATCTGCGTTAATTTATTTAAATTTTTAAACATTTTTAAAATAGTTCTTGCGAGTATTTTTTGTATCACACAATTAAATCATGTTTATAGATAATAACGTTTTTGATCCCGGCGACATTTGTGAAAAATTATCTCAAGACAAACGATTTATGAGAGCTATGAGATGCAAATTTTGAATATCTCCAATTGCAAATGGCGCGCAAGAATACCTAAAATTGCACCCGAAAATTCCATGATATGGAGTTAATTCTTTCTGCGGTGAATTCAAATTTTAATCTAAGCTTTACCCCAGACTTAAATACTATTCATGATTTGAAATACATTTATAACGATGATCTGCTTCATAGAACTGGGAATCTTGTTCAAACGGAACGCAAGATTATGCACTTGGTGTTATCTCATATCTTAGAAATTATGAATCGTAGACTTTATGCTGATCTTGGCTTTGATAGTATGTACACCATGATGACTAAAAAGTATGGCTACTCAGAAGCTTCTGCCATTTGAAGAATTGATGCGGCCAAGCTTGTCTTTTACAAAAATGCTTAGAGTCAGATGCTAAGAAAGGAGAGATACCTTCAGTTAAAAAGACTCAAGAAATCTTAGAAAAGCTTGAATCATGTAACGGCTTTGAAACAAGGCAAGTACTGGCAAAAGAATTCGACATACCTATTAAGATCCAAGAGATTGTCAGACCGCAAAAAGATAAATCTGTTCGCGTAGAGACCACTTTTACAAAAGAGCAATTCGAAGAACTCAAACAAGCTAAAAGCTTTCTATCCCATGTTGTTCACAACGGTTCATGGGCTGAAGTTATCACGGCACTTGCTACAAAGTTAAATCAATCTAAAATGGGTAAACCTGTTAAAAATGATCTACAACCAAGTCAAAGTGAGGCAGGTTTTGAATTATCGCAAAAACCGCAATCGGGCTCCGCTGCGGAGTTTAAAAATCCACAAACCTCAGATATAAATTTGGGAGGTCCACGAAAGCGCGTGCCAATTCCTGTGCACACCAAAAGACAGCTCTTCACTCAAGCTCAAGGTTGCTGCCAATTCATAACGGCGAATGGACTGCGCTGCGGATCTCAATTTCAACTTCAGATTGATCATATTACCCCCGTCACTTGGGGAGGGTCTAGTTCACAGGATAATTTGCGCTTGCTTTGCAGGACCTATAATTTGTTAATGGCTCAGCAAATGCGGTTACCGCAATGATGGAGTCGCCTTAAGCTAAACATGTCCCGGACTTTCATCCAGCTAAATCTGTGTTTGGGATTAACTCGCGTTTCTAATTTGTGATAAGATTTTCCATATCAAAAAGGAAAAACTATGCGCACAAACTTGAATGTTCGTTTATTTTCGAAAGCTTTAATTTCACTGTCTTTTTTAACGACTCTTGCATTGAGCACTGGTTGTTCAAGTGGCAAAGAAACGATGCACCTGCCCGGCAGCCCTATTGAATTCGAATTTGAAAAATCAGACAAACCAGAAGTTTATGCATCTTATAACAAGGATACAGTTTCTGTTGAACAAATCACCAGCCAAAATCCAGTTTATAAAGATTTTAAAAATCAGGAAAACATGATTCGCCTGGAATTTATTTTGCGTAAATTTGTGGCTAGTACGCAAAAGATGAATGACCCTGAACTGGATCTTTATTTACCAGAAGCAGCAAAGTCTCCGGCAGAGCTCGCCAAATCTTGGGGTCTTGTTTTAAATCCAAAAGCAAAAATTCAGTTTAAACAAACTCCTCCAGATAAAGATGTGATTGCGCAGTGGGGTGATCAACAAGTTCGCGCTCAGGATGTTGAAAAAGCCAGCGTTCGATTAGCACTTATTAAATCCCGTGCTTTTCATGAAAACTTAAATAGGCTTAAAGGCATCTTAGTTCGCAGAGCCCTGCTGGATGCCGCTCACGCTGAAAAATTAGAAATCGATGGCTATATCAAAAAACATATCTTATCCGAAAGCAAACCGGCAACCGAAGCTGAATTTGAAAGCTTCTTAACTCAATCCAATATCAAGCGCGCCGATATCACAAAAGAACAAACTGAGTCTTTGCAAAATGTCGCCATGGAAAAACGAGATAACACGCTGATTGAGCAGTATGTTGTTAAAAACCTGATGAAAGGAACCATCAAGGTTCATGAATTCCCACCCGCTTTCCAGGTAAAGGTTCCCGGCGACTGGGAAACCCTTTGGGGCGTAAGCGATGCCCCCATCAGCGTTCTTTATTTCGGTGATTTAGTTTGCGGTCCTTGTCGCCAAGCTTTGGATAGCGTTATTAAAGTTCAAAATGATTACAACGGGCATATCAGAACCGGTTTTCATTTCTTATTTTCTAGCAACGATCGTGATTCCCGCATGGTGGCCGAAGCGGCGCTGTGCACCCATAGCCAAGGTAAAAAATATTTCAAACAATTCGCTGAGGTTTACGCCACAAATCCCCCCGGTGTGGATGAAACGTCAATCAACGACACAGTTCAAAAAATTGGCGCAAACACAGAAGAGTTTAAAAAATGTTTCTTAAGTCGCCAGCATCAAGCTTTGCTGAATCAACATTTAGATTTTTCAGGCAGCATGGGTGTTTCGCAGCCAGCTGTGCTCGTTGACGGGGAACCGCTCGAGGGCGTGATCAGCCAAGAGGATTTACGTGAAATCATTGATCGCAAGGTGCAAACAAAAAGCTCTACTTTAGGAGCTTTCTGGCGCCGGATGAAGTCCGTTTTTACAGCTGGGTAACGCTCAATATTTAACTTGCTAGTGGTCATTTTTGATGTAAAAATGACCACGTGATAGATAGAATTATTTCTGAAAAATTGAAAAAATCACCTAAAAGTTGTCTGCTGCTGGGTCCCCGCCAAGTCGGAAAATCCACGCTCATACGCTCGCTCAACCCGGATTTAACCATTAATTTATCCAAAGAATCTGAATACCATCGCTACACTTCAGAACCTGGACGACTGGAGCAGATCGTCGAGGCTGGCAATTTCAAAACTATATTTATTGATGAAATTCAAAGAATTCCTTCCTTGCTGAACTCGGTCCAAGCCCTGATTGATGAGTCCAATGGTCGATTGAAGTTTTATCTCTCTGGCTCAAGTGCTCGTAAACTTCGGCGGGGACATGCTAATTTACTTCCTGGACGCTTGCTTGTTTTCCATATGGGGGGACTCTGCGGCGCTGAAATCCCAAAAGACACTTCAACCACAAGATTACTGCAGTTTGGGTCTCTTCCAGATATTGTTGTTCATCCAGATAATGAATTCTGTTCTTCTCTGCTAGATTCTTATGCGGGAACTTACCTTCGTGAAGAAATTCAGGCCGAAGCCATCGTTCAAAATCTGCAAGGATTTTCCAGGTTTTTAAATGAAGCCGCCATTTCTGCAGGACAGATTCTTGATTATTCCAAGATCTCTCGGCGAGCAAAAATATCTAGAACCACTTGCGTTCGTTTTTTTGAAATTCTTCAAGACACATTAATGGTGGATCGATGCGACTCCTACGCTGAAGCAGAGCAAGCCGATTTTATTTCTCATCCTCGTTTTTATTTTTTTGATAATGGCGTTCGCAATGCCTTGGTCGATAGCTATGAGCTATCCCCGGAAAGAAAAGGATTTGTTTTTGAACATTTTCTTTACAATCAAATTAAAAATTCCCTTCTGGCAAAAAATATTAAAGGCAAGATTCAGTTTTTTCGAACTCGCTCTGGTCTAGAGGTCGACTTTATTGTCTCGATAGGCTCATCAGTTTGGGCGATCGAGGCAAAAGCGGGCAAAGTTAATGATGAAGATCTTAAACCACTGAATTCTTTTTCTGAGCTTGCCGGTCGTAAAATTCAATGTGTCGCTGTTGGTTTAAACGAAACTGACCCCAGAAAAACAAAAGGAATTTTAATTTGTGACTAGCGGACACTCCTGAAAGAAATGGGCCTGTGCTAGGGAACCTACTTCAGGCAGCGTCATTAAAGTTCAAAATAATTATAATGTCCGTTTTTACAGCTGGGGTGCTACTGATTTAAAATCTATGCCGCCAGTACAAACTCAGTAAATTTAGAAACTGGTGTTGCTGATTTTCTAGGACCTTGTTCTTTTAAA
>JAYTOY010000080.1:0-60520 GCA_043747555.1 Pseudobdellovibrionaceae bacterium | reverse complement strand
GTATTTTGTCCGGCGATCACGCCTTCGCCCAAGACCTGATTAATTCCCAATTGAAAAAGGTCGATGTTTTTTTTACCGCGAATAAGGCACTGGCTGACGGCGCCTTTCTGGATAAAAATAACATTCGAAATTTTATCGCCGTCTTTAAAAAGGACTTCGCCTTTTTTATAAATTTTCTGATTCGACATTTCTCACCTCGGAAATTGGTCATTTCTTCTTCGGAGGAAACCGAGCAGTAACGCAGAGCTAGTAAAGGAATTCTGGCCAAACATCCAGGCCTGGTGTAAGCTCTTGGAAATCATGGAGTATTATTTTAGTCCAGCTCCCCCAGAGCATCAAAAACGCGAAAAAGCCAAAGCTCGTGAACTGCGCAAAACTCAGTGGTGGAAAAACCAGATTGGTCGAGGAATCTGCCATTACTGTGAGCAGAAAATAAAAACCTCGGACTTAACGATGGATCATTTGTTGCCCGTCGTTCGAGGTGGCAAATCAGATAAAAGAAATTGCGTGCCGGCTTGTAAGGCCTGTAACAACGAAAAAGGGTACAAAACTTTGGCAGAATGGACTTTTGAGAAAAATGAAGGCAAGCCTCTTTAACGCAGGGCTCTACATGGATTCCTTGCTAAAGCTCTTTCAGGTCTTGTTAATCTAATGAATCTAAGTAGTGTTGTTCGTTCTCAAAACATAAAGGGATCGGTCCAGTGAGTAAGATTACAAAAAGCAGTACAGCCGAGTATTTTGCAAAGAATCTTCAGCAGGTGGGTTTTTCCTCTCCTTTGAAAGCCGTTTTAACGACTTTGAAAGAAGCGGTCGATAATTCACTGGATGCTTGTGAAGTGTCTGAAATTCTTCCAGAACTTTCCATTGAGATCAGCAAAGTCGGGATCGGTTCGACCAAAAATACAGATTTAATCAAAATTATCGTGGAAGACAATGGTCCTGGTATCGATCCGGATGATTTAGCTAAAGTTTTCGGCGAATACTTAGCGTCCTCTAAATTTGGTCGTGGCCAATGTTCACGCGGTCAGCAAGGGATTGGAATTTCAGCGGCGACAACTTGGGCTCAGATGACCAATGCTCGTGGTGTGACTGTCATGAGTAAAACGCCAAAGATGCGCAAAGCGGTTAAGGCGCAAGTCGATGTCGATATCAAAACCAACACCGGAATTATTCGAAATAAGGAAAGTTTAGATTGGAATAAATCCAGCGGCACTCGCGTTGAATTTATTATGGATGGAAGAATCCAGATGAATGGCGACGGTGGAATTGTGACCTATATTGAAGGCACCGTTTTGGTGAATCCTCATTTAACGATCCGTTATAAATTAGTTGATAATGAATGGGTCACCATCGAGCGAGTCAGCAATGAAGTTCCAGAAATTCCTGGGGCGACGTTGCCTCATCCTCATACTTTTAAACTGGGTGAATTTATCACTCACTCGCATTTGTACGGGAAAGTCAGTTTAGCTAAATTTTTAACGACTGGTTTTTCTAGAGTGAATGACCAGGCCTTAAAAGATTTCGTTAAAAATGGCCTGCCAAAAGGTTTGCTGGATAAGTCGGTGACCAGCTTATCAGAAGCGCACTTTAAAACTGTCTATGCGGCCGTGCAAAAAGCCGAGCTGATGGCCCCTTCGACAAAGTCAGTCTTAACCATTGGCGAAGACGCTTTATCAAAAAGTATTCAGCGCTTGGGTGAAATCGATTTCTTTTCGGTGGTGGCAAGAAAGCCAACGATCTGCGATTTTAAGCCCGTTTCGGTGGAAGTCGCTTTAGCGCGATTTAAAAATAGAAATTTAGAAGCTGATGAACCTGTTCAATTGCTGCGTTTTGCGAATCGAGTGCCACTGCAGTTCGATAAATCAGGTTGTGCCATTACGGGTGCGATTGATTCTGTGAACTGGAAATCTTATGGTTTGCAACAGCCCAAGAAATCCTTGCCTATTGGTCCTTATGTGTTTGCGATCAGTGTGGTTTCACCATTTATTAAATTTAAAAATGCGTCCAAAGAAACAATTGATGCGTCTGATGACTTAGTGGAAGAGATTCGCCGGGCTGCCATGCAAGCCGGTCAAAAACTTTCGCGACATATTAAAAAAGAATTTAAAGAAGCCGATTTAGAGCGAAAATTAGCTCATATCGAGCAATTTGGTCCAATCTTGGTAGATAAATTAGCTGAAATCGTTGGCGCCAATGATGCTCGGAAAAAAAGAGCCCAAGAGGGTTTGAAGAAAATTTTAGGACGTGATTCAAAAGAGGCCATCAGCCAGTTTGAAGATGCTGTTGGCAAACTGAATGCGCAAAATAAAAAACAGGCTAAAAAATCTGGCGGCAGTGAAGAGCCTTCAGAATCCGAGCTTGAAGTGATGGAAGAAATTGTTGTTGCGACCAAAACTAAGAAAAAATTAACCTCGAAGAGAGTATAGGTAAATTATGGCAGGCGCCGGAAGTGGTCATTTCATAAAAATTCGTGAACTGAAACTTGATATCCCGACAGAGGCAAAGCGTCTGGCGGATCGAATGCTGAAAGATTTAGAGAATTCAAAAAGACCTTATTTAGAAGCAGTGAAAACAAGTCTTGATAATTCTTTTTATAATTCAAAAGTAGGTTTTTTAACTCCGGGTGATAAGCGAGTTCGAACAGAACTGAATGTTTCCAGTGTCCAAAAGTTAGCTCGAGTCGTATTTATGCTCGAAATTTTGCTGCGAAATTTGGACATCGGCGCGGTCAACACGAAAAGGGAATTATATTATATCTGCAAAGGCTTGATCCGCAGTGATAAGTACTACCGTCCTTTGGATTTTGAAGATCAAAATGAATCGGATTCAATCATCGATTTTATCGGTGATATGATGCAAGTTTATCGGGAAGAGTTGAACTGTTTCGCCAATGATCGCGGTGGTCAGACTTACTCTTCGCAATTGGTCGTCGAAGAAACGATGGCGGATAAAACTAAAGCTACAATTGATTTGGGATCTTTGGGAACCTCTCCCTATATGCCAAAAAATCGTCCGCAAAGTTTAAAACTGCGCGCGAAAAAGAAGATTGATTTCGCTCTGATCCTTGAGTCAGAAGGTACGGCGAACACTTTGCACACTATGGGATTTACAAAAAGAAATAACTGCATTTTGATCGGTGCTCAGGGAGTTCCTTCCAACGCCGTTCGAGGTTGGTGCAAACTAATTTCCGATCAATTAAAAGTACCAATGTATTTTTGCGGAGATCTGGACGCTTACACATTACAGAATATCTACCGAACTTTGAAAGCTGGATCAGCGGCTTCGTTAATTAGAAATGCTGATTTTTCGGCCCCTGAAGTTCGATTTTTGGGCGTATTGCCTGAAGACGTCAAAAAATATGACCTTTTCACTTATCAAGTTCGTGAAAACGACGTAGGTGAAGCGCGTTCGTTAAAAAAGGCTAAAGATGCCCTGGAAAACGACCCCTTTTTCTTAGATAAAAAGAATAAAGGCGTGGCCGATGTTTTGCGTTGGTTGCTGAAAGAAAAAGTTCGTTGCGAACAGCAAGCGTACTTCTCGGTGAATCCAAAAGACCCGATCTTTTTTGAAAAAATCATCTTAGACAAAATTAAACGAGGCGCTTACATCTAGGCGCCCTTCAGAGGAGAATTTCAGCAATGAGATTAGCCCTCCGCGAAGAAATGCAAAAAATTGATCAAAAATCCGTCAGCGATTTTGGCTTTTCCATTGAGCAATTAATGGAGCAAGCAGGATCGTTAATGGCCCAGAAAATACTGGCTCTGCAGGGTTTAAGTTCTGAATATCGCATTGGTATTTTTTGTGGACCAGGGCATAATGGTGGTGACGGACTTGTTGTGGCCAGAAAGCTTTTAGAAAAAGGCTTTACACAAACTGAAGTCTGGCTTTTGCCATCAAAAACACCTTCTGCACTGTATGAATTAAATCTACGCAGGTTTAAAGAGCGTGGTGGTAAGGTTGAAATCTTTAATTCCAGTTCCCTTAAAAATTTTGATTTTAAAAAATTTGATCTGTTGATCGACGCACTTTTTGGAACAGGCTTAAATCGCCCCTTGGATTTACCCCTTTGTGAATTTATTGAAAAAATTAATCGGCAGTCAACGTCAGTGATCGCCTTAGATCTTCCGACAGGGCTTGATGCCAATCGCGGAATCACGTGGGGCGCAGGATTGCGGGCCCTAAAGACGCTGACCTGCGGACTTGCAAAGCCGGGATTTTATTTGCAAGAGGGCCCAGGGCTTACGGGGTCGATAGAAATTTTAGATATTGGATTTCTCCGAAAACTTGTCGAAGAAACGGCCTGCTCTACTTTTCTTATTGGCAGAAAGTCCGCCCGAAAACTTTTACCACCAAGAACTAGGACCAATAATAAAAGTCATTTCGGGAAACTTCTTATCGTGGCGGGAAGTCCGGGAATGAAGGGAGCTGCTGTTTTAGCAGCCGAAGCGGCCGCCCGAATGGGTGCTGGCTATGTGACCGTTTCATCACCATCATCACAAATTCTAAAAGACATGCTGCCCGATTTTTTGCAAATTGAATGGCAAAAGATTTCCAAAGTTGATTTTTTAAAATATTCAGCGGTGGCTATCGGTCCGGGTCTTGGAACAGGTGAAGCAACGCTGGAACTTTTAATAAAATTAAAAGCGCAAAAAATTGAAAAAGTTCTGATCGATGCCGATGCGATCACAGTTTCTGCGCAGAAAAAGTTGTGGCCACTTCCGCCCACTTGGCTGCTAACACCGCACGCGGGCGAGCTTTCGCGGATCACGGGAATCTCAGCTTTAGATATTGAAAGCGACCGGTTGGCGGCAGCCAAAGAGGCCCATCGAATCACCGGGGCGCAAGTTTTACTAAAAGGTTTTCACTCAGTACTTTGTTCTGGAAAAAGGTCTTATCTAATTGCTTCGGGCAATGTGGCTTTAGCAAAAGCGGGCACAGGTGATGTTTTAACCGGATTTATCAGCTCATTAATGGCGCAAGGACTAGGGACAGATCAAGCGGCAGCCTTAGGCGCTTACGTGCACGGAAGAATTGCTGATGTCTGGATTTCCAGAGGAGGAAGTGCCCGCAGCTTGATGGCTTCAGACCTTCCAAAGCTTCTTAATTATGTCCTACGAGGAATTGAATAAGCTTCGACTTTACGAAGACAATACTCAGACCATTGCCAATCCCAAGCTGTCAGAAGCCCTGCTAAGGGGCGAAAAGGTTGCTCTTCAATCCGGATAGGATTTGAATCTTTTCCTAGGTGATGAATTTCAAAATCAGACATCACAAGGACATGGCAACCAAAAGATTGCAGCCATTGAACATGCTGAGCTTGAATTTTTCGCGCCCACTGAATTTTTTCTTCCTCTGAAATCTCGGTATTTTTAGATAAATACTGCAATGGACAGATAGGAAGTTGTGACAGCATATTGCAAGACACAATCAGATCTTCCGGATGAATTGACAGAGGTGGAACAACGGGATTTTTTAGCAATACTTTTTGCAATGGCGATAAATCATCAAAACCTGTTACATCCAGTTCCAAACAGTGAATATTTGCATAAGGTTTGATAAGATTTTTAATTCTTGGGGGATGATAAATATCGATCAGTTTTAATCGATGACCTTGGTCCGCTAAAGCCTTCCAAGGAGTCTCGTAAAGACTGCCGCTGCCCAACACCCAAATCGAGCGATTTTTACGAATTGTACTAGCCTGCTCGGCGATCAATTCTTGGCAGTTTTTAAAATGGCTTTCCCACATTTTCCAATGGCGCTGAGCCCGAGCTTCAAAAGCGATGGATTCTTTCAGGTAACCTAGCTCTCGGGCGTAACGGGAAGCCGGTGCCCTGAGGTATTTGACGTATTCTGCAAGCATCCCTTTATTATGCCCTAGAAAAGATGTCCTTACGTACTGCTTTTAGGTCCCGACGTTATGCAAAATAGACCTTCTGCCACTGACAGAATCCAGAAAAGTCATTAGGATATCAAAATATAAACTTATTTTAAGCTGTCATTTGCGAAGGGATTTCCATGGCGAAAATCGAAACGACTCCTGAATTAGCTCAGGACGTGTATAAAAAAACCATCCAAAATATCACGGTGATTCGGCAGCGCCTGAATCGACCGCTGACTTTGGCTGAAAAAATCCTTTACGGACATTTGGAAGATCCGCAAAACCAGGACTTAGAGCGAGGAAAAAGTTTTCTTTTATTAAGACCCGACCGCGTCGCCATGCAAGATGCGACAGCGCAAATGGCGCTATTGCAATTTATGCTGGCAGGGAAAGATGAGGCCGCTGTTCCAACAACGGTGCACTGTGATCATTTGATCCGCGCTCAAGTGGGAAAAGAAAAAGACATGTCGACCGCGATGAAAGAAAATGAAGAAGTTTACAATTTTCTAGCGACCGCTTCTTCGCGCTACAATATTGGTTTTTGGAAACCCGGCGCAGGAATTATTCATCAAGTGATTTTAGAAAACTATGCGTTCCCAGGTGGCCTGATGATCGGAACAGATTCCCATACACCCAATGCCGGTGGATTAGGGATGCTGGCGGTTGGAGTGGGCGGTTCAGATGCGTCCGATGTGATGGCGGGACTTTCTTGGGAAGTAAAAAATCCAAAATTGATTGGTATTCACCTTAAAGGAAAAATGCATGGATGGACTTCTGCGAAAGATGTGATTTTACGTCTTTGCGGCATGCTGACGGTCAAAGGTGGAACTGATAAAATTGTTGAATACTTCGGCGAAGGAACGGCTTCAATCTCGTGCACTGGAAAAGCAACTATCACAAATATGGGCGCAGAGCTTGGTGCGACTTGTTCCGTATTTCCTTACGATGATCGCATGGGTGCTTACTTGCGGGCCACAGGTCGTGCAGCTTTAGCTGAAGTGGCAGAAAAAAATAAATCATTACTGATAGCCGATCCAGAAGTCGCAGCCGACCCAAAAAAATTCTATGACGAAGTTTATGAAATTGATTTAACCGCTTTAGAGCCGCATTTAGTCGGTCCCCATTCACCTGATATCGCTCGTCCCATCAGTGCTCTGGCTAAAGAAGCCAAAGAAAAAGGTTGGCCGGCGCAGTTGTCTTCAGCGTTGATTGGTTCATGCACAAATTCTTCCTATGAGGATATTGGCAGGGCCGCTTTTGTTGCCGAACAAGCGATGGCGATTGGGCTAAAAATGGCGCAGCCCTTTTTAGTGACACCAGGATCCACTCAAATTCAAAAAACAATTGAGCGCGATGGCCAGATGAAAACTTTTAATGACGTTGGCGCCACAGTTTTAGCCAACGCTTGCGGTCCGTGCATTGGGCAGTGGAAACGGGAAGACGTTAAGACAGGCGAAGTAAATACCATCGTGACTTCTTTTAACAGAAATTTTCGCGGTCGAAATGACGCGAACAATGAAACTTTGGCTTTTATTGCTTCGCCAGAAGTGGTCATGGCCATGGGACTTGCAGGACGAATTGATTTTAATCCGATGACTGATGAATTAAAGGGCCCCAAAGGCAGTATTAAATTAAAATCACCAGAAGCGCCGGATCTTCCGTCAAAAGGTTATGTGATGGATACCGAGGGTTATCAAAAACCGGGTGGCAAAGATGTTAACGTGGCGGTCAGCAAAACTTCGGATCGTTTGCAATTGTTAGAGCCTTTTACGGCTTGGAATGGCAAAGATTTTAACGATTGTTTTGTGTTAGCAAAAGCCAAAGGCAAGTGCACGACAGATCATATTTCTCCGGGTGGACCTTGGCTCAAATTTCGCGGCCACTTAGATAATATTTCTAATAATATGCTATTAGGAGCTGACAATTCTTTCACTGGTGAAATCGGTAAAGGAATTAATCAACTGAACGGTGCCAAAGGTTTAGAGTTTACAAAAATTGCGCGTGAATATCAGAAAGTAAATAAAAACTGGGTGATTATTGGAGACGAAAATTACGGGGAAGGCTCCTCCCGTGAGCACGCCGCCATGTCGCCAAGGTTTTTAGGGTGCCGAGCTGTTGTAACAAAATCTTTTGCACGAATTCACGAAACCAATTTAAAAAAACAAGGCGTTCTGGCATTGGTATTTAGCAATGTGAAAGATTACGATTTAATTCGCCAAGATGATCGTTTGGATTTTCACGGCCTCAAAGATTTGGCACCTGGAAAAACCGTCAAAATGGAAATCAAACATTCTGATGGCACCAGTGAAATGATTGATTTGAAGCATTCTTACAATGCTGAACAATTGAAATGGTTCCGTGCCGGCAGTGCTTTAAATTTAATCCGCGCTGGTCACGCTTAGGTTCGTCACATGTATTATACCTGATGAATGAGTGGCCTCGCCAGGTCACTCATTCCATGAATCGATCTATCTTTGGGTTAAAAACCCAGTCCTTAGGCTTGAACACGTTGGAGCACCTGAAGAACTACTTAAATTAGATCCTTTAATTTTTCTATGGCCAATAAAAATAATAGAATTATCTTTAAAAGCCGTTCAAAAAATCTTAAAAAATACCGATCCCTTCTTTGTGGGTTAGGGTTCGACATTCGGACCTCCTTTTTGAAGAAAGAGGATCGGTTCGAAATAAAGCGAGACTGGCGGGGCCAGACTCGCTTTATGCATTTTTAAGGCCTGTTATTTTGCAGTATATCCGGTCGGAACAGGAAACAAATAAGTAGTTTCCAAATGATGAGCATCGATCAGCTTATAAAGTTCGATGACAGGTTCATTAATACGGATCTTTTTTTCGTCAGCAAAAGTCGCCACTTTAGAATAAACTTTGTAGGGCCCAAGCCAAGGCGACCCATCAAAACGCGCCGTAATGTAGTTCCTTGTAGGGATTGACAAAGTCTTCATTTCTGCTGGAATTTTTTCTGGAAATACAGCGACAACACAACCGCCGCGGCTTTTTAAGCGTTCATGTTCAACAACGCTTGGATCATCGATAAATTGTCCAAAAGTAATTTTACATTCAAAGCCTTCGGATTGAACCCAAGTTTCAACCTCTTTAATCACGGCCGCAATTGTGTGGTAGGGGCCTAAATGATCTTTGTATATCAAATGCAGTTCTGAATAAGGACCTTCGCTGACAACAACCGATTTAAAAAGTCCCAAGGTGATCGACATATAAATCACAAGGCCAATCAAACCAAAAATCAGCAGGGCCATAATTGATTTCATATTACTTCCATTTGATGTTGCAGCCCATAGTCGGCGTCTGAGGAATTGATATTTTTTTCTGAGCCTTGGTTTCAAGAACAGCTTGGTAAAGCTCCCGTGACGTCACTTTCGAAGGATCTTTCCACGAGTCATCCAAGCGTCCGCGATATGTTAATTTTAATGAATGATCATATAAAAAAAAGTCAGGCGTGCAAACGGCTCCAAAAAGTTTAGCGGCCTCTTGCGATTCATCGTACAGATAGACGAAAGGGTATTTTTTTTCAGAAGATTTTAATTTCATTTTTTCAAAAGAATCTTCCGTGTATTTTTCTGCATTATTAGAAGAAATGGCGACCACAGGAATATTTAATTTTTTAAGGTCATCCCCTAGCTGAACCAGACGGTCTTCAATAGCGATCACATAGGGGCAGTGATTACAAATAAACATCACAAGAAGCGCGGGCGCCCCTGTGAAATCTTTTAAGGAGTAATTTTTCCCATCGACTCCGGGTAAATTAAAATCGGGACAAGATTTGCCAAGATCAGGATCTGGCGAATATGTTAAAGCCATTTATAACTCCTAAAGTGAGGACCATGGAATGGTGCGAAGGTCACTTTTAATAGTGCCGTCAGCAGCGACAGCGGTGAAGGTCTCAGTCTCGCCCAGTCTTAAATTCATGGCATGCACAAGTGACGCGCCTTCGGTCTCATTCAAGGCATCGCCTTGTTTTTCAATCACTAAACTGAATTCAAAAAGCAGGCGGTCTAAAAACCCAATATAATCTTCACCCAACATCGGCACACCTTGGGGTAAATTTTCTACAAGGCTGGTGGCGGTTTCAATTTTTTCAGCATGGGTCGTGATATTCATTCCAAGCCCAATGATAAATCGAACATCATTTCCTTGCGTGATCGTTTCTAAGAGCAAGCCCGCCACTTTGTTTTCACCTAGATATAAATCATTGGGGGCTTTTAAGCTCCAGGGTAAAAACGGCCATGTCGCCATGGCGGCTTTAAACAAAGCCAGTCCCGTTCGCGGCGAAGTCACAGGCACAGGGGCGTCTTCCATAAAAAAAGACCATGAGGATAAAAGGCAAGTGCCAGGGGCTGCGTTCTCCCAAGTATTTTTATTGCGACCGCGCCCGGCGCTTTGATGTTCTGTCACATACAAAATAATATTTTGATCAAAGTTAGCTTCGTTAAAAGCTTGTTCTTTGGCCAAGTCATTAGTGCTGCCCATTTGTTGTTGGTAAATAGTTTCTAAGCCTCGGGCTTTGGCCCAATCAGCTGTGAATTTTCCCATTCGTAGATCAATCAGAGGAGAGTCTTGCATATCTATCACCATTCAAAAGTTAAACTTACATCCGCAACAGGAGCAGAATGTGTTAAAGCGCCAACCGAAATATAATTCACACCAGTTTCAGCCACCGAGCGAACGCGCTCTAAATTCATATTACCACTGGCTTCGGTTTCGATTTCAGTGGGAATCATTGCCATGGCTTTTTTTAAAGTTTCTAAATCCATATTATCTAGCAGAATGCGAGCGGCTTTTACGCTGATCGCCTCTTGCACTTGTTCTAATGTCGAAGCTTCGACTTCTATAGGTAAATGCGAATGTTCACGAGCCCGAAGCACCGCATTTTTAAGGCCCGACATCAGTGAAATATGATTATCCTTAATTAAAATAGCCGTGCTTAAATTCATTCGATGATTTGTGCCGCCACCATCAACAACTGCACGCTTTTCCAAGTCCCGCAGTCCGGGAGTTGTTTTACGGGTATCTAAGATTTGCGTTTTTGTGCCGACTAATTTTTTAACAAATTTTTGTGTGTAGGTTGCAATTCCCGACAAATGGCCCAGAAAATTTAAAGCAACGCGTTCGGCTTTTAAAATTTGCACCAGATCACCTTCGATGGCGCAAAGAATTTGGCCCTTTAAAACTTCTTGGCCATCTTCAAAGTACCATTTGATCGAGGCATGAGGCTCTAGGGTCAACATGCTTTGTTCAAAAGGGGCTGTTCCGGATAAAATCAGATCCTCTTTGGCCTTAAGTTTTGCAGTTCCCTGGCGTGGCTTGACGGCCATCGATTCGGTGGTCACATCGCCGTTGGGCATATCTTCTTTGATAGCAGCTTGGATCAGGTCAATCAGATTCAATGGGGCCTCCAAGAGAGTCACCATGAGTTAAACCCATCGAATGGGAATGACAAGGCTTAGTTAGGTCAGAATTAGATTTCTTTTTCAGCCTGTTTTAAAATTTTGCTAATCTCTTCGCGAACGACGCGTTCAGCGATTTCTGGCATCAATTTCCAGCAGATGCTTTCAATAATGGCACGAGCTTCTTCGCGAGCCACTCGCTCTAAAAGGACTGTTTCAGTAGCTGACATAGTTTTTGGAATCTCGACGGCAACACTTTTTTTGCTAAAAGTGACTTCTTCAAATTCGCCATTGGACTGAACACGGGCTTCGCCCAAGTCATTTTCTGGAATCATAAATTGATTAAAATCAGGCAGGTTACCATTTTCCGCCGTCGTCGTGGGTTTGATATTTTGTAAGCTTTGTTGGGTCCAGTTTTCGTCACTCAGCGAAGAATCTTCCTTTTGAGGATATAGAGGAACTTGTGAAAACTCTTCTTCCTCTTCGTTTTTTGTAAGATTTTGTGGATCTTCAAATTGCGGCATCGGCGGAAAAGTTAAATACGAACTGATGGCGTTCGTCTGAGTGCGAGGCACATATTTTCTGACAAGGCCGCGCAAAATATCTGCGTCGAAGGGTTTTTCCAGGCGATCATCGGCTTGTGAAGAGCGAGCTCGGACTTCATCCAGCTCCATAAAACCGCTCCACATTAAAACAACGGGAATCCTTTGAGTTTCGGAATCGGTCTTTAAATCGCGACCGACATCATAACCCGATCTTTTGGATAATAAAACATCCGCAAAAACAATGTCGGGCTTATAGGTTTTAGCAACAGCCAAAACATCCAGTCCGACAGGAACAGATTTAACGTCGACACCATAATCTTGCAGTGCCAAGAGCATCACTTTTTTAATTGTGGAACTCTCGTCAGCCAATAAGACGCGTAAAGCCATACCCCAAGTTAATAGTGAATTTTTAGGAGTGTCAAGGGGGATTGAAATGGCCTAATATCAATTGAACCTAGGCGGAGTTTTCATTGAACCGAATTGACTTGTACACCTCTAAATTGTTTTGGGGATATTTTATCGGAGCCCTGTTGGTCTTTGTGACGATATTTTCGGCGGTGGATGCCATGTCTATGATGGTCAACTACAAGGGCGTCGATACGTCGGCTTTACTTCGATATTATTTTTATGCGTTTCCGGATGGGGTTCAGAAAATGTTGCCGGTCGCTTGTTTGATGGGCACTGTTTTGACACTTTCGACGTTGAATAAAGCCAACGAGCTGGTGGCTCTGCATGCTTCAGGAATGAGTCTTCTTCGCATCTCGACACCCCTACTGATTTCGGTTATTTTTGTTTCCAGTATTTTTTATTTTATCGGTGATCGAATTGGGCCGTCGATGACCCGGCATAAAAACTATATATTTTATAATGAAATTAAAAAAATGCCTGGCATGTATTCGGTCGTTAAAACCGATCGAATTTGGTACCGTTCAAAAAATTCGATATTTAACATTAAGACTTTGAATCCTGAGGGTTCTAAAGCGCAGGGCCTGACCCTTTACCTTTTCAGTGATGCTTGGGATCTTTTGCAAATGATGACAGCCCAACAGGTCGACATTCGTGGCAAGCAGTGGAACCTAACAAATGGTTCAGTGACTTTGTTCGCTGCGGATTCAAGCTTTCCACTGACATCTGCCTTTAAGCAAAAAAATATCACTATGACTGAGGAGTCAAAAGACCTGACCAGCACAGGTCAAACTTCAGATATGTTAAGCCAAAATGATTTGAGTCAGTTTATCAGTAAAAATAAAGAAGCGGGATTGGACACCACTCATTACGAAGTCGATTACCATGCAAAATATGCATTTTCTTTTGCTGGAATCGTCATGTGCCTTTTAGGAATTCCTTTTAGCGTCAGTCGTAGCCGCACCGGAGGCACCTTTCTTAGTATTGGAATTTGTATGGCCTTGGTTTTTGTTTACTGGGTGCTTTACAGTTCGTCGCTGACTCTTGGGGGACATGGCTATTTGCCGGCTATCCTTGCCGCCTGGCTTCCAGGTGTCATCATGGGTGGTTTAGGCCTTTATTTGTTAAGGCGTCTTAAAAGATAAAAATAAATAATTTTAGCTAGAAATTAGCCCTTAAAAAGTGGACGAAATAGGCTATAATATGGTCTATACAGACGCTAGGTGGTTCTTATGGCAATTCTTAAAATACTGACTTTTCCGGACGCAAGACTTCGTGAAGTTTCTAAAGTCGTTGAAAAATTTGATAGCGAGTTAAAAACTTTATCTGAAAACATGATCGAGACTATGTATGACGCTAAAGGGATCGGCTTAGCGGCCCCGCAAGTGGCAGAGCTTAAACGAATGGTCGTGATTGACACTCGTCCCCGAGATAAAGAAGGCCGGCGTTATCAATACGACGAGATGACCGAGCTTGAAAAAGCCATCCAGCAACCTTTGATTTTGATCAACCCGAAAGTCACGCGCGGCGAAGGAAAAACTACTTTTGATGAGGGCTGTCTGAGCGTTCCCACTTATTTTGAAACCGTTGAGCGTTTTAATGAAATCGAAGTGACTACACAAACCTTGGACGGAAAAGAGAAGACGTTCAAAGTGGATGGCTTGCTGGCGATTTGTATCCAGCATGAGCTGGATCACTTAGAAGGAACTTTATTTATTGATCACATCAGCTTTATCAAAAGCCAAAGAATTAAAACTCAAATTAAAAAACATGGTTATACCATTAAAGAAGATGACGACGATGAATCTGAAGATGAAAAACCAAGACAGAAATCAAAAACTAAATCCGAGAAGTTACAAGTTTGAGTCAAGTCCGAGTTTGTTTTTTCGGAACACCTGACTTTGCCACCGTGGCTTTAAAAAGTTTGCTGCAAGATGATCATTTCGAAGTTGTCGGCGTAGTGACTCAACCGGATCGGCCAAGCGGTCGTAAACTTCAACTGACTCCAAGTCCTGTTAAAACTTTAGCTTTAAGTCATAATTTAAAAGTACTAGCGCCTGAATCCTTAAAAAATAATATGATGATCACGGACGCTATCAAAAGTTGGGGCGCTGAAGTTGGAGTCGTTGTGGCCTTTGGTCAAATTCTAACAGAAAGTTTTCTGCAGTCCTTCCCGCTTGGTTGTGTCAACATTCACGGAAGCTTGCTACCGCGTTGGCGGGGAGCTGCGCCCATCCAGCGGGCCATCGAAGCTGGTGAAAAAGAGACGGGTGTGACCTTGCAAAAAATTGTTAAGCGCTTGGACGCGGGTGATATGATCGGTGCCAGAAAATTAGAAATCACGACTGAAATGGATGCTCAAGAAGTGCATGATCAGTTAGCGGTTTTAGGTGCTGATATGTTGCGAGTGGAACTGATGGATTATGTGCGAGGAAATTTGCCGCCGGTTCCGCAAGATGAATCATTAGTTAACTACGCTAGAAAAATAGAAAAATCAGAATCTTTGATCGATTGGAATGAACCGGCTGAAAAAATTCACAATAAGGTCCGAGCTTTCGTGATGGGTCCCGGTACCTATATGATTTTGAAAGATAAAAAAATTAAGATTCATAAAACAGCCCTGACTTCCGAAAAAAATTCAAAGGCTCCTGGCCAGATGATCGTTCAGAATAATCATCTTTTTATGACAACCGGAGAAGGCCTTTTGCAACTTTTAATTTTGCAGCCAGAGTCCCGCAACCGCGTGAGCGCCGAACAATTCCTTAAAAGCTACCAGGTTTAAAATCTTTTGGCGCTGAGCCACTTTGGAATTTCGCGACCGTAGATCATATCAACCGTGGCTTTGGCCGTGTGAAAAGCTAAACCCATGCCGTGACCGGTGTAGCCACCTAAGAAAAAAACGTGATTGTCATCAGGTAAGGAGCCTACCATGGGTTGGCCATCGGCAGAAAAGCCCATAACACCGCCCCAGCGGTGCGTGACTTTTTTATCCTTAAACCGCGGCAAATGTTTTTTAACGAAATCATGCAAAGCATTTTGAATCACTTCAGTTGTATGATCAGAAAAACCAATTTCAGTGGCTTTTTCTAATTGGCGGAAACCGCCGATCAAAAGTTCTCCCGTTGGCAATTGTCTAAAATAATCAAGGTAAGAATTGGCATAGCAGGGGCCATCCATAAAGCGGTCGACTTTTTCCATCATCAGTATTTGGCCGCGAGTGGGGTATATTTTATCTTTAAAATAGGAATTTAAATCCACGGAAAAGCCATTCAAGGCATAAACAATCATCGAGGTTTCTATTGGGCCTGCATCCGTTTTTACAATCCGTGTTCCTGCTCCTGTCGAAGTGTAGGAAGAAACCTCAGTGCCTTCAAGCAAAGTTGTATTCTTTAGCCTTGAATGAATTTTTTCAAGCAGCCGTTGCGGATGAATGGCGGCATCGTCCATATACCGTATTCCACCACAAAATCCCTCGGTGCCAACCGCTTTGTAGAGGTCTCGCTCATTATAAACTTGGACGGGTATTTTTAATTCGGACATGGTCTGCGCGACCTTTTGAAGTTCTTCGTATTCAGAGGTCGCCGCAGCCAATGAATAGGATCCTTTTTTTTCAAACAGTAAATCCGTCGGCGAGTGAGTGCCTGGCCCCCGAACAATGTGTTCTTCTAAAAGTTTTAAATTAGTTTCTGCAAAACGCCAAATTTCAACGGCTTCATCGCGCCCGTGCTTACCGATTAAGCGATTAAAATGTTCCACCGATCCGCAAGTAACAAACCCCGCATTTCGCCCGCTAGCGCCGAAGCCAAGACGATTTTTTTCGACGACAGCGATTTTTAATTGAGGATCTTCTTGCTCAAGCCAAAAGGCCGTGGAAAGTCCCGAGATGCCTGCCCCTACGATCACAACATCAAATTTTCTTAAAGCAGAATTTTCGCTTCGATCCAACCAATAAGAGGTGCTCATAGAGTCAGTATCATTTCTTCTGCTGTGCAAAGGCAAGGCTGACCACACTGAGGGCAAACATAATCGACGTCTTTCCAGTACAAGGGATGGCTTGCGACCAAGTTAAAACCAAGACTTCGCAAATATTTTCCAGAAGAATCAAATGGCGATTGCTTCCACGAGTGGGTGACGACGGCTTTAGCCTGCAACTTTCTTAAAATCCCGATAGCCTGCAGTGACATTTTTTTACCCCAACCCTGGCCAGTCAAAAGAGGGTCAATAAAAAGGCTCTGAAAATAGGCGACCTGATGGAATGGAAAGTTCCAAAGCTGAGGGCTTAGGCCGTGCCCCTTTCCGTGCTGCCACTGGCCAGGAGGAAAGGTGATCCGAACTCCCCGAATTTGGCCCTTGTCGTCTTCCAAAACCAAAGTGCATTCTTTGTCCCTTTGAAGGGATTTCTGATAAAAGTCAGTCAGCTCAACTTCAGAGTAATAATTGCGGCCGATCACGCGATCAGTGAATTCTTTAACCTTAGGAACGTCAGCAAGGGTGAAGCCGCGAATAATCATCACTTTAACGGTAATTGAGCCTGGGTTTTTTAGAACCTACAAATGCAGTGCATCTCAAATCTGCAGCGGTTTTCCTGGTCTTTGACTGAAATTCCACAGGCAGATAGGTTGTTATCTATGACAATGACCTGGAGAAGACCTGTTCAAAAAATAATCGCGCCAAGTATTTTATCGGCGGATTTTGCCAACCTTGAAGCTGAAGTAAAAAAAGTGGCTGAAGCCGGAGCCGACTGGATTCATGTCGATGTCATGGACGGACATTTTGTGCCGAATTTAACGATAGGTGCGCCTGTTGTTAAAGCATTAAAAAAAATCAGTCCGATTCCTTTGGACGTGCATTTGATGATTTATAATTTAGAAAAATATGTTCCTGAGTTTCTATCAGCGGGTGCTGATATTCTAACGATTCATATTGAAGCAACAAAAGAGCCTGAGCGGTTGTTAAAAGAAATTCGCGGTGCGGGCCGAAAAGCAGGAATTACTTTAAAACCAGGAACGGCGTTAGAAGAAATTATGCATTTGCTTGAGCAAGTCGATTTGATTTTAGTAATGACGGTTGAACCTGGATTTGGGGGTCAATCTTTTCGAGCCGATCAAGTTCCTAAACTAAAGCGCCTCAGGAAAGAAATTGAAGCGCGGCAGCTGCCTATTTTATTAGAAGTCGATGGCGGAGTGAATGAACAAACCCTTTCTATGTGTTCCGACGCCGATGCCTTGGTGGCAGGCTCGTATGTGTTTAACAAAAATTACCAACAAGCAATTCAGACACTCAAATCCTGAGGTTTTATGCAAATCACCGGCGATGCTCTAAAGATTGAAGATATTTTTCGCGTGGCTCACTCGCCCGAAGTAGCGGTGACATTAGCGCCCACTGCAATTAGCAAAATCAAGCAGTCCCGCGATTATATCGAAAAGCGAATTTCTTCTGGTGAAACCATGTATGGCGTAAACACTGGCTTTGGAGCTTTCTCCAGTGTCAGGATTTCCGATCAAGATATCGAGGTCTTACAGAAAAACTTGATCAGATCTCACTCCTCTGGAGTTGGCGAACCCTTTACGAAAGCGCAAACCAGGGCCATGATGCTTTTACGAGCCAACGCCTTGGCGCGAGGGCACAGTGGTGTTCGCGTGATCGTTGTCGAAAAGATTCTGGAGTATTTAAATAACGATATTATTCCCGTCATTCCCTGTCAGGGGAGTGTCGGTGCCAGCGGAGATTTAGCACCTTTGTCGCATTTAGCTCTGGCCTTAATCGGTGAAGGTGAAGTTTGGGAATCAGGCACTCTCGCAACCCAGCATCTGAATGTGCATGTAAGGTTGAAAGATTTAAAAATCTCGGCGTTGGAGTTAAAAGCCAAAGAAGGACTTTCACTGATCAATGGTTGCCAAGTGATGACAGCTTTGGGCGCATTAGGACTGTATGAAGCTCGAAATTTAGCGTGGCTGGCGGACTTATCTGGATCAATGTCCCTGGAAGCCATGAAGGGATCCCGCAGCGCCTTTGATCCTTTGATATCGGCTGTGCGTCCTCATCCTGGCGAATCTAAAACAGCCCGTAATCTTTTAAAAATTCTAGGCGCGAAATCCGAAATTTCTGAAAGTCATGCGGACTGCGATAAAGTGCAGGATGCCTATTCGTTAAGATGTATGCCAGCAGTTCACGGTGCGGTGAAAGACACTTTAAGATATGCGGCGCAGATTTTGGAAACCGAAGCCAATTCTTCGACCGATAATCCTTTAGTTTTTGTCGAAGATAATAAAATTTTATCTTGCGGAAATTTTCACGGCGAGCCTGTTGCATTTGCCTTGGATTTCTTAGGAATAGCACTAGCGTCGTTAGCTAATATTTCTGAATGTCGATTGACCCTGATGATCAATCCTTCCATGAGCGGCTTACCAGCGTTTTTAACAAATAATGGTGGTTTAAATTCAGGCCATATGATTGTGCAAGTCGCAGCGGCATCGCTCGTCAGTGAGAATAAGATTTTGGCCCATCCGGCCTCTGTCGATTCACTACCAACTTCGGCTGATAAAGAAGATCATGTGTCGATGGGAACAATTGCTGCTCGTAAATTTTTGATGATTTTAAAAAATGCGCAAAATGTGATTGCTATGGAAATGTTATCAGCCTGCCAAGCCTTGGATTTAATCGGACCCATGAAGCCTTCAGCGGGTGTTAAAGCAGCTTACGATTTAATTCGACAAACCGTGCCTTTTGCCAAAGAAGATCGCGTTTTTGCAAAAGATATAGAAAAAATTCGCCTGATGATTTTGAATGAAAGCCTGATTCAAGAATTAAAAAAGAAAACTGGGGAATTGGAATGGTAAGAACAGTCAAAGCTCCCACCGGAAGTAAACTGCATTGCAAGGGTTGGCTGCAAGAGGCTGCCTATCGAATGATACAAAATAATTTAGATCCCGGTGTGGCTGAACGTCCCGAGGACTTAATTGTTTATGGCGGCATCGGAAAAGCAGCACGAAATTGGGAATGCTTTGATAAAATTTTAAAGGCTCTCACCACTTTGGAAAATGATGAAACTTTACTGGTTCAATCCGGAAAGCCTGTGGGGATTATTAAAACCCACGAAGATGCGCCGCGGGTTTTAATCGCCAATTCAAATTTAGTTCCTAAGTGGGCTACTTGGGATCATTTTCATGAGCTCGATAAAAAGGGCTTAATGATGTACGGGCAAATGACGGCGGGTTCTTGGATTTATATTGGGACCCAAGGGATTGTCCAAGGCACTTATGAAACTTTTGTTGAAGCCGGTCGCCAGCATTTTGGCGGCAGCCTTAAAAGCAAAGTTATTTTAACGGCAGGACTTGGTGGTATGGGTGGGGCTCAGCCATTAGCAGGTGTTTTTGCGGGAGCGATTGTTTTGGCTGTTGAAATCGATCCGACTCGAATTCAAAAAAGATTAGAAACTAAATATGTCGATGAAGTCGCCACTGACTTAAAAGATGCCTTAGCCAGAGTTAAAAAATACCAGCAGACCGGTGAAGCTAAATCGATCGCTTTAGAAGGAAATATGGCGACCGTGATCTACCAGATGTTGGATCTGAATTTTTTGCCAGATATTTTAACGGATCAAACGTCAGCTCATGATCCTTTGGTGGGTTACCTGCCAGAAGGTTACTGTGTTGAAACAGCGGAAGTTTTTAGAAAACAAAATGAAAAAGCTTACTTAGAAAAAGTAAACGACAGTATGGCCAAACACGTCCGCGGGATGCTTGAAATGAAAAAACGCGGCGCCATCACTTTTGATTATGGAAACAATCTGCGAGCGCGGGCTTTTGATCACGGCGTCAAAGAGGCTTTTGATTTTCCTGGATTTGTTCCAGCGTACATTCGACCCTTATTTTGTAAAGGCAGTGGGCCTTTTCGTTGGGTGGCTTTATCAGGTGATCCTGAAGATATTCGCGTGACGGATCAAGCATTAAAGGAATTATTTCCCCATAAAAAGGATTTATTACAATGGCTGAAAATGGCGGAAGAGCGAATTGCCTTTCAAGGACTGCCTGCGCGAATTTGTTGGCTTGAATATGGCGAGAGGGCACAAGCGGGGCTTTTATTTAATCGCCTTGTGGCTGAAGGAAAAGTAAAAGCGCCATTGGTGATTGGTCGCGATCACTTAGATTGCGGTTCAGTAGCATCACCAAACCGTGAAACTGAAGCGATGAAGGATGGTTCTGATGCGGTTTCGGATTGGCCGCTGCTGAATGCGATGTCGAATATCGCCTGTGGTGCGACTTGGGTCAGCTTTCACCACGGGGGTGGCGTCGGCATGGGTTACAGCCAACATGCAGGGCAAGTGGTTGTCGCTGACGGAACGGCTGCGGCCGCAAAAAGATTAGAGAGAGTTCTTACAGCAGATCCTGCCATGGGAGTTTTTAGGCACGTGGATGCGGGGTACGAAGACGCTGCAGTGGTGGCTCGTGAACGGGGAGTTAAAAGCCTTTGGCTTTAAAAAATAAATCTAAAGACAAAGACACTGTAGAAATAAACAAGATAAGGTTTTTTTATCGCCGACCATTTGAAATTCTTGTGGCTCGCCATTGACCCAAGTGATCACCAGGGGTGTCTCACCGTTAAAGTAAATAGTTTCTTTAAGCTCATCATAAATAATAGTTTTGTCTTTCAATAAACTTGTTAGAAATTCAGCTGTCGGATTCACCGTCAGGGTGGGGTCTAATTCCACTGGAGTAGGAACTTGATCGGAATTGATGATAAATAAATGCGCCTCTTTGGTAAGGCCTTCTTCAGTCGACAAGGCACTAATTAATAATCGCTGCTCTTGTTGTTGGCTGTCTTTGAAACGAATATTTTCTAAATTAAAGACGTGCTTTTTAAGGCCGTATTTTTTTTCCAAATTCAGAATCAATTCAAGAGGGGAGCGACTGGACTTTAGTAAGTCGTCCGATAAACAACCGGCCAATGCGCTGTTAAAATTATCTGAACCAATCTTTTGCACCGGAAGATAATCTGACTTAAGTCCCGATGGAAGCGTCGAGGTCGCAAGCTTAGATGGCGTCGTCACAAAAAGACTTTCAAGGAAAATCCTTTTTTTATATGGAAAAAGGATGTGAACGAATACAAGGTCCACAGCCAGCACAACAAACGCTAGACCAACAAAAATGACAAGCCATGTTTTACGATTCATATTTCACCGCCTTTAGTCTAACTCTAGTTTCCCGAAAAATTCTACAAAAAATATTCTATCCCCTCGTCGGGTAAAGATTATTTGGTTTTAAGCTGATAAGCCCTTAGATGAAAGTACTTGGGACCCTATCATTACTAGTTTTAATTGTTGTCGGACTTGAACGGGCCTTTCTGTTTAAGGAAAAAACCCACGAGTTTTTATCAACACTGCAAAAAATTGAACTGACCTACCGGAATGCGATGTCTGTTTCGCCGAATGAAACCTTGGACCGAGATTCGTTAATAGCCGTCGAAAATGAAATTCAAATTCTTATGAATAGAGACCCCTTTTTAAAAAAGAAAGACCGTCTTTGGGTGAAAGAAAAGTTAAAAACCTTAAGAGATGAAAATTTAAGTTCCCTTGCCATGAGGTCCCCAAGATGAAGTATTTTTTAATGGCTATTTTATTTGGGGTCTTGCCAGTCGGTGCTGCTTCTTGGTTCTATTGGGGCCCTTCAGTGATTTCGTTATCTTCTGAGTCAGCCCCGATCGCTCCTAATTTTAATTATGGGCGCTCAGCAAAACCGAATGTCGCGCCCGTCACGCCCATTCCGGCAAAAGCTCCTGAGTTACCTGGGCCGCCGGCAGAAAAAAGCCTCTTCATCGCAGATTGCAACTGCAGTCTGCCAGGCTCAGAACCCCGTACCATCGAATATGAGGATGAAAAAAGCTGCGGTGCCGACCGTAACTACTATTCTAAAACTCTTAGAGGTTTGCCCGAATGGATGCGTGAAGTTCGCCATCCGTTTCCCGAAGCGCAAGTGGGCCGTGAGTGTGTCGCATTTGTTATGCGAACTTTCCTAAGTTCAGGGCAAAAAAAGAAAAGTTCCTACTTTGCCAAATGTAGCAATTCAGGCTCAGCGCCAGTTAGAGGTATTAAAATTCCGTGCATAACAGAAGATTATGTCAATTCAGTTTATAATGCCCTCGTGGACGTATCAGATTGTTTGAATATTCCCCAAACTGATTTGATTGCGAAGCTTTCAAATGAGAGTGGTTTACATATGAACACTTTTGGATCCGATGGTGATGCAGGCATTGGACAGCTAACAGGTTATGCGATTGGTGGCGTTCTTGAACCTTATTGGAAAGAGGGCGGAAATATTACTGTCCGGGATTACTTTGTCAAAGAGATGGGGAGTAGCTCAAAGAAATCTTGCCAAAGAATTCTTTCAAACCCAGCGATGTTTGCTAAAGTAAAATTGTCTCTCAGTACACGATGCAGTTTAATAAACCCGCCTGAAAATCCGTATCGAAATGTGCTTTACGCTGGGCTTTATTATCGCACACTTGTCCACAATATAGCTGGAGTAAAGTATATTAATGGAAATGACTTCGTTGAAAACAACGATGGAATAACCCCTAGGCCATTGGATAAAGATTTCAAGCCTGGTGGTTTGTTAGAACGATTTGATATTAGAAAAAACCTAGTGGCACTAGGAATTAGAGACCCCGACATGCGGGCTGTCGAGCGAGCTGTCGTCATCTTGGGATACAATGCCGGCCCTGCAAAAGCCGCAGAGTATTTTAGCGTCTACCTGAAAAAAAGACTGCAAAATAAAAAATGGTTGGCTCCAGCGGATGTAGATTTTCTTTCTACAGATTATATGAAGAAGTGGGAAAAGATTGTTGGGGGTCGGGCTAAAAAAGCGAAAAGTTTATCGCCAGCCTTGGCGGCGGCTCGAAAAAACGCCTACATAAAGCCATTACCTGAGTTTCTAATGATTATTCAGGACTCGGGATCGCCGGGATATTTAAGTAAAGTAGCGTTAAAGCACAAAGAACTTTTACAACAGATGGGTGATGACAGATGCGTTTCGCCAAATTTTATACACTTTTAATCGTGCTTGTCGGCACTTTATCGTGGGCACATACCTATCGACGAGGCCAAGATAACTTGGGAGTCGCGGGAATCATGGGCTTTAATTTTACCTTTTCGGTGGATAAAGAAAGCTTTGATAAAAGAGTAGATTCACTGAAAAAACAACTCGAGGGAATTAAAGATCCCTTGCAGCGCTTGGATCTTACTAAGCAGACTTTCCGAGATATTCAAAGTGCTCGGGCTTTGTATCCTATGTTAGACGATGATGTTGAAATTTATATGAACCTGATTGTTCACTCTTTAGAGGCTTTGCCAGATCGCCAGAATTTTTTCGTGCAGGCCTGCCCTTTTTACAAGCGACAGATGCTAAGCAATTATGAACCGACAGCCATTCTTGAATCCGGAGAACCGGGGCTACCGGAAGATCCAGCGATTGTGCAGTCTCTAGAAATTATTAATCAGATCTGTCGTTAAGATTTTATCCAAAAAATCTACATTTGGCGGATGCGTTTTTCTACGCCCAGAGCAGCCTCACGAACAGCTTCGCTTAAAGTTGGATGCGAATGGAAGCTTCTGGCTAGATCTTCGCTGCTACCGCCAAATTCCATGGCAATCACTATCTCGCCAAGAAGTTCGCCGGCACTCTGTCCCACGATATGCCCCCCAAGAATACGATCCGTGTTTTTATCAGCAATGATTTTTACAAATCCTTCGGTTAAACCCATCGCACGCGCCCGGCCATTAGCCATAAAAGGAAATTTTCCAACATTCACTTCAAGACCTTTGGTTTTAGCTTCTTCTTCTGTAATGCCAACACTTGCAACTTCCGGATGTGTATAGATCACGCTGGGAACAGTTTTATAATTCACGTGGCCTGCGCGTCCCGCTAACATTTCGGCCAAAGCAACGCCCTCTTCCTCGGCCTTATGGGCGAGCATTGGACCAGGAATAACATCGCCTATGGCATAGACGCCAGAAATGTTGGTTTGAAAATGAGCATCGACTTTAATGCAACCCCGCGAATCTTTTTCAACGCCGATCTCTTCAAGGCCTAGATTTTGAGTGAAAGGTTTTCGCCCCGTTGAAACGAGAGCAACATCACCACGAATTGTATTTTTAGAACCGTCTTTTAAGGATTCGTAGTCTAATTCAACTTCGTCATCGACAAGTTTTGAACCTGTCACCTTCGTTGAAGTCATAAAAACCATGCCTTCTTTTGCCATTGATCTCTGTAAAACTTGGATCGCATCTTGATCCATAAATGGACAAATTCGATCAGCAAACTCAATCACGGTCACTTTAGCACCAAGCCGTAACCAAACCGAGCCCAGCTCAAGACCAATGACACCGCCGCCAACGACCAAAAGATGTTTTGGAACTTTTGATAATGTTAAAGCTCCGGTAGAAGAAACAATTTTCTTTTCATCAAACTTTAAAAAGGGGAGCTCTATCGGAACTGAACCTGTGGCAATCATAATGGACTTTGCTGTTAAAGTTGTGGTGCTGCCGTCAGCGGCCTTTACTTCCACAGTCCCAGGCTTTGTGATTTTTCCAAAACCTTGAACGCTCGTGATTTTATTTTTTTTAAATAAAAACGCCACGCCACTATTAGATGATTGAACAACCTTATTTTTTCTTGCCATCATCGCAGCCAAATTTAATTCGACTCCAGAGATTTTAATCCCATGCGCATCCAGGCCATGCAAAGCCATGTGGAAATGTTCCGAGCTCTCTAAAAGAACCTTAGATGGAATACAGCCGACATTGGTGCAAGTACCGCCTAATGCGATATCTTTTTCAATCACCGCTGTTTTTAAGCCTAGCTGGGCGGCTCGGATGGCACCGACATAACCGCCTGGACCAGAGCCAATCACAATCAGATCAAAATTTGTTTCACTCATAAAAACTCTTTCTAAAAAATTGAAATATTAAGTCGAGCTAAATTTCAAGCAGCAGACGTTCAGGATTTTCGACGCCCTCTTTTATTTTTACTAAGAAGCCCACCGATTCACGGCCATCTATAATGCGATGATCATAAGATAGAGCGACATACATCATGGATCTGACTTCTACTTTTTTATCAATCACAACGGCGCGGTCTTCGATTTTATGCATTCCAAGGATGGCACTTTGCGGAGAATTTAAAATCGGTGTCGACATCAAAGAACCAAAAGTTCCACCGTTGGTGATTGTAAAAGTTCCGCCATTCAGCTCGTCGACAGAAATTTTTCCATCCCGTGCTTTCGCTGCGTAATCTCGGATGGCCATTTCAACTTGCGCAATGCTCATTTGATCGGCGTCACGAATGACGGGGACCATCAGACCACGATCCGTACTGACGGCAATTCCGAGGTTGTAGTAGTTATGATATTCAAGATCTGTGCCTTGAATATAAGAGTTCACGGCGGGATACGCTTTTAAAGCTTCAATGACAGCTTTTGCAAAAAATCCCATAAATCCTAAGTTCACCCCGTACTTTTCTTTGAATTTATCTTTGTACTTGGCGCGAAGGTCCATGACATTTGTCATATCAATTTCATTAAAAGTCGTCAGCATTGCTGTGGTATTTTTTGCTTGAACTAAACGTTCAGCAATTTTTTTACGGATGGTTGTCATCGGAATAAGTTTTTTCTCGCCTTGTTTTGAAGAAGCATTTCCAGAAGGAAACATCGCTGGTGCAGGTGTTGGCTTCGTGGGCGCCGCCGGTGCTACTGGGGCTTTCACCGCAGCTGGAGCTAAGACGTCACCTTTTGTTAAGCGACCATCTTTGCCGGTGCCTTGAATTCCCGCTGTATCCATGCCTGTTTCTGAAACAATTCTTTGCACAGCTGGACTTAGAGTTTGAGTTGTATTTGTAGCGGCAGACATCTGAGCTTGTGGCGCCGGAGTAGGTGCGGGAGTGGCAGCTGTCGCAGCTTTGCCATCAGAGTCTATAAAGCCAACAACTGAACCAATCTTCACCACTTGCCCAGCCTCCGCTTGAATGTTTAAAACGCCATCTTGCTCGGCGATCACTTCAACGCTGGCTTTATCAGTTTCTAAAGATAGGATGACATCATTTTTTTTGACGGATTCGCCAGATTTCTTATTCCAGGTTCCAATCGTCGCTTCAGTGATGGATTCGCCAACGGAAGGGACTTTAATTTCGATTTTCATGAGCGCTCCTTAAAAGCTGTAAACTTGCTTAATCACATCGGCCTGTTCAACGTTGTGTCTGTAAATAGATCCTGTGGCGGGGGAAGATCTTTCCGGTCGTCCCGCATATTTCAATTCAAAGCGCAGGCCTTCTTTATTGAAAAGGTCGACAAATTTAAAAAAGACATGTTGGAAAGCACCCATATTTTTTGGTTCTTCCTGAGCCCAAACAATATTTTTTAATTTCGGATAACTTCGAATGACATTAGCGACCTGGGCCGCAGGGAACGGATAAATTTGCTCTAAGCGGATCAAGGCAGTTTTATCGTTTTTATTTTTTTCACGTTCTTCTAAAAGATCAAAATAAAGTTTTCCGGAGACAAAAACAGCGGTTTCAACTTTTTTATGATCGGTCAGCAAAGTCTCAGGCAGCACTTCATGAAACTGGCCTTCAGCTAATTCTTCCATGGTTGAAACGGCGCGTGGATACCGCAGCAATTTTTTAGGAGACATAACGATCAAGGGCTTTCGAAATGGACGATGAATTTGGCGGCGCAAAGCATGGAAAATCTGCGCCGGGGTTGTCAGGTTAGCAACTTGGATATTATTTTGCGCACACAACTGAAGAAATCTTTCTAATCTTGCAGACGAATGTTCAGGTCCCTGACCTTCATAACCGTGCGGCAAAAGTAAAGTCAGGCCCGTCATTTGCATCCATTTTGATTCGCCACTGGATAAAAACTGATCAATGATAATCTGCGCGCCATTGGCGAAATCGCCGAACTGCGCTTCCCATAAAGTCAAGAATGTCGGGTCGCAGGCGGCATTACCATATTCAAAACCTAGGACCCCGTACTCTGATAAAATCGAATCATAAACACAAAATTCGACTTTGTCTTCATTGACATGATCCAAAGCCATAAAGCGTTCGCCTGTTTTAAAATCAAAAAGCCCAGCGTGTCTGTGAGTAAATGTCCCGCGCACGCAATCCTGTCCCGTGAGGCGTACAGAAGTGCCTTCCATCAACAGACTTCCGTAAGCTAGAAGTTCGCCCATGCCCCAATCGATAGGTTCTTTTCCAGCAGCCATATTTCGGCGGCTTTCTAATAATTTAAGCAATTTGGGATGAGGGGTGAAGCTGGCAGGAACTTCACCAATTTTTGTGCCGACCTCTCGGAGTTCGGCTAAGTCAAAAGTCGTATCCGTTGGTTTTTCAAAATCTTCAGGCTTTGCTTTTCGAAGACCCTGCCAAAAACCTTCAAATTTAAAAGGTTTAATTTTTGGCGGATTTTTCTTAGTTTCTTCGTAAACTTTTTGGATGTTGTCGATTTTTTCTTGATAAAAATCATCATAAAAGTTTTGATCAATAACGTTTTCGCGAATCAATTGTTTGCCATAAATTTCGCGCAAGGTTGGATGTTTCTTGATAGCTTCATACATCAATGGCTGCGTGTAAGCTGGTTCATCGCCTTCGTTGTGACCGAAACGACGATAGCAAATAACGTTGACGACAATATCTTGTCCCCACTTTTGGCGAAAGCGTAATGCCATATCGACAGCTCGGATACAATTTTCTGTATCGTCCCCGTTGACGTGAATGACAGGAGCACCCACAACTTTTGCCACATCACTTGCATAGTAAGAGGATCTGCCATTTTCCGGCGATGTCGTAAAACCAACTTGGTTATCGATCACAAGGTGCATCGAACCACCAACAGTGTAACCCTTCACTTGTGACATTTGAAAACATTCAAGGACAACGCCTTGGCTAGAAAAAGCGGCATCACCATGAATAAGAATTGGAATCACTGATTTTCGATCTTTGGTATCCAGACGACGTCGTTGCGCGGCCCTTGCCATTCCCAGAACAACTGGGTTCACAGCTTCTAGGTGGGATGGATTGTAAGCCAAAGTTACTTGGCAGGGTCCGTTCGGAGTTTCTTTTTGCGCGACATATCCCAAGTGATATTTAACATCACCATCGAAATCTTCTAAAGGCTCCATCATTTCAGTAGGACCATTAAAGTCGGCAAAAATATATTCCAATGCTTTACCCATAAAATTGGCAAGCACATTGACGCGACCTCGGTGAGCCATGCCAATCATAATCTCTTGCGCTTTTAGGCCTGTGCATTTTTGCACTACGGTTTCAAGCATGGGCAAAAGGGCGTCGCCACCTTCAATAGAAAAACGTTTTGTTCCCACATATCTTGTATGAATAAATTTTTCTAAAGATTCAGCCCGAGTCACTGATGCAAAGGCGCCTTTTTTTTCTTCAGCAGTCAATTTAAACAAGGGACCTTCAGTTTCGAATTCCTTGATAAACCAGTTGCGCACTTCAGGTAAGGCTTCCGCTGCTTGAATAGAAATTTTTCCGCAGTACACTTGTCGGAGGTGCTGAACTATTTCGCGCAATGTGGAATTGGGTTTATTAACAATGGCACCGATTTGAAATTTTTTATCAAGGTCGGCGTCGTTCAGTTTATAGCGGGATAATGAAAGTTGGTCTGAAGGGGTCGGCGTGTTTGTCAAAGGATCAAGGCTGGCTTCAAGATGACCGTAATTTCTGTAAGCAGAAATTAAATGGTAAACATCCAACTCTTTTTCAGAGAGACCAAAGCTTCCATCAGAGGCAAAATCAACACCTTCAAAAAATTTTTGCCAGTCGGGTGTGACACTGTCAGGATTTTGTTGAAAACTTTGGTAAAGGCTTTCGATATATTCAAGGTTGGCCCGTGTTGGGTTCATGGTGGTTCCTTTTTAAATGGCCCGCACAATTTTCCAAATTCTTGCGAATCTGTCAAATATATGCAATGTATGATAGCGCTAAAACAGTGTTCTTTGTACCACTGTTTCGCATCGGCAAAATTTGCCGCGCCTTTCAGACAGGCTGCCCAAAAGTCAGGAGACTTGAAATGTATAAATTGGTTGTGATTCGTCACGGTGAGAGTGAGTGGAATAAGGAAAATCGATTCACAGGATGGCAGGACGTCGAGTTATCAGAAAAAGGCCGATCTGAAGCCATTAAAGGCGGACTTGCCTTGAAAGAGCGCAATTTTGAATTTGATCTAGTTTACACCAGCGTCTTGAAGCGTGCGATTCACACAATGAACTACGTTCTCAGTGAGCTTGACCAAGTTTGGTTGCCTGTGACAAAGGACTGGCGCCTGAACGAGAGGCACTACGGAGCCCTGCAAGGATTGAACAAAGCAGAGACGGCAGCACGACACGGTGAAGAGCAAGTTAAAATTTGGCGGAGAAGTTATGACGTACCACCACCTGCCATGGAGACCACCGACCCCCGCCATCCCAGAAATGATCGTCGATACAAAGATATCGACCCAAAAATTTTACCTCCTTGCGAAAGCTTACAGGACACAGTCGCGCGTTTCCTGCCATTATGGAAAAACCAGATATCGCAAGAAATGACTAAGGGTCGTCGAATCCTTATTGTGGCTCACGGGAACAGCCTTCGCGCTCTGATGCAGCACTTAGAAAATATGTCAGCTGATGAAATTATGGGCATTAATATGCCAACGGGAATTCCATTGTGCTTTGAACTTGATGCGAATTTCAAAGTCTTAAAAAAGGAATTTATCGGCGACCCCGAAGGAGTGAAGGCAGCAATGGAAGCCGTCGCTAATCAAGGAAAAGCTAAATAAAGTCGATCGACGGCTTCTAAAAAAGGCTCAATGCCAGGGAATGTTGTGATTCGACCTAGGCTTTTTCCTGATTTAAAGAAGATAAAAACGGGAACTCCGTAAAGTCCAAATCGGGTTCCTAAATCAAAATCGTTATAGACATTGACGTGATACCACTCGATTGGACGAGCCCTTATTTGCTCGAGACTAGTCAGCAAACTCTCTTTAGCAACATCACAGTTGGGGCAGTCGTGACCCCAAAAGAAAACGCATTTTAATTCTGTGTCACCGGTCATAATATTTTGATCAAAATCGGAAGATGACAGAAGTGTCATTTGCAAAACTTCAAAAATAGGATGTGAAGAGCTTGTCATACGACTATTAAAGCTAAGAGTGAACCTATTGACAATTCGAAAAACAGATTCAAATTCTCAGTACGAGAACGTGAAACAAGAGGAGGTTTTTATGCGCTCATTATCTCAAATCAGACCGATGAGAACAATTGGTTCCTGGAATAATTTCGATGATGTTTTTAACGAATTTGATAACAGCTTCTTTACCACTCCCTCTGTCAGTTCAGCATTTAGCCCAGCGATGGATGTTGAAGAAAAAGAAGGTGTGTATTTGATCACCGTCGATCTTCCTGGAATTAAGAAAGAAGATATAGAGATTCATGTTTCAGATCGAACTTTGACAATTTCAGGAGAGAGAGTTAAAGAGAAAAAAGGGCAGGGTCATTATTTTGAAAGAAGTTATGGCCGGTTTGCTAGGTCGATCACATTGCCAGAAAATGTAAAGGCTGACGATATCGAAGCTCATTATGAAGATGGAGAATTAAAACTTTTCCTTCCAAAAGCTGAGGTGGCGAAGGCAAAAACAATTCAAGTGCAATCAGGTCAAGGCGGCGGTCTGCTGAAAAAGTTTTTTCGTGCAGACACAAGCTCGGAAACAAAAGCCGAAACAAAAGAGCCTGAGAAACATTGATGCTTAAAGCCCGGCCACCCAGCCGGGCTTTCTATTTTATTGTCAGGCCCTAAAAACTAGATTATTGCAGAGGGCTATGGCAAAAATTCTTTACACGCAAATCTCAGAAATTCTGACATTAGAAAAAGCCCAAGCGAAGAAGGGCCGTCACATTCAAGAAAGAGATTTAGATTTTTACCAAAGGATGGCGATCTTAGTCGATCAAGGAAAAATAGAATGGATCGGCCCACAGCATAAAATTCCTGGAAATTTCGCAAAACAAAAAATTAAAGAGAAATCTTTAAAAGGGCTGACCGTTTTGCCAGGTTTTATTGAATGCCACACGCACACTGTGTTTGCTGGATCACGGTCCTCTGAATTTGAACTTAGGAATCGCGGCGTCAGCTATCAAGAAATTGCAGCCGGTGGGGGGGGGATACTTTCCACTGTCAAAGCCACTCGAAATTGTTCAAGCTCCGAGCTTATCAACTTATCGCGCCAAAGGGCGCAAGAATTTTTGCGACAAGGTGTGACCACTTTGGAAATCAAATCAGGCTACGGCCTGTCTTTAAAAGATGAAATTAAATCTTTGCAAGTAATCCAAAAAATTTCACAACTAAAAACAGTTCCCACATTTTTAGGAGCTCATGCAAAGCCCCCTGAATTTGAGGATTACGAAAAATATTTAATTTTTCTAGCAGATGAAGTTTTGCCTGTGATTAAAAAGAAAAAATTAGCCGAGCGAGTCGATATCTTTATTGAAAAAGGCTTTTTCCCAATGGAAGCTTCACGGCAATATTTACAGAAAGCAAAAGCCTTGGGATTTGCTGTGACTATTCATGCCGATCAATTATCTTTGAGTGGCGGAACTTTGGCGGCTGTCGAATTGCAGGCGCTGTCAGCGGATCACGTGATTCAAATTAGCGATGCCGAAATAAAAAAAATTGCGCAGTCAGAAACCACGGCGGTGCTTTTGCCTGCAGCTGATCTTTATATGAAATGCAAATATCCGCCGGCTCGAGCCCTGATTGATGCCGGGGTACGGGTTGCTTTGGCGACAGATTTTAATCCTGGAACAAGTCCCACCCAGGATATTTCTTTAGTTGGATTATTGGCCCGTTTAGAAATGAAAATGACACTGCCAGAAGTGATTAATGCCTATACCCTTGGCGCGGCTTATGCTTTAGGAAAACAAGATCAAAGAGGTTCTTTAGTCCTTGGTAAAGATGCTGATTTTATTTGCATCGAGGGTTCATGGACGGATCTTTTTTACTCAGCTGGAAGCACTCTTGTTCGACAGGTGATAATAGATGGAAAATTAAGCCATATTAATTCATAGCGTTAGAAATTTAAGAATCTTACAAATTCAATTGCTTTGAGTTCCCCTTTCTTCCTAGTCTTAGCTTATCCGAAGGTTTTTTCTCATCTCGGAAGAGAAAGGTTGCCATGAAGGCGAGTTACTCAAACCTAATGCAATCCAAGTACTTTAGTCCGGCTTTTAATTCGGCTATTTTCGATGGTCCTTTGCGAATTTACTTTGCACAATTTCACGAGTCGATGGCGCTTAAAATTTACTTTATGGCTCAGCAAAAATTGGTCAGTGAACTGATTCGAGCCAAAGAAGTTTCGAAAGTAGCTCAGGCCAATATTTTAGTGATGATTTACCCCACTGACGATAGTTTTGAAAGCACGTTTGAAAGTCACTCGGGCGATGGGAAAATTATTGTCGAGTCTTGGAACGACGATATCGTCATTGGTTTGCGTGGGCCTTTAGAAGATTCTGAATTAGATCGACTGGTTCAAACCTTATCAAGTGTGATGAATCAGTGGTCTCCTAAAAATCAGATCTCTGCCGTCGCTGCTGAGATCTGATTCCAATGAAATTGGGTTCTCAGTCCGGACAAATCGTTGTCGAATACGTGTTACTTTTAGTGATTGCCGTCTCGATGTCGGCTTTGATTGTTCGGCAGTTGGGCAGTCGCGACGAACAAAATCCGGGTGTCCTTGTCGAAAAATGGCACAAGATCCAAGTTGAAATAGGTCGAGATATTCCCGATCAATGCGTTGGCGCCGGCTGTAACAAGTAGCTTTTTTTTGAGCTGACATTCAGCTTATAAATAAATTGATTTTCTTTTTTTAAGTTCTTTCAGCAAAGCAATTTGCATCTTTTCTTGGATATCAAAACAAATTTCATAAACTAGTTCATTGTTATCAGCTGCTTCCGGCGGATGCGTCAGAATAATGGGTGGCAAAAAAATAATTTTCCAACGCGCCGGCAAAGGCAAAATATTTAACGGCATCGGAAGAACAACACCCTTGAGGAAGCGAGTGAATTTTAATTGATCCAAGGTGATGTGAGTTTCTTCAGCGCCAATAACAAGAGTGGGAATGATAGGGCTACCAGTTTGTAAAGCCATGCGCACAAAACCGCGTTTGAACTCTTGCAGTTGATATTTCTTACGGGTGGGTTTGAAGTTACCTTGTTCTCCTTCTGGAAAAAGCACGATGAGATTATTTTTTTTCAAAGCCTGAATCGCATTTTCAAAAGTGGCTTCTGTGAAGCCCAACTTGTGAGCGGGTACCGAGGTTGTCTCGGTGAGGAACCAAAAATGATGGGTCATCACTCGAGGTATTCTTCGGGCTTCTTTTTGCAAAATCATGGCTAAAACAACGGCATCAAATCCCATATAGCCAGAATGATTAGGCGCCACAATGGCTGGTCCTTTTTTGGGAATATTTTCTAGACCTTCGATCTCCAGCCTAAAGTATTTTTTCATAATTTCGGCCAGCCAACGGGGCAGCACTCGATAAATGAGCGTGTCCAGATCTAGAGATTCCAGGCCAAAGATTTTTTCGTTGGGTTTCTTAAAAAAGTTAATCATGATAGATTAGGCGAGGTTTGTTGATGTCTTCTTATATCATGGCAATCGATCAAGGAACAACCAGTACGCGAGCTTGCTTGTTCAACCAAGCCGGAAGTCTTGTCGCCCAAGCCAGCGAAACCTATCCTCAAATTTATCCAAAACCAGGGTGGGTGGAACATAATCCCGAGGATATTTGGAGAACCACCATCAACACAATGAAAAAAGCGATGGATCAATCTGGAATTGCTGGATCGCAAATTCTTTGTATCGGAATTACTAACCAGCGTGAAACTGTTCTTATCTGGGATAAAGACACTCATCAGCCGATTTATAACGCGATTGTATGGCAATGTCGTCGGACACAAGAAGTGTGTGAAAAATTAAAAAAAAATAAGAAAGATAAAATGATTTCGCAAAAAACAGGATTGGTCGTGGACCCCTATTTTTCGGGATCCAAAATTCAGTGGATTTTGAAAAATGTTTCAGGAGCGAAATCTTTAGCGCAGAAAGGCCAATTGCGGGCCGGCACCATCGACACTTTTATTTTATGGCGTCTGACGGGCGGGCAGTGTCATAAAACCGATGTGAGTAACGCTTCAAGAACCATGTTGATGAATTTACAAACTTTGAAATGGGATCCTGAACTTTTAAAAACTTTTCAGATTGAAGCCTCATTGCTGCCCGAGATCTGTAGCAGCTCGGGGCACTTTGGAAAAACCCGGGGCCTTGGTTTTTTACCTGATGGAATTCCTATCTCAGGAATTGCGGGTGACCAGCAGGCAGCTCTTTTTGGTCAAGCCGGATTTGCCGCTGGTGATGTGAAATGCACTTTTGGGACAGGCAGTTTTATTTTATTAAACACGGGTCCGTTGATAGTCAGGTCCCGATCAAAATTGCTTTCAACGGTCGCTTGGCAGCTGCAAGGTCAAAAACCAGTCTATGCTCTTGAAGGGGGCGCTTTTATCTGTGGCGCTGCCGTTCAGTGGTTACGGGATGGACTAGGATTGATCGAAAAAAGTTCTGACATCGAAAGCCTGGCGGCCTCAGTGATTGATACGAATGGTGTTGAATTTGTTCCTGCCCTCGCAGGATTAAGCGCTCCCTATTGGCGAGCGGAGGCCCGAGGCGTGATCACAGGATTAACACGTGGCTCGAGCAAAGCTCATTTAGCTCGCGCCACTTTAGAAGCCATGGCCTTACAAAATGTTGAAATTTTAGAAGTCATGCAGAAAGACCTGGGAAGAAAATTAAAATCCATCAAGGTCGATGGCGGTGCTGCAGTTAATAATTTATTGATGCAAATTCAAGCCGATTTTTCCGGAGTGCGGGTCGTGCGGCCGAAAAATATTGAAACCACCGCCTTGGGTGCGGCCTATTTTGCAGGTTTAGGGGCTGGTTTATGGAAATCAAAAGAAGAAATACTAAAGATCTGGCAAGTTGACCATGAGTTCAAAGTTCATATGAATCAAAAAACCAGGATGTCTCGGCTTCAGCGTTGGAAAAACGCGGTGGTGAAGGCGTGATGGAATCTTTTAAGCCTCTTAGAACAGAAGAAAAACAAAGACTGATTTCCCAGGCCCAGGCTTTTGAAGCCTCTGTTTATTTTAAATTTGCTGATTCAGGAGTTTTTAAAACTCAAGCTTTGCCTTCAGGTTCAAAAAAATTGATTTCCTGTCCTCGTCCAAACCAATTAGCAATCAATCAATCCAATAAAACAGTGACACTCAATTTTGTTATTAATTCGGAAGTGTATTTTTTAGTGACTGTGATTAGTATCGAGCAAAGAAAAATACATTTTAATATTGATACGGATATTTTTCACCTGGCTCGCAGGAAAAATCGCCGGTTAAAAATCCCCCACGATTACGAAGCGCACTGGATGATTAAACGGCTGGGCGGACAAATGGCTTTTTTAAGAGGAATTTTAACTGATATTTCTGATGGCGGATGTCGGGTGGCTTTAAATACTGAGTTACCCCTGGTACGCGTCGATCAAGAAATTGAAGGAACGTTAAGAATTGGGTCAAGGTTGCCCATCGAAGTGCAGGGCAAAGTGGCTTACCATAAGCTGCATGTGCGAAAAGAGCATAAGCAAATTTTTGGCATTCAGTATACAGATTTAGCCCCGACAGCAGAAAGTCGAATCAAAGCATCGATGTTGGATTTAGAACGAGAACTATTTTTAAGGATTCTGGAGTAATTTATGTCGATGGGCGCTTCAATTAAACCAGGGATGTTTCGCAAGATTCATCAGTCCGAAAAGAAGAGAATGGTGGCATCCCTTGCTGAGCATCGCACGGCCCTGGTCATTCGTGGTGCGGGGGATGATATTTTTAGTATGATGTCGGATGGAGCTGAGGGCGAAAAGCTTTTAAAATGTCGTATTATTTTTGGCGGACTAGTGCCTGATAAAAGCCAATCGGTTGTCGTCAATTTTACCTTTGGTTACGAAAAATATTTTTTCCGCGGCGAAATGACTCTTTCAGAGGGCAAGTTCTTTGTCGATACAAGCTCAGATTTTTATATTTTACAAAGGCGTAAAGCAGCACGATTGATCATGCCAGCTGAATTTCCCTGTGGATTTAATTTGATTGAACATCGAAATAAAAATGTTTTTTATGAATTAAAAATTATTGATTTTAGCAGTGGCGGTGTGAAAGTTTGGTTTCCTTTGTTTGAACCTGAATTTATCACTGGTGAAGTGATTAAAGGGGTGATCCATTTAGGGATTCGCCGCCCTTTAAATATGGATGGAACAGTCAGGCATGTGATTCGGCAAGAAAGTGGTGATCGAACCGGCCAAGTTTTTGGAGTTCAGTTTGATGCTGGAAATAAAATTATGGAAGTAAAGCTACTCACCATGTTTATGGATCTGCAACGTGAAATATTTTTAAAGTACACTAAGTAATTATTTTTAGATTTATTTACGCGGAATAAATTGGTCCGAATCTTTAAGCATCTGTGTCATGTTTCTTAACCGAGCCGTAAAAGATCTTAACATGCTAGAGGCCCAAATAGGTAAATCTCCTAAAAGCTCTTCATAGCCCGCCTCAGAAACTTTGATCAAGGTGACTTTTGAAAGAGCTTGAGCCGAAGCCGATCTTGGTTTCTTGTCCAGTAAAGCAAATTCGCCAAAAGATTCTCCGGCCTCAACCTTGAGGATATCGACTCGTTTCCCAGCATTATTCTTCGTAAAAATTTGGACTTGGCCCGTTTCAATAATGTAGAAGTGAGATTCTATATCTCCTTCAAAAAATATATAGTCGCCGCTCTCAAAAGTTTCCTTTAAGATATCATTTTTTGAAGCCACTTAAAAACCCTCCCAGATCACTTTTGCGCAATGATCCGGCTTAATTCTCTCACATTTTTTATAAAAGTAATCTTTTTTTCTGAAGGGAGCTTTAAGGTCTCTAGGTGTTTTTTATTAGAAAAAGGCAGAACAAAGTTTGAGAAACCTAGTTTATCGGCCTCACGGATTCGAACATCAACCAAAGAAACTCCACGAATTTCGCCAGTCAGCCCGACTTCGCCAAAAAAAACAGTGTTCGGATCAAGCTCTTGGCGTGATTCCGTTGAAAGTATAGCTGCTGCCACAGCAACATCTGCAGCAGGCTCGATTAATTTTAAGCCACCCACCACATTGACGTAAATATCAGATTGAGCCAAGCGAAGGTCGAGGTGACGATCCAAGACGGCCGTTAGTAAATGCAGTCGATTTAAATCAATACCCAATGAGGTTCGCCGTGGCATCGCCATTTGCGTGGATAAGGTCAACGCTTGGACTTCACATAAAAGAGGCCGCGTCCCTTCAACAGAAGCAAAAATGGCTGAACCCAAGGAATGGGTTGATCTTTCTTCCAAGAATAGCTCAGATGGATTTGTCACTTCTTCAAGACCTTCCGAGCTCATTTGAAAAACGCCAAGTTCAAGAGCTGCACCAAAGCGATTTTTTAACGATCGCAAAAGTCGGAAGTTGTAAGATGTATCTCCATCAAAGGATAAAACACAATCAACCATATGCTCCAAAACTTTGGGCCCTGCAATCGAGCCATCTTTTGTCACGTGACCAATCAAAATAACAGTGATGCCTTGCTGTTTTGCAAGCGTCATCAGGTGACCGGCGCTTTCACGCACTTGCGAAACTGAGCCAGGGGCGGACTGAATTTCAGGCAGGTAAACTGTTTGAATAGAATCGACGACTAAGACATCAGGCTTTTTCGATTTAGCTAATTCTAAAATTGAATTCAGCTGGCTTTCTGCTGCAATTTCAATCAAGGGACTTTTAATATTAAGTCGATGGGCTCGATGACTGGTCTGAGCCACGCTTTCTTCCCCCGAGACATACAAGACTTTATGATTGTTCTTAGCTAAACCGCCAGCCATCTGCAGAAGTAAGGTTGATTTACCAATCCCAGGTGCGCCGCCCAAAAGAACAAAGCTGCCTTCCGCTAAGCCGCCGCCAAGCACGCGATTGAATTCCTCAATCCCTGTATTAAAGCGCTTCATCTGAATTTGTTTTGGACTTTGGTCCAGAGACATTGTTTCAACGGAATTCCCGGGACCGGTCGCCCAGCCGCGGCCCGAAGAAGGGGCCTCGGAAAGAGTTTCTTCGACAAAAGAGTTCCAGGCGCCACAGTCACTACAGCGGCCTTCCCAACGAGCTCTCTGTGCCCCACAGTTTTGACAATTAAAAATTGTTTTTATCTTCGATTTTGCCATGATTGTCGCTATCATTAAAGAATCCAACTTACAAGGAATGTGTGATGGAAAAAAGGTTCTTCCTTTCTATCTTTTGCCTGCTTTCATTAGTGTTTCTGTCGCCGACTCCATCCGAAGCACGGCGCCCTTCAAGTGCTGAATCCAGTGATCTTTTCGAGCGCGTGCGCGAGTCTGTACGAAAAAATAAATTATCAGAAGCCCAATCATTTTTAGAAAAAGAATTATTGAAGTCGCCAGCCTCAGAGTCGCAAGATCTGATGAAGTTTCAATTGGCCTATTTTTATTTTAATGGTCAGCAGTTTGAAAAAAGTGCCTTGATTTTCCATGAGTTTTTACAACTTCCAAGCAAGCTTCAAGATTACGGTCATTACTATTTGGCGCAAAATTATTTAAAGCTGGGGAAAGACCCTGAGGCTGAAGCCGAACTTAAAAAAATTGAAAAAATGTCACCGAATTTGAAATTAAAAAATGAATCACAGTTGGATTTAGCGATGTTAGATCTGAAACAAAAAAAATTCCGAGAAGCTAAAACTCGATTAACTTTTTTAGAAAAAAGAGCGCGCGGAACAGATCGTTATCCCGAGGTTGTTTATCAGTTAGCTGTGGCAGAAAAAGGGGCCCAAAATCAAACACATGCTTGTATTTGGATAAAAAAAATCTATGAAAAATATCCAGCGTTTGAAAGAACGCAAAGCTGGGGTTCTGATCTTTTTGAAAATAAAATAAACGGTGAAAGCTCGCATTGTTATGGCCATTTAGACAATTTTAAATCGCGTGTGCGGTATTTAATGTGGAATGGTTTGGATGAAAAAGCCCAAGGTGAAATCAGCCAAGTAAAAATAAATCTAGCCCGCGAAAATAAATACTCAGCCGATGAGTTGCAGGCCAATTTTTATATGCAGGAAGGCGAACCTAAAAAAGCCTTGGAAATTTTGCAGCCTTACTATTCGGCCTATAAATTTAATTTCTCCTTCTTAATTCTTTTTGCGTCGGCAGCGGCGCGCAGCGGGGAAGTTCAATCTGCTGTGGGATCCTATTATGAAGCTTACAAGCTCAGCCCAAAATCGAAACAAGGAAGGCAGGCTTTATATCAAGCCGCTTTTTTAAGTTATCAGTTTCAAGACTATGATGGGGCAGGGCGAAGGTTTCGCGAATTTTTAAAAGTTTATCCCAAGTCGGGTTTGATCCGAGATGCGAATTGGAATTTGGCTTGGCTGCAATATTTAAAGGGTGATTTTAAAGGCGCCTATCAGAGTTTAACAAAGCTCAGTGAAACACACGTCGGTCGACGTCTAAAAAATTCAGAAGACCGAATCGAATATTGGCGTGCGATGAGTCTTTACCGATTAGGAAAAACCGAACAGGCTCGTCCTATTTTTGAACGGCTTTCAAAAGATAGATTGCTGGGATATTATTCAATTGCTTCCAACGCTCGCTTAAAAAAAATCACCGATGGGAATCCTTCAGGGAATCTGTCCCGTGGGAATAACGAGAATGGCCGTAGACTGACAAGATTTTCTTGGAATGAATTTTTGATTGCTTCTCCAGATGGAAATGTGTCGACCCCGACCAGGGAAGAGACTGAGTCTGAAGAAAATGTAACCCTCGTCCAATACTCTGGAGAGGATCAAGAAAGCGAAGAAGCTAATACCGAGAGTGTGCAAGAGAATGGTCAATCGCAAATCAGCGACAGCGGACTTTCTGATTTTAAATCCCCCGCTTTGGCTGAACGATTTGAAAAGGCCCGAGATTTAATGGTTGTTGGACTTGATGACTGGGCCAAATGGGATCTTTACGAGATTGAACGGCAGACGAAAAACAAAGATTACCTGCGAACTTTGATGAACGAATATAAAATTGTAGGTCATTACCATCGGTCATCTTATTTGGGACACAGTATTTTTGCACCAGCCCGGGCCGCGCAAGGAATTGACGGCGTCAAATTTCTCTGGGAGTTTGCTTATCCGAAAGCTTATGCCGAAGACGTTGAGCCTTCGGCCAAAGAGTTTAAAATTCCCTCTGAACTTGTGTGGGGCATCATGAAGGCGGAAAGCCAATATAGGCGCGATGCCATTTCACCAGTGGGTGCTTTAGGTTTGATGCAGATCATGCCTTTCACTGGAAAAAAGGTAGCGCAGCTTTTAAATCAACAAAACTTTAAGGCTTCAATGTTGTTAGAATCAAATCATGCTGTTCGAATCGGTTCCCGCTATCTGGCTAGACTCATGCAAAGCTTCGATCAAGAAATTCCATTTGTGGCGGCGGCTTACAATGCAGGACCGCATCGGGTCAGAAATTGGATCGCTAACTTCGGCACTCTTGAGATGGATGAATTTATCGAACACATTCCATTTTTAGAAACTAGAAATTACGTTAAAAGAGTGGTCTCAAATACGTTTGTTTATGGAAAGCTTTACAGCGTCAGTAAAGAGCTTCCTTTAAAATTATCAGATCCAATTAAAATGAAAGTCGATCCAACTTTTTTATCTAAAGAATCTTGGGATGAAATTTAGAACTTCCTTGAAATTTTTATTCAGCCTTTGGCTGCTGATTTCGGTCAATTTTTTCTTGATCCGTCAATTGCCCGGCAGTCCTTTGGATCGCTTAGACTCTTTAAATCCCGCTGTTGATCAGCGGTGGATCAAAGAGCTTGGTTTAGATATGTCTTGGCCGGAACAATACTTTCAGTATTTTCGACAGATTCTTAAAGGTGATTTAGGGCCCTCCATTTCTTTTCCAGGAAACTCTGTCATTGAATTAATCACCCAGCATTGGCAAGTGACCGCTGGTTTAAATTTATTGGCTCTGCTTGTTGTGTTTATATTAAGTGGTGTATTTATTTGGGGACAGCTGGTAAACCCTGAAGGAAAAGTGGCAAAAGTTTTTTATGTGGTCAGTCTGGCATTGATATCGGCCCCCAGTATCATGCTGGCCCCTTTGCTGATTTTAATTTTTAGCGTTTATGCAGGATGGATTCCAGCCGCATTTTTATCGTCTCCTAAGCATTATATTTTACCGTGTTTGGTTTTAGCTTTAAGGCCCGCTGTCTTTTTATCTCGAACATTGATTTCTTTTATGCAAGAGGAGCTTTCAAAGGATTATGTGCGAACGGCCAAGTCAAAGGGACTTTCGCCGGCAAAGATTTTGATGAAGCACGTTTTAAAAAATTCTTTGGTGCCCATCTTCGGTTCAATGGGGCCCCTTTGCGTCAGCCTGGTTTCGGGGTCTGCTTTTATTGAAATCCTATTTGCTATTCCTGGTTTAGGTGGATTGTTTATCGAGTCCTTGAGGCAGCGAGATTATTTTTTAAGTTCCGGGCTGGTTTTAGCTTTTGGCGCTGTTTTAATTTTCCTCACTTTATTTTTTGAATCTTTAAGTCATCGTGTTGATGCACGTCTTTCCGAGGCATTGTGAAAACATCTCTTAAGAGACTTTGTCAGGGCTATTTGTTGATTTGGATTTCCTTGACACTGCTTTGGAAGGTGACCGGAATTTTAAGTCCCATGAATCCGACAACAGAAAATATTTTGCGAAAACCGGGATTTCCCCATATTTTCGGCACAGATGCTTTGGGGCGGGACTTGGGGGGACGAATTTTAGAGGGTGGCTTTATTTCTTTATTTGTCAGTCTGACGGCCTCTACTTTAAGTCTTTTGGTCGCTTTAGCCGTAGGTGTTTTATGGACTTGGTTTAGACAGAAGGATTATTTTTCGTTGCTTCTGATGGACTTGTTGCAAGCCATGCCCTCTTACATCACTTCGACTTTGATATTTTTATGGATTCAGTCGACGGGGACATCTTCTTTGAACACGATGATGGCTTTGATTATTTCATTGGCTTTCACTCACTGGATGACTCCGGCCCGCATTTTGCGAAATCGTACGCTGCAACTGCAAAGTTCAACCTTTATTGAAGCCAGTCGGGCCTTGGGTGCAACAAGTGGGCATATTTTGCGAATTCACCTAAGGAGACACATTAAAGATCATTTTTTTGTTTTGTGGGCTTTGCAACTTCCTGTGCTTTTAATGTACGAAAGCTTTATGAGCTTTATCGGCTTTGGCATCGAGTCGCCGTACACCAGTTGGGGCTTATTACTGCAAGATGGATGGCGATTTTTAGGAGATTATCCGCATTTACTTTTAGGTCCAGGACTTGTGCTATTCACAATCCTGCTAGCTGCGAACTATCTGTTCGATCAAGCTCACAAGCAAGATGATCTGAAAGCTTAATTAGGTTTTAAGCTTCCAGCCTTTTTCCGTAATAATACGGGCACCGCGTTTTGAAAATATATAGTTCCAGGCCCATTGAGCCATCACGGCGAAACGATTTTTAAATCCAATCAAATAAAATAAATGAACAAAAAGCCATGCCAGCCAAGCAACGTAGCCTGTCATTTTTAATGAACCTGATGAGGCCACAGCTCTATTTTTTCCGATGGTGGCCATCTGTCCATGATCTTTATAAAGAAATCCTGGGCGCGGCCGTTTATAAATCGATTCAATAATCACTTTGGCGACATGTTGCCCTTGTTGAATTGCAGCGGGTGCGACTCCAGGCACAAACTTATTAGGAGATAATTCAAATGCCGCCATATCGCCTGCCACAAAAGCAAACGGATAGCCCGATAAACTTAAGTCTTTTGTGACGAAGATCCGACCGGCTCGATCCACTTTTACTTCAGGTTTGAATGCCATTTTTGCGGCTTGAACTCCAGCCGCCCAAATTTTTGTTCTAGATGGTATGAATTCAGCACCAATCTGAACACCGTATTTATCAATTTGGGTGACTCGGGCTGAGGTTCTTACTTCGACTCCCAGTTCATGTAAATCCATCAGCGTTCTGCGGGAAAGGTCTTCCGAAAAAGAAGGAAGCAAACGTGGACCTGCTTCAAGGAGGACGATTTTTGATTGTGAAGGATCAATTCGTTTGAAGTCATGCACCAAAACTGTGCGCGAGATATCGGAAATGGCACCAGCTAGTTCAACGCCAGTCGGACCGCCGCCGATCACCACAAAAGTAAGAAGGGCTCGCTGACGATTGGCATCCTGTTCGCTTTCCGCTCTTTCAAAAGCAGAAAGAATACGGCGACGAATTTCTGTGGCTTGTTCTAAAGTTTTTAAGCCAGGTGCAAACTCTTCCCATTCGGGATTGCCGAAATAGCTGTGTCGAGCTCCACAGGCAAGAACGACATAATCAAATTCAATTTCACCATTTCTAACATGGATGATTTTTTGATCTAAATCAACTTCTGTCACTTCTATTTTATGAACCTCAATATTATTAGTCTTAGGAAATTGCGCGCGGATGGGAACTGCAATATCACCCGGGCTTAAGCCTGCCGTTGCCACTTGGTAAAGAAGCGGCTGGAAAAGGTGATGGTTTCTTTCATCAATTAAAATAACATAAACATCAGGTAGATTAGATAGTTTTTTAGCGGTTGTTAAACCTGCAAATCCTGCACCGATCACAACAACGACTTTTTTTCCTAAATATTTTGCGGGATGACGAAGTCTTAAGGGTTTTCCATCGGCATTAGCTAGAATGGAATTATTATCAGATCGGGCCAGCATTTCTCTACTCATGGAAATTTTCCTTAAGGTGATTCATTAAAGGAGAATGATTTCGTGAAGCATTCTCGTCAATCTCTGTTCACTATTAAATTTTTAGGCAGGTCTTTCGTACTGCTGGGACCATCGAAGTCCATGGCAGGAACGGAGGTTCCTACTTTTTCAAATCAGAAAGCTTAAGATCGCCTTTTTCATTAAAGGGAATTCTGAGTAAGCCTGTTTTAACTGTCCCTGAAATTTGGTAGGGTGTGGATCCGCTTTGCAGCAGGCCGGCGACAGAATCTGATAGGTCCGTGAACTTAATAGGGGCAGGGACAGCCACCTTGGCGGCGGATTTTGCCGGAAGCACGACCGTTTGGTTTAAAGTGCCGCTGGTAAATTGCTTCTTATTTAATTTTACCGAATACTCGACTTGATCGATTATGACATCGACGGAATTGGGATTTTTAACTGACAAATTAAAAATCAATGTGGCGTCGTTAAAGGATGGACTGTTCATATCAATATTTACAAGATCCACAGTTGGCGATTGCAGCTTCAAGGTCGCACAGCTTTGTAGGCCAAAGGCTAAAATCCAGATCATCATGCTTAAAATTTTGCTCATGGATCCTCCGCTGCTACAGGTTAAAGCAAGACTGAACCTTAGACTAGAGAAAGCATCAAATGCAGCGGATTGCAGCATCGCAGGATAGGACTTTACCGAAGCGACTTTTGCTCCGTAATAGAATACAAGGAATCCACTATGTTACGGCAAAAAAATTCGATTAAATCCAGTGTCAGGTCCAGCCTTAAAAAAACAGGGCAAAGAACCAAAATACGCCATCCTCGAGTGATTGAACACACCCGTGCCAGTGCGGTCGAATTCACCAATCGCGAGATCGGTTGGCTTCACTTTGACCGCCGGGTTTTGCATGAGGCCGAAGATGTGCGCAATCCCATGCTGGAACGTTTAAGATTTCTAGCTATTTCAGATTCAAACCTGGATGAATTTTTTATGAAACGAGTCGGCGGCCTTAAACGTCAAGTGGCGGCAGGCATCACATCGAAATCATCGGATGGACAAACTCCACAGCAACAATTATTGGGAATTCGTAGCTACGTTGTTGAAATGATGAAGGCCCAAGCGGATTGCTACAAAGGCTTAAAAGTCTCCCTGGCAGAAAAAGAAATTCATTTACTGCACTGGAAAGATTTAACGGCGCCAGAAAAAGAATGGGCCAAAAATTATTATAAAAGAAATGTTTTCCCGGTTCTAACACCCTTGTCAGTGGACCCCGGTCATCCATTTCCCTTTATGTCGAATTTATCGACGTCATTAGGGATCACGTTAAAACATCCCGAGCATGAAGAACGATTGTTTGCACGAATAAAAATTCCAAAAAATAAAGATGGATTGCCACAATGGATTCGCCTTGGAAACAATGATGAATTCGATCGTTTTATTTCTTTAACTGAAGTTATTATGCAAAATCTTTCTGATTTGTTTCCGCTGATGCAGGTTTTAAATGTCATGCCCTTTAGGGTGACTCGCAATGCAGATTCAGATCGGGATGATGATGAAGTTGACGATTTATTAAAACATATCACTGAAGAATTACGGCAAAGGCGCTTTGCCGAAGTTGTTCGTGTTGAACACGGGCCTAATCCTGATCCTTGGATGATTAAGTTTTTACGAGATGAACTAGAGCTTGCCGAAGATTCCATTTATGAACATCCCGGCGAACTTGATTATTCGGATCTGCAATCTTTTTCTGATCTGGATTACCCGGAATTAAAATTTGCGCCGTATAAGCCGATTATTCCTGCTGCTTTTTCAGATGAACAAAATTCAATTTTTAATTTAATTCATAGGGGCGATTTGCTGGTGCATCATCCTTATGAAAGCTTCCTTAAGACGGCCGAACGATTTATTCGCGAAGCTTCTGTAGATCCAAAAGTTCTTGCCATTAAAATGACTTTGTATCGCACCGGCGATAATTCGCCCTTTGTGCGAGCTTTGATTCGGGCGGCCGAACTTGGAAAACAAGTCGTCTGCTTGGTCGAAGTGAAGGCTCGCTTTGATGAAGAACGAAATATTCTTTGGGCACAAGCTTTGGAAAATGCAGGCGTGCATGTTGTTTATGGAGTTGTCGGTTTAAAAACTCACGCAAAGACCGCCCTGGTGGTTCGCCAAGAGATCGACGGCATTCGAAGTTACGTTCATATCGGCACTGGCAATTACAATATTCAAACTTCTAGGCTGTATACAGACATGGGGTTATTTACTTGCCGCGAAGAAATCACCCACGAAATGGTTGAATTCTTTCACTACCTAACGGGTCGTTCCTTAAAACGGGATTACAAATATTTATTAATTGCGCCGGTGAATATGTTCACGCGCTTTAAAGAAATGATCGACCGCGAAGGCGAGCACGCCAAGGCCGGAAGGCCCGCCCAGATCATGGCCAAATTTAATAATATGGAAGAAAATGATTTGGCTCTTGCTTTGTATGATGCCAATCGCAAAGGCTGTGAAATTGATTTGATCGTGCGTGGGTTTTGTTGTTTGCGGCCCGGAGTTCCCGGCATGAGCGAAAAAATTCGCGTGACTTCCATCATTGGTCGATTCCTTGAGCATTCAAGGCTGTTTTATTTTAGAAATGGGGCTCAGGATCCTTTGGATGGTGATTTTTTTATCGGCTCAGCAGATTGGATGTATCGCAATTTACATGCAAGGGTTGAAGCTATCGTGCCTATTTTGGATCGCCATTTGAAAGAAAAATGCTGGGAAATGTTGCAAATTTGTTTAAAAGACCAGCGACAAGCTTGGACGATGGATTCGAAGGGAAATTACACGCAGCGAATGTCCACGGATCCCGGCGTTCATCAAGTGTTGATGAATCTGACGAAGCTGCGTAATATTATCTCTGACGATCCTCAGCCGAATAAAGGTGGCGTTCAGTATGGAGATTATTCTAGTAAGACACGCGGTGGCGGAAGAGCGCGCCGAATTCGCAAAGAGCGGCAAAGAGGATCATCTGCGTCCACTGACCATGAAGGGCCGAAGGAAGATGCAGAAAGTGGCGATCAAACTGAGTGATTGGGTGGGGGACATCGATGTGATTGTCACCAGTCCTTTTGTTCGGGCCCGTGAAACAGCCGCCATTATTTCTGAAGCATTTTATGATGTAAAAATCATCGAGGCAGCCGAGCTTGTTCCGCAAAGCCCTCCGCAAGCTTTTTTAAAATGGCTTAGCGCCCATGCTCGGGACTTTAATAAAGTTGTTGTGATTGGACACGAACCCCATTTAAGTACTTTCTTAAGTTTTCTTTTAGCAGGAGTTGATCACGCCATTGTTGAAATGAAAAAGTCCGCTGTTGCCTCTTTGGAAATAGAGCCTGCTTTAGGATTCGCTGCGGGCACGGCCCGTTTGAATTGGCTGGTGCCGCCGAAGCTGATTGTTGACTGATTACTTTCGTAGCAAATTTTTATTGTTGTTCGGCGACGGTTGATAAGAGCCCATCTCTTAAGCCAACGCAGGGAATTTGAATTTTTTCAATGCCGGCCTGTCTTAGGACAAGCTTTACAACCATCATGGCAGGAATAATAACATCGGCGCGATCCGGCCGCAGTTTCAGTTTTTCGATGCGATCTTTAACAGAAAAAGGCCGTAAAGCATCTGTGATTTCTAAAAGCTCACTGAGTGAAACAAAGGTGTTGGGAGTTTTATGCAAAATTTGAAGTTTCAGGCGAGCCATGGCTTCCAGATTCCCACCAGTGCCCACTGCAAAATCAAAAGACATTCCAGCCGCTTCTTTTTCCAGAAATTTCACCAGCGGGACGATAAAATCGCCAATGACCACATTCAAGTGGCCTTCAGTTAAATTTCTTTTCTTTAAATTTTCTAGTAATCTAACAGTGCCTATAGGAAAACTCTGTGTGACAAGCATTTTATCACCTTGGCACAGAGTCAATTCGACGCTGCCGCCGCCAATATCAATAAGAAGCGCCCGTTTTTTAGTCAGATCGACCTCTCGGTTGACGGCATTAAAAATCAGGCGAGCTTCTTCGATACCATCAATAACTTCGACATGGATTTGGCTGATCGCCCCCATCCGAGTGACAAATTCTTTGCTATTTTTAGCTTCACGCATAGCGCTGGTGGCAACGGCACGGCACTTTTCGACTTTAAAACGCTTGTTCAGCCGGCCAAATTCGGCAAAAGTTTCTTCGGCTTCTTTGAGGGTCTTTTCACTGACAAAACCATCTGTAAAAACATCATGTCCTAAGCGGATCGGTGAACGAAACTTCTTTAGCGTTTGCAGTCGGCCTTCATGGGTTTCGCCAATAATCATACGGATGGCATTGGAACCGATATCAATGGCAGAAAAGCGCTGGGACAAGGCGACTCCTAGGAGATAAGAAATCAGCCTAGAGGATTTGCGCAGCTCCCGCAATAAATGGATCCATGTTAAGATTTTGTTTTGACGCGCGACATTTTGGTCTACAATAATTATCGATTGGACAAAGGCTGGGCCTGATTGCTACAAATCCTCGGGGGATGACATTGGAACGAATTCTTGACGCTCAATTGGAAGAAATCAAAAAGCACATTTTAATCATGGGTGGCTATGTCGAAAAAGCCCTGACTGACGTTATTTCTGCCCTGACCGAGCGAGACGCTGAAAAATTTCAAGGCGTGCATTTTGTCGAAAAAAAAATCAATGAAGATCACAAGCGAATTGATAATGAGTGCATGGGATTTTTGGCCAAGCAAGGGCCGGTGGCCAAAGATCTTCGCATGGTGCTGGCGATCATCAAGATCAACACGGATCTTGAGCGCATGGGTGATCAGTTAGTCAACATCGCCTATACTGCCCAAGATTATCTGGGCCGAAAGCCGTTGCAGATTGTTAAAGAAGTTTCCCATATGTCTGAGATTGTTCGCGAGATGGTCAGAAAATCCTTGGATAGTTTTGTGAGGTCAGATCCCAAAGCCGCTGAAAAAGTTTTAGAGATGGACGATTCCGTCGATGCCCTAAAAAACCAAGTCTTTCGTGACATGATCACTTACATTAAAGCCAATCCCCAAGAAACTGAAGCAGCGTTAGATATTATTTTAATGGCCAGAAATTTTGAACGCTTGGGCGATCACGCCACAAATATTGCCGAGGACGTTATTTTTGTCTCAACGGGCAAAGATATTCGCCATGGAGGCGCTGATGCCTGAAGTCTCTGCCACCATTCTGGTGGTCGAAGATGAAAGGGAAATTCGTGAGCTGATGGCTTTACATCTGCTGCGGCAAAAGTATCAAGTCAAAGAGTGCGCTTCCGCCGAAGAAGCCATGCACGCCTTGGAAAATCAAAAATTCTCATTGATAGTATTAGATTGGATGTTGCCAGGGCTTTCGGGTTTGGATGTCATGACCTTTTTGCGAAATCGGAAAGAGGCTCCCAGCGTTTTGATGGTGACGGCAAAAACTGAACCTCAGGATATCGTTCAGGGTTTAGAAAGAGGCGCGGACGATTATTTGACCAAGCCCTTTGATCCCGCTATTTTTTTAGCACGAGTCAAAGCCCTATTGCGAAGGTCCCAGCTTTCTGCGCAAAATCAGAATGTCGATCATTTAAGTCTAGGGACATTAAAAATTGATTTCAGCAATTATGAAGTTTTTGTCGGTGAAGAAAAACTTCACCTAACGCCGTCAGAGTATAAACTTTTAGTCACCATGGTGCACAGTCGCGGGAAAGTTTTAACTCGCGATCAACTGATTGAAAATATTCAAGGTGAGGGGATATCTGTGATCGGCAGAACCATCGACACCCATGTTTTTGGCCTGCGAAAGAAATTGGGTGAGTGGGGTGAACACCTCGAGACTATTCGCGGTGTTGGCTACCGCATAAAGTTGGATCCTTAAATGACTAAACGTTACCCTTGGCGACTCTTCTTTAGATTTTTTTTCGTCCAAGTCCTCTTGTTTAATTTCTTAACCTTAGGGATTTTATTTCATCTTTCTAATAGATCAGAAATCAGTCGCAGCAGCGCCACTTATTATTTGCTGTTATTTTTCTTTGGAAGCGTTGTCGTTTCAGCGATTTCGGCATGGCGCTTCACAGTTCCGATCTGGCGAATCAGTCGAAAGGTCATGACTTTAGCTTCTAAAAAAATATCCCGAATTTCTAGTGACGAAGATGATTTGCATGAAGACGGGGATTCTGAATATTCAGAACTAGATCACGCCCTTGAACGACTGCGACGAAAGCTAAAAAAACGCAAAGAGCAGCTTGAGCGTGAACGCGAAGAAACCCAAGCCTTTATGAGTTCGGTCCAAGAGGGCCTGGTTAGTTTTAGTTTAGATGAGCGGCTGTTGTATTTTAATTCCCAGTTTGCGGCGACATTCCTTGAGCCCTCGCAGCTGCAAAATGTAAATGTCTTTTTAACCAATGTCTTTCGCAGTCCCGAAATTTATGAAGCCTTTCAAAGCTCTAAAGAAAAAGGTTTTTCTCAAAAAATTACCCTAAGAATGAATTCTAGACTTGATGGCGGAGGACGATTTTTTTCGGTCTCGTTGTATCCACTGCGCAAGGGTCGGTTACGTGAAGTTTACGGTGTGATTGGTGTCTTTTACGATATTACAGATATAAAAAAAGCCGAACAGATTCGGATCGAATTTGTTGGCAATGCTTCGCACGAATTAAGAACGCCACTGACAACAGTAAAAGGTTACCTTGAAACATTAAAAGATGATTTTAAAGCTGGCCAGATGGAGCAAGTTCCTAGCTTTTTGGAAATCATCGGACGCAATGTCGATCGTTTGATTGAACTGGTGAACGATTTATTAAGCCTCTCAAGCCTTGAACATGGCTCGCAATTAAAACTAGAAACTGTGAACGCTTTAGGTGTTTCCGAAATGGTCGTTAAAGAATTAGCCTTGGCCGCTTCTGAAAAAAATCAAATGATTCGAATCACCGGTGAGCTGCCAAAATTCGAGGCTGATTTTAGGAAGGTAGAACAAGTGCTGATGAACCTCGTCAGCAATGCGATCAAATATATTCCCGACGGGAAAAACATTCAAATTCGTTGGGAACGTGGACTTAAAAATGACGTCATCTTGCGCGTGATCGATAACGGGCCTGGTATTCCTGAAGAACATCACGCCAGGCTTTTTGAACGCTTTTACCGAATCGATAAAGGCCGTTCCCGCGATGCTGGGGGCACAGGCTTGGGCCTTGCCATCGTAAAACATATTATGACCAGCCATGGTGGTTCGGTGTCAGTGAAAAGTTCACCAGGGCAAGGGGCCGAATTTATCTGCCTTTTTCCACAAAGGAAAAGCCCGGATGTCAGTCTTTGACCAGTATTTTGAAAATATTTACGGGCCGCGCTGGCCTTTGTTAAAAAAGGCCCTCCAAGAAAAATGTCTGCAGGCCATTTATAAAAATCCCTTTGTTGAAGAAGCTCCCGAACGTTTTCACCAGTTTGAAAAATACTCTGACAGGGCTTGGTTAAAAACACCCGAGCAAAGCTTTACGCCCGAACGAACTAAGCAGGATTTATTGGATGCTTATGTGTTAGATCCCGCCAGCATTTTTGTCGCCGACGCTTTAGATGTGCAAGATGGTGAAAAGATTTTGGATATGTGCGCAGCGCCCGGCGGAAAAAGTTTAGTGATGTCTGGACGCTTAAAAAATTCTGGACTGCTGGTCTCAAACGATATCTCGAATGATCGCAGATTAAGAATGAAAAAAATGTTAGATCAGTACTTGCCACCAGAAGTTCAAAAGCGAAGTTCTGTGCGGGGCTTTGATGGCGTTCAGTATGGACTAAAAACCGCCGGGCAATTTGATCGGGTTCTATTGGATTCACCTTGCTCGGGTGAAGCGCACATGATGGAAAATGCAAAATCTGTTGAAGAGTGGAAACCCAAGCGCGCCGAACAATTGGCGCAGCGACAGTATGCTTTGCTGTGTGCAGCTTTGCTGGCGGTCAAGCCGGGAGGCATTGTGGTGTACTCGACTTGCTCGATCAATCCCAAAGAAAACGATCAAGTGATTGAAAGACTTCTGCAGCGAAAATCCGAACAGTTTCAAATTTTAGACTTAAAAGTTCCTATTAAAGCAGAAAAAACTCTGTTTGGTGTCCAATTTATGCCAGATGTTTGTGGTTTTGGGCCCATGTATTGTTGTAAGCTTCAAAGGCATGAAAGCATACCATCAGCTCGAGCTTGAGGATTTTGTTTCTTGGGTTCATGACACCCTGAAAGGTTCTCAGCTTCAAGAAATTGAATCTTACGAAGAACACTTGGTTATGGGATTTTATATCCAAGGCCGCGGCACGAAATATTTAGTGCTTGAGATGAACAAGCTTGCGCCCATGGCTTTTCTTTTTGATAAAAACCCATTTTCTACAAAAATAAAGATTAAGCCGGTCGGACTTTTTATCAGCGCTCACGGAAAAAATTTACAGGTGCAGAAAATTGAAAGTCTGAAAGATTATGGCCGAATTTTTACAATTTTTTTATCAAGCTCTGAAAGAAACTGTCAGATTCAAGTGCATTTGATACCCAAAGCTGCAAATATTTTGGTGATCACTGACGAAAAAAATATCAGTTGGAATAAGCCTAAAGAGATCGTCCAATTTGAAACTCCGCCGGTGGATGAAGTTCGTTCCATCACGTCAATCCATAACGAATGGCTTAAACAAAGAAAAAATCCTGAAGAGGGCAGCTCGTCGCCTGAGCTAAAAATTCGAAAAAAACTTGAAAAAGATCTTCAGAAGAAAAAGAAAGCCCTGGGAGAAATTCAAAAAACTTTGGATTCTAAAGAAAACGAAGAATGGTATCAGCTGGGAGAGCTTCTTAAAACAACAAAAATAACTGATGTGGGTGCTGAGTGGGATGTGTTTTTAGATCGCAAGCGCAATCAGGCCTGGAATTTAGAGCAGTGCTTTCAAAGGGCCAAGCAGCTGGTCAAAAAACGTCAAGGCACCATCGAGCGTAAAAAAATTGTTGAATCCGAAATTCACCGTTTAGAAAATCAAATGGAAGGCGAAATCAGCAGACTAGGGAAGGCGGAACCTGCGATTTCAAAAAGAAAACTGCTGGTAGAAGTTAAGACTCGAAAAAAAGTCTTAGAATCAGGCCTAGTGGCTTTTTTAGGAAAATCAGCCGATGATAATATGAAAATTTTGCGACAGTCGCAAGCTTGGGATTTATGGCTGCACTTGCGCGATTATCCAAGCGCTCATGCCATTATTCAAAGAAATAAGAATCAAGAAGTTCCTCGCGAAGAGCTGAACCAAGTGGCAGCTTGGCTTGCACAAGAGTCCCTGCAAAAGAAGATTTTATTGCCAGGAACAAGGCTTGAGATCGTCTACACTGAGTGTCGCCATGTTCGTCCCATCAAGGGCGACAAGCTGGGCCGAGTGCACTACCAGAATGAGCGTCATTTTATGTTGGTTCTAACTTAGCCTTGACCCTCTCACACCGAATTTATAAGATTTTTGTGACGTAAAAAACGCCCCAGGAGAAACCCATGATTGAAGTCCGCAACTTGTGCAAAGATTATGGTCCTCATCAAGCAATTCATGATTTGAGTTTCACCATTAAAAAAGGCGATGTGGTTGGTTTTTTAGGTCCCAATGGCGCCGGAAAATCCACCACTATGAAAATCATAACAGGTTTTATGGCCCCCAGTAGTGGGACGGCATCCATTGCAGGCTTTGACGTTTTTGAAAATCCTATTGAAGTTAAAAAACGAATTGGTTATCTGCCAGAAACTCCACCTTTGTATGGAGATATGTATGTTCGTGATTATTTAACTTATGTGGCCCGATTGAAAGATGTGGAAAAAAGCAGAATTTCAATGTTGGTCAATCGCGCCATTGAAAAAACATTGTTGGGCGATGTTCAGCACAGATTAATTCAAAATTTGTCAAAAGGCTTCCGTCAAAGAGTTGGCATTGCGCAAGCCTTGGTCTCTGATCCCGAAGTTTTAGTCCTCGATGAGCCCACTGTGGGTCTGGATCCCAAGCAAGTGGCCGAAATTAGAAATTTAATCAAAGAACTTAAAGGACACCATACAATTATTCTCTCGACCCATATATTGCCAGAAGTTCAAGCGGCCTGCGAAAAAGCGATTATCATCAACAAAGGCCGCATCGTGGCTGAAGACACGATTCAAAACCTGTCCGTGCGAGAAAAGGGCCAAAGCCAGATTTTTGTCAGACTTCGCCAAGAAACAGCTGACTTAAAAATGCTGCTGGCAGGAATTGACGGTGTGTTGACAGTCGACTCTGGTTTAAGCCAGCGCGAATGGAAAGTGAATGTGAAGGGATCTGACGAAACAGTGGATGCAATTTCGGCCCGTATTGTTTCAAAAGGTTTGGGACTGATTGAATTCACCCCGCAGCGGGCGGACCTTGAAGATGTCTTTTTGCGTCTGACTTATGGGCAAGAAAAGCAGGGAGGCTCCCTATGAGAGGAATTGGAATCATCTGCGCGAAGGAATTGAAATCATTATTTTCAAGTCCCATGTTTTATATTGTGACCCTGATGATCACGGGGCTATTAAGCCTTAATTTTTTTGTTTACCTCAAAGGCTTTGCGGCCCAGCAAGGAATGACCGACATTCACATGGGTGTTTTTGTAAAACACCTATCAATTTTAAATTTGATTTTAATTTTCTTGGTTCCAGCTTTGACCATGCGGCTTTTGTCAGAAGAGCGAAAAATGCGCACTTTTGATTTACTGCTGACTTCGCCAGTGACTTCGGCAGAAATTGTTTTAGGAAAATATTTTGCAGCCTTAGGTGCTATTTTCGTTTGGATGTTGCTGGCTTTAGTCTATCCGGTGGCCACCCGATATGTCGTGGTCTTTTCGTGGGCGCCCCTGTTGATTTCTTTCTTTGGAATATTTATGCTGGCGGCGGTCTATGCAGCAATGAGTTTATTTTGTTCAAGCCTGACCGAGCAAAGTTTAATTGCTTTTGTAATGTCGGTTATTTTTAATATTTTACTTTGGTTTTTGGGAAGTGTTGCTGACACTGTTGACAGTCAAACTTTGCGAGCCGTTTTTGAACACGTTTCTTTAAACACCCATTTATCAGCCCTTGTTTTTGGTACGCTCAGGACCAGTTCAGTTATTTTCTTAGTCAGCGTCATGGCCTTTTTTGTTTTTTTGACCGAGCGAGTGGTTGAATCTTTTCGCTGGAGATCTTTATGAGTCGATTAGGTAAAATTTCATTTATATTTGCCATCATTTCACTGCTGTGTTTTGCGATTGCGAAATCGATTATTGTCGAATGGATTCCATTTTTCTCGGTTCTTTTAGGGCTTTTTGGTTTTTTTATCCTCTTTGGAGTTTTTACCGATCGAAAATTCTTCAGCGATTTTTTTTCTATGAAGACCACAAAGCAAGGCACCAATATGGGTGTTTTGATCTTAGGCTTTATGGGCTTTATGATTGCCGCGAACGTTCTTGGAGCTAGGCACTATAAGACTTGGGACTTTTCTGTGAATCAGGTAAATTCTTTATCCGAGCAATCGATTCAACTTTTAAGAAATCTAAAAACCGATTTAAAAGTTGTTTACCTTTATAAAGAAAATTCCTCTAACTTAGAGGAAAATAGAAAAGCTTTCACAGAACTTATTCGCCGTTATCAAGATCAAACCCAGAATTTGAAGCTTGAGTTCGTCGAAGCCAACGAACAACCTGATATTGCAAAAAGGTATGATTTTCGGGGAGCTCAGGCCGTTTATCTAGATTATAATGGTAAAACAAGCCGCATTGAAAAATTAGATGAGCAGACTTTAACGTCAGCTTTAGTGCGAGTTACTCGCGAGAAAAGTAAGACAATTTATTTTACGATCGGGCACGGGGAAGCCGACCTTGAATCCATGGATTCGGCCGAGGGCACTGGGTTTTTAAAAAATCTTTTAAAGGATAATAACTACACGGCAAGCTCGATTAACTTTTCTTCTGTAGGAAAAATGCCGACCGATATGGATGTTTTAGCCATTGTAGGGCCGGCGCAGCCGTTTCAAAGTTTAGAAATTCAAGCCATTGAAGGCTACCTAAAAACTGGGGGAAGTATCCTCGTTGCCTTATCTTACCCTGATAAATCGGGCCTTGATAAAATTCTTAATAAAGCCGGATTGCAGATTGAAAATGGCTTTGTGATGAATGTTTTAAACTCACCGATGGGGCCGATTGTGGTTCCTAAAGAGCCTACGAAGGGATCGAAATTTTCAGACACCCATTCTGTCACAAAAGTTTTTTCAAAAAATGATGGCATTAGTATGATGAGACCATTGGCATTAAAAAGAACGATAGGGGTTAGTCCTGAAATCAGCGTTGATGAAATGGTTGTGGCGCCGGCTTCAATGTTTTACACGGATCCGGCCATGGTTAAACAAGGAAGTAGGGCAAATCATAATTTAGCGATGGCAGCCACCGGTCCGTTTCCTGAAGGTGGAAAAAACGATACGCCTTTTAATCTTATTGCCTTTGGTGACTTCCATTTTTTAACCAATCAAATGTTATCTTTATATGTTAATCGGGATTTGCTTCTAAACTCGGTAGCCCTTCTAGCGAAAGAAGATAACCTGATCAGTATCACGCCAAAAGAACCAGGTGGAACAAGAATTGATCTATCAAGCACCAAAGAAGCCGTTCTTTTCTGGGGCTTAATTTTACCTATGCCGCTAGCATTCTTACTGACCGGTCTTTTTATATGGTTGCGTCGTAGGCATGCGTAATAGGTCGACTTGGCTTTTTTTAGTCTTTGTAGGAATTCTAGGGGTTTTTACCGCTTGGGATTTACAAAGAGATAAAAAAAACGACGAACAGAAGATTCAGGATTCAGTTCTAGTCCCTTTTTTGCCAGAGCAGGTCCAAACATTTTCTATTTCAAATAAGAATCAGCCAAATCAAAAGATCATTCTTGATAAAACGGTTGATGGGTGGAAAATGATTTCACCGATCGAAGACTGGGCTGATAATGCCGCTGCCGATGATTTTTTATTGCAATTGACAAGGCAGAAAGTCATTTCGACAGTTTCAAAATTAGCCAGCGACATCTCGGTTTATGGTTTGATAAGGCCTTCCGGTGATATTTCGATCACCCAACAAAATAAAAAAAATATTGTGCTTGAAATAGGCTCCGAGAAAACTTTTGAACAGAATACCTATCTTCGAAAAAAAGGAGACTCACAAGTTTTTGTAGGTGCGTCAGATTGGGCCACTTGGATTCAGAAAAGTCCATCTGACTTCCGAGATCGCCGTCTGTTGCGTGGAAAGCTAAGTTCAATTAAAAAAATTGAAATAATAAACGCACGGGGTGGTTTACAGCTAGAAAAAAAGCAGGACCTATGGGTTGTGAAGGGTCAGCCGGAAGTTCGTCAAGATCAAAATCGAATCCGGGAAATGCTGTCGCAGTTTACCGTTACTAATGCGGAAGAAATAGTCGCTGAAAAAAACATTTCGGCGGCTGATCAAAAAAAATACGGCCTAGCAGATCTTCAAGTCCAGGTGTTCATGGAATTAGAGGACAAAAAGTGGCAAGCCGTGCTGGCGCAAAATAAAGATAAATCAGTCTATGCCATGACCTCTGATCCGGTTTTTCTGATGCGATTAGATGATAATTTATTTAACAAGTTGAAATTTTTAAAAAGCGCATCATTTAAGGATCGCACACAGATTTTTTCTTTCAATAAAGATGAAGCCAACGCGATAGCCCTGGAAAGTGCTTTAAAAAAGCAGGTTTTAAAATTCAAAAATCAGAAATGGGTCCTCACTTCCAAGGGTACCGAGCAAATTTTGGGCGAAAAAATTGTTCCCGAATTTATCACGAATTTAAGCAAGCTAGGTCTTATTGATTTTATTGATCCTAAAATTTATTTTAAGGGACAAAATAAAATCCAAATTAGAGACCCTCAAGAAAAAACTATTTTCGAGTTAGCCTGGGGCCCTTTTCAGAAAATAAAAATTGATGAGATTGAAAGAAGTGTGGCTGTCGCCAAAACAAGTCAAAGTGTTGACCTTTTTTATATTGAACAGAAGGAAATTGATAAATTGAAACTTCCTGGACTGATTCCTACGAAATGAGAGTCTAAGCGTGAAATCCATTATAATAAAATCTCCGACCCGAGTGGATTTAGCAGGTGGTACCCTAGATATGTGGCCCCTGTATTCTTTTATCGGACCCTGCCAAACCTTAAACGTGGCGATCAGTATTTGGACCGAAGTGCAGTTAACGCCAAGAGATGACCATCAGATAGAAATTGAATCCTTAGATGTCCATCTGAGATGTCATTTTGCGAGTCTTGCAGAATTTTTTTCTGCAACAGATCCGAAGTTAAAATTATTTCAAAGTTTGATTGGTTACTTTCAACCTCAGCAAGGTTTTTCCTTAAAAACACGCTCGGAAAGTCCTGTGGGCGGAGGCCTGGGCGGCAGTTCCAGTTTAATGATTTCGCTCCTGAAAGCTTTTTCGCAAATGACGAATCGTCAATGGGTGACAGTCCATCAGATGGTGCATGTAGCTCATAATTTGGAAGCACAAATTTTATCGACGCCAACGGGGACCCAAGATTATTATCCGGCCGCCTCGGGCGGCATGAATATTTTAAGTTACAGCGCCGAGGGAGTTACGCAAGAAGTAAAGCCTGTGAAAGAAAATTGGATTCAGGATGCTTTTTTACTGATCTATACCGGTCGCAGCCATCATTCTGGGCTTAATAATTTTGAGGTTTTAAAATCAGCAGTGGGCCAAGATCAAAGGGTCTTATCAGCCCTTAAAGATTTACAAAAAGTGTCGGCGCAGATGGTTCAAAATATTGCTAAGAAGCAATATTCAGATCTACCAGAACTTTTTCAGCGCGAATATCAGGCGCGAGTGCAGTTGACTCCCGCTTTCACTTCGCCTGAAATTGAAAAGCTTCGCAATATTTCAGCAAGCCATCAGTCGGTTGCAAAAATTTGTGGAGCCGGAGGCGGTGGATGCGTGTTAGTCTGGGCTCCTGAGCGAAAGCAGAAAGTAGCTGAAGAATGTCAAAAGGCCGGCTTTCAAGTGATGAACGCAACTTTAATCGATCCCTTGTAAATTTCAGGGGTGAGGTGCAAAGGTTTATTGGTGTTTCCTTAAGTGGGGGAAAAGCCGACAAAGCCTGTGTTGCTGTGGTTGAGTATTTTCCTAAGTTTAATAAACTTTTTTTGTCGAATATGTTTGAAAAAATTAATAGCGAAGCTCAAATTTCAGCGGATCTAAAAATTCATGAAATCATCGAAAGTTATAAAGGCAAAGTTGAATCGGTGGCGTGGGATGTGCCGTGGGTGCAACCGTTTTGCAATCGTTGTGATTTGCCTTGTCCCGGATACGAGTCCTGCCAAGTTGAACATATTCAATGGATGCGAAAGCACAATCAGGAAGAGCAAAGACAAAAAAAGCCCAAAAAACTTTTTACACCTTACACTGAGCGGCCTGTTGAAATGTATTTGAAATCTGAGATCGAAGAGCCCATGAATGTGGGGCCTGCGTTAGGCGCCAATTTAGCCCCCTTATTAGCTCGGGCCGGATTTATTGAGCGACGATTAAAGCTTCCAAGTATCGAGGTCTTTCCGAAACTTTCGATCTGGCGCATCGGTAGAGCCTTAAATATAGGCAAGACCCATTTGCGTTATCACCGTCATGCAACCAGTGGCAATGAAAGTCGAAAAATTATAGTTCAACAATTAAGTCTTCATAAATTAGCTTTTCTTTATGAGCAAGACCAGCGGCTGATGGTGGAAAATAACCACGCATTTGAAGCTTTTATTTGCGCGCTGACGGGATATTTAAAAGCCTCAGGGCAAACCGAACCCCGACCTGCTGATTTTCCGAGCAATGAAACTTGGATTGAGTTTCCAAAAGAAAAACTGACCTGGCCGTCTTAATGCGGGTCGTCCTCTAATGTCGTTGAAATTGCTAAACTACGCTTTAGCATACGGAGAACGAACTGATTTTTCTAAACGGAGGTTTTAATGAAAAAATCAATTTTTATCGCGGGAGCGGTGTTTTGCATGGGATTCAGTGCTCAAGCAGAAAAAACAAAGTCTTTGCACGATCAATTTACAGGACAGGGCTACGGGATGGCAGGATGCGGAATTGGCTCGGTTATTTTTGGGCAAAAGCCTGGAATGATCCAAGTTTTTTCAAGCACAACAAATGGTTTTTATAATAACCAAACTTTTGCGATTTCTTCCGGCACGTCAAACTGCGGCGAATCAGGTAAATCAGCTTCGACTCATGAATTTATTAAAGTAAACAAAATGGCTTTAGAAAAAGAAGCTGTGCGTGGACAAGGTGAAACTGTGGTTTCTTTAGGGCAATTGCTTG